>NZ_CP020472.1:3307500-3960000 GCF_002075795.1 Shewanella japonica
TCATCCTACTTGTAAATGGTTCTTAATGTCGAGCATTGATTAAACTTTATACTCAATATATGCTCAACAAGGTACTTAAAGGAGTGCACTCAAAGGAGATTGGTATGACACTTCATATATCAGGCATTTTTCAAATAACCAGTTGGGATGAAACCACTGATATTCAGCACCCAGATGGAGCAAAGCAGACATCAGCCAGTATAACCCAAATGTATTCTGGTGATCTTGAGGGCGTCAGTCAGCCCAAGTACATTATGTGTTATACAACCGATGCCCAAGCGGTATTTTGTGGCTATGAAAATGTCGAAGTCACTATCAACGGCAAGTCTGGTAGTTTCGTGTTGCAGCATAACGGTAAGTTTGAGCAAGGCGTCGCAATCAGTAGTTTTATCATCGTGCCGAATTCAGGACAAGGAGAGCTAGCGAATATTGACGGCAAAGGCAGCTTTACCTCTGGTGAAAAGGGGCAAGCTAACTACCAAATGGAAATAACCTCACTGTGATACCTTTCAATATCAGTCGATTGCACACAGAAGTCGGAATTGTGCAATTAAACGGACATTGGGTGCCAAACTCAGATTACGAACAAAAGTCTGCCTTACACATAAATCGTTTATCACAACTTTCAACAGACGGTTGGGTAGAACTTGATATCAACCACAACGGCAACATAAAATTCATTCAACAGCTACAGCCGTTTGTCGTGCAGCACTTAGTAGCGCAACAGCAGTGCTAATTGAGCGCTAATTGCAGAACATAAATGGCAAACAGCAACACACTTTAGCCATCAAAAACCTTAATTTATATACAAAAAAGCCACTCAATAGAGTGGCTTTTGTAGATTAATACCGTTTACGGCATCATTGAAGGTTGGTCAGCACCTTCTTTTTCAATCTCAACAGGCATCATGTGCTCACGACAGATACCCAGTTTAATTGCAAGGTAACTTGCCACATAGATTGAAGAATATGTACCAACGAAAATACCGCATAATAACGCTGTCGCAAATCCGTGGATCATACTACCGCCCTTTAGGAACAAGGCGATGACAACAACCAGCGTAGTACCTGTGGTGATAATGGTACGGCTCATTGTTTGGGTAATAGACGTATTTACCACTTCATTTGGTCCGCCTTTACGCATCTTAAGGAAGTTCTCACGGATACGGTCATAAACAACAATAGTATCGTTTAATGAGTAACCAACAACGGTCAATAAGCCAGCCAGAACTGTCAAATCAAACTCAAGTTGTAAAATTGAGAAAATACCTAATGTTACGATAACGTCATGGGCAAGTGCGGCTACAGAGCCCATTGCCAAACGCCATTCGAAACGGAAAGATACATAAATAAGAATACAGATTAATGCTACGATAACCGCAAGGCCACCCTGCTCTGCAAGCTCTTTACCCACTTGTGGACCAACAAACTCAACTCGCTTTTGAATAACACCAGCATCGATAGTTTGTGCGCCATCCATTACAGCTGCAACTTGAACTTCACTTTTCAGATCCTCAAGTACAGGTAAACGGATTAACACATCTCGGCTTGAACCAAAGTTTTGAACCACGGCACCACTTGCGGCATCAGTTTCGTACTGAGCACGAAGTTCAAGTAGATCAACAGGTTTCGAAAACTCAAGTTCTACGACAGTTCCGCCAGTAAAATCAAGTCCCCAGTTAATCCCTTTTACACCTAAAGAGGTTAAAGAGGCGATAACCAAAAACATTGAAAAAATACTGATGACTTTCGCATGCTTTAGGAAGTCGATCATTTTGGTAACTGAAAATATTTGTAACATGGTCAACTCCTCCCTTAGATAGATAGTTTCTTAACGCGTTTACCACCCCACATGAGATTCACAATTACGCGAGTTCCCACAATAGAAGTAAACATAGACGTTGCGATACCAATCATTAGAGTTACAGCGAAACCTTTTACAGCACCCGTACCCACAGCAAACAAAATCAAGGCTGTCATAAAGGTGGTAATGTTCGCATCAGCAATAGTAGAAAATGCGTTACCGTAACCTTCATGAATCGCTTGTTGCACACTACGGCCTGCCAGTAATTCTTCACGAATACGTTCGAAAATAAGGACGTTACCATCAACCGCCATACCGACAGTCAGTACCATACCAGCAATACCTGGAAGCGTTAGTACCGCTCCAGGAATCATTGACATCACACCAACAACCATCACTAAGTTAGCAGTAAGCGCTAAGTTAGCAATAACACCAAATGCACGGTAATAAACCAGCATGAAGATAAGTACGATTGCCATACCCCAAATCATTGCCATTTTACCGTTTTCGATGTTTTCAGCACCTAGACTTGGACCAATTGTACGTTCTTCAACAATCGTCACAGGCGCAATCAAGGCACCGGCACGTAACAATAATGCCAGGCTTTGTGCTTCGGCGTGATCAAGACCATTAATCACAAAGTTACGACCAAGACGCGCCTGAATCGTAGCAACAGAAATGACTTCTTCAATCTTAGTCATTTTTACCGTGCCGTCAGGATTACGTTGCCCGCTATCTTTATATTCAATGAACAACGTTGCCATTGGCTTGCCAATGTTATCTTTGGTCACGTTAGAGAAAATATTACCGCCTTTCGCATCTAAGTTAATAGACACTTGAGGACGACTGTATTCATCAAAAGAAGGTTGTGCACCGGTAATATGATCACCCGTTAACATGACTTCTTTTTTCAATACAGCAATACCGCCAGAGCGACGAGGGTATACTTCAGAAGAGGCTGGTACTCGACCATTTGCAGCTGCTGCTTGATCCGCATTTTCGTCAACCATACGAAATTCAATCGATGCTGTTGCACCAAGAATTTCTTTTGCACGAGCAGTATCTTGAACACCAGGAAGCTGTACAATGATGCGCTCAGCACCTTGACGCTGCACCACGGGCTCAGCTACACCTAGCTCATTAACACGGTTACGGATAGTCGTAATGTTTTGCTGAAGTGCTTCTTCCTTAATTTGCTTAAGGTATACATCACTCATATTTGCGTGAAGCATATAGTTTTCACCAACACTGTTGTCGGTAAATACCATATCGTTACTTAATGATTTTAAGTAGCGCTCAGCTTTTGCCAAGTTATCAGCGTCACGGAACTTAATTTCCAATCCTTTTGCTGTTTTTCTGACACCAGCATAACGAATCTTTTGCTCACGTAGTTGACTTCTAAAGTCAGCAATTTTGGCTTCTTCCATCTTGCGGATGGCTTCCCCCATGTCCACTTCCATTAAGAAGTGAACACCGCCACGTAAATCTAGACCTAGCTTCATTGGCGTTCCGCCAACAGCTTCAAGCCACTCTGGAGTAGCAGGCGCTAGATTTAACGCAACGGTATATTTATCACCTAAACTTTCAGCAATGGCTTCTCTTGCTAACAATTGCTGTTCAGCATTTTGAACACGGACAATTAATTGCCCGTCTTCGAGCTCAGCGCGCTTAACCGCAATGCCTTTACTCTCAAGTAATCCATTTACTGACGATAGTGTTGAAGCCGTGACTTCCGCGCCACGAGTCGCTACGACTTGTACCGCATGGTCCTCACCAAAAAGGTTTGGAATTGCATAGAAACCACCAATGGTGATGACAAGCAACACCATGATGTTTTTCCACATTGGGTATTTATTTAACACACCTGAGCCCTCTTGGCTTACAACGACTGGATAGAGCCTTTAGGCAATACCGCTGCAACATAATCCTTTTTAATAGTGATTTGGCTAGTTTCATTAATGCTTAATAAAACGTAATCACTGTCGTCACTGATTTTAGCAATCTTGCCTAAAATGCCGCCGCTTGTTAGCACTTCATCACCTTTACTTAATGCTGACATTAAGTTTTTGTGCTCTTTAACGCGCTTAGACTGAGGACGGAAAATCATGAAGTAGAAGATCAAGCCAAAAACTACTAGCATGAAAATCAGTTCCATAGTGCCGCCACCTTGTGGAGTGCCTGCTGCGTTTGCGTATGCATTTGAAATAAACATATTACTCTCTTCTTGTTTTCTAAATTAAAAATCAGTCTTTTAACTCTGGTACAGGTGGAACTTCACGACCTAACTTGGTGTAGAAATCTGTCACGAAGGCGTCTAATGTACCCGTCTGAATAGCACCACGCAAACCTTCCATCAAAATTTGATAGTAACGTAGGTTGTGAATGGTGTTTAAACGAGCACCTAGAATCTCATTACAGCGATCTAAGTGATACAGGTAAGCACGTGAGTAGTTCTTACAAGTATAACAATCACAGCTTTCATCTAATGGCGATGTATCATCACGATGGCGAGCGTTTCGAATTTTAATCACGCCTTCTGATGTGAATAAATGGCCATTACGGGCATTACGTGTAGGCATTACACAATCGAACATATCAACGCCACGACGAACACCTTCAACTAAATCTTCAGGTTTACCTACGCCCATTAAATAACGAGGTTTATCTTGTGGTAACTGAGGACATACATGCTCAAGGATGCGGTGCATATCTTCTTTAGGCTCACCAACGGCTAACCCACCAACAGCATAACCATCAAAGCCAATGTCAGTTAGCCCTTTAACGCTTTCATCACGTAAATCTTCGTAAACACCACCTTGAACGATGCCGAACAGCGAATTAGGGTTTTCTAAGCGATTAAACTCGTCACGTGAACGTTGTGCCCAGCGCAATGACATTTGCATCGATTTACGCGCTTCATCATGTGTTGCTGGGTAAGGAGTACATTCATCAAAAATCATCACAACATCACTGCCTAATGAGTTTTGAATTTGCATCGACTTTTCTGGATCTAAGAAAATCTTCTCACCATTAATTGGTGAACGAAAGTGCACACCTTCTTCGGTGATTTTACGAATATCACCCAAACTGAATACTTGAAACCCACCCGAGTCGGTTAAAATAGGACGTTGCCAATTCATAAAGTCATGTAAATCACCATGCTTACGCATGATTTCTTCACCAGGACGTAGCCACAAATGGAACGTGTTACCCAATAGAATATCAGCACCCGTTGCACGGACTTCTTCAGGTGTCATACCCTTTACAGTACCGTAAGTACCAACTGGCATAAATGCTGGGGTTTCAACCGTGCCACGTTCAAAAACTAAACGACCGCGACGTGCGCGTCCGTCTGTTGTATCAAGTTCAAAATTCATATTTCACCTTGCCAGATAAACAGTCTGACTCGTTGTTGTTGCATAAGACATGAGGGCATTAGCGATAACTTCAAGGTTAAAGCAAAAATTAACCCAAAAAAATACCCACCTCTGTGGGCGGGTATTTTAGATCAAAATCAAACGTTACGGGGCTTTTTTAGTTAAAAACATGGCATCGCCATAGCTAAAAAAGCGGTATTTTTGTTCGATCGCGTGTTGATAGGCATTCATCACATTGTCAAAACCCGAAAATGCACTAATTAACATAATCAACGTCGACTCGGGTAAATGGAAATTGGTCACCATTGCGTCAATCACTTTAAATTCGTAACCAGGAAAAATGAAGATATCCGTATCGCCTTTGAACGCGGCAAGAGGAGCCTCCCCACTTGCTTTAGCTGCGCTTTCAAGTGAACGAACCGAAGTGGTTCCTACGGCAATCACGCGATTACCCGCAGCTTTGGTTTCAGCGATTAAATCGACAACTTCTTGCGAGACTTCAGCCCACTCAGAATGCATCACATGCTCGTCAATCGAATCAACTCGAACTGGCTGAAAGGTGCCAGCACCGACATGCAAAGTAACAAAAGCAATGTTAACCCCTTTATCTTTTAACGCCGCAAGCATGGCATCATCAAAATGCAAGCCTGCAGTTGGCGCTGCGACTGCACCAGGGGTTTGATTATAAACCGTTTGATAGCGCTCTTTATCGGTATCTTCGTCAGGGCGGTCGATGTATGGCGGAAGCGGCATGTGGCCCACTTCTTCTAACACTTCTAAGATTGTTTTATCAGCGTCTAATTCAAGTTCGAATAATGCGTCATGACGCTTGAGCATTGTCATTTCATAACCGCCATCTAAGATAACGATTGAATCAACTTTTGGGGATTTTGAGCAACGCACATGGGCTAAAATACGCTTATCATCCAACATTCTTTCGACAAGTATTTCTAACTTTCCACCTGACGCTTTTTGGCCAAACAAACGTGCAGGAATAACGCGAGTGTTATTAAACACCATTAAATCGCCACGATTAACCTTTGATAATACGTCAGTAAATTGCTGATCCTCTAATGCACCGCTATTTCCATCAAGCGTTAGTAATCTTGATGCATTACGTTCTGCCATTGGGTAACGAGCAATAAGTTCATCAGGTAAATCAAAAGAAAAGTCAGCAACGCGCATATCTATACTCTATTCAAAGGACAATAAAAACGGGCGCTAGTCTAGGACTACCAGCCGTTAATATCAAGTTTATCGCAATAAATAGTGCTTGAAGAATACACAGTAAATCCGATGCCCGAATATTAATCATCGGCTTGAGTGAAAAGCGAGTAACAGCCAAAGCCGTTAATACAATGAAGTCTACTATCTATGAGTGAATCGTTATTTGGAATTAGGTGATTTAAATTGACTCACATTACTGTCTAAATCAGGGATACCGGAATGGGTTTTAATTGAATCGTTGTCTTCGGCAAGCGCTTGGGGTTCAGGGCGAAAGGATTGCTTTTCAAAGCGGAGATCAATTTCGATTTTTGTGCGTTTACGATTAGGTTGCTGTCCCAATACTGACATTATCCAGTTTTTCATCATCCGTGATCCTTAAACCGATTATTTATTATGTCGCAACGTCCCTTAGAAATAATAGCAATGACATTTGAGTAGAAATCTATATGATTGATTCTAGACTTATAAAAAATGCTAATTGATGGTTAATTTCTGTCTGCGTGGTTTAGCATCATACTGAAAAACTCAAAAATTAAAAGTACAAAATATGAACTTTCTTGCACACCTACATCTAGCCGATATTAGTGATACTCATTTGGCAGCCAATCTCGCTGGTGACTTTGCAAAAGGCGATATAAAACACTTCCCAAAACATCTTCAGCAAGGAATTTGGCTACATAGACAAATTGATAAAATTACCGATAGCCATGAAATAATTGTGGATTTAATTAAATTGTTCCCTAAATCCTCTAAAAGAGTTGCTCCCATCCTTATCGATTTAGCATTTGATCATTACTTGGCTTTTTATTGGGAAGAATACCATCAAGACTCACTTGCCGATTTTACTAAGAAGGCATATCACAGTTTAGACACCACAGAAGAGCTGCCTGAAAAGCTGCAACTTATTGCTCCTAGCATTATCGAACAAGACTGGTTATCCGCCTACCAAACTAAACAAGGGATGAATAAAGCCATCGAAGGGGTTAGCCGACGCATATCAAAGCCAGAACTCTTTAAAACGGCCATCAAAGATGTCGATAAGTTGTATGTTGATATTGAAATCGCATTTAGAACCTTCTACCCGCAGTTAATGGCATACAGCCGTATTTACAGCCGAAAAACACCAGAACAATACCTGCCATAAATACTCACCTCACCTCTAAGTTGCAATTATTACCCACATGCTGTGTGTTTAAGCGTTACTGCACAGCTAAAAGTTTGCTAAAATAGCCGATTATTCTTGTAAACCGACGCCACTTAATGCAAATTTTTGATTACCAACCTCCTAGTATCCCTTGGCTTGATATTCGCTACAAAGACCGCGATATCATTGTGATTAATAAGCCTGCTGGGTTACTTGCTAATCCGGGTAAAGCACTAGCAACCCACGATTGTGCTATCACACGTGTTCAAAAGCTGTTCCCCGAGGCTATTTTAGTACACCGCTTAGACTGCGATACTTCAGGCATTATGGTGTTTGCACGTAATAAAAAAGCTGAATCTCATTTAAAAACCCAATTCCAAGACCGTAAAACCAAGAAGGTCTACATCGCTGAGGTGAAAGGACGAATTGAAAATGATTCAGGTACGGTCGATTTAGCATTAGCTGCAGACAAAAGTAATCCGCCATTTCAGGTTGTTTCAGAAACTGGCAAGGCCGCAATTACCCATTACGAAGTCATTGAAAGGCATCCAGAACATACCCTAGTTAAATTAATACCGGAAACGGGCAGAACTCACCAGCTGCGTGTTCATATGCTTGCACTCAACCACGTGCTCCTTGGTGATGCGTTTTATGCAGATGAGCAGACTATCGCACTAAGGGATAGGTTAAGTTTGCATGCGCAAATGCTAACCATAACCCATCCGTACACCCAAAAGCAGCGCACCTTTTTCAGTAAGCACCCTTTTAGCGACTAAGTATATTCTTAGATGTACTAACTAAGCTGTAGAAAAACTGTAAACTCAAAAAAAACCGCTCATACGAGCGGTTTTTTAATGCTTACAATAAGCTTTAGCTGTTTTCTTTTGCTTCAGCAGCTTCACATGCCGCAGCAGTGAATACCACGTCAGTAGAACTATTAAGCGCGGTTTCAGCTGAGTCTTGAACCACACCAATAATGAAGCCCACTGCAACCACTTGCATTGCAACGTCGTTCGAGATACCGAATAAACCACATGCTAATGGGATCAGTAACAATGAACCACCTGCAACACCTGAAGCGCCACATGCAGAAACTGCCGCGACTACACTCAATAACACAGCAGTTAGAAAGTCTACTTGAATACCTAAGGTATTTGCAGCAGCTAACGTCAGCACTGTAATCGTGATTGCCGCACCGCCCATGTTAATGGTTGCACCTAACGGAATTGATACTGAATAAGTGTCTTTATGAAGCTTTAACTCTTCACATAAGGCCATGTTGACAGGAATGTTTGCCGCACTTGAACGAGTGAAGAATGCCGTCACACCACTTTCGCGTAAACACTTTAATACTAATGGGTAAGGATTACGGCGAATTTTCAGATACACAATAATTGGGTTAACAACTAATGCAATAAACAACATCGCGCCAACGAGTACGGCTAATAACTGTGCGTAACCTGCTAATGCATCAAATCCCGTTTCTGCGATAGTGCCTGATACTAAACCAAAAATACCAATTGGGGCGAAACGAATAACAAAGCGAACAATCTTAGTCACACCATCACTTAAATCCGACACGACTTTTTTAGTTGATTCACTAGCATGATGTAACGTGATCCCCAGACCCACTGCCCATGCCAAAATACCAATGTAGTTGCCTGTTAATAATGCATTGACTGGATTATCAACAATTTTAAATAACAAAGTATTTAACACTTCGGCAATGCCTTGTGGCGGATTAGAACCTTCAACACCGCCAGCCAACAGTAACGTTGTTGGAAATGCAAAACTAAATGCCACAGCCGTTAATGCCGCCGCTAAAGTACCGACTAAATATAAGCCAATAATAGGGCGCATATTAGTTTGGGTATTTTTCTTTTGATTTGCTATCGATGAAGCAACGAGAATAAAGACTAAAATAGGTGCAACCGCTTTCAGTGCTTCAACAAACAAACTTCCTAAAAAAGAAACTTGTGTGGCTGCTGAAGTCGAGAAAGTGGCTAAAATAACACCTAGAATAATACCGGCGAGAATTTGTAGCACTAAGCTACCGCTAGCGACCCGCGCTAACAGAGATGGATTTTGATTCATTGCTTGACCTATGATTATTATATTTATGGCTTTTAGTAAGCTCTAATATTTGTGCGGCTTTTAATAAGCTCTGATAGGTATATATCGGATGAATTGGCTAAAGTCTAGTCTAGAGAAGAAATGATGCGCTAATATTACTCGCTATTACCAAACAAACCACATTTAGCCAACATGTGACTAATTATGATGCAGTGGGTTAAATCATTTAAAAATTGTTATTTCGCCCCTCTTAGCATGGCTTCGATTAATTCATGGGCATCAAATTTGGTTAAGGCTTCGTTGGCGCCAACTTGATGTGCCTGACTCACACTTATCTCACTCGATAATGACGTGTGTAAAATGATATAGGCATCAGCCAAATCAGGATTGTTTTTAACTTCAAATGCCAACTCGTATCCATCAAGCCCCGGCATTTCAATGTCACTAACTAAGATATTAATTGGTTTTTGTTGGTTGGCCGCTTCTTGCATAATGGTCAATGCATCATGACCATCAGCGGTAACGTCATAAGCAATGTTGATTGAATCAAGGGCGTCAGATAATTGCTTTCTAGCGACTTTTGAGTCATCGACAAGCAAAATCCGCATTGGCTTTAATCGCTCACGCTGAACATCGGTGAGCATTGCGCGGCTTGTTGCTGGATCTTGTGGGAATAGTTTTGCCATAAGCAACTCAACATCCAGCAACTGCACTAGCTTATCATCCACTCGGGTTACCCCGGTTAAAAAAGCGGAATGACCTAAATTAGCCGCTGGCGCTTCAATATCACGCCAATTACATTCAATGATCTTATCAATGCCACGAACCAGAAAACCAATCACCATACGCTGACAATCAGTAATAATCACATAACACTTTTCTTGTTCAGATTTAGCGATCGGTTTAAACCCAATTGCACCTGCCATATCAATAATGGCAATGGTTTTACCACGCACAGTTAATGTGCCAAGAATATAAGGATGAGACCGAGGGATTTTCGATAACGCGCTAAAAGGCACTATTTCACGAATTTTTAAAGTACCGAGGGCAAACTGCTGCATTTGGGTTAAATGAAAAAGGAGTAACCCTTGTGACTGGCCTGCTTTGCTCTTCATATACCATCCAATAACAACTGTGCTAAGTTTACAGCAACACTAACATAATCATTCGCAGGTAGCTGATACAAAAAACGGGCGCTAATGAACAAGTATTCTGCTAAAAACAGTAACACTCAGCACCATGTCGAATTGAGTTAATCACAACCTAAATGGCATAGCAAATCACAGCTTAGGTTTATGATTGAGAAAAGTTAAAGTTGTGACTCTATTGGCAACAATGATAAAAAATCTGCCATAAATTTACGCCAAAAACCCGCACCAGGCTCAGCATAAATCACTTTATCATTGAGGTTATCAAGCCAGACTAAGTCACCTTCGTCAATACTGAGTTCGTAAGCTTTTTCATCTGCAGTAATGGCTATCCCATTTAATATATCTTGAGCGAATTGCGCGTTCTCGATAACTAAGCCCATTTCTGTATTAATTAAGGCCGAACGAGGGTCGAAATTAAACGAACCGACAAAAATTATCTCTTCATCTATGACAAAGGTTTTAGCATGTAAACTGGTTTTACTACTCCCTTTCCAGCTCGATTTTTTCTCAGTTGCATCGCCTCGAACTTCATAAATTTTAACGCCACCTTCTACTAATTTTTGACGATATTGTTGATAACCAGCATGAACAGCAAGGACATCGGTCGCTGCAAGGCTATTGGTGACAATGGTAATTTGTTTACCTTCTTTGACCGCACTAATTAGTCCATTTGTGGCTTCATCACCAGGAACAAAGTAAGGCGATACTATTAACAACTTATGCTGAGTTTGATTAAAAAAGAAAGCTAAATCATCAAGTAAAATGCCATCTTCACGGCCTTGTTCAAGCTTATTTGGCGGATCGAACACCACATGTGCTTTTCCCCAATACCAATCAAGCGTTTTATTTTTAAGCCTCTCAATCAAGCTACTGTTTTCAAGGCGTTTGACGTACTCACCTTGGGTTAATGTGGCTTCAAACTCAGCAGCCTTTACCTTTAGCATCTCAAGATCAGAATTAAGCTCATTTGCATCAGCAAGCTGCTGAATACTTTGCACCTGTTCAGAATTCCAATAGGTATCGAACTGATTTGAGACTTCATCAACAGCTTCGCCTACAGCCAGCACATCTAAGTCACCAAACTCAACATTCTCATTGGCGGAAAAGTACTCACCACCAATATTTCGACCACCAGCAATGGTTACGAGGTTATCAATGGTCAATGATTTGTTATGCATCCGATGGTTCATGCGGCCAAAATCACTTAAGAATGCTAAACCACGATACTGACGTTCGTATGAGGGATTAAATAACCTAATAGAAATATTAGGGTGATTTGCAACAGCCAATAACCCATCGTCATGGTTAGCAGTCGTCAGATCATCAAGAAGGATACGAACTCGAACTCCACGCTCAGCTGCATTATATAAAAACAAGGTAAGTATTTTCCCTGTTTCATCATTTCGATAAATGTAATATTGCAGATCAATACTCTTTTGCGCGCTATCTATCATCGCCAGCCTTGCGATAAAGGCATCAATACCATCTGATAAAGCTTTTATGCCTGTTAAGTTTGGCTTTTTCTGAGAGTTTATATAGTTAGCGAGGGATGTATCGGTAGGCGGGTTAAACTTATACTGCTTTTCAAGTGGGGCAAAATCGACCTTGGAGGCACAGCCGGACACAATAAAAGCAAACACATAGCAAAGCAGTAATATGTATTTATTTTTAAGCATCAAGTTTCCCTTTCTCGATTATTTTATATTCAATTTATAACGCTTCGAATAACAGCTGTTTATTGTTGAGGGCTATATTAACGTCAATTAGCCCTCACTTAATTTAATCTTGCAGCGCGTATAGCACATCAAACACCAGTTGGTCCCAGCCTTCAGCGCTAAATGCAATATCACGAACACTGCGAACTTGGCTGACGGCATGAACTGGCGCTGCGCCATTATCCATTAAATAATATGCCATCATTATCCCAGTTCTGTCTTTACCTGAGCGACAATGGATCATCACGGCGACATTGTCAGCTTCACATTGCCTGATAAACGCTAGCGCTTTTCTCGCTTGGCTAACACAAATCGCCACATCTCCCTCTTGTGGAGGAATATTGCGTGAAAAAGGAGTACACAAATAGCGTAAACCTTGTTTCTCAATCTCATCAGTATCAACATTATCCCCGTTATTGACCGATAAAACTGCGCCCACTCCGGCGGCTTTTAATTCTGCTAAATCCCATTCATCCTTATTAGGGCCACTACGACCGGCAATCACGCCGTCAACTAACCAAAATAACTGCTTCATATTTAATGGTTGCTCTTATTTCATAGGTAGGATGTAAAACCCTGACAGCCTCATTGAACAGATGCATCACGCATTCTGCCCATTAAGTCGCCAGTATTATTGTTTATCTTTTGCAGCTGAATGCCAAATATCAACATTCACTGGTACTTTGTTTTTTTTCTTCTTTTTGCCTGTTCCTGCAGGTTTTGCCATAGGCTTAGTAACGTCTTCATCTTCAGGCGCCTCTTCGTCAGGTTCAAATCCAACAAAGGTTTCACGTTCTAAACGAATTTTGTTTTTCTTTTCAATCACACTAAAGTGATGGAAGTCAGCGTGTGCAATTAACGAAATGGCCAAGCCGACTTCACCTGCACGACCACTTCGACCAATGCGATGCATGTAATCAGCAGGGCTTCGAGGTAAATCAAAATTAATGACCACTGGAAGTTTTTCGATATCGAGTCCACGAGCGGCAATATCGGTGGCAATTAACACTTCAATATCGCCCACTTTAAACCCATCAAGAACTCGATTACGTGCACCTTGGCCTTTATCCCCGTGGAACACTTCTGCTGTAATCCCCCGCTTAGAGAGTTTTTCAGCTAAGTGTTTACAACTGTTTTTAGCATTGACGAAAATCAGTGCTTGGCGCCATTGATTTTGTTTAATCAATTCTGCCAGTAATGCGGTTTTCTTTTCACGGTTTACGGCAAAAACACGCTGAACTAACGTGCTTGCGTCGGCGCTTTGTAATTGAATTTCTACTGGCGTGGTGAGCAAGCTATCTGTAAGGGTGCGCACTTCTTCAGGGAACGTTGCCGAAAACAATAACGTTTGTTTTTTATGAGGCATTAAGGCTAACAGAGCGGCTAACTCTTCAGTAAAGCCTAGACTCAGCATTCTATCTGCTTCATCAAGCACTAAGGTATCAACGTTATCGAGCTTGATAGCATTACTAGAAATCAAATCTAGCAATCGCCCTGGTGTTGCAACTAATACATCAGTGCCGCCACGCAATGACAGCATTTGAGTATTGGCTGATACGCCACCAAAAACTGCGGTTGATTTAATAGCACCATTAAAATACACAGCATAAGATTTAACGCTATCAGCGACTTGCTTAGCAAGCTCACGAGTAGGAACTAGTACTAATGCAGAAACAAAGTTGCCTTTGTCTTTTTTCGCCGTTTGTTGTGCTTGATGAATTTTTTGCAGAATGGGTAATACAAATGTGGCCGTTTTACCTGAGCCAGTGTTGGCACCCGCTAATAAATCTTTTCCTGCAATCACACTTGGAATAGCTTGCGCCTGGATCGGTGTTGGCGTTTTATATTCCATTTCCTTTAGACGATTGGTAATGGGTGCAATTAGGCCAAGTTCGGCAAAGTTGGCTGCACTGTTGTGTGAAGCTTCAGGAGAATGATTAGCTGATGTCATTAAATTAGGGTGCTCAAATATAAATATAAATCGAATAAAACAGTAAGGTTTATTTTAGCTTATTTGAGCCGGTTAAGTTAGCGATATTGCGCAACCTATGAGTAATTAATAACCTTAATCGGTATTAGAGAAAGGTATTTCCCATCAAAAAGCCGAACACCCAATTTAAACTCATATGCAAACAGTCTTGAGCGATAGCAGTGTACCAGTATCATCGGTGGTCAAATAAGCGGTTAAACGGCCACCAGTTTATCATTCGAAAAGTTTGACTGAATACCAATAGTTTAGCTCTAATTGAGAGCTAACGACTTTCAAGATTTAATAAAAATTGTTTCATCTCAAGTCCATAAGCATAACCAGTTAAGGTACCATTCTTACCGATAACTCGATGACAAGGCACGATAATAGCTATTGGGTTGGCCCCATTTGCAGCGCCAACAGCACGCACCGCTCTAGGGCGCTCAATTTTATTGGCAATATCACCATAACTGCAGACTTTGCCAAATGGTAAATCAACTAGCGCTTGCCAAACCTGTTGTTGAAACTCTGTCCCCTTGGCAGCAAGTGGCACATCAAAGTGAACTCTTTGGCCTGAAAAATACTCTTCGAGCTCGTGAATAGCTTGTTCAATCCATTGTTTAGCTTGGCTAATGTCTGCGCCAGTCGCTGCTTTTATTTCAGAGGAAAATGAATAATTTGCGGCAGATGAGTCTTTATCAATCACTTGCAAATGCGTTAAACCTGCCACTGAAGCTTGCAGCTTTAAATCGCCAACAGGACTTTTAAAAATAGATTGATGCAAAGGGGGTAACATATTAATTTTCATTTTGGCTCCACAATTGAAACGTGAGATAACTGCCCCATGGGCTAACTTGCTTAGCGAGGTTATTAACGAATGTTTGATACAACCTAGGGGTAAACTCAGCCTTATTTGCTATCGCAAACGGGTTGTTATCAGGCAAGTCACTTAAGGCAAGCAAGAGGGCTTTAATTCGATTTTTAATCACTAAGTCTCCGCCCAAAAACACATCAGGGTTACTCTCTCCTCGCATTTGAGCATAAGCAATAGTCCAAGGACCTATGCCTTTTATATCTATCCATTTACTAGGGCAAGCAAATGGATTTTTAGCAACAAAGTCACCAAGGCCATTTAGCGCACGTTTTCGAGATTCAGGCATTTTAAATTCATCTAAACTCGCTGCAGCGATGGACTCAGCGCTAGGAAAAAACTGCACATCCCTACCTCCAACTCGCTTAACGGCACCATAATTTTTAACGAGTATATTGAGAAGTTTACTGGCTTGAATCACACTAACTTGCTGGCCAAGTACTGCGCGACACCCCGCCTCAAATACTGAAGCAGTACCTGGAATTCTCAAGCCTTGTTTCACCTTCATCCCTAAGTTCTGCAGCGGCTCAAATGATTGTTCAATCACGTCCATATCCGCGTCTAAATCTAGTCGCTGCCTGATAAATCGCACGGTTTGATGTAAATACCGGATATGTTCAGTCTGTTCAAATTCAACTGTTAACGCTAATTGATTCTTGCCTTTGACAGGAACAACTTCATAGACACCTGTCACTGTTTGCTCATTGAATGAAAAAGCAAAACTTCTCCCATAAGCATAAGTTGTTTCATTCAGCCACTCCATACCATCTACTGCACGCAATTGATAAAACGACCAAATATCCTGCCATGAATACGGTGGCCGATAATCCAACAATAACTTAATACCTTGCGAGTTGGTTTCTGCAGACTTGTTTACTTTTTGGGTTTTGCGCAGCTGTGTTGGCGTCAGTAGTAGTTGTGATTTAAACACCTCATTAAAGCGTCTTATGCTATTGAAACCTGCCGCCATTGCGACGTCCGTTATCGATAAACTGGTTTGATGTAGTAATTGTTTCGCAAACATCAATTGCCTGTATAAGGCATATTTTTTAGGTGAAGTCCCGAGTTGTTGATTAAATAAACGTGACAAATAACGGGAGCTTATCCCTAATCTTGCTGATAATTCCGTTAAAGACTGCGCATTCTCACCAGAAAGGCTGCCACCTTCGATTAACGAAATAGCTCGCTGCAAACTAGTGCTTGAACCCTGCCATGCATTAGATTCTGGAGCACTGTCAGGTCGGCAGCGTAAACAAGGCCTCAGCCCAGCTTGAGAAGCCTTTATCGCCGAATCGAAATACACCACATTTTGCTCTTTAGGAGGAGAAGCAGGACAAATCGAACGGCAATAAATTCCTGTCGTTTTTACGCCAATGAAAAAGCGACCATCAAAGCGTGCGTCACGACTTAACCTCGCCTGTCTGCAAACATCATTCGGCAAATAACATGCAATTGAAGGTTCTAGCACCGGTTCGAGCTCGTTATCTGGATGTGGCTGGTTGTGTGTACTAGTCATCATATATCGATAAGTCAGTGATGGAGATAACGTCACTTTACCCAATGTTTACCTTCACAACTAGCGGAAAACGGAACTGAATGCTGATTAACTTCGCACAAGGATTGTCACAATCTATTCAACACTTGCATCATAAGTTACGGTATCCTAGCAATAACTAATATTCATTCGAGTTGTTGATGTTTAAATTTTTTGAATCTTTAACGAACCCTTTGCCTCAAGAAGAGCCCACTAAGGCACCTAAAGGCGTGTACGCGTTTTGTCGCCATTACACCCGAGGGTTTGAAAAACACCTGATTATTATGTCGATGTTGACTGCCACACTCGCCATTTTAGAAGTCTCGCTATTCGGGTTTATGGGTAAGTTAGTCGACTGGTTAGTCACTAAAAACCCTGAAACCCTATGGCAAGATGAAGGTAACACGTTAATTGGCATGTCTGTCATTGTGCTGGTAGTGATCCCGCTACTCGTATGGTTACACGCCTCTATCGTGCATCAAACTCTATTAGGCAATTATCCGATGGCAATACGCTGGCAAGCACATCGATATCTGCTTAAGCAAAGTATTTCATTTTACCAAGATGACTTTGCAGGTCGTATTGCCACTAAAGTCATGCAAACTTCTCTCGCAGTTCGTGAAACAGTGATGAAATTACTTGATGTATTGATGTACATCTTGATTTATTTCACCTCTATGCTGGTTATGATAGCCAGTGCTGATGTCCGTCTAATGTTGCCTATGCTTTTATGGTTATTTGCTTACATCGCCATCCAATGGAAGTTAGTACCAAAATTAAAAGCAATTTCAGCCAAGCAAGCTGATGCTCGCTCGACAATGACTGGCCGTATTGTTGACAGCTATACCAACATTTCGACTGTAAAATTATTCTCTCATACGAAACAAGAAGCCGATTATGCTCAAGACAGTATGATGGGCTTTTTGCACACCGTTTATGGTCAAATGCGCCTTGTCACGATTATTAATGTGCTGGTGCAAGGGATTAATTACTTACTGGCGTTTACCATTGCTGCTGTTTCGATTTGGCTTTGGGCTGATGATGCTATTACCGTTGGTGCTATCGCTATTGCGGTAAGTTTAGCATTACGGTTAAACGGGATGTCACAGTGGATCATGTGGGAAATCAGCTCACTTTTTGAAAACATCGGTACTGTCACTGACGGAATGAACACCTTATCTAAGCCTATTGAAATTGAAGATAAGCCTGATGCCAAAGATATTTGTGTCGACAACGGCAAAATTGACTTCAATGATGTTAGCTTTAACTATGGTGAAGACTCTGGGGTGATTAACGATTTAAATCTCAATATCAAAGCGGGTGAAAAAGTCGGCTTAGTTGGCCGTTCTGGTGCCGGTAAGTCAACATTAGTTAACTTACTCATGCGATTTCATGATGTCGAAAAAGGCCATGTTGCCATCGATGACCAAAAAATTACTGATGTTACCCAAGACTCATTACGTTCAATGATAGGGATGGTCACTCAAGACACCTCTTTACTCCATCGTTCGATTAGGGAAAATATACTCTACGGCGATCCAACTGCAACTGAAGCACAGCTAGAAGCTGCGATTTCGCAAGCACAGGCTACTGACTTTATTAAGGATTTATCAGATCCATTTGGTAATACCGGCTTAGATGCACAAGTGGGTGAGCGTGGTGTGAAATTGTCTGGTGGTCAGCGTCAACGTATCGCTATAGCCCGTGTTCTACTTAAAAATGCGCCGATCCTTTTACTTGATGAAGCGACATCGGCATTAGATTCAGAGGTTGAAGCTGCGATTCAAGAAAGTTTGTATGAGTTGATGCAAGGTAAAACGGTAATTGCTATTGCTCATCGCTTATCAACTATCGCTGCAATGGACAGATTGATCGTATTAGACAAAGGCAAAATAGTTGAGCAAGGTACGCATCAAGAATTAATTAAATCGGGTGGGATCTACGCACAGCTTTGGGCACATCAAACAGGTGGGTTCTTAGGGATCGATTAAGCTTAAATTGAGTTTATAAAGTACAAAGCCGTTCAATGTAATCACTGAGCGGCTTTTTATGGCTCAACAATATGCAGAGTGGATATAGACTAGCTTTCTCGTTAAATACTCTGGTTTATTAAGATTTGCACATGCTTTGCAAAAAACGAGTAATAGGCTTTGAAAACAAAAAGTGTGAACACAATTAAATTGAATAGAACATCAAACAGAAAACAATGAACTGTTGGTGTTTAAATCAAACTTGAGAATTTAATGAGGTAAAGCAGATGAAATGGTGGTCGATACTGGGCTCGAACCAGTGACCCCCTCCTTGTAAGGGAGGTGCTCTCCCAGCTGAGCTAATCGACCTGGGATTTCATAATGTTTTAATTCTTTACAAAAAGAATGGTGGTCGATACTGGGCTCGAACCAGTGACCCCCTCCTTGTAAGGGAGGTGCTCTCCCAGCTGAGCTAATCGACCTGGGATTTCGTAATGTTTTAATTCTTTACAAAAAGAATGGTGGTCGATACTGGGCTCGAACCAGTGACCCCCTCCTTGTAAGGGAGGTGCTCTCCCAGCTGAGCTAATCGACCTGGGATTTCGTAATGTTTTAATTCTTTACAAAAAGAATGGTGGTCGATACTGGGCTCGAACCAGTGACCCCCTCCTTGTAAGGGAGGTGCTCTCCCAGCTGAGCTAATCGACCTGGGATTTCGTAATGTTTTAATTCTTTACAAAAAGAATGGTGGTCGATACTGGGCTCGAACCAGTGACCCCCTCCTTGTAAGGGAGGTGCTCTCCCAGCTGAGCTAATCGACCTGGGATTTCGTAATGTTTTAATTCTTTACAAAAAGAATGGTGGTCGATACTGGGCTCGAACCAGTGACCCCCTCCTTGTAAGGGAGGTGCTCTCCCAGCTGAGCTAATCGACCTGGGATTTACACAATGATTTAATTCTTAAAAAAGAATGGTGGTCGATACTGGGCTCGAACCAGTGACCCCCTCCTTGTAAGGGAGGTGCTCTCCCAGCTGAGCTAATCGACCTCGCTGTGTGGGGCCGTATTATAGGGAGCAACAAAATACTGTCAACGACTTTTTCACGAAACAAAGCTTAGCAGCGCTAAAAACGTGCACACTGCTGAATTGTTAAACGCTTTAAACCCATTACAGACATGAACACTTAACCTTTTGATGCATTATTAAGCAAGTGCTTAGGGTCATAAGCTTTCATGTCTTTTCTTTTTCTTACTTTCGTCATTAACCTTGTATCAAGAATTTAAGCTTTAGCATTAATTTTAATCGCCGAACTTTATCCAGATTAAATCTATCTTGTGCAATCAAGAACTCATTCAGTAATTAGTAAGCTTCAAGCAGCAAGACATTCGCTTGTTAGCTATAGTTTTTCTTCACAAGAACAATATCACTTAAGTAAAGCGACCCAGCTTATATAATCAAAAGTGAAACTCGCATAATAAGGTAGTTTAGGTATAGAATATCGGCCACTTTATTATATCTGTCTTTATATAGACGTTTTTGAAATAGGTTAGTGTCCCATTATGACAACTAAGACGCGTTTTGCTCCTAGCCCAACAGGCTTTTTACATGTAGGTGGTGCTCGAACAGCACTTTATTCTTGGCTTTATGCCCGCGCAAACCAAGGCGAGTTTGTTTTACGTGTAGAAGATACTGATATTGAACGTTCAACACCTGAAGCATGTGCAGCCATTCTTGAAGGAATGGAATGGTTAGGACTAACTTGGGATGAAGGTCCATATTACCAAACTAAACGTTTCGATCGTTATAACGAAATCATTACGCAGATGCTAGAAGAAGGTACTGCTTATAAGTGCTATTGTTCCCGTGAGCGTATTGAAGCAATGCGTGAAGAACAAGCTGCGAATGGTGAGTCACAAAAATATGATGGTCACTGTCGTGATCTTGAGCCTCGTGATACTGATGAACCATTTGTCATCCGTTTTAAGAACCCGACAGAAGGCAGTGTGGTATTTGATGATCATGTACGTGGTCGTATCGAATTTGCTAATGACACTTTAGATGACTTAATTATCGCCCGTACAGAAGGTACGCCGACTTATAACTTCTGTGTAGTTGTAGATGATTGGGATATGGGTATCACTTGCGTTGTACGTGGTGAAGACCACATCAACAACACCCCTCGTCAAATTAACATCCTTAAAGCATTAGGTGCACCAGTACCTGAATATGCTCATGTATCGATGATTTTAGGTGATGACGGTGCAAAATTGTCAAAACGTCATGGTGCTGTTGGTGTAATGCAATATCGTGATGATGGTTACTTACCAGAAGCACTCCTTAACTATCTTGTACGTTTAGGTTGGTCACATGGCGACCAAGAAGTGTTTTCGATGGAAGAAATGATTTCGCTATTCAAACTAGACGATATCAATAAAGCCGCTTCTGCCTTTAATACTGAAAAGCTAAATTGGTTAAACCAACATTATATTAAAGAGCTTGCTCCAGAATATGTTGCAACACATCTTCAATGGCATATGGATGATCAAAAGATTAATACAGCAAATGGCCCAGCATTAGCTGAAGTTGTTACTGCATTATCTGAAAGAGCAAAAACCTTGAAAGAGTTAGCAGCTTCTAGCCGCTACTTTTACGAAGACTTCGACGCTTTTGACGAAAATGCCGCTAAAAAGCATTTACGTGGCGTAGCCATGGAGCCGTTAAAGCTAATTCAGCAAAAAATTTCTGCACTTCCAGAATGGACTGTTGAAGCAATACATCAAGCAATTGAAGATACTGCTGCAGAACTTGAAGTGGGAATGGGTAAAGTCGGAATGCCTTTACGTGTAGCCGTTACAGGCGCTGGTATGTCACCTGCTGTAGATTTAACCTTATTTTTAGTTGGAAAGGCTCGTTGCGAACAAAGAATATCCAAAGCGATTGAATTTGTAGCAGATAGAATAAATTCTTAAAAAACGAGTTGACACTTTTGGCGAGGCTGCATAGAATGCGCCTCGCAGTTGAGACACAACGTGATTATTTATCGCAGCATGTCCAAATGTATTAAGTATAGTTGAGGGGCTATAGCTCAGCTGGGAGAGCGCTTCGCTGGCAGCGAAGAGGTCCACGGTTCGATCCCGTGTAGCTCCACTAATTATATTTAAATCAAAGCATTAAGTTTTAGCCTACAGAGCTTAATGAGTTATTCACTCTTTGCAGAGTCTAATGCAGTCCGGGTCCCCTTCGTCTAGAGGCCTAGGACACCGCCCTTTCACGGCGGTAACAGGGGTTCGAATCCCCTAGGGGATACCACTATTTATTTTTTCTTGATGAACTTCGAGAAAATAAAAAAGCATTAAGTTTTAGCCTACAGAACTTAATGAGTTATTCACTCTTTGCAGAGTCTAATGCAGTCCGGGTCCCCTTCGATTAAAAGAAGAGAGAGTCTAGGACACCGCGCTATTTTATTAAGAGCACGGCGGTTTCACTTTAACAGCCTTCTAAAGTGTTACTTATAGGTCTTCGTTATATTGGAAGTAAAACAATATGTCCGGGTCCCCTTCGTCTAGAGGCCTAGGACACCGCCCTTTCACGGCGGTAACAGGGGTTCGAATCCCCTAGGGGATACCACTATTTATTTTTTCTTGATGAACTTCGAGAAAATAAAAAAGCGTTAAGTTTTAGCCTACAGAACTTAATGAGTTATTCACTCTTTGGTAGAGTATAACGCCAGTCCGGGTCCCCTTCGATTAAAGAAGAGAGAGCCTAGGACACCGCGCCTGTTATTACAAGAGCACGGCGGTTTCACTTTAATAGCCTTCTAAAGTGTTACATATAGGTCTTCGTTATATTGGAAGTAAAACAATATGTCCGGGTCCCCTTCGTCTAGAGGCCTAGGACACCGCCCTTTCACGGCGGTAACAGGGGTTCGAATCCCCTAGGGGATACCACTATTTGTTTTTCTTGATGAACTTCGAGAAAATAAAAAAGCGTTAAGTTTTAGCCTACAGAACTTAATGAGTTATTCACTCTTTGGTAGAGTATAACGCCAGTCCGGGTCCCCTTCGTCTAGAGGCCTAGGACACCGCGCTGTTATTACAAGAGCACGGCGGTTTCACTTTAATAGCCTTCTAAAGTGTTACTTATAGGTCTTCGTTATATTGGAAGTAAAACAATATGTCCGGGTCCCCTTCGTCTAGAGGCCTAGGACACCGCCCTTTCACGGCGGTAACAGGGGTTCGAATCCCCTAGGGGATACCACTATTTGTTTTTCTTGATGAACTTCGAGAAAATAAAAAGCGTTAAGTTTTAGCCTACAGAACTTAATGAGTTATTCACTCTTTGGTAGAGTATAACGCCAGTCCGGGTCCCCTTCGATTAAAGAAGAGAGAGCCTAGGACACCGCGCTGTTATTACAAGAGCACGGCGGTTTCACTTTAATAGCCTTCTAAAGTGTTACTTATAGGTCTTCGTTATATTGGAAGTAAAACAATATGTCCGGGTCCCCTTCGTCTAGAGGCCTAGGACACCGCCCTTTCACGGCGGTAACAGGGGTTCGAATCCCCTAGGGGATACCACTATTTGTTTTTCTTGATGAACTTCGAGAAAATAAAAAGCGTTAAGTTTTAGCCTACAGAACTTAATGAGTTATTCACTCTTTGGTAGAGTATAACGCCAGTCCGGGTCCCCTTCGATTAAAGAAGAGAGAGCCTAGGACACCGCGCTGTTATTACAAGAGCACGGCGGTTTCACTTTAATAGCCTTCTAAAGTGTTACTTATAGGTCTTCGTTATATTGGAAGTAAAACAATATGTCCGGGTCCCCTTCGTCTAGAGGCCTAGGACACCGCCCTTTCACGGCGGTAACAGGGGTTCGAATCCCCTAGGGGATACCACTATTTATTTTTTCTTGATGAATTTCGAGAAAATAAAAAAAGCGTTAAGTTTTAGCCTACAGAACTTAATGAGTTATTCACTCTTTGGTAGAGTATAACGCCAGTCCGGGTCCCCTTCGTCTAGAGGCCTAGGACACCGCCCTTTCACGGCGGTAACAGGGGTTCGAATCCCCTAGGGGATACCACTTTCTTAACTCTGAGTTATCAAACTGAGTTTTAAGTAATATCAAAGCCACTTAATTGTGTTTTTTTTATGTCTGAAATTTATCGCTAACTCAAAAAGACCTCTCTAAATGAATACCTATACGTAACGACTATAATGTCAACGCCTAAAGTGTTAGTTAGTAACGCCAATCAAATCAAGATGAACTCTTAATAATTACATAATCTATCTAGGATACTTAGTGAGTTGAGGCTTTAGCTATTCTTTAAAGTTCGCTCTAAAATGAGTGCTGAACAATTAAAATCAAACATTACGTATTGTATTTGTACATGAGGTACAAAGTGAATGTAATAACTGGAAACTAATTTTGTTTCAATAGACAACTCAGTTTTGAACGTCGAGCAGGCTTAGCGCAAGAACAAACAACAAAAAAGAGGCCTTTAGGCCTCTAATTCAAAGGTAGAAAACTTATCTATGTCGTTACTATGTTTGCGTATTAAGCTCTTGTTCAACTGCCTTAGATTGATGATGCGTCAACCTTAAAATAGCCACTAATAACAGAGACAATAACCCTACCGAACCAATAACAACACCTTGCCACTCTGATTGATGCCAAAATATCATCAAATAAGGGCCTCCAAGGGACGCTCCTAGATAATAACTGCAAAGGTATAGGGAAGTCGCCTTAGCTCTATGAGTCGATGCTCTTATCGCCACAAACGAATTACAACAACTATGAGTTAAGAAAAAACCACTCGCAGTCAGTAAAAAACCAATTGTAATGCAAAGTAGATTATCCATTAAGGTCAATAACGTGCCAAGCAGCATCACAACCAATGCGCCTTTGAATAATCGTTGAGCGCCAAATTTAACCACCCACTTGGCAGATAAATAAGACGTTAAAGTTCCACTTAAATAGCAAAGAAAAATTAAAGTCGCCGCAAAACGGCTAAAATTGTATGGGTCGGCCATCAAGTATAATTGAATAAAGCTGAACTGATTCACCATCATCATAAAAGCAAGTCCACCGATGGCATATACAAGCCGCATCTGGGGATCTGTCAAATGATAAATAAAACCACCGATATCGTGCTTTATTTTATTAATGACGCTCGTTGAGTATTGGGTTACCGCGCACTTTATTTCTCTTCTTGGTAGCAAATATGTGACTATAGAAATCCCAATCAAAGTAACCGAAAAATTCACCATCATGGCTTGTTCCCAGGTAAAGTATTGAGACAAAAGCCCTCCCATTAACCTGCCACCAATGCCGCCTAAACTATTTGCCATAATGTAAATACCAGCCGCTTTTAATAAAAAACCTGCTGGTAATTGCTCTTTAAAATATGCCATTGCAATGGCAGGTACTGCTGCGAGTAATACCCCCTGCAATAGCCTAACCAATAATAAAGCATCAAAGTCTCGAGCAAAAATAAGTAATAGATTGGAAGCGACTAACATCCATAAGCTGACCATAATTGGCGCTAAACGGCCTACTCGGTCTGAAATTACCGCATAAATAAGTAACGAAAAAGCCAGCGAAAAACTGGTAACAGACAAGATCAATGTTGCTTTAGCACCACTGACATTAAAATGCTCAGCAATTAAAGGCAGCATGCCTTGTACTGCATATAAATTGATATAAACAACGATAGATGCAAGACACAATGCCCAAATTAATCTTTGTTCGCCACCAGATTGGTTTTCAGTGGCTTCTTTGGCAAGTAAATCAGGCACAACATAAGCCTCGATTAAATAGTTAACTGAGCATTGATTATTGCTCGATGAAGACCATAAGCAATTTGAGAAAGTTAAAGATGTGAGTTATGTCTTAATTTGTCAGCATAATCATTAAGACATAACTTAAAGTTCGAGCAATATTTTTACTAATGAACCCTGCTGTTATTAAGCAGGTGTAAAGTGATCAGTTTAGCGCTCTACCTTTTTCATAATAACTTCAGTGGTGAACTTATCATTATTGATAACCGGAAATTTCTCATAGGTTTGAAAAATAGGTCTATCTTGATACAGAATCATCGCAACAACCCCATACTCAATATCTTCATCAATACTGTCCGCAGGTAACGTAAACTTAAACGGTACTGGTGCTCTGGCAATATCGAACGTTTTTTGCGAGATAATTAAACCTGGGGTATTAAGACCAATAATCGCAATGTTAATTTTACAGTTTTGAGGCAATACAATTTTCTCAAGGTAACCCGCATAGCCATTAATAATAACCGGCTCATCTGGGGTAACGGTTACACACGCAGTCATCATAAATGTCATCAACGCAAACATTGCTGCTTTTACACCGAACTTCATATTTTTATCCTTTCGTCATTCTTAATAAGCCTTCTTGTGTTGCAGATGCAACCAAGCGACCTTGTTGATCAAAAAACTGCCCTTTAACAAAACCGCGGCCACCGCTGGCATTGGTACTTTCTACACTATAAAGCAACCAATCTGAAAAATTAAACGGCCTATGGAACCACATGGCATGATCTATCGTCGCCATTTTAATCCCTGGCGTTAAAAATGACACACCATGAGGCTGAGCCGCAGTCACCAGAAAGTTGAAATCTGACGCATATGCGAGTAAATATTCATGAACACTGTGATCACTTGGAATATGGCCATTCGCTCGCATCCAAATATACCGCTTGGGTTCAGTAGAGTCTGGAGCGATAGGATGTATTGGATTAACCAAGCGCATTTCGATCGGCGAGTCAGCCATGAATTTTTCAAGTATGTTAGCGGGTACTTTATCGCGCATTGTAGAAGCTAATTCTTGCTGATTTAGTAACCCGTCTGGACCATCGACGACTGGCATTTCAGCTTGATGTTCAAAACCTTCTTCAGGAGCTTGAAACGAGCAAGTCATGTAAAAAATAGGGCGGCCTTTTTGAATCGCTTTTACTCGTCTTGCACTGAAACTGCCCCCATCACGCATGTTTTCAACATCGTAGACAATAGGAAGTTTCTCATCACCCGCCCGCAAAAAATAAGAGTGTAATGAATGCACATGCCTATCTTCATTTACCGTTTGCTTTGCAGCACTTAACGCTTGCCCCATCACTTGTCCGCCAAAGACATGACCGAAGCCTAAATCCTGACTTTGCCCACGGAACAGCCCTAGTTCGATTTGCTCTAATGAAAGCAGTGATAATAAATCGTTTAAAACTTGACTCATAATTTCCCTAACGTCTGCACAACCTGACTCAATAAACTTAGATTACCTTAGAACCACACACCTAGCGTAAATATATTCTCGAATTTACGTACAAATAAACAAAAAAACGATAAAATTCAGCACAATTAGTAACAAGATTTTACTTAATTGCGCGATCACAACCTCGTACTTAATCAAAAAAAGTTGCTATGCTAATAGTCTATCCTAATTTAACTCGATATCTTGAAGCCTTAACAATATGCAATCTTGGATTTTAGCCATTAGACCTCGCACTTTACCTGCTGCCATTGGTCCATTATTAATTGGTAATATTTTAGCCCTACACCTTGAGCAATTCAGTTATACCATTGCTTGCATTTCAATGTTATGTGCCATTTTATTGCAAATTGCCGTCAATTTAGCCAATGATTATTTTGATTTTAAAAATGGCATCGACACAGAAGAACGAGTAGGGCCTGTCAGAGTGACCCAAAGCGGAATGTTATCACCTAGCAGTGTACGCAATGCCATGGTTATTTGCTTATTGCTTGCATTATTGGTTGGTTCAGCACTTATTTTTCACGGTGGCTGGCCTATTGCGATATTAGCCGTGGCATCCTTACTTGGTGCGGTATGTTACAGCGGCGGACCTTACCCTTTAGCATCACATGGTTTAGGTGAAGTGGCAGCATTTGTATTCTTTGGACTTGTTGCCGTCGTTGGTAGTTATTACTTACAAGCAGGTGACACGAGTACCAGTGCTTGGCTGTTAGGAAGTGCTATTGGCATGTTTAACGCAGCGATTATGCTAGTAAATAATACCCGTGATATTCAAACAGACACCAAAGCAGGTAAAAATACCCTTGCTGTCAAAATTGGACAAGCTCAAGCTAGAGTCTTATATCAAGCATTAGTCTATTTACCTTTTGGTCTTATTATTGGTGGTTTTTTAATGGGTAACCTTGCAGGCCTTCCAGTGCTGCTAGCAGGTTTATCATTAATCTACGCTCGTCAACTCAGCGGAGAGTTCAGTAATACCAGTGGTGAAGCCTTAAACCCAATCTTAGGGCGCACAGCTAAGTTAACAATGATTTTCAGCCTATTGTTCAGCATAGGGTTAATCTTTAGTTTGCCAATGTAACTGACCGCTCGCCCAATAAGTCTTCCTATGAACTTGCTTTAACATTAATACAAGCATGTCATAGGAAGCTTTTTACCTTATTAAGCCTATACTTAATCCTGTAATAATTACCCTTTTCTTCCCTCTTCATGCCATTCAAGAATAGCACTATCATCCAGCCTAGAAAGCGGATAATACACAGCTTCATTTGGTTTAAATGCTTGATTAGTAATTGCATTGTAAGCACATATCATCGACCATCTAGGTTTATCTGAGCGATTTTGATTTGATTTATGCAGCAAGTTGCAATGAAAAAACAGAACATCCCCTGTTGCTAACTCAACATTGACTAAAGGATGATACTTCATTGCTTCTTCGACAAAAGTCATGTCTGCGCCTTTTTGATCGCCAGTTTTTGCGTGATCTAACCTTCCTATATGATGCGAGCCTTTTAATACCTGTAAGCAGCCATTTTCAACTGTTGCAGGGTTGATGGCAATCATGCAGCTAATCGCTTTTGGGTACAACATAAGGTTATCTTGATGCCAATAACCGAAGTCTTGATGCCATTCCCAAGCGCCTCCAACCAATGGCTCTTTCATCATGATTTTGGTACTCGTATGGTAAGCCTCCTCTTCTAGTATCTTTTCTACTGAATCAACAAGTCGTCGGCCTCTAGAAAACATACTGTATAAGTCATCACCAGTTTGCTGCCAAATGCACACCTTGCTTAAGGCACCTTGACTGTCTTTCTTATTCCATGCTTGTTGGTACAAACCCTCATCATTAAAAGCGACTTGCTGCAATTTCGCCATTTCTTGTTGAGAATAGTACCCCTTTACAATGACATAGCCATCACGATTAAAATCTTTAATCTGTTCAACTGTTAATTCAAGCTTACTCATCTTCCATACTTCCTTTTAATTGCTAATGTTAGTTCCGTCTTTATTCATCTTGCTCGATAATGGCAAAATAAACGCCTAAACAATTCAAGTATTGTTAACAATAATCAATTAAACTTATTAAGATCGCAAGTTTTTATTTACATATAAATGTTAAATTTATATAAGTATTGAGATTGTAAATAAATGCCCTGTCGGTTTTCTATGCAAATTTTGACAAAATAGCCTTCCTACATCTCAAAGAAAAAGGCCAGCCGAACAATTGGGCACCATTAATAAAAGGGAAAGGTGATATGCCAGCAAGTGTTAACTCAATAGCAGAACAAAAGTACTCTGTGCCAGCATTGGACAAGGGCTTTGATATTTTGGAATTTTTAGCTGAGCAACAAACCCCTTTACTTCAATCAGAGATAGCCAAAGGTATTGGGCGTAAGCCAAATGATATCTATCGGGTATTGGTTAACCTTGAAGCTCGGGGGTATCTTCATCGGGATGAGTCTTCTGGTCGATATCAGCTGTCTTTGAAAATATATAACCTCTCAAGAGGAATATCGCCGATTGATAAAGTGAGGCAAGCAGCGCTGCCGTTAATGGAGGATTTGGCGGTTACCACAGGTCAAGCTTGTCACTTAAGCATGCTTTACCAAAGTCAGGCAATGGTTATTGTACAAGCAAAAAGTCACTCCCCAGTGTCAATCAACATAACTGAAGGAGCAATGTTCTCTACCGTTTCATCAACTGCTGGTAAGGTATTACTGGCAAACAGTAACCCTGATGTCGCCTTGATGATACTAAAACGAGATGCACTTTATTTAACAATGAATCAAAAACAGAAAATGGCTTTATCTGCTCAACTGGAAGAAGTTAAGCAACAAGGTTTTTTGTTTACGCATACAAGCCATATTGAAGGTATCGCGGAATATTGCGCATTGATTGGAGAACCAGAAGGACAAGTGATTGCCGCACTCACCTTTTCAGTGTTACCCAATGTGCTAAACCACACAGAGCTAAACCTGCTTCAAAATGCGCTGAAGCAAACAGCGAAACAAATTACCCACCAGTTAATAAGTTAAACGCAATCCGCTTAATACGCCTTTCCTTTATGGAAAAGGCGTATTGGCATACGTAAAAACTTAACACTGTTAGACTTTTAAGATTCAACTTCTGCCGTTGCATTGGCCGAAATCTGTTTTCGGTCAAAATCATCATTAAGCAAGATCATGTCGGCTAAAGAAGCTCTTAACTTCACTGATGCAGGTGCTTTAGCTGCCGTTCTTTGACTTAACGATTCCCTTAGCAATACGACTTCAAGTAATTTTTCTAGTGCATCATTATTGTCAATTTCAAGGGGGGGGAGTTTTTTGGCAGCATTTTTGGAGTATTGTTCATATTCAAACGTGACGCTTTCTATCGCTTCGGCTATTCGTTTCTTTTTATCAGCTTTTGTCGGCATTATATTCCCTCATAACTATGAATTTTTACTTACAAACCTTACTGCTTATAGTTGAACCTATAGCAGTCAAGCCACAGTTACAAGTTTTGCTTACCCGCTGGATTGGGTAATATCATTATTCTATACACAAAAAAGCACTTCTAAATAGAAGTGCTTTTTAATCAATAACCAGCTAAAAGCTGTCATTCAAACTCGATATCAGACTTTTGATAATGTGCGTTGCTTAGCACTCCAATCTAGATGATATTTTTTACCTGCTGGTTTATCGGTACGTTCAAATGTATGGGCCCCAAAAAAGTCACGTTGACCTTGGAGTAAATTTGCGGGCAAGGTTTCACTGCGATAGCTATCATAATAAGCCACTGCAGAACTAATGCAGGGTGCAGGGATCCCTTGCATGACAGATGCCGCAACGGTCTTGCGCCAATTCATATGCTTAGCTGATAAGCTCTCGCTAAAGGTATCCGCCATAAGTAAGTTTGGAAGCGCTGCATCATCTTGATAAGCTTTAGTAATTGACTGTAAGAAAGTGGCACGAATGATACAACCCGCACGCCAAATCTTGGCGATTTCAGCAAAATCTAAATCCCAATTTTGCTCTTTAGCCGCCATCGCCATTAATTGAAAACCTTGGGCATAACAACATACCTTGGCGCAATATAAAGCATCTTCCAGGTTAGCGATAAACTCCGCTTTTTCGGCATCGTTCAATGGTATTTTTGCAGGACCAGAAAGCTTACTGCTTAAATTAACCCGCAAGGTTTTTTGCGTACTCACCGCACGTGCATAAACCGCTTCAGCAATTGTAGGCGCAGGGCAGCCAATTTGTAAGCTGCTTACCGCAGTCCATAGACCAGTGCCTTTTTGACCCGCTTTATCTAAGATCATTTCAACCAGAGGTTGACCGGTTAACGGATCATCTTGTTGTAATACCTCTGCGCTTATTTCCATAAGATAGCTATTTAAACTACCTTGGTTCCAAGTATGGAAAATACTACCAACTTCATGAGCAGATAAACCTAAGCCATCATGCAATAATTGATAAGCTTCGCAAATGAGTTGCATGTCAGCATATTCAATACCGTTATGCACCATTTTCACGTAATGGCCAGAGCCCGCAGGACCAATGTAAGTCGTGCATGGCTCCCCTTCAATCACTGGATTGCCCGGCTCAAACCGCTCAATAGGCAAGCCAGTTGCAGGATCAACTTTTGCTGCCATTGCTTTCCATACAGGTGCTACGTATTGCCAAGCATCTTTATCACCACTAGGCATTAAAGAAGGTCCAAAACGTGCGCCAACTTCTCCACCTGAAACGGCAGAACTGAAGAATACAAACTTACCTTTAAAGCGAGCTTCACGCTCCACTGTATCAGTCCATAGACTATTACCTGTATCAACAATGATATCGTCTGATTCGATACCTGCTTCAATAAGCGCATTACACACGCCATCAACAGGTCCACCAGCAGGCACAGATAACACAATGACGCGAGGTTTAGCTAAAGAATCAAGCATTTCAGTAAGATTATTACAGCCTAGCATTCGGGGAGCTAAGTTTGCTTTTCTTTCTGCTTGTTCTTGATTTATTGCGGTATTCACTTTGTCGCTGTCGAGGTCGAAAGCCGCGACCTGGTAGCCATTATCAGCAATATTTAACGCGAGATTCTTGCCCATTACACCGAGGCCGATAACACCGATGTCTGAACGAAAGGGTTGGGTAGTCATTATTATTTTCCAAAGGTCACAGAGATTAATCGCGCGTAGCGAATCCATTTGGACGGTGATTATACTGATTTATGTAACTAAATTACAGTCGCAAAATGTGCACACACAATTGCATAATTAGGAAAGCAAACTAATAAACAAGTTTTAGCTAATAAACACAGTGAGTTAGAAAAAATTAAGACGGATTGTAAATAATCGTTACAACATTTAATCCAGCAGTCTGAAAATACAAGATTTTTGGTTAAATAACCAAGCCAGCGACCTTAATAAAACATGATTAATGAGCTCACTTTAGCTTAAAAGTAACTAAAAAAGGTTGTATAAGCTAATCTAAGCAAGCTAACTCATACAACCTTTAACACATTTATGAACGATTTAGTTCAGTCCGTGCATCACATCAATACCTAAGCTTTTCCCTTCGCCATGACAGGTTTGGCAAGACTCATCACCAGGCTGATATATTGCGCCAGAGCTTGCATCTTGTTGGAATACACCGCCGAAGCTTTCTGCATGAGCTGCCCAGCTTGCTTCAGTATTATGGCATGAGGCACACACAGCAACAGTCGGTGAATACTCAGAAACTTGACCCGATAAGGTCGCATCACGAGCTGCCACTATGACAGAGTCTTGCGCAGCAAGCGTATCCATTTGGAGCTGACCTTCATCATGACAAGCACGACAATCGTTCGCAGAAGCCGGATACGTCATTGCTTCACGTTCACTACCGGTATAGCCTTTGGTTGTGCGAGTATTTGCATGCAGTGAATGCACTAACTCTCGATAACCTAGACTATTATTAATAGTTCTAAATGATTTAATACTTGCATCACCTGGTGTGTGTTTGCGTGTGGCATTCATGTATTTAACCATGTCGTTGGTATGACAGCTTTGACAACTACCATCTGCTAAGGTTGTCGCAACTTGTGGCGAGTGACAAGCACCGCAGGTTGCCCCATTAGCTGGTGTAGATATTTTACTGTGAGCCTCATTCACTCGTTGATGGAACTGTTCATCATGGCAAGCAATACACTTTTGGTTATTCACTAATTCAGTATAAAGCTCAACATTCGTGGTTAATGGTATCGCTGCATCAGCTGGGACCTCAGCAAGCACGATACTTGATTCCGTCTCTAGTGCCTCACATGAAGCTGCTAGACCCGTTAGTTTGTCTCCGCAAACCATAACCTTCGCATATAAGGTACCCGTCGTATTCAGCCCAAGATCGGCAACACCAGCATTGTTAATCGTCACAGTAACAACTGAGCTCTCCCTAATTAACGTGATATCTTCTGAGCTTGATACTAGGTCCCACACTTTACGCTGACCATTGTTTTCAGGCATTACATCTTGTTGCGGATTACCTGATGCCACCAGCCAAAGGTTATCTATAGCGGGATCAGCATCTGGATTCGTGCTTAATTGGTTAAAAGTTAGGGTAGCTGTTAACGTGTCTTGCGCCTCATCTACCACACTGTCAGTTAACGCAAACTGATATTGCTCAATCAAGGAATCTGTCACACTCACAGTAGCATTGTGGAAAATGGCCGAACCTAATGGATTATGACTATCTGGGTGACAACCACTACAGCTCATCGCCCATGCATCAGGAAACGCATCTCGATCGTGAAATAAGCCTACCGCAGTCCCATTCCAGGTATCAGGTGCATATTTCTCATGACAGCTTAAACAGGTTTCTTGACCAGGGTATTGGTAAAAGTTAGCTTGAGGCGCACCATCTTCAATATGACATTGCTGACATTGATGCATATCACCAGGATAAGTCAGATCGCTATAATCATGGACAGATCCGTTATAACCAATGACCAAATAATCACTTTTATGGATTTTATGTACTAAGCTGGCCATGCCAATACTCACGCCTGTTTCAGGATCGCCAGAATAACTGGTATGACACATCACACAGCCTTCATAATCAAAGCGTTTATTGCCATGCATTAATAAGCGATTGTCAGCACTTAAGTCATTTGTATGGCATCGATAACAACTCTGCTCCGCTGTCAGTAATACCCGAGTATCTTCTGCTGAAGCGCTTACGCCAGTGGTCGGGTCAAAGTCAAATGTGGTGTTCACCAACATCGTACTGATGTCTGCATCGGAAAAAGGCATTAACTCTAAATACACCCGATGAATATTTTCTACATTGTACTCAGTATTAATTCCATCAATATTTGAATAGCTATCTAAAGGCTGTGAAAACGTATAACGATATAAACCGTTTCCAATAGCTTCAATACAAGCTTCTTTACAATCCGACTCAATACTTGCTTGCCACTGAGTCCCTTTGTGCTTGTCCCAGCCCTCTTCTAAATCATTGTCCGCAACGTCTCCAGGCTCAACCACGTTATTGATATAACTCGTCCATTGTGGTGATAAATCAGTTTCAGCAGTTGTCACAACAGTAGCGCTATCTGCTTCATTCAATGGGCGCACGCGCCTTTGTTGAACTCCTAGCTTAGCAATGCCTGCCCCTAAAGTTGAAATGGACGCCACATCGGCTAAACCACTTACAGCTACACCGTTGGCATTACTAAGATAAAACTCAAAAGAGACCTGCAACGACTCATCAATCGTGACCTTTTCAATTTCAGCTTGTAATGATTTTGCCGATGAAATTGCAATGTTAATGTCACCAGATTCGCCATCATCGCCATTTTTTCCGTCATCACCGGAACATGCTGTAAGTGCAACCATTGGAACTAAAACAAGCGGTGTTATCCACTTCTTATATTTCCTAATTAACAATTTGCTCATCATTATTATTCCTTTTATTAATTCACGGCATTTTTAATTTTTAGTAATAATTATTTATTTATAAAAATCTTATTGTGATAAAAATCATGAATCCACTCAAAATATTAAAACAACAACTAACAAAACAGTACATTCCACAAAGTAAAATACTCAGTTCAAAAGTAACAATTCCAAAAAATGGAATCGAATATAATTTTTTAATAATTAAATAGAAAAGCAACTTTTAATAAATAGAATACACAGCAAAAAAATGTGACTTAAGATATATATTAAGACTAATTAGAAAAACAAGAAAACAAACGTGATCATAATCAACTTGTTTTTAAATTAATTAAATAATACTCGAATCATAAATATAAACATAAAAGCAATATTTATAATTAAGAGGAAACAAATATGATTACAAGGAGAGCACTACTTGCTAATGGCGCTAAGGTCGCTGTCGGAACCGTTTATGGTGGAACATTAGTCGGTTTTTTAACTGGGTGTGGTAGCAGTGATGACGCAGAAACCCCAATAGTTGAAGTCATACCCGGTGGACTCATGGTCGTCAACCCTATCTTATGTGTAGGTTGCCGACGTTGCGAAATAGCCTGTAGCTGGAGCCACGGAAAATCAGCTGTTAGCCCAAGCACCTCAAGAATTAAAGTTGCCAAAAACCTCAATTTTGGCCCCCATGGCGTGCAGCCAAACTATCAAGACCAGCGTGGTGAACAAGGTGATAGCACCATTGTGCCATCAACCTGTCGTCAATGTGATGTTTGCATGACCGTTTGCCCTCAAAAAGCGATTACCGTTAACGAAGAAACGGGAGCCAGAGTGGTCAACGATGACTTATGTGTCGGTTGTGGCTATTGCGCTGACAAATGCCCGCAGCAAGTTATCACCATAGATAAAACCACTCGAAAATCTCTCAAATGCGATCTTTGTGAAGGCAGCCCTAATTGTGCCCAAGTTTGCCCAACTGGTGCAATTAAGTTTTATACCTGGGAAGACGCTGTTGCCGAAGTTGAACTTCATGAAAAGTATTTAGAATTAGTTTAAAAACTAAAAAGGAATAATTATGACTACTACATATGGTGGCTGGGCCGGTTATATTTTAAGAGTTAATTTAACAACAAAAGTTATTACTAAAGAAACAACAGAAACCTATCACGATTATATTGGTGGAATGGGAATCGGTTATAAGGTTTTATGGGATGACCATGTCGATGGAATTAAAGCAACTGATGCAGAAAACCAATTAGTTATTTCAGCGGGACCATTAAGTGGCTCAGGTGCAATTTGTTCGGCTAGAACAACGATTACTTCTCGTAACCCTGTTATTCGAAATCACTTAATCACTGATGGCCACTTTGGCGGTCACTTTTCACCAGAGCTTAAATTTGCTGGTTACGATGCAATTATTATTGAAGGTAAATCAGAAACCCCTGTATGGCTAAAAATTGTTGATGACACTGTCACCCTCGAACCCGCTGACTCTTTATGGGGAGTAGGCATATTCGATACCTTTGCCAGCATCAGTAAATTAATGGGACAACAAGCTCAGATTGCAGCAATTGGCCCTAGTGGTGAACACCTTGTAGCTCAATCAACTATTCAAACTCAAGGTGGCCACTCAGCAGGCGGTCATGGGGCTGTACTAGGCTCTAAAAAACTTAAGGCCATTGGTATTATTGGAACTGGTACAGTCGATATCGCAGAATCGACAACCAATGAGCAATTACGTGAACTCGATGACCATATTCTTGGGATCATCGGCGCCAATAATAACGGCGTCGTGCCAAACCAACCACAATCATGGGCAGAGTATAGCTCTACAGGCAGTCGTTGGCGTGGTGGTCCAGGCGTCACATGGGGAGCCGCAGACAATCCTGTTGATGTGGGTGAAACACCATGGGATGACCGCCAAAAAGTGGGCATGCGCACCTCAATGGCAGAAATGTATTTTGGCCGTGATGAAGCCAATAAAATCTTTAAACGTCCAGGTGGCTGTCACTCGTGCCCTATTCGCTGTTTTTGCGAAGTTAAAAACCCAAAAATGAAAACCGAATACAATCTGCCAACCGAAAACATTACTAATGTATGTTTAGGTTTTCTCGACCCTTGGTACGCCATGGGTAAACCAAGCAGTGGTGAAAAACGAACCGACATTCAAACCGTTGGTGCCTATTATATGGATGATAATGGTATTTGGAGTGCTTACGGCCAACTGTCCCATTTAATGCGCGAATTTACCGCCCGCGGCTTTTGGGAAATCATTCTACCAGCTGAAGAATATGCTGCGATTAACTGGGCACAATACGCGGATCTCGATGCGCATTTTATGCAAGATTTCTATACCCGTATTGCCTACAGTGAAGATTATCCTGGCTCAAATATTCTAGGGCGCTGCCTAGGCCGTGGCTTACATGAATTCATTAATGAAGATGGTGAACTGTACAACGTTGAAGATATTCTTAATGAGGTAGAATCCCCTCGTATGGCGGAATTGACCTTCGAGTTAGAATCTGATGCAAATTATGATTTAGTCGGTAAAACCTACAGTGTATTTCTCGATAAAAACATGAAAGTGTTTAACCGATCTATGGTGGGTGGCGTTCACCACGCCAGTGAATCAGCAGGTCAAGTAGGAGCGCTGCTAAACACAGTATTTAACCGTGATCCGCAATGTCACTCGCACATCAACTTAATTAACTGTGGCCTTCCCCACGCCAAGATCGCCGAAGTAGCCGCGTCACTATGGGGTGAAGGCGCATTTGATCCAGTTCAACATTACACCGCCATGAATACCTCTAAAGCAAAATTTGCTAAATGGTGTTTAGTGAAAAATGTATTACATGATTCATTAACCCTATGTAACTGGATGTTCCCACTCGTTGTTTCACCAGATGCCAATCGAGACTATATCGGTGACAGCTCAATAGAAGCACAAATGTTCAGCCTTGTCACAGGCATTGAAACATCAGAAGCTGAACTGGACGCCATGGCGGAAAGTGTCTTGCAATTGCACCGCGCACTTACCGTGTTGCAAATGAATGAAATCGATCAGCGAAATAAACATGATGTCTTGTCTGAATGGGTTTATGACTTAGATCATGACAAGAATTTCGGCGACGAAGGCACGATTAAAATGGATCGAGACGATATCCAAATAGGCTTAGACATGTTTTACGCTGAAATGGGCTGGGATAAGGATACTGGCGTACCGACTCGTGCAACATTAGAAAAATTCAAACTGGGTTACGTCGCTGACAAGCTAGAAAGCTTGGCGTTGTTACCAGCATAGGTAAATAAAATATGATTGAACTGGTTGATTATATTCGCTTGCTAAGTAAGGACGGTCGTCTGGTGACGGCCGAGCAAGTTATTGCTGTCGCAGGCCTTGATGTAGAAATAGAAGATGTTGAACTCGCTCATCAGCAATTGATTGAAGATAGCCAATATCACGATATCGCCATTATAGCGGGAGAAAAAGAGCACTATTTTTATTCTAAAAGGTTCATTGTAAGAAGTTACGCCATCCAATGGATTGGGGTAAAAGATGATAAGTTAATTGAAACAATGGCGGATTATATTCGCCGTTATTCAGCAATGGGCGAACTCGTTGCAGCGGTTAACTTTAGCTATCCCCCTTATCAACTTGAACTCAGTGAATTAACGACATTAATTGATAAATTTAGCCAAACAGAGGGGTGCGAAGACATTCATTTTCAAGCCGATGCCAAGAATCATGAAACACAAAGTCATGGTTATTACTTCTCCATAAAAACCATGACCAACACTTATGCCAAAGTGTTGGCTGACCATGATCCATTTGAGTGGTCTGCATAGGTAAACGTTATTGCCTTATATGCCGTTTATAAGGCAATAACACCCCAATAAAATTAAAATAGGCTAAATTTCTTATTTATATTTAGCCAGTTTGGCTATGTACAGAATAAACTTTTGACTGATTTTCGCTAATCTTATTCGTTAGTTAACACTTCAAGAATAAAAACGCCGCTTTATCGTGACTAAGGTAAAACTTATCTAGTTTTTAACTCCTAAATTACCTCCCAGTTGGTACATTACTCAAACATGATTCCAACTAAGTGTGATATATGAAGCCAACAACTACACAAGAAAGTCTTCTGCATCTTGATTACATGACTTTGCTGGTATTTCTTCGACTTTACGAGTTTCAAAGCGGTAAACTCACAGCTGAGTCATTTAACGTTCCCCAATCAAAAATTAGTCGTTGCCTGTCTAGGTTACGAGAAGCTTTTGATGATCCCTTGTTTATCAAAAAAGTGTCAGGCTTAGAAATAACCGATAAGTCTCAGCGCCTTTACCCTATCCTTAAACGTATTGAGATCAACCATATCGATCTTGCACAAGAAATAGATAAAAGCATCGAAACACTTAACAGTGAAATTGTCATTCATGCGCCTTCTGGTTTTACAAATGGCGTGCTAAGGAAACTGTATAACTGCCAATGTAATAACGCGTGTATGAAACCCTGCGTAAAATCTGCAGTATTGCAAGACAACGGCGCAAATGACGAAGAAATGTTACTGAATAGTCATTGCGACATCGTCATTACCTGCAATCCGTCCATTCATGTTGGCATACAAAGTCAGAAAATTTGTGAAGTTACCGACACCTTTGTAGTCGCAAGAGAAAACCACCCAATTTGGGATGAGATGTATAAGCCAATTTTAGATCGTGTGCTTAATTACCCTGTCATTTTGACTGAAGTGCTGCATTTTAATAGCGAACTTGAAGCGACACCGTTAAAACAGTTTGCCGATTCTCGTCAAAGAGAATTACTCGTTGCCGCTAAAACAAACAACCTTAATGAAATTTCTGACTTCTTAGTCGGCACTGATGCTATTACTTTAGTGGTATCTCAAGGTGCTGTAGATTATTTAACCCATGATGACACCATCAGAGCGCAAATTGTCCCACGAAAAGAACGTGAAGAATTAATGCGTAATAAGCCCAATATGACGCTCTACATGCAAACCAGAAAGTCTGAACGTAAGCTATCTGAATGTGTAAAAAACAAAATTGCCGAGCTAATCACCACAGGAGCAAATGGCTGCATTAAAGCTTGTCAATTTGAGCGCTAAAATGATTGCCAGATTGTTAGTTAACCTAATACAAATAAACAAAATACCAGAAAGACTAATCAGCTAAATACTGAATCCTTACTCTATACACCAGCCGCAATGGCTGGTGTTACCGTGCTTTGCCATCACTTCCCTTTCAATCACAAAACACGCAAAAGCCATCGCAAGGCTCATTTCTAAATACGCCTGACAACTCGAGATACTGGTTCCGTAAGATTTCAGCAGTAATCTCTTCACTGGCCCATGGTTTAAATAACATCGTTATTATTCACTCAGATTTGACACTTGTTTGGAATGTCCGCAAGATAATTTGAGCTTTTGCTCTTTTCTCATCCAATCGGTTGAAAACAGCAAGAAATTTATCGATAAAAATAACACAGAAACAACGTTAAGTTTTCTTGTTCGTGTTTAATCAGAATGGAATCAAGATGCATAGACAAAATATCATTATCACAGGGGCAAGCTCAGGTTTAGGTCAAGGTATGGCCATAGAGTTTGCTAAACAAGGCTGCAATCTAGGACTTTGTGCTCGTAGAACCGAACGATTAGATGCATTAAAAAGTCAAATCGAGTCGATTAATCCGAATGTCAACGTCTGGTTATTACCGCTAGATGTCAATGACCATCAACAGGTGTTTGACGTTTTTGAGCAATTTACTCAGTTAATGGGGCAAGTTGATCGCATCATAGTGAATGCAGGTATGGGAAAAGGTGGCTCAATAGGCACAGGATTATTTGAAGCCAATAAACAAACTGCACAAACTAATTTCATCGCTGCTTTAGCTCAGTGTGAAGCTGCAATGAGTATATTCCGTAAACAAAACGCGGGCCACTTAGTCACAGTTTCCTCAATTAGTGCACTGCGAGGTTTTAGACGAGCAATGACCGTTTATGCAGCAACTAAAGCAGGATTAAGCTCGCTTTCCGAAGGCATACGGTTAGATGTAATGAATACACCGATTAAGGTTACTTGCGTACACCCTGGTTACATTAAAACAGAAATTAACGATCACGCCGATGGGGCATTATTTATGGTCGATGCTGAAACAGGCTGCAAAGCTATGGTCAAAGCAATCAATAAGGAACCTGCAAATTGTTATGTGCCAAGTTACCCTTGGGCGATGATTCAATTAATCCTCCGTATATTACCTGATAAGTTTTTACGTAAAATGAGCTAGAAAATCGCTTACTTTTCAGCTTGTCGTCATATGTTGTTTACACTAAACCGCAAACACAAAAGAGCAATAAAACAACATATTGCAGATATATCAAACTAAAAGCGCGCAAAACTGTTCATTAAATAATTTGATACCAGTTCATAAAAATTAAGTCAGAAACATAAAAAAGAGAAGCGTAAAGCTTCTCTTTTTTTATGTTCAAAATACTGAAACAGGATTACTTTAGCTCAGTAATATTAATCGAGCCTTTGCCATAGGTAGGATGGCCTTTTTGTTGTTCTTCAGGTAATTGATTTATGCAGTAATTAATATAAAAAATATTAAAAATTACCGTGAAGAACTTATTCATTTTGTAATCAATATCGAAGTTAACGTGAGCATAATCTTGAATCGCCGCTCTGGCACGAAAAGACCAAAAAACATAAAGACCAAATGCAATCAGCAGCATCATATTTCCGACAAATCCGAATAATCCCATATCACTGTGAGTTAGCACACCGCCAAGGCCAAAACACACAGCAATAGTTATCACGAAGCTATCGTCAGCAGTGCGAATTGAGGTGATATCATCCATTTTAGGGTATTTCGCAAACAACCAAAGAATGGGATAAATACCGCCAGTGAATACCGTCAACCAAAACAAACGACTTGTTTTAGTGTTAATTTTTTCAGGCAATTCTTTAATATTGGAAATCATGAATGCTAAAACCTTTTTAATCGAATAAGCTGCTAACAAAAACGGATTGTATTAGCTTATTATAAAACTAAATTGCAGTCGTTATTATCATGCAAAGTAAAATTAAATAATAAAATCAGTGTTTAGCTCTCATTTTAGACTAATAATGTCGCTTCGCCAGTCATGCCATATTGAGTCACTTTTTAGCGACAAACCCGCAGCATTACACGAGATTTCAGGCAATTATTCATCAAGGCGCAAAACTCATCAAAAAAAGCTGAGCGTAGATTAAGCTCAGCTTGCTCCCAAACGCATATTTTTGTCACAGCTATACCACAGTGTAACTCAAGAGGCTGTGAGCTCCTTTGCTAACGCATCGGCATATCCCATCTTAGTTAACGCTGAGCGCACAATATCTAAAGTCATGGGATCTTCGATTGTGGCAGGCACAGTAAAGGCACTATTGTCGGCAATTTTACGCATCGTCGCCCGTAATATTTTACCTGAACGGGTTTTAGGCAGCTTTTGCACCGCACTCACCAATCTAAAGGAGGCAACAGGACCTATTTCATGGCGAACTAAGGCTAATAACTCCTTATATAATTGCTCATCAGAAATATCGACACCATTTTTTAATACCACTAACCCTAGAGGCACTTGGCCTTTAAGTTTATCTTGCACACCAATCACTGCCGCCTCAGCCACAGCATCATGCTGACATAATACTTCTTCAAATCGACCTGTCGATAAACGGTGCCCAGCAACATTTATGATGTCATCAATACGACTCATAATATAAAGATACCCGTCTTCATCGATGTAACCAGCATCACCCGTTAAGTAATAACCGTCATACATGGATAAATAACTGTCGACGTAACGGCTGTCATTATTCCAAAGCGTGGTGAGATTTCCTGGCGGCAATGGCAATTTAATCACTACATTACCACTTTCATTGGCAGGCACTTGCTCACCAATAGCATCAAGTACTTCAACTTGGTAACCCGGTACTGGCCTTGCTGGCGATCCTGCTTTAACTTCAATAGGATCGGCTCCCATTAAATTGGCAGCAACTGGCCAACCAGTTTCAGTTTGCCACCAATGATCAATCACTGGCTTGTTCAACTTTTCTTGCGCCCAGTAAAGCGTATCAGGATCGCAACGCTCACCCGCTAAAAAGACTTGCCCAAGACAAGACAAATCAACGCCGTCTAATCCATCACCATTAGGGTCTTCTCGTTTAATTGCACGAATGGCCGTAGGAGCGGTAAAAAAACTTTTAACGTTATATTGTGCGATAATTCGCCAAAAAGCCCCAGCATCAGGCGTGCCAACGGGTTTGCCCTCATACATTAAGGTTGTCGCTCCCGCCATTAACGGTCCATAGACAATGTATGAGTGGCCTACAACCCACCCCACATCCGATGCAGCCCAAAATACATCGCCCGCATCAATATTATAAATATGCTTCATTGACCACATCATGGCGACTGCGTGGCCACCGTTATCTCTTACAACTCCTTTTGGTTGCCCTGTGGTACCTGAGGTATATAACACATATAAAGGGTGAGTTGACTCAAGGGGAACACAATCAATTAATGGTGCATCTGCTACTGCTTGCTGCCAATCAACATCGCGCTCACTCAGTAATTCAGCTTGATATTGTGGTCTATTTAAAATGACACAATGATTAACTTGGTGAGTCGCTTGCTCTAACGCTTCATCCAGTAGCGGTTTGTATTTAACAACACCAGATGGCTCGATACCGCATGATGCTGATAACACTAGCTTAGGCTTAGCATCGTTAATTCTGGTCGCAAGTTCATTAGCAGCAAAGCCACCAAAAACGACAGAATGGATTGCACCGATACGAGCACAAGCCAACATTGCATAGGCGGTTTCTGGCACCATGGGCATGTAAATGACGACTCTATCGCCTTTTTTAATACCAATGGATTCCATGTAACCAGCTAAACGACTGACTTGAGATAACAATTCTTGATACGTAATGCTGTAGTGATTTTGAGTCACAGGGCTCACATACTCGATGGCAATACGATCGCCATGACCCGCTTCAACATGCCTGTCGACAGCATTAAAACAAGAGTTCATTTTGCCACCAGCAAACCACTGATAAAAAGGGGCATTCGACTCGTCCAACACAGTGTTAAAGCGGGTAAACCAAGTCACTGCTTGTGATGCTTGTTGCCAAAACGTCTGCTTATCTTGTATAGATTGCTGATGCATCTTCATCCCTAATCCAGCCATATGCTATTCCTCTATCAGTTTTTTATTCGCAATTGATATTTTTATTTCTGATCATAATTTTTTCATTATGGCGTGGTTAAAAAATAAACCCTATTAGACCAAGGGATATAGAAATAGCGATAAATCCCGCTGCAATTTTCATAGAAATAATTAACTAACTAGCTGAAATTAAAACAGTAGTATAAATTTTCATGATAAACAGCAGCAAAAATTTGCTACACTTAGCTCAATTAGACACAAGCCTTTTCACCTCACCGAAACTGAGATTTTCTCAGTATTGGCAAGCTCAATTTACAACTTCATCAAGCGAAAGCACGTCACAAACTGGCGACAAACTTTACCTTTACGTAAACTTCATATATCTTGCATCAAAAGACGTATTTTTGGTGAGATGATGAGCGCGAACATAAACCCACAATCAACCTATTCAATTAGTGATTTATCAAAAGAATTTGATATCACGACTCGGAGTATTCGTTTTTACGAAGACCAAGGGCTTATTAAACCTAAACGCCGTGGGCAAACCCGTATTTACAGCTTAAAAGACAGAGTTCGTCTAAAACTGATTTTGCGTGGTAAGCGATTAGGCTTTTCGTTAGCTGAAACCCGTCGGTTATTCGAACTGTATGATGCGGATAAAAGCAGTACGTCACAATTACATACCATGCTCGACTTAGTAGAAGAAAAGAAAGCTTCGCTGCAGCAGCAAATGGATGACATCAAAGTCGTACTCATGGAGCTTAATTCTGCAGAGCAGCAATGCCGAGCAGCGCTAGAACAAGATTAAATAATTGGGGGGAGCCCCCCCTCAAAGCATCACAATTAACAACTAAGCTCAAAACGTCGCACTCATCGACTCGATATAACGTTAAACCAAGCAATTAGTCACTAAGAACTGATGCTTAACCAATACAAAGCTCAACATAAAAATTATAAGCCTAAGAAACAACATAGTTTCACGGTAAAAGTACCTAATATTCAACAGGACACAAGACAATGACATCACTCTACACAAGCCTTAATTTCGGCCTGGGCGAAGACGTGGATATGCTTCGCGACGCCATCAATGATTTCGCAACAAATGAAATCGCACCGATTGCTGCGCAGGTCGATCAAGACAATACATTCCCTAACCATATGTGGCCAGTATTAGGCGAAATGGGACTACTAGGCGTGACCGTACCAGAAGAGTTCGGCGGCGCTAATATGGGCTACCTTGCTCATGTTGTAGCCATGGAAGAAATCTCCCGCGCATCAGCTTCAATTGGCCTTAGTTATGGCGCACACTCAAACCTTTGCGTTAACCAAATTAACCGTAACGGTAATGCTGCTCAAAAAGCCAAGTACCTGCCTAAGCTGGTTAGTGGTGAGCACATTGGTGCCTTAGCCATGAGCGAACCTAATGCGGGTTCCGATGTGGTATCGATGAAGCTTCATGCTCGTAAAGAAGGCGACCGCTACATTCTAAATGGCAACAAAATGTGGATCACTAACGGTCCTGATGCCGACACTTTAGTGATTTACGCTAAAACCGATATCGATAAAGGCCCTCACGGCATTACCGCTTTTATCGTTGAAAAAACCTTTAAAGGTTTCAGCACCGCTCAAAAGCTAGACAAACTCGGAATGCGTGGCTCAAACACCTGTGAGCTTGTTTTTGAAGATTGTGAAGTCCCAGAAGAAAACATTCTAGGCGGCCTAAACAATGGCGTAAAAGTATTAATGAGCGGCTTAGATTATGAACGTGTCGTATTATCTGGTGGCCCATTAGGCATCATGAATGCGTGCATGGACATTGTTGTGCCCTACATTCACGAGCGTGAACAGTTTGGTAAATCAATCGGTGAATTTCAGCTTATCCAGGGCAAAATTGCTGATATGTACACCGGTATGAATGCAGCAAAATCATACGTTTATAACGTGGCGAAATCATGCGATCGCGGTGAAACCACTCGTAAAGATGCCGCTGGCGCTATCTTATACAGTGCAGAGTTGGCCACGAAAATGGCGTTAGATGCGATTCAATTACTCGGCGGCAATGGCTATATCAATGAATATGCCACAGGACGATTATTACGAGATGCCAAGCTATACGAAATCGGTGCTGGCACATCAGAAATTCGCCGCATGCTAATTGGCCGTGAACTGTTTAACGAAACAAAATAGTCAAGATAGCAACACGCTATCGTAAGCACATAACCTAAGCCGTTCAAACGGCGGGCATCCGTAACTAATCGGTAAATCGAAAGTGTTTTGCGTAGCGTGGTTGAGAGTTTCCCCCATTGTCTCAGCCATGCTAACGCCTCACTTGATTCAATAAGGATATGCATTGTGACGCAACTGAGCAGCCGTATTAACTCCCGTAGCGATGAATTTAAAGCCAAACATAATGACATGGCTGCCATCGTAGACGACCTAAAACTCAAACTCGCTAAGATTGAACAAGGTGGCGGGCCCGCTGCACTTGAACGTCATCTTTCGAGAGGTAAATTGCTCCCTCGCCAACGTGTCGAAAAGCTACTCGATCCAGGTTCACCTTTTCTGGAAATTTCTCAATTTGCAGCATACGAGGTGTATGATGAAGCCGTACCAGCGGCTGGGGTCATTGCCGGTATTGGTCGTGTTAGCGGCGTTGAATGTATGATTATTGCTAATGATGCAACAGTCAAAGGTGGAACCTACTACCCCATCACAGTGAAGAAGCATTTACGCGCTCAAGATATTGCAAGTCGCTGTCATCTTCCTTGTATCTATCTGGTTGATTCTGGCGGGGCAAACTTACCGCGCCAAGATGAAGTCTTCCCTGACCGAGATCACTTTGGCCGTATTTTCTACAACCAAGCGCAAATGTCAGCGAAAGGGATCCCGCAAGTGGCAGTGGTTATGGGGCTATGTACCGCAGGCGGCGCATACGTTCCAGCAATGGCTGATGAATCAATTATCGTCAAAGAGCAAGGCACCATCTTCTTAGCTGGGCCACCATTAGTTAAAGCAGCTACAGGTGAAGAAGTCACAGCAGAAGAACTTGGCGGTGCTGAAGTGCACACCAAAATTTCTGGTGTGGCAGATCATTTAGCGCAAAATGACGATCACGCATTAGAGCTTGCTCGTAAATCCATTGCGCGCCTTAATCATCAAAAAGACATTGCTGCGCAGCTAAGTCCTGTGAAACCACCTAAATTTGATATCAACGAGCTTTACGGCATTGTTGGCACCGACCTTAAAAAGCCATTTGATGTAAAAGAAGTGATTGCTCGTGTCGTTGATGACTCTGACTTTGATGAGTTCAAAGCAAATTACGGTAACACCTTAGTGTGTGGTTTTGCCCGTATTCACGGCTACCCTGTCGGTATTGTCGCCAATAATGGCATTTTATTTTCAGAGTCAGCACAAAAAGGCGCTCACTTTATTGAGCTATGTTGTCAGCGCAAAATCCCATTATTGTTCCTGCAAAACATCACTGGCTTCATGGTCGGTAAAAAGTATGAACATGAAGGCATCGCTAAGCACGGCGCTAAAATGGTGACAGCTGTTTCTTGTGCCAATGTGCCAAAATTTACCGTGATTATTGGCGGCAGTTATGGTGCAGGTAACTACGGCATGTGTGGCCGTGCATTCGAGCCAACGATGATGTGGATGTGGCCAAATGCCCGAATTTCCGTCATGGGCGGCGAGCAAGCTGCAGGCGTTTTAGCTACCGTTCGTCGTGACGGTTTAGCTCGTAAGGGACAAGATTGGTCAGATGAAGACGAACAAGCCTTTAGAAAACCCATTGTTGAGCAATACGACAAAGAAGGACATCCATATCATGCGAGTGCACGATTATGGGATGACGGCATTATCGACCCAGCGCAAACCCGCGATGTGGTAGGTCTAGCTTTATCGGCGGCACTAAATGCGCCTATTGAAGATACCAAATTTGGTGTATTCCGCATGTAATTGCGGTTTAACAATAGGAGTACATGATGACTGATACAGTGACACTACCGCTTTCTTTTCAACACATCGAATGTCAGCTTAACCAAGGTATTGGTGAGTTAATACTTAATCGTGTTGAAAAGCATAACGCCTTTGATGAAGTGATGATTAATGAAATGATCACCGCCATTGAGTTTTTTGCCAATAACGAAACTTGCCATCAATTAATTCTACGAGCCAACGGGAAAAACTTCAGTGCAGGCGCAGACCTTAATTGGATGCGCAAACAAGCTCAAATGGACTTCGAGCAAAATCTCGATGACGCCCATGAGCTAGCTAAATTAATGCATGTTTTAGACAAATTTCCCAAACCGACCATTGCCTTAGTCAATGGCGCAGCCTTTGGCGGTGCACTTGGTCTTATATGCTGCTGTGATATCGCCATCGCCAATGAGCGTGCAAGCTTTTGTTTAAGCGAAGTCAAACTCGGCCTTATCCCTGCGGTAATTAGCCCTTATGTCGTCAGAGCAATGGGGAACCGCCAAGCAAGACGTTACATGCTCACAGCTGAACGTTTTAGTGCTAACGTTGCGCTAGCTCATCAAGTTATTCACGAAATTAATGATGATTTAGATGCCGCTGCAAAACCCTTTATCGATGCTTTTAACGCGAATAGCCCCCAAGGCATGGCATGGGTTAAAACCTTAGTATCTCACCTCGAAGATGGTGTAATTAACGACGACACTCTTACCTACACCAGTGAGCAAATCGCCCGTATTCGGGTCTCTGATGAAGGTCAAGAAGGTCTTAACGCCTTCTTTGAAAAACGCCCTGCTGCTTGGACAACTGCCAGCAAAAATAATAACGATAAAAGCCCCCAAGCAAGCACCAAGACTGCTGCACAAGGAGTTCAGTAATGTTTACCAAATTATTAATTGCTAATCGCGGTGAAATTGCGTGTCGCATTATTAACACCGCCAGAGATATGGGCATACGCACAGTCGCTTTATACTCTGACGCTGATGCCAATGCCCGTCACGTTGCCATGACTGATGAGTCATTTCACATCGGTGGCAGTGCCCCTGCTGACTCATATCTAAAAGCTGATTTAATTATTGATATTGCTAAAAAATCAGGCGCTGAAGCCATTCATCCTGGTTATGGCTTTTTATCAGAAAATGCAGAATTTGCTCGCAACTGTGAACAAAATGGCGTTGCATTTGTCGGTCCAGGTAGCGATGCAATTGATGCCATGGGCAGCAAAAGTGCCGCTAAAATCATTATGGGGGCGGCCAATGTACCATTAGTGCCTGGTTATCATGGCGATGACCAAAGCGATGCGACATTACTTGATGAAGCAAAAAATGTTGGCTACCCAATGCTCATTAAAGCCGCTTATGGCGGTGGTGGTAAAGGGATGCGCATTGTTGAAAGCCAGGCCGACGTGCTTGAAGCCATTAACTCAGCACGTCGTGAAGCAGCATCATCATTTGGCAATGACAAACTATTGATGGAGCGCTACCTTCGCCAACCTCGTCACGTTGAAGTGCAAGTCTTTGCTGACACTTTTGGCAACACGATTTACTTATCCGATCGTGACTGTTCAATTCAGCGTCGCCATCAAAAAGTGGTCGAAGAAGCACCAGCACCAGGCCTAAGTGATAGTTTACGCAAACAAATGGGTGAAGCGGCAGTCGCAGCAGCAAAAGCTATTGATTATGTTGGCGCTGGTACGGTTGAGTTCTTACTTGATACCGATGACAGTTTTTACTTCATGGAAATGAACACCCGCCTGCAAGTTGAGCATCCAGTGACAGAAATGGTCACAGGGCAAGATTTAGTCAAATGGCAATTGATGGTAGCAAGTGGCAGCGAATTACCTTTGTCTCAAGATGAGGTGCGGGTTCACGGACATGCTTTTGAAGTGCGTATTTACGCCGAAGATCCCCGTAATGAGTTTTTACCAGCTGCTGGTAAATTAAACTTCCTACGTGAGCCTGATCAAAACCGTCATGTACGCATTGATTCGGGTATTCGTGAAAACGATACCATCAGTAACTTTTACGATCCGATGATTTCAAAACTGATTGTATGGGACGAATCTCGCCCTCGCGCATTGCAGCGTTTAACCCACGCATTAAGCTCGTACCAAATCAGCGGTCTGAAACACAATATCGAATTTTTAGCCAATATTGCCGAACATAAAGCCTTTGCAGAAGCCGACTTTTGCACCGACTTTATTGAGCGTTACTCAAATAGCTTAATTGGCGATGTCACCGATGAAACTGAAAATGCACTGGCATTAGCCGGTCTTTACCAGGTATTGGCCCGTCAACACGCTGCAAAAATCAATGCCACCAATAGCGATGATCCTTACTCGCCTTGGGGTCAAGTCAGCGGCTTTAGGCTCAACAGTGCCAATGTGCATCATGTTGCATTGCTGCATGTCACAGGCGCAGATGGCGAACACGAACTGCAAAACCTAGTGATAACTGATTTAGGAGACTCGCTGCACCTTGGTTTAAATGGTCAAGCCCTTAAACTGGCTGGCAGCATCAAAGATGAGGTCTTACTGGCTGAAATTAACGGTCATAAAAGTAAAGTACCAGTTAGCCATGAAGGCGATGAGTTCACGCTATTTTTACCTTCTGGTAGTTATCACTTTAAAGCGGTTCTCGCCCAAGAAGCCGAAGAAACAGTTGATAGCGCAGAAAAACTAAAAGCCCCGATGAATGGCACTGTGGTAACACACTTGGTTGAAGTCGGTGAAACCGTCGTTGAAGGGCAAGGGCTTCTAGTCATGGAAGCCATGAAAATGGAATACACCATCGAAGCCCCTTTTGATGGTGTAGTGAGTGAGTTTTATTTTCAAAGCGGCGAGCTCGTCACCGACGGTGTTCAGCTTTTAAATGTCGAACCAACGGCTGACGCCGAACAAGCATAAGGCGTAAATAATGTTGCCGCATAAAGTCAGTATTTTTGAAGTTGGAGCCCGTGACGGATTACAAAATGAGCTTCCCGTCAGCACGCAAGACAAGTTAACGCTCATCGACCAGTTAGCTGATGTAGGTGTAACGCGAATTGAAGCGGGTAGCTTTGTTTCCCCTAAATGGGTGCCACAAATGGCCGACTCGGGTGATATTTTTAAGCAATTAACCCGCAAGCCAGATGTTGTTTACTCCGCTTTAACCCCTAACTTAAAGGGGCTGGAACTTGCGCTTGACGCTGGAGCAGATGAAGTCGCTATTTTTGGCGCAGCATCAGAAACTTTCAGTCAGCGCAATATAAACTGCTCTATTGAAGAGTCTATTGCACGCTTTGAGCCAGTCATGGCAATGGCTAAAGCCCGTAACATTCCAGTACGAGGTTATGTCTCATGTGTCCTTGGCTGTCCTTACGAAGGTGACATTGAGATTGATGAAGTCGCTCGCGTGTCTGAAATACTTTACAAAATGGGTTGTTACGAGATTTCACTTGGCGACACCATTGGTGTTGGCACCCCCATTAAAGCCCGTAAGATGGTTGAAGCCGTGGCTAAGTTAGTGCCTGTTGAAAAACTGGCGCTACACTTCCATGACACCTATGGCCAAGCGCTTGCCAATATACAAGCTTGTTTAGACACGGGCATCAGTGTGATTGACTCATCTGTGGCCGGCCTAGGTGGTTGCCCATACGCTAAAGGTGCATCAGGCAATTTAGCGACAGAAGATGTTGTATACATGCTTCATGGTATGGGGATTGAAACCGGTATCGACTTACACAAATTAGCTAAAGCTGGCCAACAAATTAGCGCCGCTTTAGGCCGACTAACGGGCTCAAAAGTTGCTCAAGCAATTTGCAGTGAATAACCAAGGTTATTCTGGCCCCAATAATTTGCACTTAACGCAAGATAGAAAAGGACAAGATGATGGCAGGACTCAATAAAGTCGTTCATAGCTACGAAGAAGCCTTAAACGGACTCACCAATGACATGACCATCATGGTCGGTGGCTTTGGCCTTTGTGGTATTCCAGAAGGGTTAATTAACCACATGGTAAAAATGGGTGTAACAGGATTAACCGCCATCTCAAACAACGCTGGTGTTGATGATTTCGGCTTAGGCCTTCTGCTTAAAGAACGTCAAATCGCCACCATGATTGCCTCGTATGTGGGCGAAAACGCCACGTTTGAGCAGCAAATGTTATCGGGTGAGTTAAACGTTATCTTGACTCCACAAGGCACATTGGCTGAAAAAATCCGTGCTGGCGGCGCTGGAATTCCTGCGTTCTTTACCGCAACTGGATACGGAACTCCTATTGCTGAAGGCAAAGAAACCCGTGAAATAAAAGGCCGACATTATGTGCTTGAAGATTCACTGACCTCTGACTTTGCCCTTGTTCGTGCATGGAAAGCTGACACGATGGGCAATCTGATCTTTCGTAAAACGGCAGCGAACTTTAACCCTATGATGGCAACTGCGGGCAAGATTACGGTCGTTGAAGCAGAAGAGATTGTCCAACCGGGTGAATTAGATCCAAACCACATTCATACCCCAGGTATTTATGTTGACCGCGTCATACAAGCAAGCTTTGAAAAACGCATCGAACAACGTACTGTCAAACCAACTGACACGGCTGCAAAATAAGGAGCAAGAACATGGCTTTATCAAGAGAACAACTTGCTCAACGTGTAGCACAAGAAATGCAAGACGGCTTTTACGTTAACTTAGGTATCGGTATTCCAACATTAGTCGCTAATTACATTCCAGACGGCATGAGCGTCATGCTTCAATCTGAAAATGGCTTGCTGGGTATGGGCGAGTTCCCAACCGAAGACACCATTGATGCTGATTTAATTAATGCAGGTAAACAAACGGTCACCGCTGTTGATGGCGCATCTTTTTTCTCATCAGCAGAAAGCTTTGCCATGATCCGCGGCGGTCATGTGGATTTAACCGTACTAGGTGCATTTGAAGTGGATGTTAATGGTTCAATTGCATCATGGATGATCCCAGGAAAATTAATTAAAGGCATGGGCGGCGCAATGGATTTAGTGGCTGGCGCTGACAATATTATCGTCACCATGATGCACGCTGATAAAAAAGGTAACTCAAAGCTACTGCCTCTATGTGAGCTGCCATTAACAGGCTACGGCTGCATCAAACGTGTCATGACAGACTTGGCCTTTATGGAAATCAAAGACGGCGCATTTCACTTGTTAGAGCGAGCACCAGGGGTGAGCGTTGAAGAGATTGCTTCTAAAACTGCAGGTAAGTTGGTCGTGCCAGAGCATGTACCAGAAATGGTGTTTTAAATTGAATGTTTGATTCAATTTAACTTTGGATAAAAAATCAAAAGCGAGCTTCATTTGAGGTTCGCTTTTTTGTTGGTGATTCTGAAGTTTTATGAGATTGCTTAAAGCCACAAAGATAACAGCAAGATCAAAGTCGTGGCGCTTCGCCCACACCAGACGAAAGGGAAACAACAGCATTTCCCTTCTCGACATCCCTTGCCGCTCCAAAGAAGTATTTTCCTATGACTATTAAGCCAATTCAATGGAGATTGTTGTGTCTCTGAACTTCAATAGTAATTATTATCTAGATTACTCCATATCAAGTTTTTGATATAGATTAGTTCCTAGTTCACATTTACCAAGTTACTATAACTTAATAAATTTTTAAATTATGGAGCACTAAAATTGGCACTCCCCATCTTTGTGGAAAATATACGAGATATTTTTCAAACTGCAGCTCTAATAAACAATGAACTAATAATTAGAACCAATATATCTGGTGAAAGCATATTCTCATATCCGCTTGATGAAGTAACACCGAAGGAGTTATTACGTTGGGGTAAAAAAGATCTAAAAGGTAAAGATGCTCATGCTCGTTCAAATGGAATTACTAATGCAAAAAAATCAATAGACCTCCTCATTGAACAAAATCTAAAATCTTTAAATATTTCTGTAAAAAATAAAAATGTAACTGAATTCATAAAAAAAAGCCCTGTTTTAGAAGAAGGTGGAAACTCTAAAACACAACTAATTGCATCTCTTGGTATCGCACCTTCAATATTAATTTCCGATATCTGGGCACACAGAAATGATGCTGAACATGAATACTTAATTCCTCCACTAAGAGATGTTAAACAAGCAATTGAAGTTGCTGAACTTTTAATGTTAAGTAATGATACTAGAGAAAGACAAGCTCACAATATAGAGATTAGAGATGTCAAAATCGAAAACCTTGGAAATAAATCTAATGAAGAAGATCCATTCAGATTAGCACCAATCCCTATGGGAGTTATTTTCAGTTGGGAGTTTGCTGAAAAGAGAACCCTATTCAAACTACAGTATAATGAATTTAAAGAAGGTAACTATCAAAGCTACATTTATGAGTTTAAAGGTTATGAGCATGAGTATTTATTACTAATAAAAGCCTCCTTTTGCGAGAAAACCTATGATAGAGAAGAATTTGAAAGCACTATTGAAGAGTTTTTAGAATACATATATGGCAAATCCTTTAGAGTTCGAGAATTTCAATATAATGATCCCCAATAAAGCTTTACTAAGTCATTTTTCTTCTTGAAATAATAAGTGGAGTCAAAGTTATCTAACTCAGAAGATTCCAGTTACCCGCTGCCAATTAAACATCTTCCGTTGGAAGTGTCTGAATGCGTTAAGCTCATTTGCATGATGGAGGCTGGTCATTCTCGTGCATCCATGCACCACATGACATTCAGGCATCCTGACTATCGACGCCGACATGGCCTCAGATTGAGCTATGGATGGTGAATCTCAGGCGGTAGCAAATTCGCTTATTTAGCATGAAATTGCTCGTTTAAAAAGGTATTTCGTAGCGCCCAAGGCTCTTACAATCTCACTAAAACTTAATTATCTCCCCTTTAGCCTCAAGTTCATTTAAATATTTTAAGGATGCTTTGTCATCATAATAAACAGACCAGTCGAAAAAAAATTTTTGAATATACATTACTGCAGCACCTAAAAACATGAATAAATATCCATCTTGATTTGGTAAAATACCCTTAGTTTCCTGAGCTATCATTCCAAACCAAATCCCCTTAACCCAAAATAGATACACGTGTAAACAGAAGACAATAAAAGCGATTAATAAGCAAAAAGCTGCACTGAAGCTAAAAGGCGCTTTACCATGCTTCTTGAAGTCATAACTTGAACTACCAAAATTATCTACTTTGAATATTTCCATAGTTTTTCCACTAAATACAAAACGTATTAAAGCTCCATAACCGTAGGTAAATATAAAAAAGATAATTAACCCCATCACGATAGCCATTAAGTTACCCTCCAAATAGTTTGAACGAAAAAGTATAGTTAAATCTCAATCTTCATAATAAATATCTTTCTCCACAAAGCTAATTTCATCCTTTTGGATTATAAAAGGAATAAGTGGATGATTAAGTAAGGCCTGATTAAGTGATGATTAAGTCTCTTTCCAACACCAAATGAACCTACCGGTTAAATGATCTCCGTTAGAAGTGTCTGAATTCGTTAAGTTCATTTGCGTGATGGAGGCTGGTCATTCTCGTGCATCCATGCACCACATGACATTAAGGCATCCTGCCTATCGACGCCGACATAGCCTCAGTTAAGCCATGGTCACTCTTAGCATCCCAGCTAGAGTCAAATTAAAAAATATTAGGCTTCTATCACAAAGCTGCCTTGCATAATCGCCCAGTGACCAGGAAATGAACAAAAGAATCGGTAAGCGGCTTTGCTATCTAACCCCTCAATATTAAACGTTATTGATGTTGAGCCACCGCCGCCAATAACGTCAGTATGGGCTAACACTCTTTCATCACCCGCTTTTATATAGCTGTTATCAACACCTGCGGTCATGCCGTCATTCGCAATAGCTTGAACATTGTCAGCAGTGCTTAGTACCCAGTTATGGCCCATTGCTGATTTAGGTAAACTGCCTGAATGATGTAAGTTTAAGGTCACTTCTTTACAGGTCGCTGGCACTGATAAACTTTTCTTATCAAATTGCATCGCATCATTGGCCGTAATTGTTAGTTCGCACTCACTTGCGTTAACGTTTAGGCTCATTAACATTACGCCTAGTGCAGCAGTAGCTTTAATCATGTTGGTCATATCATTTCCTTGTGACGTTATAGAATGCATTGTTATTAAAAACGAAAGCATACTAAAACAATTCACAGCAAATGAGAATGATTATCAATTGTAAATAAGTTAAATATTGATTAGCACTTAGCGAATAACCCTTTAGGAGAAATCAAAAGAGTTTGCGTATTCTACTCTTCTAGGATGCTTACTTCATATGTCTGCGTATATAAAAAATATCGATTATGTGGCAAAAGAGCGCTGTAATTTAATCTTTAATTACCGCTTTGCATGTAAGATAGGGGGTTAATCTTCCCAAATAGGCTCTGCCCTATTGCCATTGTTAGGCTAATTTCATGACGTTTGATATTTTATTACTGTTACTTGCTGGTTTTTTTGGCGGCGTTTTAAACTCGCTAGCTGGCGGCGGTAGTTTTATCACTTTCCCTGCATTAATATTTGTTGGCGTGCCACCGATTATGGCTAATGCAACCAATACTTTTTCGTCCTTTGCTGGATATCTCAGTGGTGCATTTGCATTTAGACGAGAGCTGCTTGCTCATAAAAAAGAGATTAAAACCATTATCATCACCAGTTTATTTGGTGGTGCTTTCGGCGCATGGCTATTACTCATTTCTCCAGAGACCGTGTTCCAACAAGCGATTCCTTGGTTACTATTATTTGCAACCTTACTGTTTATTTTTGGCTCTAAAATCAATGCCTTTTTCAGTCGTTTATCGAATCAACATAAGTATGCCTCTCAATTGGGCGCGGTAATGTTATTTTTAGTGCTACTAGCTGTCTGTATATACGGCGGTTTTTTCAATGCGGGGTTAGGCATTATCGGTTTAAGCTATTTGGCATTAGCTGGGCACACTAATATCAATGCGATGAATGGCATTAAGCTAGTCATTTCTTCATCGGTTTCCTTAATCGCTATTATTTTATTTATCTACAATGATGCAATTGCTTGGTTCGAGGGGGTTACGGTACTGGTTGGTACTTTGATTGGCGGTTATATGTCAGCCCATATTGCTAACAAGGTATCCCAAGTACGCATGAGGCAGTTTGTGATTGTGATGAGTTGCGCCATTACGGTTTATTTCTTTTACTCCACATATTCTAACCCTCTGTAAAAACTAGATGCAGCTTGTTTTTGTAATGAGCTTTAACAGTTCGGTGTATTTGTTTTACACCACATATTTATACCTTCCCCAAAAAACTAGGTGCAGCTTGTTATTGTAATAAGCTGCATCATTACGGTGTATTTCTCTTACTCCACTTATTGTCATCCTCTCAAAAGATGAGATACATGTAGTGAGTGACTCCTATTCCAGTTTCATTCTTAACAACAAAGCGGTGTTAATTACAGATATAAGGTTATCGTTTCTGGCAGGTCACCGCTTTGTTACCGAAGTAACAATTCAGGGTTTAAGCAAAGTAAAACTCACTACTAAGCTTCAGCCAAAAGTCCCATACCGAAGAGGCTTAAACTAAAATAAAACGAAATAATTCTGTAACAAGCAATAAACCCAATGAAAACCCAGACATATATAGTAAATGGAATTTACGATACTGAAAAAATGTACCTCACGATTGGTAAAGACTCAGTAGAGAAGCACTTTAAACCTTACCGTAAATACATTAGTCGTTATAACATCGAAAAAGAATCATTAGTTAGACTTCAAAATATTAATGGAGTCCCCAATTTAATCGACTGTGATGACAGAAACAAAACACTGGTGATGTCAAAAATTTCGGGTAAAACGCCAGCCTATCTAACCCGTGATAACTTGAAAGATTTGATTAAATTAGTCAATAAAATGCTCGATGCAGGTGTTGCCCGTCACGCATTACCCATAAGAGATATCATTGTTGATAATCAGAATAAATTAGGCTTAGTAGACTTCGAACGCTCTACTTTACGCGGCTCAATCATCCGCCTTGATTGGTATGTGGCCAAAAAAGTCACTCACTACCATTTATATCGATTAATTGCTCAATTCCAGCCTGACCTACTTACGAATAAGCAAAGCCAAAAACTCAATGCTGTAACTCGAATTCGACACTTCTTCAAACGCTAGTACAGCGTGCTTTACTAGAAACAGCCGGCGATTGTCATGCTTTAACTGCTTTCAGTGCAAATCAGTCTATTGGTTGATAGTGGTTGTTTTTAATCAAGATTAATCAACCTGCAAAACTCACAACATATAGCAAAATCAGTAAATTAGATCAAATTCGTTATTATATTCAACATTAAATATCACCTATTAATTCAGTGGGTTTAATCGTGCAAGTTTTGCATTTTATATTAGGCTTAAAGATTGTCATCTATTGACATAAAGCAGTGATTTGACAAACTTCTAAGGAGAGAAAAATGTCTAAGAAATTAATAGCGCTACTTATCTCAGGTCTATTGCTGGGTTGTGGTAGTAGTGATGATTCAGAAGAGCCAGCACCAGAAGCTGAAATACCGCAACCAGAGGTTGAAGATCCCGCTCCCACACCAACCCAAGGTATCTTTATCGATAGTGCCGTTATTGGTATTGGATATCGAACAGAAACTCAATCTGGAGTCACTGATGAAGAAGGTAATTATAATTACCTTGAAGGTGAAACTGTCACTTTCTTTATCGGCGACCTAACCTTCCCTGCAACACCAGCATCAGGAGTTGTCACCCCTTTTAATATTGCGGCATCTGAAAGTGTTGATGACAATCAAGTAGTAAACATCGCAAGGTTGCTACAAACGCTTGACCAAGATGGCGATACTTCCAATGGGATTACCATTACCGATACCGCTATCGCAACAGCTGAACCGGTTGATTTTAATTTAAGCACAGATGAATTTGCCGATGATCCTGCGGTTAAAACCACTATTGAAAATGGCGGTCAAGATACCGCTGTAACAGACTTAGTTGATGCAGACGATGCTGTCGACCACTTAACCGAACAAGTTGCGGCGAATGGCGTTCAGGTTGGTATCACAGGCACTTGGCATTATCCAGATGACGATAATGATTTACTCACGTTAGTATTCTTTAACGATGGCACCTATGCGCATTTTGAAGTTGACTCAGAGGATGAAGAGGAAGAGTCAGGAATGGAATGGGGAATGTACAGCCGTGACAGCGAAACCAACCGTGTTATTGCCAGTCAAACATTTGATGAAAATGGCGATACAGGCTTAACTGATTTTACTGACGTAGATGGTGCACCTTTATTATTTGCCGAAGTTATGGAAGAACAATTAGTCCTTTCAATCGACGAAGATGCCAATGACTCAATTGATGAAACACTTAATTTTGATAAGCAAGGCAGCGAGGGTGTTGTCGGCACCTGGTTAGTAAAAGCAACCGATGATCAACCCGGTGATGAAAATGACTTGTTGATGTTGTTATTTAACGATGATGGAACATACATTCATGCAGAAATAGACCTAGATGGTGAGGCCGAAGAGTCTGGCATGGAATGGGGAACCTACAGTATCGATAGTGAAAGCAATATGGTCACAGTAACCCAAACGTTTGATAGTAATGGAGACACTGGGTTAACTGATTTTGTCGGTGAAGATGGGCCTTCCCTATCAATGTCGGCACAAGGCAATACGTTGCTTTTATATATCGACGAGGATGGTGATGGCGACGTTGATACTCAGATGTTATTCCTGCGTCAATAAACAATGTACACAAGCTAACTCAGTAGGTTCAATCTACACCTTTAAGAATGCGCAATACACGCCATGCTTGAATCTGCTGAGTTTTATTATCCCACCGTAATTAAGGCTTTATCATTACGACTTAATCAATAACGACACATCAACACTCCCCTCAAGTGAGTTAGCAAAAAATATAGCCGTAACAAACACGCATGTAATAACTTATTACTCAAGAAGAGACTAATAGATTTGATTTTTTTGCCTAATTATTGTTTGTTTATATACTGTTAGGAAGCAAGGACAATCGATAAGGAAAATTATGGCTATAAATAATGTTGAGCCTGAGCTACCCGAGCCTATTCGCGAACACATTGGTCATTTTCTGATAGAGATATTGAGTTACTTTGATATTACGTTCAATAGTCACGATCTTGCTTCCGATTTCAGTTTACTCATTGCCACAATTTTACTGTCCTTGTTCTTCTTCTTTTTTGTTAAACATTTTGTAAAGCTCTTAATAACCAAGTTGTATAAAAACCAGAATACTAAAATAAGACTGACTGTTTCCCGTAAAAAAGTACCGACTAAAATCGCCCTTATCATTCCTTTTTATATCATTATTACCTCCATCGAACTCCTAATTGGTAAAGTCGGTTTTACGGCAGAACTCATTAATAATATTTTGGGAGCCCTTGGCGGTTTATTCATCCTCATTGCCATATTTGCTGTTGTAGATACCTTATTACTTGTGTCATTAACCCACCCAATTGGGCAAAAATTTCCGCTCCATGGTATCGCTCAATTTGTAAAATTGTTCTCTATTGCTCTTGCAATATTAATGGTTACGTCTGTATTCATGAATAGAACGCCTATTTATTTACTTTCGGGTATTGGTGTCCTTGCTGGCATGCTGATTTTCATTTTTAAAGAAACTTTACTGGGTTTTGTGGCCGGTATTCAGTTGGCAGCAAATGATATGGTCACAATCGGACAATGGATCCAGTTAGATAAATATAAAATTAACGGCATTGTACAAGAGGTCACTTTAACAACAGTAAAAGTACAAAACTGGGATAATACGATATCCATGGTGCCGTCACAGACATTGATGAATGAACCTTTTGTTAATTGGTATGGCGTTGAGCAAATAGGCGCGAGAAGAATTAAGCGTTGTTTATATATTGATATTGAGACCATCAACTTTATAGAAGAGCAGCAATTTTCATCCTTAATTCAAATAGAGCTTATCCGCCCTTATCTTGAAAAAAAAATGGCACAACTCAATGAGTATAATGATGCGCTTTCATCGGATATATCATGTGTTAATCACCGTAAGCTTACCAATTTAGGCTGCTTTAGGGAGTATATGGCTCGCTACATAGAAAGCCATGGCAACATAAGAGCTGATTTAACATTAATAATTAAACAGTTAGAAACTAACAATTTTGGTATACCACTTGAAGTTTACTGCTTTGTAAATACGACTGTGCTTAGAGAGTTTGAACAAGTACAAGCGGATATTTTTGACCATTTTTATTCAATAATGAAAGAATTTAATTTGTCACCCGTTAAAGTCCCAATAAACGTATTAAAAGAAGACACGTACCAATAAAATTAACTTATAGGGAAGCATAGATGTTGCTTCCCTCCTTATCTAACAAACTGCTAAAAATGATACCTAACGCCACCAATAGCCTCTAATTCTACTTTGACATCATCAATTAGGTACAATGTAGGCTGCGCTTCTATGAAAAAAGTAAACCGCTCTACTTTAGTGTGCGCACCAAATACCGCTCTTGCGCCCAATTTAATATCATCATTTTTTTTATCAGCAATCTTGCCGCCCACGCCCCAATAAAAATGTGGGTGGTCCTTAAAATTAAATGTTTTATCTAAGGTAAATGAAAAGTCATCAAAACCCACCCCAAACTTATACTCATTCATTTTTACATTAATGCCTGAGTCGCTACCTACCATTAAACCGACTTCAGGCGCGGCATTGGCCTTAGGTGTAAAAATGATAAGCAGAGAAAGTATGATTGAAACAAAGACGGTGACAAACTTCATGATGGACCTTGTTAGAAAATAAAAGGCGACATCCTAGCGAGTTTGCTTTTAAGAGTAAATTTGACGAGTAACATTGGGACATTTTTAAACAAATAACGCGAGTAAAGCGCCAGTATACATAACGATTTTATAGCAATTTTGCATCAAGTGTTTCAATGCTGGGCAAAACTAACACACAATAAAATTAAGGCGTATATGAAGCATAGATGCCAAAGTAGCATCCGGGTCGGAACCTATTCAAACTCGTCAGTAAATCATGAACAAGTCCCGATTATCTTACTTCAAGATAATTTCTCGCATTCTATACTCCCCTGTTAAGGTTCTCACTTCGGGGTATTTGGCAGAGATTTCGTTAGACATTTTTTCATCCGAATCACTCCATTTCTGCATAAATTGTTTGTACTTCTCCTTATTGGGTTCAATATCAGCTGCATTGTCAAAGGTCACCACCAGCAACATATTAAAGTCACCACTGGTTGCCAGATCGCTGCCGTATATTTTCCAATCTTTAATAAAGCCAAGCTCCTTTTGAATATTAACTGCTTTAACCCAGCTACTGCGTAAACCCGCTAAGTAAATATCTCCCATATTGGGATCCACTTTTACCGTGGTCATCATCATGATTTCGCTGCCGAGATCGTAATCTTCATATACTTCTAATCTATCCTTTGAAAATACAGAACTACTAAATAAAACACATAATGCAATTATTAAGGTCTTGTTCATGTCGTTCACTCCTAATTGTTAACTTAATTTACTGGTCGTTTTTTAACCAAATTAAGCTTTAAGAGTATAGTCGAAAGGGTTATAAAAGCAGGAAAAATATAAACCTGAAAGTTATCAGTTCATTAGCGGTGAATATAAAAGAGCATAAAGAAACAAGTCAGTCTAAAGTTATACAAACAACTGAGATTAAAGGATAAAAACCGCACATAAAAAATAAATAGAAATGGTTCTCGAAGTACATTTAACGTATATAAAGTAAAACACCGCCCGAAGAGCGGGTTTTCACCGCTCAAAAACGTATCACTTTAGACTTACATAAAAAGAGTTGTTAATTAAGCATCGTTAGCGGGGGCTGCAGTAAATAATCCCTGAATTTTCGGTGTGATGCTAATAAGTTGATTGGTCAATAAACTCATGCTGTAACCCAGCATGGCGCCCAATAATAATGGCGGTAAAATAGCTGCTAAATCAGCGCCTAATGCAAATGTAATACAGCAGCCAATAAACGCACCTGGGATAAACGCCAGTTTTTGATAACTCGCCTGTAAACACATCGCTGCAGTGGCAACACCGGTAAATGCGTAACCTACAATCGGTGAAATAAAGAACCCACTCCCCGAGATAATAAGCCAACCCCAAAAAACACCTGACAGATTCGTACTCATAGCCATCAGCATGCCTTTAAGGCCAGTTTCTGTTTGAGCAAAAAAAGTGCTACAGCTTAAAAAACCAACCCAAGTCACTAACTGGAAAACATCGGCAACCCCAGCCCATAGCGCTGCGAGTAGACCTGCTGATATTGCTATTTGCCAACGATGTTCCATATTGTCCCCTCGAGTGTCGCCAAAATAAAACGTAGAGTTTATAAAATAATACAATCGACACGTAATCTACGCTATTTAGCGATGAAACAAAAGTGATCTAGAACAGATTAATGAGCAAAAAACAGTCAACCAAAGCGATAAAGCCGCTAATACATTAAATATTACTAATTCAAGATGCACTTATTGTTAAGGATTTTTATCCTCCTCAATGAAGTAAATCTGTAAATCTATCGACAAAAACCATAACACTTGTCACTTCCAAACAAGCTAAAACCATTCATAAACGAATTATTTAAGTGATACCGTTCAAATTTTTACTACAAGAACACCGAGTTTATGTAGCTAATTGTATTTTCTTGCGAGAGCTATCATTTTCTATTCTTTGACTCCTCTAGTCTGATATTCAACAAGTCATCAACAGCAAAGCTGCCTTATTGGACTCAACAAAACCAATACTCATGACAATAATTTGAGGAACGCCTATGAAAAACTACCTATCAAACTCAAGATTAAATCTTGCGACAAATAGTCTTGACTGGGTCATGGGACACACCATCAAACAATCGCTAAGTCTTAAAGATGCAGTGCCTTTAGATGGAATTCAGCAATTAGCGGTACCAGAAAAACCGATTGAGACCTTATACATTCACATTCCTTTTTGTCATACATTGTGTCGATTTTGCTCGTTCCACAAAATTAAGTTTAATGAAGGCGTCGCTAAAACTTATTTTAAAGCCCTAAGACAAGAAATTCGCACAGTAATTGCACAAGGATACCGATTTAATCGAGTGTATATTGGCGGCGGCACGACCACGATTTTAGAAGATGAATTAATCAAAACTATCGAACTGATTAAATCTATTACCACGATAAGAGAAGTCTCTTGCGAGAGCGATCCGATATACTTTAAAGAAGGTAATCCGCATTTACTTAAAGGCTTAGTGGATCGCATGTCTATCGGGGTGCAGAGCTTTGATGACAAGATTTTAAAGGCCAGTGGTCGATTTGAAAAATTTGGTAGTGGATTACAACAAGCCGAATACGTTAGCCGTGCAATTGAAGTAATACCAACGGTTAATCTCGATATGATGTACGGCTTTAAAATGCAGACCCCAGAGACTGTAGCCAATGATTTAGCCCAAACAATTCGTCTCAGCCCAGATCAAATCACCACTTATCCGCTTACCGTAGGCATTGGTCAAAACCGTAAAAAAGCGGGTTGCCTTGCTGGCCAACCCGAAGAACTTTGGCCACAATTTTTAGCGGTAAAAGAAGCACTGGCTGAGCGGTATATTATGGAGTTCCCATGGACTTTCAGTCGTAACTTTGGCCAACCCGTTGAAAATAAGTATGTATTAGATGGCGAAGATTGTTTCGGTGTTGGCTCTGGTGCTTTCGGGCGTTTTGGCGAGCAGTTCAGGATCTCAAGTTTTGATATCCCTGACTATATTGAGCGTATCCAATCTAATCAAACCGGAACCAGCTACACCAAACCATTAGATAACAAAGCATTATTACAACATCATTTAATGATGATGATGGGGCATGGACTATTGGATAACGCCCAATTTAAAGCACATACAGGTAAAACATTGTGGCAAGCGTTCCCACTTGAGATGAGTTATTTGATTTCAGCAGGCGCACTGAATAAACAAGGCAGTAACTATGTGACCACACCGGCAGGTCAATTTATTGGTTTGAAAATGTTCTCAGGCTTTTTAGCTGGGATGGACTTCTTACGTGAACAAGCAAGAGAACTGCCCTTATCAATGAAATCTGACAGCGAAGCATCTGCTAATAACAGCATCGCTAATGAAACAAAAACAGATTCAGGCATTATCGTTTAATACAGGCTCTGCGGCTTACTATTTAAGTCGCAGAGCAAACATCCCTTAAATTTGCTACGACTTTATTAGCTTATAAAAGGATAACTAAACGGTATTACGGCGTAAGGATATATTCTATGGCTTGAGCTAGTTTAGGCGAGTCAGGGTCGGACACTTGTGTCACCCACACCACTTCCCCACTTCGATTTACAAATACGGTAGTTGGTGTACCTTTAACGCCATATAAGTCGGCCACACTGTCACCGTTTATCAGCGTTTGCATCTCTATCCCTCGACTTTTTAACACACTCTGCGGTTGTGCGCCCTTATCTTCACGAAAACTAATCGCTACCATCTCTAAATCAGTATCTTGATAAGTTTGCCGTAATCTTTCTAAACCAGGTTGCAGCTTTTTGCAGTAAGGACACCAAGTCGCCCAAAAGTGAATAACAACGGGCTTGCCAGCAGTCGATTCAAGTGACCATTGTTTACCATTAGCATCAAACAGCGAAAAATCGGCGGCTTTGGGAAATTGATACCCTTTATCACCTTGCTCATCAGCGCCCCATGCTAGCGATGACAATAAAACACCTTGTATAACTGCCGCAGCGAATAGTAGCCATTTGGCGAGTTTTATATGGTCACCGTTATGGTGAATATCAATCACATTCATACAGACAAACCTCGGAAATATTAAGAATGATTTAACGCAAAAGTCATCTAAATTCTGTCTTAAACGCTCTCTTAAATTCGGCCTTTAATTCGGCCTTGCTTGAGCACCTATATACAGACCGAGCTACCCGCTTATTGCTTTCATCGCTATTCATTTTTAACTGAACTTGTCACAGAAATCATGTTCGTTTATCCAAGTCATCAGCCATTTTACAAACTGGTCTAATCAGGTTAACTTGGCATAAAAGGTAAATGGAGTTCACATGCCGACATTGACTGACTGGCAACAAGATAGCTATTTTCAGCAATTTTCTTTTGCAAAAGAAGCTGACTATTCTATTTTCGTAAAACATGCAGGAGATACTAATAATCCCGCGTTATTACTGATCCATGGCTTTCCCACCAGCAGTTATGATTGGCAGCCTATATGGCAAAGTCTCAGCGCTCAGTTTCATGTCATTACCTTAGATATGATTGGCTTTGGATTATCAGATAAACCCACCCAATTTCACTATTCGTTCGCCGCTCAAGCCAATTTAATCGAGCAACTACTCGCGTCACTCAAGATAAATAATGTGCATATTTTGTCTCATGATTATGGCAACACAGTCACACAAGAGTTACTGGCGAGGCAACAGCTCAATCAACCCAATTATCGAATGCTGAGCACAGTGTTATTAAACGGCGGTATTTTTCCTGAAGTGATTCACCCAATTCTTATCCAAAGATTGTTATTAAGCCCACTCGGCTTTTTAGTCGCTAAAGGAATGGGATTCAAAGCATTTAAACGTAACTTTGATACCATTTGCACAATCAACATTTCAGAAAGCGAACTACAAAAACATTGGCAATTGATTAAACATCATCAAGGTGAGCGAGTGTTTCATAAGCTTATTCAATACATGAAAGAGCGAAAGGTGAATCGTGACCGTTGGGTCAATGCGCTTATTGATAACCCAACGCCGATGCGCTTCATTAATGGGCTAGATGATCCTATTTCTGGCCAAGATATGCTTGAGCGATATGAAGCTCTGATTGATACTCCAGATGCTATCAGCCTGCATGATATTGGTCATTACCCTCAACTAGAAGCGCCAAGCCTAGTATTGAAGCATGCAATGGCATTCTGGCAGCGCCACCAAATTATTGGTTAATTTGCGTCAATAAAACCAAGCAATGAATGAAGGATAATGGCGCTCAAGCAACACAAATTATTACCGCTAAAATTAACTGAGTTTTTACTCAAAGTTCGCTAAAGTAGACTACTTTATAACCAGTCGCTGAAAAACTAATTCAATATTAATAACAACCACGACAACTCAACAACCACAACTATGGTGCGAAAAAACGCAAAAAACAAAGGACCGTATTATGCCGATTTATCAAGCCCCACTGCGTGATTACCAATTTATCCTATCTGAGCTGCTATCTATCTATGATCAAACCGAACTCGCAGGCTTTGATGAAATAGACCCAGAGCTAACCGACGCTATTTTGCAAGGCATCGCCGATTTCACCACCGACATCATGTTACCTTTAAATGCCTCTGGCGATCTTGAAGGATGCCAACTTAAAGATGGCAACGTCATTACGCCTAAAGGTTTTAAAGAGGCTTACCAACAATACATTGATGATGGCTGGGCTACGCTCACCTGCGATCCTGAATATGGCGGTCAAGGCTTACCTGAAGTCATTGGCACCTTTGCCACCGAAATGAAAACCGCCACCAATATGGCTTTTGCCATGTATCCTGGGTTAACCCATGGCGCTTATTCAGCCATCCATGTCCATGGAAGCGATGCACTGAAACAAAAATATTTAGCAAAATTAGTCAGTGGTGAATGGACTGGAACCATGAACTTAACTGAATCCCATGCTGGAACCGATCTTGCCCTTCTTCGTACTAAAGCAACCCCCGTTGCTGATGGCAAATTTGCAATCAGTGGCGAGAAAATTTTCATTTCATCAGGGGATCATGACTTAGCTGAAAACATTGTCCATTTAGTTTTGGCCAAGCTGCCTGATGCACCAGAAGGGGTGAAAGGTATTTCATTGTTCGCGGTGCCAAAATTTCATGTAAACAATGACGGTAGCTTAGGTGAAGCCAATCAGTTATGTGCCAGTGCGTTAGAGCACAAAATGGGGATTCATGGTAACTCAACCTGTGTCATGGTGTTTGATGGCGCTGTAGGAGAGTTGGTTGGCGAACCTCATCAAGGTCTAAAAGCCATGTTTACTATGATGAACCAAGCTCGCCTTGGCGTTGGTATTCAGGGCTTAGGCGTATCTGACATCGCTTATCAAAATGCGCTGGTTTATGCCAAAGAGCGCATTCAAGGCCGAGCCCTTTCTGGAGTTAAACAGCCACAACAAGCTGCAGACTCGATTTTGGTTCACGGTGATGTGCGTCGTATGTTGTTATCTCAAAAGTCATTCAATGAAGGAACGCGTGCATTAATGGGCCAACAGGCTTTATGGCTTGATCAAGCTGAGCGACACAGCGATCCTGTAAAAGCTAAACAAGCGGCAGCGCTTGCAGCCCTTTTTACGCCAATCGTAAAAGGGTTTGTGACCGATCAAGGCTTTAAAGCTTGTGTTGATGCTCAGCAGATTTATGGCGGACACGGCTATATTAATGAATGGGGTATGGAGCAATTTGTACGTGATATTCGAATTGCGATGATTTATGAAGGCACAAATGGCGTACAAGCACTCGATCTTGTTGGTCGTAAATTATTATCAGATAAAGGCGCAACACTGACATTATGGTCAGATATGGTTAAAGGCTTTATTGGTGAGCATAGTAATAATGACGCGATGAAACCTTACCTTGCAGGGTTAATGGATGCAGCCACGGATTTAGAAAAAGCCACCGGCTTTATTGCACAGTCAGCGGCTAAAAATCCCGATATGATTGGTGCAGCCTCAATGCCATATATGCAGTTATTTGGCATTAGTGCCCTTGCATGGATGTGGGCACGAATTGCAGCGACTTCAATTGCCGCCCTTGATGCAGGTACAGATGAGTCTGATTTTTATCAAGCTAAGTTAAATACAGCCGAGTTTTATATGCGATATTGGGGATGCCAAACGCGCAGTTTACGCAAGCAAGTCGAAATGAGCAGCGCGCAAATTGCAACCTTTGATGAAGCCGATTTTTAGTCAGACTTAATACAAGATATCTATGTAAGCTATATAAAAAACAGCGCCTTTAGGCGCTGTTTTTGTATTTCTGGAAATAACCTTTAATGACTAATCCCAGATAAATTCTCTAAAATGCTTACGACACACTGACTCGTAGCTTTCATTACCACCAATAGCAACCTGCTCACCTTCACGCATAGGTTTTCCATTACCATCAAGGCGAACGACCATATTGGCTTTGCGACCACAGTGACAAATGGTTTTTAACTCAACCAATTTATCTGCCCAAGCGAGTAGATATTGACTACCGCTGAACAACTCCCCTTGGAAATCCGTTTTCAGGCCGTAACACAATACTGGGATATCAAGATTATCCACCACATGAGTTAATTGCTTCACTTGTTCTTTACTTAAAAACTGGGACTCATCAATTAAAATGCAGTGTAATTGCTGAGATTCAAGCTCAGCTTCAATCATGGTCGATAAATTATCGTTTGCTCCAAATACTTGAGCATCTGTTTCAACCCCTATTCTAGACGCCACTTTTCCAACACCGTATCTGTCATCAATTGACGCTGTCATAACAAGCGTATTCATGCCACGTTCACGGTAGTTATAAGATGATTGGAGAAGCGAAGTTGATTTGCCGGCATTCATTGCCGAATAATAGAAATAGAGTTGTGCCAAAACAGAAGATCCTTATTGTTATAATCGAGGTTAGTCTACCATTGAATCGATTTAGAGATAAGGCATGTGAGGATTAAATAGCGTGAACTTGCTAGCACTATTCCTTGATGATGAATCCCCTTTATCATCACAGTTAATTTGCTTTCCCTTTTGATGGTTAACTCGCCCTCCTCCTTATCCGTTTCTCAAGAGAATATCGCACAAAGCCAAAGCATGACTGATGAAAAGAATGTATTCCAAACAAGCATCTATTAACATAATTTACATTTTGCAATAAATTAGATCACAGTTTTCAAGCTCACTACCAGCACAACATATACAGGCATCACGAAACGACAAAATCTTCATATACGATTAAGAAACAATTGATAAATTGCATAAACAATTATAATTAAGGAAGTAGAAACACAATGCATAAAACAATTGTCGCTGCCGCGATTGCTGCAACACTCGCATTAAGTGGTTGTAGTCATACTCAAACAGAAAACACCACTCAGGGCGCTCAAGTGCAATCTCAAAATCCATTGATGCAAGCAAGCGTACTCCAGTACCAAGCACCTGACTTTAGTTAGCTTAACAATGAGCATTTTCAGCCAGCGCTTGAGCTGGGAATTGAACAGCACCATCAAGAAATCCTCAAAATTGCTGCTAACCCTGCCTCACCGACATTTGAAAATACCATTGTCGCTATGGAAAAAAGCGGTGCATTACTCACTCGCACCTCGAGTATTTTCTATAACTTAACCGGCTCAAACAGCAACCCTGAATTACGTAAAGTACAAGGCATAATGGCGCCTAAGATGGCGGCACATTCAGACAATATTAATTTAAATCCGCAGTTATTCAGCCGTATTCAAGCAATTTATGATACTCGCAATAACAGCTCGTTAACTGCAGAAGAAGTTCGTTTAGTAGAGGTTTATCATCAGCGATTTGTGCTCGCTGGCGCCAAACTAACTGAAGCGGAAAAACAAAAGATTCGTGAATTAAATGAAGAGCAATCAACACTCACCAATGAGTTTGCACAACGACTGTTAAGACTCAGCAAGGAAATTGCAGTAAAAGTAGACGATGAAGCCCAACTGGCGGGGTTATCACAATCCGCTATTGCAGCAGCAAAAGCAGATGCTGAAGCGGCAGGACTTAAAGGCCAATATCTACTCAATATCACCAATACCACACGCCAACCGGTTTTAGCTCAATTAGATAACCGTGAGTTGCGTCAGCAAGTTTGGGAAGCGTCAGCAAACCGTGGCTTAACGGGTGACAACGAAACCGCTTCATTAGTCGCTCGTTTAGCGCAGCTTCGTGCTAAAAAAGCCAAACTACTTGGCTTTGACACTTGGTCTGATTACCGTTTAGCACCGCAGATGGCTAAAACACCCGAAGCGGTTTACGACATGTTTGGCTCAATGGTGCCATCTGTGGTGGAAAACACTCAAAAAGAAGCCGCTGATATACAAGCCATGATAGATAAAACTGGCGGTAACTTTACCCTAGCACCATGGGACTGGGCATATTACGCAGAGTTAGTCCGTAAGGAAAAATATGACCTCGACTCAGCGTCTATCAAACCTTACTTTGAGTTCAATCGTGTTTTAGAAGATGGCGTATTCTTTACCCTAGAAGCATTGTACGGTGTTACATTAAAGCCACGTCCAGACTTACCGGTTTATCACCCAGACGTAAAAGCTTACGAGATGTTTGATGAAGATGGCAGTAGCATGGCTATCTTCTATGCAGACTACTTTGCTCGTGAAGGTAAACGTGGTGGTGCGTGGATGAGCTCGTTTGTCGGTCAATCTGAGTTATTAAATCAAAAACCTGTCGTCGTAAATGTCATGAACATTAAAAAGGCGCCAGAAGGCCAGCCAACCTTTGTGAGCTACGATGAAGCGACGACCATGTTCCATGAAATGGGCCACGGTACTCACGGTATGTTCTCTAAAGTGAAATACCCATCTTTAGCAGGTACTGCTGTATCTCGTGATTTCGTTGAATTCCCTTCAACTTTTGAAGAGGACTGGGCTGCGCATCCTAAAGTACTTGCAAACTACGCTAAACACTACGATACAGGCAAACCTATTCCTGACGATTTACTGCAAAAGCTATTAGCTTCTCGAAGCTTTAACCAAGGCTTTGACACCTTAGAATACATGTCAGCTGCGCTACTTGATCTAGAGTGGCATGCACTGGATGCTGACGCGCCGCTGCAAAATGTTGAAAGCTTTGAAGCTGCTGCGCTTAAAAAACATGGTGTCGACTTACCAGCAGTACCACCTCGTTACCGCTCAACTTACTTTGCTCATGCCTTCCCTGGGGGATATTCAGCTAGCTACTATGCATACATGTGGAGTGAAATTCTTGCTGCTGATGCCTTTGCTTATGTGCAAACTCAAGGCGGGCTGAATCGAGAAATCGGTATGAAGTTTAGAAAAACTATCCGTGAAGTCGGCAATAGCGTGCCGCCAATGGAAGCCTATCAAAACTTTAGAGGCCAAGCGCCTACCACTGACGGCTTATTAGAGCGCCGTGGCTTAAAGTAACTTAGCTCTGGTTAACGAGCAAAAAAATGCCACTCAATTGAGTGGCATTTTTATTGTTAGATTTTAGCCTAAACTGGGATCTGACTTTAACAAGTCGAGCTCATATTAAGTCACAAACTAAATCCAAGTGCTTAGGACTACTTAGTGGCTATTTTTAGTCCTAAGATTGCTAATACGAACAATACAGAACACGTAATAAAGCCCATCGCAACAGAACCAGAGAAACCAAGCACGGTATAACCCACAATACTGATAACCGCTACGATTATCGCGTAAGGCAATTGTGTCATAACGTGGTCAAGATGGTGACAGCTCGCTCCTGTCGAAGACAAGATAGTGGTATCAGAAATCGGTGAACAATGGTCTCCAAATACCGCACCAGAAAGCACCGCGGCAAGCATTGGTAACATCATAGTGCTATCACTGCCCATCGCCATATCGGCAGCGATTGGTAACATAATACCAAATGTGCCCCAGCTAGTGCCGGTTGAAAATGCGGTTAAACCAGCTAATAAAAATAGCACTGCAGGCAGCAATGCAAATGGAATATTACCCGTTGCCAAGCTCGCCATATATTTACCCGTTTCAAGCTCGCCAATCACTGACGCAATTGTCCAAGCAAATAACAAGATATAAATAGCTGGCAACATTGACTTAGCGCCAACTTTGATTCCAGTAAACATCATGCTGGTGCTAATTTTTTGCTGCATGGTTAATGCAATCGTCACCACTAGACCCACTAATGAGCCGTAAAATAATGATTCGCTGACTTCAGTGTTTTCAAATGCACCTAAAACACTAAATGGTAAACCTTCACCCGCCAGCGCATCAGCACCGGTTGAAACCATAAAGTAAATAGTTGCCGCCACAAGCACAAAAATCGGCAGGAATAACCCCATGATTTTACCTGTATCAGCTTCTGGTAAATCAGCGGTGGCGCCTGGAGGTAACCCTTTGCTTTCGTCAAAGAGTTCGCCTTTTTGCGCATTACGCTCATGTTGGCGCATTGGGCCAATGTCTAAACCAAAGATAGCAACACACAATAAAAGTAATAGCGCAAAAATGGCATAAAAGTTCATCGGCACCATTTGTAAAAACACGCTTAAATGGCCGGTATCAGCAAAACCATGTGCCGTTAAGATACCGCCAATTAGGGCAATAATGTATGCGCCCCAGCTTGAGACTGGAGAGATAACACAAACTGGCGCAGCGGTTGAATCTAACAAGTAGGCCAGTTTTGCACGTGAAATATGGTAGCGATCAGTAATAGGACGTGCGATTGAGCCAACCACGATACTGTTGAAGTAATCGTCGATAAATACCACACAACCTAAGAACATGGTCATGAGTTTGGCGTCACGTTTATTGCGAATACGTTGGTGTGCCCAATCAGCAAACGCACGTGCTGAACCACTCACGGTAATTAAAGCGGTGATCACCCCCAATACAACCAAGAAGCCAATAATTTGTAAATTCCAGGCATTGAGTGCGCCGTCATCCCACACTAAACTGGTGACAGTACTCACTAAGTGGCTTGCAGCTCCAGTAAAAGAGAAATCAGTCAGCAATATCACGCCAGCAATAATACCTAAACCTAATGAAAGAAGTACTTTGCGTGTAACTACTGCTAATACAATTGCCACAACAGGAGGCAAAAGAGAGAGTGCCGAATCGGCATAACTTGTTATCATCATTTATATATTTTCTTCGTTGAGTACGAATGGAGGATAACTGATAAGGCAAGACATCGCATAAAGCGAAGACAAGAATCTTTTCAGTAGCACTCCACAGTAATATCGATATCAACATCGATATCCATTGTTTTATCCTCACGGATAAAAATTACTATGACAGTGCAGCCCCTTTCGGAAACTGCCCCAGCAAATGGTATTGATCGTACCGATTCACTTCGGCACCAAATCCTTTCAAATTAAGTTATTGGTATCAACCAACTTAACCATACTGATATTTGATGCGCCTCTACTTATGTATACGACAGTTTAAATGCTTTATAAAAGCTCACTGCCGCGACACAAGACCATACAAACATAAGCACGAGGTTAATTACCAGATAAAACTAGCTTATCTTGTGAGAAATAACATCACAATCAAAAAACAACACAACACGATATCGACACCGTAACGAATTGTTAGCAAGCGAAGAATTATCCATCAATTAACGACAGTGAGATTAATATGCTTAAAAAATCTGATTATTGAATTAATTCAGGTGTATTTATATCGTTCAATAGGTTTAGCAATGATAAAGCTGAAAAACAATGTCATTTAATGCGCACTGACACTAAAACAAACTATCGAATAATCACGCCATAAACTGCGACCCAAAAAAAAGGTTTTTGCCTAAAAGACAAAAACCTTTTTCTACAATCAGTTTATAATTACAAAGATTGAGTTAACTCTGGAATCGCATCAAATAAGTCAGCTTCAAGTCCATAATCAGCCACTTGGAAAATTGGCGCTTCAGGATCTTTATTGATAGCCACAATCACTTTAGAGTCTTTCATACCCGCTAAGTGTTGAATGGCGCCAGATATACCGACAGCGATATACAGATCAGGAGCAACAATTTTACCTGTTTGACCGACTTGCAAATCGTTAGGAACATAACCAGCATCAACAGCGGCACGTGAAGCGCCAACGGCAGCGGTTAGCTTGTCAGCTAATGCTTCTAGAATAGCAAAGTTCTCACCGCTACCCATGCCACGACCACCAGAAACAATCACTCCAGCGCTGCCTAATTCAGGGCGCTCAGATTCTGTGAGAGTTTGCGAAACAAAAACAGTCTTAGCTTCTGCAACAAAATCAATGTTAACCGCTTCAGCACTGCCATCGTTGCCTGCAGCATCAAATGCACTGGTACGAACCGTCATCACTTTTTTGTCATCTAAGCTTTGTACTGTCGCCAATGCAGAACCTGCATAAATAGGACGTACAAATGTGTCAGCACTCACCACATCTACGACTTCAGAAATTTGCGCAACATCTAATAATGCTGCCACACAAGGAAGTGTATCTTTACCTACACTGCTTGCTGCAGCTAGCACGTAATCGTAATCACTGGCGACATTAACAATTAACTTAGAAAGGTTTTCAGCCATTTGCGCTTCATAAGCAGCATTGTCAGCTACAAGGACTTTACTCACACCCGATAGTGCTTGTGCAGATGCAACCACAGCACCAACATGACTACCAGCAACAAGCACATGGACATCGCCGCCAATTGCGGTTGCTGCACTAACGACTTTGGCCGTGTCTAATTTTAAACTTGCGTTATCGTGTTCTGCTAATACTAAAATAGCCATAATTAGATCACCTTCGCTTCATTTTTTAACTTTTCAACAAGTTCAGCCACCGAACTCACCATGACACCTGCTTGACGTTCTGCAGGTGGCGTCACTTTAATCACATTTTGATGTGCTTTAAGGCTTACACCCAAGTCATCAATAGATAAGGTTTCAAGTGGTTTACGCTTTGCTTTCATAATATTAGGTAATGAAGCATAGCGAGGCTCATTTAAGCGTAAGTCCGCAGTCACCACAGCTGGTAACGGCATTTTTAATGTTTGTAACCCACCATCAACTTCACGAGTCACTTCAGCACTGTCAGCAGTTAATGTTAATTCAGAAGCAAATGTTGCTTGTGGCATATCAGTTAAAGCAGCAAGCATTTGGCCTGTCTGGTTATTGTCGCCATCAATTGATTGCTTACCAAAAATAATCACATCAGCTTGTTCTTTTTCTTGAACCGCTTTTAAAATTTTAGCAATTGATAACGGCACTAAATCTTCATCAGTCGTCACATGAATGGCACGGTCAGCACCCAAAGCCATTGAAGTACGTAACTGCTCTTGTACTGATTTGGCACCAATACTCACCACTACAACTTCTGTGACACTTCCCGCTTCTTTTAGTCTAACGGCTTCTTCTACCGCGATTTCACAAAATGGGTTCAAGGCCATTTTCAAATTAGCAGTATCAACATCTGTGTTATCAGCTTTTACTCTGACTTTCACATTGGCATCGACTACGCGCTTTACAGGCACCAATACTTTCATGGGATTTCCTTCTACACCTTCAATGTATGTGGATGGCACATTGGCTTCAGCCAATGCAATATGGCATAACTTTACGTCCTGTTAACGTTAACGTCAACCAAAGTCAAACACTTGTTTATATAATTTTTAGTTAAGAGACTGCTGATAAATAACTTATATATGCAAATAAAATATTACTTTTAGACTTAATTAACGCTTTTTAATTAAAATTTGCCTATTTAAAGGTTTTTTTATTTGATCCAATCAAATTTACTTTCTATTATTAAGAGCAATTCAAGTAACCGTGCTTTTTTACTATCTTTTTTTGTTTTAACAATTTAAATAGTCGCATCAATTTACACTCTAGTTTGATAACAATTAACCAATTTAGAGTATTGATAGGTATTATTTAATCATCACAGAATTACTTGAGATACTTATTAATTAAAATCATTAGGATGCACATTGATATGAGTGACTTTTTAGAAATTTTGACACATGGTCGTCGTTTTAAAGCTGCTGTAAAAGAGTTATCACTAGATGAATTACGTGAACTTTCTACTAAGCTTGAAAAAATCATTACAGAAAGAGAAGAAGACGAAAAAGCTGAATTAGAAGCCAATGCTGAGCGTAATGCCCGCATTGCTGAAATATTAGCTCAAATTGAAAATAGCGGTTTATCAATTGAAGATTTAGGTGAAGTAACAGCAAAGCCTGCACCTAAAAAGCGTGCCCCACGCCCTGCTAAATATCAAATTGAAGTTGATGGCGAATTAATTCAATGGACTGGTCAAGGCCGCATGCCAACTGTATTTAAAAACCAAGTAGATAATGGTAAAACAATGGAAGACTTCTTAATTCCAGGTATGGAATAAGTCTTAATCTACGATATGATAAAAAGCTTACTTCGGTAAGCTTTTTTGTTATCTAGGATGAGTAAACAGTATTTCCTCGACGCCATAAGCCATGTAAACTAACCCCTTCGCAGCACACCACTCAATTAGGCCTGTATTATGAATGTTTCTCGTCCAATGATGTCTTTCGCACTAGTATCAAGCTTTTTATTATCAGGCTGCGCAAGTGATTATACTTTTAATAGTAATTTAGACAGTAAAGCCATAGATGAGTATTTCAAGCCAACAAGCGTTGAACTATTTAAAGACGGTGAACGTCCAACTGGCGCATTTGATATTGTTGCCCTAGTTGAAGGCGAGTCTTGCCAAGAAACGGAAACTGGCGTACCCGCTAATGTCGCCGATGCACGCACACAAGCCCGTAAAAAGGCCAATGAACTGGGTGCTAATGGACTTATCGTTAAGAAGTGTCTATTAACAGAACAACCAACAGAAACTTGCTTTACCCAAGCATTCTGCGTCGGCCAAGCAATTAAAATGCACAATGTGCAATAACCTTTTTACTATATATTTAATTCATGACTACTCATTCTGACCAGCCGTTTCAATCTGATATTGAAGCGGTTGCAATTTGTCGCACGCCATATAAACAAAAGTTTGGTATTCCTAGGCAACCTGGCCTAGTTAATGTCAAAGGCTGGGTTGAGTTAACCCCCAAATTTAACCAACTCGATGCCGTCAGGGGTATTGAACAATATTCACACCTTTGGCTACTTTTTTGTTTTCATGAAAACTTAGCACAAGGCTGGAAAAACACCGTTAGACCTCCTCGACTAGGCGGAAATGAAAAGCTAGGCGTATTTGCTACCCGCTCTACTTTTAGACCAAATGGCATTGGCCAATCTGTAGTTAAATTACATTCAGTTGTTAGACGCAACGGTAAAATCTGCCTAGAAATATCTGGAATGGATTTATTAGATGGCACACCAATCATTGACATAAAACCCTATATTCCATTTTCTGACGCCATTGATAATGCAACTGGGGGCATTGCTCAATCAGCACCAGAATTAATAGAGGTTCAATATTCATCATTAGCTGAAACACAAGTTTTGGCTCACTCTAAAGCGCTTGATATATCGCATTTACAACAAGTAATTACGGATGTTTTAGCGCAAGACCCGAGGCCTGCATATAAAAAAGCCAAAGTTGATCTTAAAATTTATCAAGTTGCTTTATTTGATATAGATGTATTTTGGCGAGTTAATGATAAAACGATTGAGGTGATTGAAATTAAACCGACTAGCGTATGTTAAAATAAACTTAGCTTTTCGATTAACTATGTCATTTTCACCCATTTTTAGGCGAATTGATTTATCTAACAATGTTTTAAATCTAACGGTCTTAATAATAATTTCGTTAACTTAATCTTAGGCTTAATAATGAATAATAAACCTGATTATCAAACTCAGCATAAAAAACGCCTATCTTGGATGCCTTGGCTTTATTTTTCGTTAAAAGAAAAACACTTAGTCTGGGCAAAGCCTTGGCAAGACGAGATCCAACAACATTTAACCCAAGTTGAAACTATTCATATTGGTGAGCACAGTTTTATCGCTCCTGAAGCCAACCTTTTTGCAGAACGTGGACGTGACATTCATATAGGTAACCAATGTATGATTGCAGCTGATGTGTTCCTCCACGGCCCTATTACACTGGGTAATGAGGTCGCGATTAACCACGGCTGTTCATTTGATGGCGGAAAAGTAGGGATCACGATCGGCAATAAGACCCGCATAGCAAATAACGTGACTATTTACGCATTTAATCACGGGATGTCCGTCGATAACCCTATTTACCAACAAGCTGTTACAGCTAAAGGGATCACTATTGGTGATGATGTTTGGATTGGAGCACAAGCTGGTATTGTTGATGGTGTCACTATTGGTAATCAAGCCATTGTAGGTATGGGCAGCATTGTCACCAAAGATGTCCCGGAGTTCGCTATTGTTGCAGGAAACCCTGCTAAAATAATCGGCGATAGGCGCGATAAGTAGTTAAAAAGTGCTGCACAATAACGCCATGTCGTTCAATTTTCCTTGCTAACATAGCGATGTTAAACCAGCGTCTTATTGGTTTAATTATTTCAATGCCCTTGTTCCATATATTAAAGCCAAGATGTTGTTAATTATCTGGTGACAACATCGTTGCAAGTGCTAAAATGTCGCCCATTAATAGCTACTAAGTGGACATTGGGAATGCGAGTTAGCAATTACCTGCTTTCAACACAAAAAGAAACTCCTGCAAATGCAGAAGTGATCAGTCATCAATTAATGTTACGTGCAGGTTTTATCCGCCGTAATGCATCAGGCCTTTATTCATGGCTGCCCAGCGGATTACGCGTATTGCGTAAAGTTGAGGCGATTGTTCGTGAAGAAATGAATAATGCTGGTGCTGTTGAAATCTTAATGCCCCTAGTTCAGCCTGCCGATTTATGGGCTGAAACTGGTCGCTGGGAAAAATTCGGTCCAGAATTGCTCCGCTTTCAAGATCGCCACAATCGCGACTTCGTATTAGGTCCAACTCATGAAGAAGTCATTACCGACCTTGTACGTAAAGAAGTTAGCTCTTATAAGCAATTACCATTGAACTTATATCAAGTTCAAACAAAATTCCGTGATGAGGTTCGTCCTCGTTTTGGTGTGATGCGTGCTCGTGAGTTCTTGATGAAAGATGCTTACACATTCCATTTAAGCCAAGAGTGTTTAGATAACACCTACGCACAAATGCATAATGCATACAGTAAAATTTTTGAGCGTATGGGGTTAGCTTTCCGTCCTGTTATCGCAGATACAGGCTCAATTGGCGGCAGTGCTTCACACGAATTCCATGTACTTGCAAATAGCGGCGAAGATTTAATTGCTTACTCAAACGGCAGTGATTACGCAGCCAATATCGAGAAAGCAGAAACAGCTGAGCCTACAACAACGTTAGCCGCACCAACTCAAGAAATGACTTTAGTTGATACGCCAAATGCTAAAACGATTGCCGAGTTAGTTGAACAATTTGACGTTGAAATCACTAAAACAGTGAAAACATTGATTGTTAAAGGTGCGACTGAAGAAGCGCCCCTTGTAGCGCTAATCGTACGTGGCGATCATGAGCTCAATGAATTAAAAGCTGATAAGCACGAACTTGTTGCTGCACCACTTGAGTTTGCAACTGACGCAGAAATCAAAGATGCCATTGGCGCAAGCACTGGCTCTTTAGGCCCTGTAGGCTTAACAATGCCAGTTATCATTGACAAAGATGTTGCTGTAATGAGCGATTTTGCAGCGGGTGCCAACCAAGATGGAAAACATCATTTTGGTATCAACTGGGAACGTGACTTACCAATGGCGCAAGCGATGGATCTTCGCAATGTTGTTGAAGGTGAGCCTACGCCTGACGGTAAAGGTACTTACGAGTTTGCTCGTGGTATCGAAGTGGGTCACATCTTCCAACTTGGAACCAATTACTCAGAAGCCATGGGTGCAACCGTACTTGATGAAAACGGTAAAGCAAAAGAAATGCTGATGGGGTGTTATGGTATCGGTGTCAGTCGTATTGTTGCTGCAGCAATTGAGCAAAACCACGACGACCGAGGCATGATGTTGCCAGCGACCCTTGCCCCATTCACTGTGGGTATTTTACCGATGAACATGCACAAATCGCATCGTGTAAAAGAAATGGCAGAGCAGTTATACAAAGATTTGAGTGCTGAAGGCATTGAAATCTTACTGGACGATCGTAAAGAGCGCCCAGGTGTCATGTTCAATGACATGGAGCTAATTGGTCTACCTCACGTTGTCGTAATTGGTGACCGTAATATCGACGCGGGTGTATTTGAATATAAAAATCGCCGCACTGGTGAAAAGCAAGAAATTCCTTTTGACCAAATCGTTGACTTCATTAAGTCATCTATTAAAGGCTAAACCTTTACTCAAACCTTCACTAGGCTAGCTAAAACCTGCCTCAGTGAAAGACATTAAACGCACCTTAGGGTGCGTTTTTTTTGCTAAAAATTTATACGATGGTGTAAAAAAACCTTCATTAACTCGTCTAACCAGATAATATTAACCATACTGATATCATGATGTTAAACACAATAAGGAGATAAACGTTGTCAGAGACTATTGCACTGGTATTAGGTGGCGGTGGCGCTAGGGCTGCATACCAAATTGGTGTGTTAAAAGCCTTAGTACAACTGTACCCTCGCAATCACCACATTCCATTTGCAATCCTCAGTGGTTCTTCAGCTGGTGCAATTAATGCCACTTCGTTAGCAACCCATGCATCGTGTTTTCATTTAGGTGTTAAAAAGCTCGATTGGGTATGGCGTCATTTTGAAACTAAAAAAGTATATCGCTCTTCTTTTTGGGATGTATTCAAACACCTTTGCAAGATGGCATTAAAAGGCTTACAGACTGATAAAATGAACACTGATGCCGGTAGTTTGCTCGATAACTCTCCGTTACGTCAGTTACTTAACCAACTAATAGACTTCCAACGCATTGAGCGAAACATTGGCAGTGGCGCGCTAAAAGCGATTAGTATTGACGCTTCTAGTTATAACGACTCACATTCATACAGCTTCTACCAAGCCCATAATAGTGTCGATGATTGGCAAAGAGCCAGACGGCAAGGAAACCGCTGCACACTGACGACCAACCATTTGATGGCAACATCAGCTATTCCTTTGGTTTTTCCGTCAATTAAGCTCAATCAAGCTTACTTTGGCGATGGCTCAGTGCATCAATTATCCCCGCTATCAAGTTCAATTCATTTGGGGGCTGATAAAATCATGGTTATTAACCTCGATAGCCCACATAAAAAACCGCAACACGAAATTGATGCTCACCCAAAAGCTGCCACCATCGCGGGTCACTTACTCGATACCATTTTTTCTGACACCTTAAACAGTGATCTTGAGCGGCTTGAAAGAATTAATACCACCTTAGATTTAATTCCTGGCGCAGATGTGGAAATGATAAACCTAAGGAAGATTAATACGTTAGTTATAAAGCCTAGTGAAGACCTAAGCGAAATTGCAGCAAGATATTATAAAGATCTTCCCCTCGCGATAAGGATACTCCTCAAATTCATTGGTATAGATAGTCAGTCAGACTCAAGTGTGGTTTCTTACCTATTATTTGAAAAAGCCTACACAAGTGCTTTAATTGATTTAGGTTATCAAGACGCAATGACACAGATAGACACCTTTAAGGACTTTTTTAATATCAAGACTACCTAGCTGGATAAAAGGAATGTTATGGACGCAATAAGGATAATTGCTCTAGCAACTTTGCTGATGTTAGCAGCCTGCAATGACACTAAGTTACAATTTGACCCCGATCCTCTCAAAGGCAGCTTACATACGGTTGACTGGGCAGGCACTTACCAAGGCGTTTTTCCTTGTCCAAGCTGCAACGGAATGAAAACCATACTCACCTTAATTGCCCCTAATCAATACACCATTTCAACAGAGCACTTAGGACAAGACCCTAACCCATTTGTCAGTTCAGGTGAGTTCAATTGGGATAGTACAGGAAATATAATCTATTTAGATCGAGGGCAAATTTACCAAGTTGTAGAAAGCAAAATGTACTTATTGAATGTGGAAAGTCAACGAATACGTGGGGAACACGAAGAGCAGTATATTGTTCACAAAATCAGTTCATAAAATCAGTTCATAAAATCAGCTCATAAAAAAGCCTTCCCCTTATATGTCCAACAGTATGTCCAGTCGTCGATATACATTGTTAGCAATTAGCTTCCCGGCTACCGCCTAACATAAGCGAATGATACCAGATAGGTCGGAAAGAGTTTTTCACCAACAAAGCACATATATTTTGCTTTCGCTTCAAAATAAAATTCGGTAAAAAGTACGGGTAACCAGTCATGATATACGCTATGACAGCCCTAAAAACTCAGCTGTAGTAGCATCACTTTGGAAAGAGTTATGTCTCAAAACTATAAATTTGATATCGACGATCTTCTTTGGGATGAAGAAGTTGAAACCAAGCCCAAAACGAAAAAAGTCAATCATCGTAGAAAGGATACCAAAAAACGTTATGCCGATGATTACGCTGAATTAGATTTTGAGGCGAACCAATATCAGTGACAGACTGCCATAAAAAAAGCAAGTTGCTCAGCAACTTGCTTTTTTATATATGAACGACCAACGATGAAAGTGCTAGAATTTTGCCGTACCGCCAATATAGAAACCATCATCAAATGAGCGATCTGAACGGTCGTCATATTTGAATGTTAAGTTACGGTAACCTACAAACAATGCCATATTCGGGTTAAAGCTATACTTCACTTTTGCACCTAGCTCGGTGTAGCCATCGACGTTAGAAAAAGATAATACAGAAGGTGCGTAATAAGCATCACCATGTAATGATAAATTGTTATTCAGCGCCAAGCTGTAATGACCACCCACTGATATCACACTGCCATTTGGACTATCATCAAACCAAACTGAAGACCATTTAGGGCCTACTTCAATAGTATGTGGACCAGTTTGATGAACCATGTGCATCGCAAATTCAGCCAAATGTCCTTTTTTATCAGAATAAATGTAACCCGCTTCAAGGTTGGTATGCTCATTAAGGTAAGATTTTAAATCAGCAGAAACCACATGTTCGCTTATACCAAACGTTAATTCGGATGCACTTGCATTCAACGATAGTGCACTTACTGCCGCTATGGCTGCAGCTTTAATGGTTTTGCTCATGTTAATACCTCAATCAAGAATCATAATTTGCCGAGATTATACTGACCATTATTATTAAGTCTTTATAAATCAGTCACGCTGGTGACAAATCAATCACTCGCATACAAACTTCAAACGCGTTAATAACAATTTAACCAAATGATTCATACTTGCTACTTATAAATATTGATTACGACATTGCTAAAAAATAAACGAAATAGCAGTGTTTTTGATATCTAACTCACAACAAAAAAATTAAATTGCACACAATTTAATTGTGCTATTAGAGTTGATCAGATATAGTAAGAACAAATCTATGAGGAGTAAGCTATGAGTCAGTCTTTTTACGATCAATCAGCAGTTGATATTCAAGGTAATACCGTTTCAATGGCACAATTTAAAGACAAAGTTGTGTTAGTCGTTAACACCGCTAGTGAATGTGGCTTTACTCATCAATACAAACCACTGGAGCATTTATACCAACTCTACAAAGATCAAGGTTTTGTGGTATTAGGTTTTCCGTGTAATCAATTTGGTAAACAAGAAAAAGGCGACGAAGCAGCTATCAGTGAATTTTGTGAAATTAATTTCGGGGTCACCTTCCCACTATTTAGCAAAATTGATGTAAATGGCCCAGATTCAGCACCGCTATATACTTTCTTGAAGTCACAAGCTAAGGGATTATTAGGTAGTCAGTCGATAAAATGGAACTTTACAAAGTTTTTAATCAACAAAGATGGCAAGGTTCTCAATCGATATTCACCAACAACAAAGCCGGAAAACCTAATGAGTGAAATTGAGGGCTTATTAAAATAAATATCAACCCACTGAATTTAAACACAAAAAATTTATTAAAAGTCATATCAAAAGAAATATCAAAATAAATTGTATTTTTTTTGAACTATTCAGAGAAGGGAGAGTCTTACTTACTAAGACAGTGTGATTTCACTTTCATCATCTCCCTGGGACTTCTAGCGCGGTCCCCTTGATCTCAAAGTGGATCGATAGGCAATCATTTGATTGCCTTTTTTTATGGCTCTAAATACGTAAGCCAATACATCGACATCTCAATCATAATAGTACTCCTCTCCGACTAGCTAAAACTCATAAAAAGCGGCGTAATGGCAAGACTCTAGGTCATCAAAAATCAGTTTTTTATATTTTTATAAAAAATTTTAAATTTATTTGAACCTTTTTGAATAGCAACGCTCTGAGTATATGTAGCAAGTTGGTAAGCGTTAATGGTAAAGCAAACCCTTCATCACGGTTTACTTCACAAGATAATTTATCAACATGGTCTCATCAACCAATGCTAACCGAATTATTTTTAAGACTGCTTTACTGGTTTTTGAATTGTTCATCATCATCCCCCCCATTCGGGAACCTGTTAATCTGCTAGCGCTTGATTAACTTATGTCCCACAAGAAATACTTCTGGCAACCCATTGGGTTGCCATTTTTTTATCTGTGCTTTAATTAATACAAAAATCACCCCTTCCATACAAAGCCCGCACGCTTATGTTGGTATGAGATAGAAAGGAGTGTTAGATAAAAATGCATCTTGGATATAAATAGAATGAAAAGATCATTTTTTTATAAAATCATTGAACCTTTTATTAAACCACCACTCTGAGTAACTGTAGCGAGTTGATAATGGTTAAGTGGATTCTTACTTACCCAACATCTCAAGTTTGATTAGCCCTTCATCACGGCAACATTAAATGATCGCTAACCGAATTAGTTTACGACTGTTTCATTGTTCATCATCATCCCCCTTATTTGGGAACCTGTTAATTCGCTAGCGCTTGATTAACTTATGTCCCGCAAGAAATACTTCTGGCAACCCATTGGGTTGCCATTTTTTTATCTGTGCTTTAATCCATACAAAGCCCGCACGCTTATGTTGGTATGAGATAGAAAGGAGTGTTGGTTAAAAATGAATCTTGGATAAAAATGAAATGAAAAGATCATTTTTTTATAAAATCATTGAACCTTTTATTAAACCACCACTCTGAGTAACTGTAGCGAGTTGATAATGGTTAAGTAGATTCTTACTTACCCAACATCTCAAGTTTGATTAGCCCTTCATCACGGCAACATCAAATGATCGCTAACCGAATTAGTTTAAGACTGTTTCATTGTTCATCATCATCCCCCTTATTTGGGAACCTGTTAATTCGCTAGCGCTTGATTAACTTATGTCCCGCAAGAAATACTTCTGGCAACCCATTGGGTTGCCATTTTTTTATCTGTGCTTTAATCAATACAAACATGACCCTTTCCATACAAAGCCCGCACGCTTATGTTGGTTTGAGATAGAAAGGAGTGTTGGTTAAAAATGAATCTTGGATAAAAATGCATCTTGGATATAAATAGAATGAAAAAATGATTTTTTTATAAAATCATTGAACCTTTTATTAAACCACCACTCTGAGTAACTGTAGCGAGTTGATAATGGTTAAGTGGATTCTTACTTACCCAACATCTCAAGTTTGATTAGCCCTTCATCACGGCAACATTAAATGATCGCTAACCGAATTAGTTTAAGACTGTTTCATTGTTTGTTCATCATCCCCCTTATTTGGGAACCTGTTAATCCGCTAGCGTATGATTAACTTATGTCCCACAAGAAATACTTCTGGCAACCTATTGGGTTGCCATTTTTTTATCTTAAATTCAGCAAATAAAATTTGAGGTTAATCGGGCAAGTTTCGTTCAAAGCAAGAAGAGTTGGGTTAATTTTAAACAGGTCTCTTTAAGCTAAAAAATTTTTCCTAAAAAATGTATTTTTTTACTCATGACATTGAACCTTTTGTTAAACCGCTACTCTGAGTAAGTGTAGCGAGTTGATAATGGTTAAGTGGATTCTTACTTACCGACTATCTCAAGTTTGATTAGCCCTTCATCACGGCCACATTAAATGATCGCTAACAGAATTAGTTTAAGACTGTTTCATTGTTCATCATCATCCCCCTTATTTGGGAACCTGTTAATCCGCTAGCGTATGATTAACTTATGTCCCACAAGAAATACTTCTGGCAACCCATTGGGTTGCCATTTTTTTGTTCGTTATTTAGCTAAGGAGTATTGAGGTAACTGGAGTTTTATGACGTAAGCATAACATCCAGTTGTACTTGTAATGATGGGTGATAGCTTGCTCTTGTTTGCTGATAAATATCTGACACAAAATCCACATAGCCAGCAATAAGCAATTCACTGTAGAGTGGTTTTACAAATTTTGCTCGTCCAATACTTCCTAAGAATTCAGCGACGGTTGGCAGCACTACCTCATAATGGTTTCGAATGGCGACTCTAAGCCAGTCACATGCAAGCTCTGCATTTTTGCTCTGAGTAAAACCAAAGGTCATATCCAAATCTTTCAACTGAACCTGCGTTAATTGAAATGGCAATTGGTTGATAAAATACTGCCAATGGTGCACTCGCCAGCCTGCCACATTCAATTGCTTTGCATGCCCTCCTGCGCAAAATTGTGTTAATGCCGAGGTCACTTTGTCTAAGCTACTTGATGTTGGGCCCTCGAACCACTCAGGTAGGCCCTCACCATAAACCCAAGTGAGTAATTCACCCTCTGATATTTTGCCGCCATGCTGGGGCAATAAGGTTTGTTTGGCATACTCTACAAACGTCTCTGTTGTAATAGCCTCAAACTTAAACTGCTGAACATAATTAAATAAGAACACATCAAAATCAGCGCGTCCTAGCCTCGATTCAAGCTCATGTACAAACATAGAGGCTTTATCATAAGTAAATCGATTAAATGAGTCGTTAGCATCTTGAAACTGGACATTAGCTGGCAAAGTTTGTGCACTTAGTGGCATTGATAGCATTTCTTCTTTTAAGCGACCATATTCAATCACCCACTCAAGTTCCGCTTGTTCTTGGCCATATATTTTTTCAACCAAACGATTGGTGAAATATGTGGTAAAACCTTCATTTAGCCATAAGTCACGCCAGGTTGCATTACTGACTAAATTGCCTGTCCAAGAGTGGGCTAATTCATGCGCCACGGTTGACACTAAGCTTTTATCACCTGCAATCAATGTTGGAGTAATAAATGCTAAACGTGGGTTCTCCATTCCACCAAAAGGGAAACTGGGTGGCAGCACTATCATGTCATAACGATCCCAAGGATAAGGCCCCAATAAAGATTCTGCAGCCACAATCATTGATTCGGTATCTTCAAACTCCTTGAGCGCCTTATCAAGCATGCCAGGTTCTGTATAAATAGCGCATCGATGGCTAATCTCACCATAAGCTAAATCGCCAACTGCAAGCGCAAGCAAATGAGTTGGAATGGGTTTTTCCATTTCAAAATAGAATTGACCATCTTGAGGTATAGCAGAAGAATTAGCGGCGCTCATTACTGCACGAAGACCGTTATTAACTTTGACACTCGCATTGAAAGTGATTCTGGCCTTCGGGCTGTCTTGCAGTGGGATCCAGCTTCGGGCATTAACAGGCTGAGATTGACTAAATAGATAAGGGTGTTGTTTACCTAAGGTTTGCTCAGGAGTTAACCATTGTAATCCTTGGGCGCTAGGCGAAGTATGATAATGAATAACCACTTCGGTAATCTCTGTACCGATATCAACAGTGATTTGCCCGCCTTGAAACTCGCTTAGGCTTTCATATGAATAGTGACACTGGTTTCCATGGATATCTGTCACTGCATCAATCAACAAATCACGGCTATCTAGCACCAAATGCACAGCGGATGTTTGCCGTTTAAATTGCAAATTAACCTGTCCATGAAGTTGCTGTTTGTCAAAGTCAACATCAAGGAAAAGCGTCATATGATGCACGATAATGTCATCAGTGTTAGCAACAGAATGGTAGTCACGAGTGAAATCTAATTGTTCAGCCACATCAAACCCTTATTGGAATTATTATCGGGTTATATTAACTCACTTAGGTCTTTTCATCGAGTCTATTAAACGGACACAAAAAAGCCTCACGAATGAGGCTTTTAGTGTCAAAAGTGGGATTGTATTACAGCTTAATTCCAGCTTTTTCTAGGTCTTTTGCAACAACACTACGAGGTAGTGGTACGTAACCGTCTTTTTCTACGATTTGCTGACCTTGCTTAGATAACACGTAACGGATGAATTCACGATCCATTGGTGATAAATCTTTGTTAGGGTGCTTGTTGATGTAAACATATAGGTAGCGAGATAATGGGTAAGTACCATTTGCAGCGTTACCTGCTGTTGCATCAATGTATTTAGTGCCTTTCTTAGAGATTGCTACAGCTTTAACACCTGCAGTCTTGTAACCGATACCTGAGTAACCGATTGCATTAAGGCCTTGAGACACAGATTGAACTACTGAAGCTGAACCCGGTTGCTCGTTTACGTTTGCTTTGAAATCACCTTTACAAAGTGCTTTCTTTTTGAAGTAACCGTAAGTACCTGATACTGAGTTACGACCGTACAACTGGATGTCTTTCTTAGACCAGTTGCCGTCTAAACCAACATCACCCCAACGATTTACGTCGTTACCGCCACATTTCTTAGTTGACGAGAAGATAGAATCGATTTGCTCGATGCTTAAACCTTCAATTGGGTTATCTTTATGTACGAAAACTGCTAATGCATCGATTGCTACACGAATTGCCGTTGGTTGGTAACCGTAATGCTTTTCAAATGCTTCAACTTCGTTAGGCTTCATTTGACGGCTCATTGGACCGAATTGTGAAGTACCTTCAGTTAATGCTGGTGGTGCAGTAGAAGAACCAGCAGCTTGAATTTGGATATTTACGTTAGGGTAAATATGTTTGAACTCTTCAGCCCATAACGTCATCATGTTAGCAAGTGTATCTGAACCCACTGATGATAAATTACCTGAAACACCACTTGTTTTTTCGTACACAGGTAATGTTTTATCAATTGCTGCCATCGATGTTGCTGAAAATACACCAGCTGCAGTAAAGGCAATAGCGCCAACTAGCTGTTTAAGTTTCATTGTAATGCTCCGGTATTATAAGCGTTGTTATTTAAGACACGCTCAGTATCAATTGCTACGATGACAAGTCTATGACCAATATGTGACAGTTGTATGACAATCAACATTTTTGACATTCTTGTTACACCTGCTGCAACCCCGCAAATACTAACTTAAAATACTATTTAAACAGTGACTTATAGAGGCTTACTTTATCTTACCCTAAATACACACTCATTTTTTATTGACGTTATATGACAATCTTTGTTGATTTCAATTAAAAACGGCGCCCAAAACCGATAATTAAATGCTGCCAATTTAAAAAGCCATACTCAGCATATAAATTCCATTCATTTTTCGGCCCGAAGTCATAGTTCATACTCAATGACATATTTTTAGTTTCTTCTTTCGCCAAATCGATATCAAATTTCACATCTTCCATTAAAGGCTCAAGCTCTGTGCCAACAAAGGAGTAATCACCGGTGACATTCTGATCAACACTTTGATGGCTGAATGCTAAAAACCAAGCTAGCTTGTCGGTGCCTACATCAAATCGTTGCCCTACTCTTACTGAAGCAATTTTAGTTTTAATGACACTATCAGTTGTATTAGTGTTGGCTTTCACTATTGCCCCCACGGCCATCACAATTACAGGAGTATCACCAATAATGGGATCTATTTGTCCCGCAAGCACAGTACCGATACCGTAATTTTTAGCGGTATAATTAATAGGAATTGGCAGTACCACGCCATTACAGGCCTCATCACAAGGCAAACCTTCAACATTATCTAACTTAGCCAAGATATCTTTGTTGCCTTCGGTATACCCCAACAAAGCATAGACATTCCAAAACGGTAATATCCACGCATCAATTTTAAGCTGCACACTTCTATCAGAACCTGTAATACTGACATCTTCAGCAGGCACGACGTAATCATTGGGGCCACGAAACCCTAATAAACCACCATCTACTTGAACCTCAAAGTCATTAACAGCGATGTAGTCGGCATCAATGTTGTTATAAAAAAGGCTCACGCCTACGGGGATAGGTAACTCATAGCCTCGCTCAGTCGCTTTATCAGACAATAAGGGTAAACCACTCCAGTGAGAAGGCTTAGTCTGTTGTTGTACCACAGTGTTAACATCGTTGTTGGCATTAGCAGTAAAACTAACACCTGAAAGTAAAACACTGGCCAATAACACCGATTGAGATTTAACTGAGTAATTAAACATAATTCCGAAACAAAAGTAATTAAATGAGGTTCAGCCAAAACAGCTGAGCGAAAGCGTCACAGAGAAAGCGCCTTGATACATATTGTAGAGCATGTTAATGAATTGCGTGATACTTTACGACTTACTCTGAGCGGGGATGTTAACTGCATCACAAGCAGCCTAATCACAGGCAGTTAAAACGATTAGCCTATAAATTAAAAAGCTAACTCGCATTGACATGAGTTGGCTTTATTAAATGAAGTAATACTAGCAATTAATTACTTGTGTTGTTTTTTACAACCAAGTTTATGGGGATAATAAAACTAAAACAGCTGCCTTTATCAAGCTCACTAGTAATGGTTAACTCACTGTAATGATGGCTTAAAGCATGCTTTACAATAGCTAGGCCTAGCCCACTACCGCCCGTCTTACTTGAACGTGCATTATCCACACGATAAAAGCGTTCGGTTAAACGATTAATATGCTGTGGAGCAATACCAAGACCTGTATCAGTCACACTAAATTGGGCGCCTGCTGGTACCATTTCCCAGCGCACAGTCACCTTACCACCAGGCTCGGTATAACGAATCGCATTAGAGATTAAATTTGTGCACGCGCTACGTAATTGTAGCTCGTTACCGTGGCAATCTAAGCCGTCTTCGCAATAAAAAGATAAATCATATTGATCAAGGGCTAGCGCTGAAGCTTCATCTTTTAAGATATCTAACATCGCTCTCATATTGATGGTTTTTTCCAAATCAATATCGGCACCATCTTCGATACGAGACAAAGCTAACAATTGCTCGACCATTGATTGCATACGTCTTGTTTGTTGTTGCATCAGATTCAATGGTTTATGGTTCATGCTGTCTGGCTCTTCCATGCTTTGCATGATTTCTAAATAGCCTTGAAGCACTGTTAGCGGTGTCTTAAGTTCATGGGATACATTCGCTACAAACTCTTTTCGCATCCCTTCTAATTGATTAATTCGTGTGACATCGCGAGCGATTAATAATAATTGCCTGTCACCGTAACTCATTAAGCGGATTTCTAATAAACGCTGCTCTGACACTGGAGATGCCAATTCAAGCGGTTCATTAAATTCACCTTTTTTAAGGTATTCAGAAAAATCTGGGTGACGGATTAAATTATCGATTCTTTGACCATTATCTTGCGGCCAAACAAACCCTAAAATCAGTTGAGCAAGCTTGTTACACCATAGAATATTCAACTCGGAATCTAGTACAACTGCAGCATCAGGCAGTGCTTCTGCACCTTGTCTAAAGCGGCTCAATAACGAAGCGAGTTGGCCGACTCTACGACGGTTTTTACCTTGTAAGCGATAGATACCATTGAAAATACCTTCCCAGCTACCCGTCCCTTGAGGAGGCGTTAATTTTCTGTCTTTCCAAAGCCAAAAATTAAGACGACTAATTTGTCGGTAATGCCATCCTAATAAAAGAATACTGCCGATAATAAGGGTGAGTGCGACTTGATTTATCAATAAGCCGATAAGGGCGAATACAAGCTCAATTCCGAGGAGCCGTAATAGCAAGCGAGATCCTGAATAAGATCGAAACATAAGTAGCCTAAAATTAATGTAAATAATCCAGTTTGCGGATTATTACCTAATTGTTGGTAGGTAAATATTGGCTCACAAGATAGCGTAAAATGAAATCTCTGACCACGACTAATTGTTAAAAAACCACTGAGAGATTGTAAAATACAACAACATACTCCTTATGTCGTTACTCAATGCAATCTACTGCAGTAGTTTTTTATCTGCGGCTTTAAATATTACATTCTGGTCGAAAAACGGTAACCAGCACCACGAACGGTTTGAATTAACTTATCATGCCCAGAGTCTTCAACCGCTTTACGTAAACGACGAATATGTACATCAACAGTTCTGTCTTCTACATAAACATTCGTGCCCCACACATTATCTAATAGCTGTTCACGGCTATAGACACGCTCTGGGTGAGTCATAAAGAAGTGCAGCAATCTAAACTCGGTTGGCCCCATGTCTAGAACCGACTCGCCTACCGAAACGCGATGACTGACAGGATCCAGTAACAATCCTTGCACATCAATGGTTTCTTCTAGACGCGTAGGTGCACTACGACGTAAAACGGCTTTAATACGTGCCACAAGCTCTTTAGGAGAGAAAGGTTTAGTGATGTAATCATCAGCTCCCACTTCTAAGCCTTTTACCTTATCTTCTTCTTCACCGCGAGCAGTTAGCATGATGATAGGAATTTGACGTGTAAATTCATCTTGCTTTAAGCGTTTAGCCAATTGTATGCCACTGCCGCCAGGGAACATCCAATCCAACAGGATGAGATCCGGGTAAGGCTCTTGCAATAGCTCAACGGCTGAATCAAAGTCTTCAGCAGCAGATGTGGTAAAACCATGTTGTTCCATAACAAAGGTCAGCATCTCACGAATGGCTGACTCATCTTCTACAATTAAAATCTTAGCTGTCATAATCTTTTCTGTGTTTAGTAAGCCGCATGAGTATTATTGGTCAGTTTTATTACAGAAATATGATCTTAGCACTCAAAAAAGCTATAAAATCATATTTTTGTCATAAATCTATCATTCTTTTCAATCTAACTTGTTAACAGTGCAACGTATAGAGAGCTAACTCACTATTGCTGCAATAAAAAATAAAGGAGACTAACGCCTCCTTTATTATCAAGAATCTAGCTGAAGCATTGATTAAATGCTTAATTTAGAACTTGTGTTCAATACCTACAGCGAAGTAGCTTTCATCGATAGAGATATCGATAATGTCACCATTGTCTTCTTCTACTGTGCCCATTGAAGTACGGTCAGTGTAGAAAGCGAATAGTTTTGTAGGCTTACCTAACGAGTAATCTGCACCAATTGACCATGAATCACCTTTGTCTTCCATGTCTTGGTATTGTGCTTTTAACGTTACTTCTTGAATTTTGTAAGCTGCACTTAATAAGTAACCATCGATGCTTGAACCGCTATCAACTTTTTCTTCTTGCTGGTACATACCGCCTAATACAAAACCAGCGATTTTACCTTGAACAGTACCACGAACGATGTCGTAACCGGCAACTTCAGAGTCGTAAGCAATTGCAGCATAAACTGGGCTTTTCTTTAGACCAGAATCACCGTACATAGCCGCAATACTGAAACCATCACTTTCTTCTTGCTTGCTATCACCTTCAGCAGCGTAAGTTACACCAACTTGAAAATCACCAAACTTTGGCGTTAAGTAAGTTGCAGTTTGCGCTAGACGGTTTTCACCTTTGAAAAGTGCTTTTAAATCGCCTGAGTAATCGTTAAATAGGTCAACTTTACCTTGTGATTTTTTCAGCATAGTGTCGTTACGACCCACAGCGAAAGAACCAAAGTTACCTTTTAAACCAACAAACTGGTTACGAGCAGTGAAGTTATCTGAACTAGCATTGCCAGTATCAACTTGGTATTCGATAGTGTAAAACGCTTCTAAAGACTCACTTAATTCAAATCCGCCTTTTACACCGAAACGTGATGCATTACTTTGAATTTCAGTTACTGAACCGTCACCTTCGTCATTCGACTGAACTGACACATTCAACTTACCATATACTTCTAGAGGTTCTGCTGCATGGGCAGTTGAAAGCGTAGCAGTGGCAATAGCAGAAGCAACTAACGTTTTATAAAAAGCATTCATCATTTCATCCTTTAGACATATTTTTTGGTGTTTTACACCATTTTTTGTGCTGCTATCAGGTTGGAACAAGCAGATATTTGCTGCCTAATAGCTTGGGAACGATGCGAATAGTGCACGCCTTTTGTTGCAGAAATATTTCAAAAAGCCGAGTTTATTAAGCTAAAGCTAATTCAGCAAAAGCAAAGAACAAACAAGCTGCTGATTTTTAATGGATTTAATTTAAAATTATGAAATATTACAGTTTAATGAATTCTGAATATGGAACAATCAAGCTGCAGTCTTTTGATGGTTTACCCCAGCGCATGGATCCCGTAAACTGCATTTTTAATTTTTGATGAGTGTCTTTTTATGTGGTTTAAAAATCTCACCCTTTATCGTTTCAATAAACCTTTCACTACCGATACCGAGGCACTAGAAACAGCATTAGCTGATTTCACTTTCTCGCCATGTTCTAGCCAAGACATCAGTAAATCTGGATTTTCAAAAGCGTTAGGTAAACAAGGCCATGCATTGGTGCACAGTGCTGAAAATCGCCACCTCATTTGTGTGACCAAAGAAGAAAAGATTCTACCAGGTCAGGTGATTAAAGAAGCTTTAGATGAAAAAGTGGCATTAATAGAAGATCAAGAAAGTCGCAAAGTCACCAAGAAAGAAAAAGATGCGATGAAAGAAGAGATCACTATGACGCTTCTGCCTCGGGCATTTTCTCGTCGCAGTCAAACTCACGCGTTAATCATGCCAGAACTTGAGATGATTCTGGTTGATAGCTCAAGTGCAGCAAAAGCTGAAGAGTTACTCGCATTATTACGTAAAGCGCTCGGTAGCTTACCAGTTATACCACTTCACTTTACTACGCCAATTGAAACCACATTAACTGAATGGTTACGCAATGGTTCATCGCCACAGCCATTTGAAATGCAAGATGAAGCAGAACTTAAGTCAGATTCAGATGAAGGTGGTATCGTGCGCTTTAAACAGCAGGTACTGCAAGAAGATGAAGTGCTAGCACACCTTGCTACAGGTAAGCAGGTGCACAAGTTAGCGCTACATTTTGGCCAATCTATCGCATTTTTATTGCAATCAGACGCCAGCGTGAAGCGTCTTAAATTCTCAGAAGAATTCAGAGCGGCAACTGATGATGTTGGCACTGAAGATCCTTTAGCCAAATTAGATGCTGACTTCGCACTAATGGGCGGAGAGCTTGTTGCCTTTATCAATGCATTACAACAAGCATTAGGCCCAATAGAAGAGAATATCTAAATGACTTCCCCTGCTTGGATAACAAGCAGCGGTTAAGATTATTGATACATAAAAAAGCCCTCAACGCATCCGCATTGAGGGCTTTTAACAATTAATAACTAGATGAATTTACCTGCATCATCAAATGGCCAATCAATACCAAGCCAAGCTTTTAAGAATGCTTTTTGCGCATTAGTCGGATTAGACACACCTTCAATCGCTAAGTCACCTTTAGGTTGCTCTTCTAGTGTCAGTGAAACTTGAGTTAACTTATCATTATTAAAAATAGTCAGTTCAATTTCGTCACCTGCGTTAAAGTCTTCTAAACGCTTTTTGAACCCAGCTGTAGTCACTTTTAATCCATTAACCGCAATAATTTCATTGCCCGCCACAATACCCGCCAGCCATGCAGGGCTGTTACGTGTCACATGAGCAAGCGTGAGATCGTTATGCTGACCAGTTAATGTAAGACCGCTGTAAACGGTCGCTTTTTCACTGTCGCCATAAGATAAGACCAATCCAGCTTGAGCCAGTAATGAGTCAAACTCTAAACTAAATGGTGATGTAATATGTGACTGCCACCAAGGTTGATAATCTTTACCAGAAAGCGATGCTAATATGTTTTTCACATCATCAACGTTATACCCTTTAGGTAACTTGAAGTCTTGATATAACTTACGATGAACATCACGATAAGAATGAGCAAGCTCAGTGTCTGCTAACAGGTTAAAATCTAAAGATAAAGAAGCTAAATAACCTTCAGAATAAATATTAACACCATGGTTAATGGCATAATCGCCACCTGTATTAGTCCATTCATTCAAGCTAGCTTCAGCAACAGATTGAATTTCCCGCCCAGGTTTGTTGAGATTTCTATCAATACGTTTTGCTAAATCAGCAAAAAACTCTTTTGGCGTAATAACGTCAGCACGAAGCAATAATTGATTTTGGAAATAACTGGTTGAGCCTTCGGCCATCCACAATAACTCAGTCATGCTTGCCTTTTGATAGTCGTAAGGTACTAACCCTTCAGGACGGTAGGCTTTCACATTCCATGTATGGATAAACTCATGTGATGCTGTACTAATGAAGCGTAAGTAATCCTTTCGCTCACGAAAGTTAAACCTTGGCAGTTGAATAATGGTCGAATTTAAGTGCTCAGTTGCACCACGTGCGCCACTGGTAGCGTGGATCATGTAGACGTAACGTTCAAAAGGATAATCATCCCATATGACTTCCGCTGTGCTACTGATTTTTGTTAGGTCTGTAACGATCTGTTCAGCGTCATAGTTACCTTCCCCCCAAAAAACCACTTCATAATCACGTCCATCAGCTTCAAAGCTGTAGTGTGTGTTTACTCCAGTTTCGATTGGAGAATCGATCAATACATCATAATTATCAGCAACAAAAGAGTGCTTACTACGTCCTGATTCCATTCCTGAATAACTTTGCCAGCCTTTAGGCACCGTCATAGAAACATTCACCTTATCTTGGCGAAACTCGGGGCTATACATAAATACGCCACTGGCATCTAAATAAGCATGGGATTCATCAATATGGCGAACACGAGTTCCTAAATCATTAGCGTAAAGCTGATAACTCACATTGACCTCTGTCGGCTCTTGTAGCTCAATCGTCCACTCACCTGTTGCAGTTCTCTGCCAATTTAGTGCATTACCATCGTCATCTGTCGCCTTAAACAAACGCACACCATCTGCAAGTGGAAGCACTGCATATTTACCAGTACGCCAAACCGGTAAATTTACTGTAAGCGTATCTGCAGATGACTCGGGAAAGGTCACATTCACTTTTGCAAGGTGATGTTGTGGTTGAGTGAGATCAATCTGATATTGCACTTCAGCCAGGGTAGAAGCTGAAAAAAATATCCCTGCGGTAAAAATAGCCAGTTTTGAGACTTTCACTATCGATTCCTTCTGTTATTATTCTTGTTATATTTTTACACGCTGTAGTTAAGCGTTTTCAACATCATATAGATTTGTTGTAATAAATATTACATTAAATGAGGTGGCATTATAACAAGAGCTTATTGTAGGCTCACCCACTTCCAACAAAAGCTTACAAAATAATAAGGTCACTGTTCTTACATGCGAAAATTGATACCAAACTGCTTGGCCTTTATTTTATTAATAATTTCAATTCCGGCATTAGCAATCGATCCACAAGAACGTGAAATTGAATTCAATGAAACACCGCAAGCGCTATTTGACCAACTATTAGTTCGAACACAATTTCCGCTTTCATTCAATAACCGCCAAGAATTTGAGTTAATAGCAAAAGAACTCAAATATACGCCAGATGAATTACAAGCAGACCTCGAAACTTTGGCTCGTTTGTATATGGAAACGGTTGTCAGAACACCAAATAAAACTGAAAACTCTCGTTTATTGACTCAACAGTTAGAATCAATTGCAGTAACCCCAATGCAAGAAGCGATGATATTGCTACTTGAAGCAAGATTTCGCGGTATTGAAGATCAACAGTACAAACAATCCATTATTTTATTTAAAGAAGCTTTGAAGAAAATTGCTTCAATACGTGATGAGCACAGCCTCACCTTACAATTTGTTTTACATGGCGGTTTAAGCAGCCTTCACGCCATATTAAAGCAAGATACCCAAGCCTTATATCATTATAAAAATTATCGAGAAATTGCTTACCAGCTGCGAAATGACTATTTTATTGCCCAATCTGAAACCGCTATTGGTAAATATTACACTGGTAAAAACCAGCTAGCGAAAGCGCTGCAACATCATAGCGAAGCCTATCGAATTTCCAATCGATTGAATTACCCAGTAATTCAAGCTCACGCTCAATTTCAGCTTTCAAGGGCTTATCGTGATTTAGGCCAATGGGATGAAGCATTAAAAAATGCAAATGAAGCTGCCATTAGCTTTCAGGAGTTAGGACATGAAGCCTTACAGTCTAATGCCATGACAGTCATCGCCATGGTGTACGGCAACCAAAAACAATGGAATAAAGCCATTGATTATTATTTAAATGCACAACAGCTCGATAAAAAAAATAATCAGGTTATTAGCCAAGGACTAAATTTCCATAATATTGGCGAAGCGTACATGTATCTAGACAACTACCCGTCTTCTGTCAGTTATTTGAAAATGGCCAACGAGATTTTTAAAAGCCGTAGAGTCATGCATTATTTGGTATACAACGAGTTGCTGTTTGCTGAAGTGATGTCAAAACAAGCCTTATGGGAAGAAACGATTACTCATGCCAAGGCCGCGCTAGTCATTGCAGAAGAAAAGCAACTTATTGATGCGCAAAAAGAGGCCCTTTCTTTTCTTTCCAAAGCTTACCGCGGGATAAAAGATGATTCCTCAGCGCTTGAAATGATGGATAAGCTTGTAGCGATAGATAATGAACAGCAAGAAAATATTGTGGATGAAGCGGTAAACTCAAACCTGAATGAAGAAAAGCTCAAATTTGAAATAAACGTTTACCAAAACAAGTTAAATGGCTATATCAAGAGCAGTAAAGATCAGCAAATGGCGATTATCATTCTACTGGCCGCTATCTTTATTTTGTCGTTTGTGTGGTTATATAGCTTAAAAAGAATTAATACATTAAAACAAAAACAACAGTCATTAACCGCCAAAGTTATTCAAGACCCACTCACCGAAGTAAAGGGCTACAGAGGGATGCTTGACTGCATGTCCACTGGCACATCGCCTAAAACCATTGCCTTAGTTAATATCAAAGCACTTACCGATTTAGATATTGACTTTGGGCTATCGGAATCAAAATTAATTACAGAAAGCTTAATCCAGCAATTTGAGAAAGACCTTCCAGCTTGTGTTTATGTCATTAAGCCAGGCGAATTTGCTTTTTGCTTTAAAGAAACATTCACAGCTAATGAAACACTCAAAAAGATTGAGGCAAGTTTGGCTTCGCAAGATTTAGCAATCAATACCAATATTCCTAATTACTCGGTAGTAAAACATGACCCCCTTGAATGCATCATGGGTCATATTAATCTCCCTTTATTGGCGAACCCTAATTTACGCCTTACCAACGACCTTCAGTTTGAAACAGTACAATATGCCCTTGCAGCAGCAAAAACCATTGATAAAGGTAGTACTTACGTCAGTATACGTACACTGAACTTTGCTCCAGCAGCCATCTTTTTCAAACCTTTATATTTAAACCTTACTCATGCATTGCAAAGAGGCATTATCAGAGCTGAAAGTAATAGACCTATCGCTGAGATAAAATGGCCTACAAATTAACCAATAAACACAAACATCATTAATCTTTCGTCCACAGCGGCCGATATAGGTATATAGTTAATAATATTATTTCTATAAAAATACCAAATACAGTATTATAAACGTCACTAATCAATCAAATAGGTGATTGATGTTGTTAGTTATTTGATTGATTTAGGAAGCTCATAAGCATGAAAGATTCTTCGACGGCAGTGTCACAAGTTTCACTTTTGAAACAGAAACTAAACTCTGCCAAGTTGGCGCTTGAAGAAATCCATAAGGATCGTAATGAAAAATTACGCACCCTAATTCAATTTTTAGGTCATTTAAGCCTTGCCTGTAAAGGTCAAAATCTAGAACTTGATAATCGATTAGCCAAGCTAAGACATCATTTACAAGGTTATGATCAAATTGATGAGGCCTTGCCTGAGCTCGTTGAAATTGAGCGCCTATTAAAAGGCCAATACAATCATACAATGACTCAACTTGAAGAAAGCCGTACCAGTCTTTCTCGAGTTATCAGCCAAATTCAACGTGTAGACTCCGCCCCAGAAGAAATTAAAAAAGAAATTAATTACTTCAAAAAAGATCTCAATAAACCGATTCATACCATTTGGGAGTACATCCCTAAAGTTGAACAAGTCATCGGCTTTTACGAGCATATTTTACAAAAGCAATTTGCAGGTACTGATGAACACGTTATTTTGCCTCAGCACCTTATTTTAGCCAAAGAGCTAGCCCAAAAAATTTCTGAGATAGAATTTAGAAAAGAACAGCGTGATCAAATTTTGGTCATGAAAGAAGTATTAATGGGTGATATTAAACTCAATACCCTGCTTGAGTCGTATCAAACAATATTAAGCCTTTTACTCAATAACATCGCACGTGAAAAAACAGCGTCCCAAGACTTTTTATATGCTTTGAATGATGCCATTAGTGTCGTTAGAGATGTGGTAAGTAACACGGCTAATAACAATGAACGTTCACAGCAAATAAAAAGCCAGCTGAACAAAGAGATTAACTTACGTGTTGACAATGCCGATGGCATTTTAATTGAGTCAGATGATTTAAACGCATTAAAGACAGCGCTGACAATTCAATTATCTTCGCTTAAAGATGCGCTAAGCCGTAAAGAAGCATTGGAAAACAGAGAGCAAACACTGCTCAGAAAATCCATTGAGTCAATGCGAAAAGAATTAACCAGTATTACCAAAGAGGCAAATAGTTATAAAGAAAAACTATTTGAACATCAAAAACTTAATTTACTTGATCCATTAACACAATTGCCTAACAGAACCGCACTTGAGGATAGAATGGAGCAAGAATTTCGCAACCATAAGCGTTTTAATGCACCGCTTTGGGTTGCTGTTACTGACATAGATTACTTTAAATCAGTCAATGATAACTTTGGTCACAGCACCGGTGATAAAACATTGCAGGTCATTGCTATGGCGCTAAAAAACTCATTGCGAGAAAGCGAGTTTGTCGCACGATACGGCGGTGAAGAATTTGTTTTATTACTTCCAGAAGTCAATGAAGACAATATTGGTTTATTATTAAATCGTGTCAGAGAAAAAATTAAGAACATTCCATTTAAATTTAAAAATCAGCGAATTACAGTTACATTATCAATAGGTGCTGCGCAAGTAATGGAAAATGAACGTATCGAAGAAACCTTTGAACGTGCCGATGCAGCCCTATACAAAGCCAAACACAATGGCAGAGATAGAGTCGTAATCGATATCTAACCTTCGATGCAACTCATCTCAAGAGGAGTTGCATATGATAGTAAAAATAAGCCCTCGCGGAAGTTTAGATCAACTTTCACAAATGGAAGTTAATCGACTCAAACAAAGCGCTAAGAGTGATTTATACCAACTACTTCGAAACTGCGCCCTTGCAGTGCTTGCCTCAGGATTACAAAGTGATAATTCTGAGGCCCTATTTGATAAATACACCAATTTTGACATCAATGTACTCCAGCGCGAACGAGGCTTATTAATTGAATTGATTAATCCGCCAGAGCAAGCATTTGTTGATGGCGAGATTATCGCAGGAATTCAAGAGCATCTTTTCGCCGTTCTTCGAGACATCGTCTATATCGACAATAAATACGACAATCTCAAACACATCAATCTTACTAATGCGAGCCATATCACCAATGTTGTGTTCGATATTTTACGCAACGCAAGAGTCATCTCACCGATGAAAGATCCTAATGTCGTCGTTTGTTGGGGAGGCCATAGTATCAATCCTATTGAATATCAATATACCCGTGAAGTGGGCTATGAACTTGGGCTACGTGGACTCGACATTTGTACAGGTTGCGGCCCTGGAGCAATGGAAGGACCAATGAAGGGAGCAGCCATTGGTCATGCTAAGCAAAGGGTTAATAACGCTCGTTATATTGGCTTAACTGAGCCAAGTATCATCGCCGCAGAGCCGCCAAATCAAATTGTTAATGAGCTAGTGATTTTACCCGACATAGAAAAACGCTTAGAAGCCTTTGTGAGGCTAGGCCATGGTATTGTTATCTTCCCTGGTGGTGCGGGTACAGCCGAAGAACTGCTTTATATTTTAGGTATCTTACTTAACAATGCTAACCAATCCTTACCCTTCCCTTTGATACTCACAGGTCCCATTGAGAGTGCCGATTACTTTACCGAGATCGATGCGTTTATTGGGGCCACTTTAGGACCTGACGCTCAAGCTAAATACCAAATCATTATCGATGATCCCGTCAAAGTAGGACAAATCATGAAACAAGGTATGCAAGCCGTTAAAAACAGCCGCAAAGAATTGGGCGATGCATATCAATATCAATGGTCTTTAAAAATAGAGCCCGAGTTTCAGCTACCATTCGATCCGACCCATGAAGTGATGCAAAACCTGCATTTATATTTCCAGCCTAATAAGGCCGAGCTAGCAGCAACCCTTCGACGTGCTTTTTCAGGGATAGTCGCTGGCAATGTGAAAGGAGACACCATAAAGCTCATTGAAGAGCTAGGCCCCTTTGAGATCCGCGGTGACAAACAATTAATGATGATGATGGATAAACTGCTCAATGCATTTGTTAGCCAGCAACGAATGAAATTACCAGGCAGTGCATACGTGCCTTGCTATCGCATAATGAATAAAACGGAAAATGAAACGGAATCCCAATAGGGTTCCGTCAATATCTGTCGCTTTAATGGTGGTGATTGTTTAACAAAACGTTAAATAGCTATATGATTAGTCATCATAAATTAAAACTGAATTTAATCACCTATATGGTGAGCTAAAACTATTCAATCTAACGTGGGCTCACTTGAGCCTTACCACCAGCAACGAAAATAAACATGAACAAACTGTTGATCATTGATGGTCTGAACCTTGTTAGACGTATTCATGCAGTACTACCAGATGAAAATGATATTGCCAGCGTCAAAGAACGTACGTTAGCCGCAGCCAAAAAACTGTTAGTTCACCATGAGCCCAGCCATGCGATTGTCGTCTGGGATGGTGATGAAGAATCTTGGCGAAAACAGTTATACCCTGATTATAAAAAAGGACGTAAGCCGATGCCTACGCCTTTAAAATCGGGATTAGCCGATATTAAAGCGGCGCTTTCTGAAGCACATATACATTCTCATGACGCCGTCTCAGAAGCAGATGATGTCATCGCTACCCTAGCGACTAAAATCACTGAAAATAAAGGTAAAGCAATTATCGTCTCTACTGATAAAGGTTTCAGCCAAATCATTGATGACAATATCGTCATATGGGATCACTTCAAACAACAATATTTCGATTTAACTGAATACGAAAAAAAGCTTGCTGTACAACAAAGTCAGATACTTGATTTTATCGCGCTAGCTGGAGACAGCGGCAATAAAGTACCTGGGATAGCAGGTATTGGGCCGAAGTCAGCAGCCGATTTATTAAATAAGTTCAGAAGCTTAGCAAACCTATACAAGTCCATTGATAACTTAGGTGCAAAACAAGCGCAAAAGCTCATTGATGGTAAAGACATGGCGAGAGTGAGTTACAAGTTAGCCCAATTACAATGTCATATGCCCCTCAATATCAATCTCAAACAATTCAGAGTCATTAGCAATAGCGAAAGGAATACCTAAGCAAATGAATTCAAAAATGTCCTTTACCATCGCCTCCATGTTCATTGCCTACATCGTCTTCGCAATTGCCGTTGTGATGGTGTATGAACCGAAACCAGAAGATAGAAGTTGGCAAGAAAGACAAGAGTTTAATCACAATATGCTCAGTGAAATCAATATAGGCCAGCCTATTGAGAACATTAGAAAATTAATGGGTCGAGCGGACTTTACCGAAGCGAAAGCAACTGACAACGCTAACTTTCAGATCATGTTTTATCGAACCCATCATGTTAAATCTGACGGCATCACTACTAAAGATGAGTGCACGCCATTGTTATTTAAAGATGGAAAATTGATTGCGTGGGGACAAGAGACTTACGATCAGTTTTTACAAATTCCCATTTTAAATAATGTCATCCCAGCTTCTCCCCCTGCAGTCGCCGAAACAGATTCTGATGACCATAAGACCCCTTTATCAGAAGGTGAAAAGTAATCTGATAATTGCCCCTAATATCTCAGTTTTAAAACGAGAATTCGACTGTCAGCCTATTGAGCCACAATCGTGTGCAAGGTTACTTTAGCCATAAAAAATGCCACATAATGTGGCATTTTTATTAATCACAATTAAGTCTATTTAACTGTTATTGATACTCTTTATAAGCCTCACCTTTCTCTAACCATTCAGGGGCTTTAGCACCTTTAAGATAATGGTCAAAGTACTGCTTCATTCTGATTGTATAGTCGAGTTTATTCGGATATTTCTTCAAATGATGCGGCTCGTCTTCATATTGTAAAAACACCACATCCTTACCAGTGCGTCGCATTGCAAGGTATAACTCAACGCCTTGCTCCCATGGCACCGCATCATCTTTATCACCAAACATGATCATCATTGGTGTCTGAATACGTTCAGCATAAAATACTGGTGAATTCTCAATATATTTTTGTGGGGAGTTAAATAAACTTTCTCCAATTCGACTTTGGCCTGTTTCATACTGGAACTGTCGAGCTAAACCAGAACCATGACGAATACCACTGTATGCACTCGTCATATTAGACACAGGGGCCCCCGTTACAGCTGCTTTAAAGATATTGGTTTGGGTAACCGCAAATGCAGTTTGATAACCACCCCATGAGTGTCCTTGAATACCGACAGCATCAGGATCTGCAATGCCCATATCAATTAACTTTTGCACACCAGAAGTTAACCCTTTAACCGCTGATGCACCTGGATAACCAACTTCAAACCGAATGTCCGGTAAGAAAATCGCATAACCATTGTCAGCGTACCAAGCGAAGTTAGGACGATGATTAATAGCCATATGCGGGAATGAATGTAATCGGTCGCTCATAAAGCGATAGAAATACACCATAACAGGATACTGTTTACCTTCTTGATAATTAGTCGGCTTGATCAATACACCGTCAGTTAATCGGCCATCTGCATCACGCCATTGCACTAGCTCGGCACTGGCCCAATTAAAATCATCTCGCTGTTTATCTAACGCCGTTTGCTTAACACCATCTTGCGGTGCTGCAATGTCAGCGGTGTAAAGATCAGGATAAAGATCATAACGCTCTTTTGAATACACGATAGTGTCAGCATTTTTACTTTTTGCTAGCACTTTCACTTTCGCATCGGTTTCCATCAAGGTTGTTAACCCAGGCACACCTACAACGGCACTGTATAAGCTATCCGCTTTGGTTTTTTCGTTGTAACCATGCACCAACACCGTTTGCTGCTGTGCTATCGTTGCTGGGACATTCTTGTCTTCATACAACCCTTCAATTCTCATTTGCGTACTGGTTTTACGCCCCTCACCGGCCGTCAGCATAAAGCCATCGAATGATGCACTGCTAAATTGCCAAGCATCATACTTGTCGTAAGCAATAATACCTGAACCATCAGCTAACCAAGGGCCAAAGCCATAACTCGGTGCATTACCTGGGTAGTCATGATCTTCATTGGCAAAGCTCACGCTAATGTCTTTAGAGATGGTATGCCTTCTTACTCCTGCAATGTCATAGAGAAAGAGCTGACCTTGCTGATAATAAGCCACAAATCTCGCATTAGGTGATAGCGTCGGCATTTCATTCGTTGGGTGCTGGGTTAAAAGCTGCTGCTTTCGGCCTGTATTTAAGTCCACTAAATACACATCTTGATAAAAACCAGCCCAAGTGATCATTTTTTGATAAGGCACATCTGATGTGGCCAATAGATATCGTTTTTGCTCACCATATTGCACATTTGGTACATCTTTATCTGCTAGTTGCACAATACGGTTGGCATTGACGTGAAGAACAGCTAAGTAAGTACGTTGTAATTCTTTACTGTATTGTTTGACTTCATGGGGCTTAATTTTAGGATCATCCCCATGCCATACTTTCAGGTTTCGTAAGCCGGTTACGACTTCAGTATCAAACAAATCAGCTTGCTGTTTTATTTCAGGTAAAGAAACCACTTTATCAACCTGTGGTACTCGACCTACAAATAAACGCAAACTATCTTCTGAGAAGAAGATTTTTGAATATTGATTAAGTGTCCATTCATCCGTTGTAGGCGTTGGCTTAACCTGGCTATTTTTCAAATCAATAATAGATAACTGATACTCACGTTCATCTCGCTTAACGGCGGCATCACCACTGGTAAACGCAAGCCATAATCCGTCGTCAGATACGCTTAACTCTCCAAATTGTTGAGTTTGGCTTTGGTGTAGTTGGTTTAAGGTATTATTGATTAAATTAACTTTTTTAATGGTGTGGCGCTGATTATTGATATCGTTGCTCGCAACAACAAAGTTTTTACCGACTGTGTCAAAAGCAAACTGTGTCACATGCTCAAACTCATGAGCATTATTATCAGCTAGATGAATAAGTTTGATTTTACTGCCAGTGTCTTTCTCATCAACTTTGGCTTTATCGTCTTTATCCGCCTCCTTATCAGCCTCTTCGGATTCTTCAGCTTCAAACCATATCGCGACAAACTCACCATTAGGGCTAAATTCTGCGTGTTTTACCTTTTCAAACTGCTGTTGCTCTCCAGTGCTGGTATTTAGCAATACCAAACCACTATGAAGTTCAGACTTTTTGAGGGTCTCTGCAGATAATAAACTCGGCTCAATTTTCGCTATTGCAAAAGAGCCTTGGCTATTAAGCTGAAGTGCCGAACCACCATCAATAACGTACTGTTTTTGAGTCGCGGCAATATTCACTAAGGCGCGACTGTCGCCTCTATCAGGCATCGCTTCAACCGCAATAACACGACCATTATCAGAAATAACTGGCTGTTGCAGGGTTTCAAAATGCATGATGTCATTTAAGCTTAACGTTTTTGGCTGCTGCGCAGCGTTTACTGCAACGGACGCGGCGAGTAACGTCAGTGGTAGAAATGTATGTAACTTCAAAGTCATCCTCGTGAGTTATTATTATCGAGCAATTAAACAAATGGATCTTTATTCAATCAAGCGCTTTGACACATACGCAATGAATACGAGCTAACATTTAATCGACTTGAGTGATGTTGAGGTAAACCATCCAGCTATTTACTGGTGCATTTTTAACCTGTTAGACCAAAGTCGTCTGTAAAAATATTCTTATCTACCTAAGCTACTCAGGTAAAATCATTGCCGCGCCAACCTTTTTGCAACATGTAAAGTGTATTTATGACGCTAATTGAATCTTAAATTTACGCTATTGTGAATATATTAAAGCAATCAGCTGAGGATTAACTTAAAAAATACAAAAAATATGTGATTAAACTCACTAAATCCTGTAAAAAAAATTCTAAATTCGTTAAAATGCGGCGCATTAAAACGTTAGTAAATCGTTCTGTTACAAGCTTGTTAACGTAAACAGAGAAATGCAGTAACTACTAGGTGGAAGGACTATCCATGCCAAAACGTACTATAACCGTAATCCCAGGTGACGGGATTGGACCAAGCATTATCGATTCCGCTTTAAAGATTCTCGACAAAGCTGGTTGCGACTTTGAATATGAATTTGCAGACGCCGGTTTAGCCGCTTTAGAAAAACAAGGTGAATTAGTACCTCAGCGTACCTTAGACCTTATTGAAAAAAACCGTATCACTCTTAAAGGTCCATTAACCACTCCAGTGGGTGAAGGCTTTACTTCTATCAATGTTAGCTTGCGTAAAAAGTTCAGTTTATACGCAAACGTACGTCCAGTGCTTTCGTTTAAAGGTACTCAAGCACGTTACGACAATATTGATATCATCACCGTTCGTGAAAACACCGAAGGTATGTACTCTGGTTTAGGCCAAAAAGTATCTGAAGATGGTGCTACTGCAGAAGCAACTAGTATCATTACTCGCCAAGGTGCTGAACAAATTACCACTTTCGCTTATGAGCTTGCTCGTAAAGAAAACCGTAAAAAAGTAACGATTGTTCACAAAGCAAACATCATGAAGTCGACTTCAGGTTTATTCTTGAAAGTGGCGCGTGAAGTAAGCCAGCGTTACCCAGATATCGAAACAGAAGAAATGATTGTTGATGCAACATGTATGAAGTTGGTCATGAATCCAGAAAATTTCGATGTATTGGTAACAACTAACTTATTCGGTGACATTTTATCTGACTTATGTGCAGGTTTAGTGGGCGGTTTAGGCATGGCACCAGGTGCTAACATCGGTAGCGACGCTGCGATTTTTGAAGCCGTACATGGCAGTGCACCTGATATTGCGGGTAAAAACTTAGCAAACCCAACTTCAGTTATTCTTGCATCTATCCAAATGCTTGAGTATCTAGGTATGGCTGATAAAGCTGAAATGATCCGTAGTGCAGTATCTGCAGTGATCGAAGAAGGCGACCGTACGACTCGCGATTTAGGTGGTACACACGGTACGACTGACTTCACTCAAGCCGTTATTGACCGTTTAGGCTAATCTTTGCATTAAGCTAAGCTAAATAGATAATAAAAAGCCCTTAGTGAGATTCACTAAGGGCTTTTTTATAGCTGAAACAATAAACATCACAAAAACAATGCCAATATCGCTTCAAGGATTAATTAAAGTTCCATGGTGTATTTGGTTTAACCCATAAATGCACTGTCACTTCATCACGGTCATGATAAAGATGCTTACATTGGATTTTAAAATCTTCGATTTCGTTTTCTTTTAAAATCTCAGCCATAGTATCGAGGATTTGTCTCACCTCTTTATAACGGCTTTTCATTGGTAGCTTAAGGTTAAAAATAGCTTCTTTAAACCAACCATTTATCGCCCATGCTTCCATAAGCTCTGCAACCCGTGAAGGCTTCTCAACCATGTCACACACCAACCAATAGATGTTCTTTCGCGGTGGGTCAAAACGGAAACCATCAGCACGATAGTGACGAACCTGACCTGTATCCATCAACTTTTGATCCATAGGACCATTATCAACAGCAGCGACAAACATACCGCGGCGAACGAGTTGATAGGTCCAACCGCCAGGACATGCCCCTAAATCAACAGAATGAAGACCTGAGCGACAGCGCTGTTCTTGTTCTTCTTTTGTTAAGAAGTGCCCAAATGCTTCGTCTAATTTCAAACTTGACCGGCTAGGTGCATCAGCCGCCATTTTAAGACGTGGGATCCCCATAAAATGAGGCGAGCTATTATTAGTTAGTGAGTAACCAACGTACGCTTGACCTGGCCCAACAAAACAAACGTGAATAATGGGTCTTTTGTCATTTTCTTGAGCAAGCAATGAGCCTGACTTTTTCAAACCTTGCCTTAGTGGCACGGTAAACTTACGACAAAAACCCGATAATTCCTTCGCTTCATTAGTATCCGGCGTTTCAACACGTAACTCTCCCGCTTTTGACACTTCCGCTAAAGCTGCAACAATTGGAGAGACACGGTCTGATTCAGGCAAATCTTTTAGTAAATCATTTGCCGCAAACATTTGTCGCGCGAACACCAAAGAGTTGAGCTCAATTCTTTTTGCTAGTTGTTCACCACCATCTTCTTCAAAGCTTTGGAAAATAACATAAGCATCATTGGTATTGGTTTTTACAAAACCACCAATATTCAATTCAGCTGCACGCTGTTGAATTTCTGCTGCGCAATCTTTCTCATAGCCTGCACGGCAGAATAAAAATAGGTTTTTCATGATGAACCTTTGGTGTCGATAACGAGACTGTACGTTCCATTAGAATAATGACGTCAGTGCTTGTGATTAAAAATAGTTTGCTGGGCTGCATTATACGCAAAATTCATAATTCTGTGTGAAATGAAACGAGAAATACAGAAACTAAAAAAGCAGCTAAAACGATGTTTCAGCTGCTTTTAATAAACTCATATGGCTTTTCAGTAGGTTAACTCATTAATCTTTCTGATACTTAGCAATGGCAACTGCAAATAATATCCAACCGATTAACATGCATCCACCACCCATTGGAGTTATTGGTCCGATCCACTTAGCCCCAGTAAAGGCATAAAGATACAATGAACCAGAAAACAGTAAGATGCCGATAAAAAACAGATACCCAGCCCAATCAAGTAACTTTGACGAGATCCAATGGCCTGCAAACGCAACAGCGATAATCGCAAAGGTATGATAAAAGTGATAATCAACGCCTAAATTAAAAATGGCAATTAACTCTGGTGAGGCAATATTTTTTAATCCGTGTGCACCAAATGCGCCAAGCGCAACGGCTAAAAAACCATTTAGCGCTGCTAAAAGTAGTAAACCTTTTTTCATCATGATTGCCTTTAAATGATCAATTTATATGTGCATTAATGAAATGCTGACATTGTTGAATACAAGTTTGCAGATTATCCTCTAATGTGGTCCCTGACGACTTCCGTGGTTTAAAACTATGATCGCCATCCTTAATCCACTGTATTTCAATCGACTTGTTTAAAGGCCATTGCGGGAGTTCTTCTTTACCGCCAAATTTGTCCCGCTCTCCTTGCATAACTAATAACGGTACAGTGCAATCATTGACTGGTGCTAACCTAGGTTCTCCACCTTTTAATGGAACAAAAGGATAACCAAGGCAAATCACGCCTTTGATCAATTTAGCGAACTCAGAAAATTCAGGTACAAGTTCGACCTTCGCCATTTCAGCTAACTCTGGCGTCATCAATATGGCCGACATTCTACCACCCATAGATTTCCCCATTAAAATAATATTCTCAACCGCTAAGGTTTGCTGTTTATTTTGCGCTAGTACTTGCTGCAATACTTGTTGAAAATGATTGAGTAGTTTTGGCGCCCTATCTGGAGGTCTGCGTTTGCCATCTTGCATGTTGGCTTGCATATACAAAAAGTTAAAACGTAACACTTGAACGCCAGTTTGGCTCAGTCCAGTTGCCACAGCCTCCATAAACTCATGATGCATATTAGCGCCAGCACCATGAGCAAAAACCACTAAAGTTTTGCTCTGCTCACCTTGTAAAATATATTCTATTGCTTGACCATTGATTTCACTAGAGCACAACTTATCTGTCATTGATTGGGGTTCACTTATTGATGAATAATTGTTGAATGGTAAGTTGAGGCCTCTTAGCAACACTTTGCTTTAAACGCCTCATAGTTTCGTGCAGCTTAAGCACAGCAAGTAATAAATCACTTCTAGAAAGTAACGACTTATTTATCTAACCAGCTAATAGCTCACTGCGTGACTCTTCAGCAAACATATCTACCATCCATTCTCTGAAAGCTGCCACTTTTCCGAGCTCTGAGTGGCTCTGCTGACACACAAGGTAATAAGCGTCTTTACTGACTAATATTTCCGAGAACGGACACACAAGTCGACCGGCTTTAATATCAGGCCTTGCCAATACGCTATACCCCAATGCCACACCTTGACCATGAGCCGCAGCTTGCAATACTAATGATGAATGGCTGAAGATAGGACCAGAATTAACATTAATTTCACTAATCCCGCATTGTCTAAACCAAGCCTGCCAATCTTGACGACTCGAGTCGTGTAATAAGGTGTGATTTTTTAAATCGCTGGGTTTTTCAAGAGGCTTAGGACCGCTCAATAACAGCGGTGAACAAACAGGAATTAACACTTCATTACGAAGTTTATCTGCACGTAGCCCAGGCCAATTACCTTGACCATAATAAATAGCGACATCGACATCATCAGTCAATGAGTCGACCTCGCTATCTACAGCTTTAATTCGCACATCAATGTCTGGGTTTTTCTCACTAAACTTTGCAAGTCTTGGCACAAGCCATTGAATTGCAAAGCTTGGTGACATGCTTACCGTTAACGAACCAATCGCGCTTCTGGCTAATAGCCTATCGGTAGATTCGCCTAATTGGATAAAAATATCTTTGATATCGAGGAAGTAGCTTTGGCCTTCTTCAGTCAATAATAGCGAGCGATTTTTGCGTCGAAATAGTTTTAAGCCCAAAAAATCTTCTAGTGCTTTTATCTGGTGACTGACTGCTGCTTGCGTGACAAATAGCTCTTCTGCCGCTCGAGTAAAACTTAAGTGCCTCGCAGCAGCCTCGAATGCTTTGACTGCATTCAAAGGTGGCAATCTTCTCGACATAGTGATCAATCTCTCGTTTTTTAATTAGTTTTTCTAATGATTATCGTTATTTTTTGTCGTTTGTAAAGAACACTGTGTTCGTTTAAATTATAACCATTGAAATTTAGTGAGTTGGACAATCTCTACCAGGTAATAAGGGAGTGTCCGACAGTGTGATTTGTCACCTCGGAGGCGACCCTTTATGTTTAACTTAACAACGTTAGCAGCAGCTGCTTTACTCTCTTCATGTGCATTTATGGCTACAGCAAATGATACCACAATTGATATCAGCGACCTTCAAGCATCAATTAATGCTGAACTTGAGCAAAGCATGAATGAAATGCAAAACAACATCGATGTTAACGTGAAAAACACGCTAACCGAAGAGAAAGAAGACAAAGCGACAATCAAAACGGCTGAAACACGTATTGCTGATTAATTTACTGTAAAAACCGTTTCAAAAAAACCGCATTAACCATTTTATTGGTAATGCGGTTTTTTTATATTCAATATTCACAGCTATTTCAGGTAAAAAAATAGCCACTAGAATTAATCTAATGGCTATTTAGCATTAACATAGTTTATTCGAATCGACGAATCAATTAAGGACGGTAAACCTTAACGTTAGTGTAGCCTTGCTCAGTTAAATACAGAGCTTGTAATTTACTCATCACACCACGATCGCAATACAATAGGTAAGTTTTTTCTTTACTTAAGTCTGCAAATTGAGTGGCTAGTTTGAAGAAAGGGATCTTCAATATTTCTGTATCAGCTATTTTTAGCGGATTTTGCTCTTCTTCATCTTGAGCACGAATATCAATAACTACTTCGTCATTATCGATTGCAGCGACTGTTTCAGTTTCACTTACCGTTGTTTCGACCTTTTCTGCAATTTGCTTGATATCAATCACGACAGCGTCATTAACGACTCTATCGACAAGATCTTCTGAAAACTTCAATTCTTCAGCTTCAATTTTAGATAAAATGGCTTTCACTGTTGGTTTCTGTGAAATCACACCACAATATTCAGGAATAGCTTTAGCAAAATCTTCTGTGCCAATTTTACGGCTTTCATTAATGATATCTTGCTTATCCATGGTGATCAGTGGACGCAGAATCAATAAATCGGTGCAACGGTCGATTACATTGAGGTTAGTCAAGGTTTGACTTGAAACTTGACCGAGACTTTCACCTGTAACTAGTGCTTGAATACCGTATTTCTCGGCAATTTTAGTGGCCGCACGCATCATCACACGCTTTAAAATAACGCCCATTTGACCATTGTCGATTTTCTCAAGGATCTCTTCTACAACTGGCTCAAAAGGCACTGTGATAAAACGAACTTTATGAGATTCTCCATACTTTTGCCATAAGTGGTAAGCAACTTGTTTAACGCCAATCTCATGTTGAGCGCCACCTAAGTTAAAGAAACAGTAATGTGTACGTGCGCCCTTTTTGATAAACTGATAGCTAGAAACACCAGAATCAAAACCACCCGAAATAAGTGATAACACATCTTCTTGAGTCGCCATAGGGAAGCCACCTAGACCTTCAATACGACGTACAACCATGTATAGCTTTTCATGATCAATCTCAAGATTCACTGTCATATCAGGATTTTTTAACTTCACGCCAACAGCGTCAGTGTGCTGGTTTAAACCACCACCGACATAACGTTCGACTTCAATTGAATTGAAATCATGTTTACCTGTTCGCTTAACACGAACACAGAAGGTTTTACCTGCTAGTTCATCTTTATATACAGGCAAAACTTGCTGGTAAATGTCATCAATTGACTCAAATGAGTATTCATCAACTTGAATCACATGAGCAATACCAGGGATACATTTTAATCTAGCTGAAATCGCATCAATTCTTGCTTGTTCATCGCTCGCTACGTGGATCATGATACGATCCCATTGGCGTTGCACTTTTACATCGTCATCAACTTTTTTAAGTACATTGCGAATGTTTGTTTCAAGGATTTTAGTAAAACGCATTCTCACCGTTTTACTTTTCATCATGATTTCTGGGTATAGCTTTACGATAAACTTCATTGGATTTCCGCGGGCTTCTGTTTCGGTATTACCTTACTAGCAAACTAAACCAATGATATAAAACAAAAATATATCAAAATTTAATATGTAAAAAGGCTTAAAAATGATGGCTAGAAAAGCAACCAGCCATTAAAGGCGGGATTATAACAAAAATTGTCTATTTACCAAACACAATAAATCACCAGATTTGAGCGCAGGCTTATTGATTTATCAGGCTTCAGGCCAATAAAAAAACCGCAGTAATAACAGAATTAATCTGATACTAAAACGGCTTGATAACTCACCATAAAAACAATAATCAAAACAACAAACTTAACAAAAACGCCACTGATGATAATCCAACCATAGGTTATTATTAAGCCACTGTATGTCGCTAAAAACTATGATTCAAAAAACTATGGTACAAAAAACCTATGGCGCAAAATCTATGGCGACATAACCTCAATTTCATCTGACTCTTTAGCTTTACCTTGCTCAATGGCAATTTCCACTCGACGATTACGACTGCGATTTTGGTTAGAGTCATTGGGTACTAACGGGGCATTTGATGCCATACCAACCACTTGCATTCTCGCTTCATCAAACCCTTTCACTTTTGCTAGCTCATGGGCGACAGCAACAGCACGTTTACTAGACAAGTCCCAGTTAGAGCTATAAAGCTCATTACTAATATGCATTCCGTCTGTATGCCCCGAAACCGTGACAATACCAGGGACATCTTTTAATAACTCACCAATTGAACGAACCACAGGCTTAAAACGAGGTTGTAGAAAACCAGATCCCGAAGCAAAGGAGCCTTTTTCACGAATTCGAATAATAATTTGCTGACCTAATGATTCAATTTCTATGGCACCATCAACAATCTCTTCATTGAGTTTTTCAGCCATTTTCTTAACTTGATCGTTAATATTCTCTTGTTCTGATGAAGCTTGAGATTGCTGAGCTTGAGCTTGTTGCTGCGCAGTAGCAGAAGAATTGCCGCCTCGGTTTTCACCTTGTTGCTTTTGAACGCCGCCAGCACTGGCATCTTCACCTGCTTGATACTCAATCGTTTGTTGAGTCATCTCGTTGGTTTGCTGGTTAATAATTTCAATCGGGGTAGGATCGGGCTTGCCTGGGCGAAACTCCAGCGCAATCACAGAGGTACCTTTGGGAATATCTTTCACTTCGACTTTATTTTGCACCCCGAAGGCGTATTTCATTGAACCGGCAATTTGCTTGAACTTCATCACATCCATTTCGGAAAAAGCCAATAACAGTACAAAGAAACACATTAGCAGCGACATTAAATCAGCAAATGTCGCTAGCCATAAAGGGGCGCCAGGTGGCGGACAATTACACTTGGCTTTTTTGGCCATGAGTTACTCTCCGTCCGTGGTATCGATTTGACGTTGTTTTTCAGCTAAGTAGTTTTTCAAAAATCCTTCAATTACACGTGGATTCTGACCATCTTGAATCGCTAATACAGCATCCATGATTAAATTACGATTGAGGAGTTCTTCACTCATTCTTAACTGCAATTTATCCGCGATTGGAATAGCAATCATGTTGGCAATGATTGCACCGTAAAGTGTGGTTAATAATGCCACAGCCATCGATGGTCCAATAGATTTCGGGTCATCCATATTTGATAACATGGCAACCAAACCAATCAAGGTACCGATCATCCCCATTGCAGGTGCTACATCACCTAAAGATTTAAAAATGCCGATACCGGTTTTATGACGTTCTTCGGTCAAGGCTATGTCTTTTTCTAAGGCTTCTCGTACGACATCGCCATCGTGACCATCAACCAGCATATCAACTGCTTTTTGCATAAAACTGTTGGTGATTTGCGCTTCTTCTAAAGCTAAGAAACCACCTTTACGAGCGGCATCTGCCATATTGACTGATTGCTCGATGAGATCTTCTGGCTTGTCAATTTTGAACATAAAAGCTTTAGCACCAATTTTAACAGCGCCAAGAAACTGCTTTAAATTGTACTTCATCATGACCACAAACAATGAACCGATAAATACGATCATAATCGACGGCACATCAACAAAGATGGAAATACCACCACTGCTGACCATTGACCCAATAATAAATGCAAATGCGCCTATCAAACCGATTAGGGTTGCTAAATCCACAATGTCTCCTTGATTGCAGTCTTAAAATGCTGCCTTAGCTGATAAATCACTACCAACGCAGCACTTATCTTTTCAGTATCAATGTAACACCCTGTGCAACAGGGATAATAGTTCAAATATCAAAAAACACTGAAAAAACAGCATTCGATTATAAAATAACGGCCAGTGCTAAAAAATTCATCAATTATTAGGTCACTATTTACGAGTGGGCCATCAATTAAATGAATGCGAATGAAGGAAACTGGCTTTCGTTATAGTTATCGGTCAAACTTAGCCCAAGTTTAGAGATTTTTTACTAATTTGTATAAATTTTCAGTCTTAAAGCGTGCTATTGAGCAAATAAACAACGACTGAATTTGACCCTTAGGTCGCCCTGATATACCTTGTCATCCGCAAATCAGAAGGAATCATAATTGTGGCTAAAAAACCTGAGAATCTAAGTTTTGAAGAATCGTTATCGGAGCTTGAAAACATCGTTGCAGATCTTGAGCAAGGTGAAGTCACACTAGACAATGCCCTCAAACAATTCGAGCGCGGAATTAAGCTTGTACGTCAAAGCCAATCTAAGCTTGAACAAGCCCAACAAAAAGTATCTATCCTACTTGATGAAGATGATACGAATCTGACCCCATTTACCGTTGAAGGCGAATAAGCGTGTTAGACCAAGCTATTGAAAAATATCAACAACGTGTCAATCGAGTTCTTGAAGCAAAACTAAATGAACTTGATGACAATGCTCCCCAATTAAAAGCTGCGATGATTCATGGTGCTTTACTTGGCGGCAAGCGTATTCGTCCATTTATGGTATACAGTATCGGTGAAATGCTTGGTGCTGATAGTCGCATACTCGATAATGCCGCAGCGGCCATTGAGTGCGTCCATGCTTACTCATTAATCCATGACGATTTACCCGCTATGGATGATGATGCGCTTCGCCGTGGCCAACCAACGGTACATATTGCTTTTGATGAAGCGACAGCGATATTAGCAGGTGATGCACTACAAACACTGGCATTTGAGCTCATTTGTCAGCCAGTCGAAGGGATCAATCCACAGCAACAATTGGCAATGGTAACGGCACTAGCTAAAGCCTCAGGCTATAGTGGTATGTGTGGCGGACAAGCAATTGATCTGAGTTCGACAGATAAACGTATTAATATTGAACAGCTGACCCAATTACATAACAAAAAAACTGGTGCGTTAATAAGTTGCGCCGCAGAATTAGCGTTAATTGCCGCTAATGCCTCTGACACAGAGCAGCAAATCATCAGAGAATTCGCCGAAAATATTGGTTTAGCTTTTCAAGTTCAAGATGACATTTTAGATATCACTGCCAGCACCGAAGAGCTTGGTAAACCACAAGGCAGTGACGAAGAAGCCAACAAAAGCACTTTCCCCAGCTTACTTGGACTTGACGGTGCTAATGAATGCGCCGAAAAACTAATTAACGATGCACTTTCAGCGCTGGCTAAATTGACCTACAATAGCCAGTTAATTGCAGACTTCGCCCGCTATATCATTGCGCGAAGATTATAAAAGAGACAGTTTATCTCATTATGAGTTTCGATAATTCTCAATTTCCAGTGTTAGCACAAGCTAATACGCCTGAAGATTTAAAAAAGCTACCGCAAGGTATGCTGCCACAGCTGTCTGATGAGTTAAGACAATTCTTACTAAAATCAGTAAGTAATTCCAGTGGCCATTTTGCATCAGGCTTAGGCACAGTCGAATTGACCGTGGCGCTTCATTACGTCTATAACACGCCATTCGATCGTTTAGTTTGGGACGTTGGTCATCAAGCTTACCCGCACAAAATTTTAACCGGTCGTCGTGAACAAATGCATACTATTCGTCAAAAGAATGGTTTGCACCCGTTCCCATGGCGTGAAGAAAGTGAATACGATACGTTCAGTGTTGGTCACTCTGGCACGTCAGTTAGCGCTGCTTTAGCGATGGCAGTTGCAGCTGAAAAAGAACAAAAAGATCGTAAAGTTGTTGCCGTTATTGGTGATGGTGCTATGACAGGCGGCATGGTGTTTGAAGCCATGAACCACGCCGGTGATTTACACAATGACATGTTAGTTGTGCTAAATGACAACGAGATGTCAATTTCTGAAAACGTCGGAGCACTCAACAACCACCTAGCACAATTAATGTCGGGCCGCTTTTACACCACGATCCGTGAAGGCAGTAAAAAAGTCCTCAAAGGTATGCCAGTCATTAAAGAAATGGCAAAGCGCACCGAAGAGCATCTTAAAGGCATGGTTGTGCCTGGAACACTATTCGAAGAACTTGGATTCAACTACATCGGCCCTATCGATGGTCATGATGTAGATTCGTTAGTCGAAACATTGCGCAATATGCGTGACCTTAAAGGTCCACAAATTCTTCATATCATGACCAAGAAAGGTCGTGGTTATGAACCTGCAGAAAAAGATCCTATCGGCTGGCATGCGGTCCCTAAATTTGATCACACTCAATTTAGAAAGCCTAAAGCGAAACCAAGCTCACCAACCTTCTCGCAAGTGTTTGGTAAATGGTTATGCGATGTTGCCAAAGAAGATGAGAAGCTTTTAGCGATTACGCCTGCAATGCGTGAAGGTTCAGGAATGGTTGAGTTTTCGCAAAAATTCCCTAAACAGTACTTTGATGCCGCCATTGCAGAACAACATGCTGTCACCCTCGGGGCTGGTTTTGCGTGTGAAGGGTTCAATGCGGTTGTGGCAATTTACTCAACCTTCTTACAACGTGGCTACGATCAAATCATTCATGACGTCGCCTTACAAAAACTGCCAGTACTATTTGCCATAGACCGCGGTGGTATTGTGGGTGCCGATGGTCCTACACACCAAGGTGCATTTGACTTAAGTTTTTTACGTTGCGTACCTAATATGGTCATAATGGCACCATCTGACGAAGATGAGTGCCGCCAAATGCTTTATACAGGTTATTGCTATAAAGACGGTCCTACCGCGGTTCGATACCCTCGTGGGAGTGCTACTGGCATTGAGCAAACTGAAGTTATGACTGCTCTGCCAATTGGTAAAGGCTTGATAAAACGTCAAGGCAAACGAATTGCCATTGTTAATTTTGGTACGACATTGGCCGCAGGTTTAGAAGCTGGCGAAGCACTTGACGCTACCGTTGCTGATATGCGCTTTGTTAAGCCACTCGATGAAGCTTTACTGGCTGAATTGGCCACTAGCCATGATGTGATCGTGACATTAGAAGAAAACGCCATTATGGGCGGTGCTGGTAGCGGTGTTATTGAAGCGTTGCAAAAAATGAAAATCATTAAGCCTGTTTTACAAATTGGTTTACCTGATGAATTCATTAAGCACGGCGCACCCGATGAGATAATTAAAGAATTAAAACTCGATGGTGAAGGTGTACTCGCTCAAATCAATGCCTATTTAGATTAACTTACTCCTTGTTTGATTGCCTCGTCTGTTAAACGGTTGAAGCGAGTATTTGCTTTAAATGGCGATAAAGAGACATAAAAAAAAAGGACTGCAATTGCAGTCCTTTTTTTTTGATACTTAATCGCTGTTTTAATGCTTGAATAGTCTCTTCGTGTGAGCCTATTCGTTTGAATATCTGCGCTTGAGTATCTGCACTTAAGTATCTATGCTTGAGTATCTACGCTTGGGCCACCTTGAGAAACCATAACCATAGCTGGACGGAGTAAGCGTGAATTTAAGGTATAACCCTTCTGCATAACCAACATGACAGTGTCTTTTGGATATTCTGCGCTAGGTTGCATACCAATTGCTTGGTGATGTTCAGGGTTAAATGCTTCGCCGATTGGGTTAACTTGTACCACTCCGAATTTCTCTACTGAACCTAAGAAACCTTTCATGGTTAATTCAACACCTTCAACGATAGCTTTAGTCGCTTCATCTTCAGGATTAACACCTGTTAACGCACGCTCCATGTTGTCCAACACAGGTAGCAGTTCGTTTACAAACTTCTCTAAAGCGAATGCACGTGCTTTTTCAACATCTTTAGCCGCGCGAGTACGGATATTTGCTGTTTCTGCTGCAGCACGAATTTCTACATCTTTACGTTCAGCTAATGCTGCTTCAGATGCCGCAAGTTGTTGTTCTAACTCTTCAATTCTAAGGTTAGCTTGAGTTAGCTCATCAACTTCTTGTGTTGCTTCAGTTTCAACTTCTGTTTCGATTTCAGTGGTTTCAGCTGCATCAATAACGTCTTGATCTGCTTTATTTGACTCGTTGCTCATTTTCACTCCAGCTAAAAATGCTTTGTTTCTGATTACTATGGGCATATTATGGGGATCAATTTCTTTGTTTCAAGCCTTTGAGCAAATCAAATACTAATATGACCAAAAAGTTCCAAACAATTGGCCTAATCGGCAAACCACACCACAAGGGTACAAACCTCACTTTGAAGCGTTTGCATCACTGGTTGTCGATGCAAGGTTTCGATATTTTAGCCGAAGAACGTGTCGCCTCAGAACTGAAAGTCGACATTGAATCGGTTGATTTAACAGAATTAGGTGAGCGTTGCGATTTAGCCATTGTGGTAGGCGGCGACGGAAATATGCTTGGAGCTGCCAGAGTATTAGCTAGGTTTGATATTGCAGTGATTGGTGTAAACCGTGGCAACTTAGGTTTTTTAACTGATTTACCTCCAGATAACTTCGAAGCGTCGTTGTCGAAGGTGTTAGACGGACAATATGACACTGAGTACCGTTTTTTGCTTGAGGCAGAAGTCCATCGCCATGGCATGCTCAAATCAAGTAATACCGCTGTCAATGAGGCCGTACTGCATCCAGGTAAAGTGGCGCACATGATCCAGTTTGAGGTCTATATTGATGATCAATTCATGTATAGTCAGCGGGCTGACGGCATGATTGTCTCAACGCCTACAGGCTCGACCGCGTACTCATTATCTGCTGGCGGCTCAATTCTCACCCCTAACCTGCAAGCATTAATTTTAGTGCCAATGTTTCCACACACCTTATCTTGTCGCCCTATTGTTGTGGATGCAAGCAGTACAATTAAGTTAGTCGTCTCGCCCGATAATGGCGAAAACCTTGAAGTAAGCTGTGATGGGCATGTGCATTTATCTGTACTGCCTGGTGATGAGATTTTAATAAGCCGCAGTGAAGACAGGCTTAGAATGATTCACCCTAAGGGGCATAATTACTTTAATGTGTTAAGAGCTAAATTGGGCTGGGGCAGTAAGTTATTTTAAGGTGCTGAAATATTGATGCGCGCAGAAGGCGCATCAATATTCCCCTGTGTTAACTGATTTAATTTGCTGTTAAGCAAGCGAGCAATTGCTCGGTAAGGGTTGTTTCATTTAGTGCAGGTAGCGAAATTATCTCGATGCGAGAATCCATCGCATCATCCAGTTCCATCACTGATAATTTGCCATCAGACATATTAAAACCCGCAATCCCTTCTTCAGTGATCATCACAGCCTTAATACGTACCACATTATGTGCAATTAATTGATTAATGAAACTAATAAGCTTATCAAATTCAAAGCATAAACTAGGATCAAAAATCCAACCAATACTAAATGCTCCCTCACCTTGATTAGATTTAACCCAATAACCACCTTGATTAAACTCGACAGGCTTTGGTAATGGCTCTGATGAAGAAACAGGCTTAAATATTGAAGCTGAACTTTGTGTTAATGACGTGCTTTTGCCCAAGCTAGTAGATTGCTTAATTGGTGTTGTCGATTTAGCGCGAGGTAAAAGTGGCTTATCAATCTCATTTAATAACAATTTAATCGCACTTTCAGCATTGGCGCTAATTAGTATCGATTCTTGGTTAACTCGGCCAATAAGTGCCGATAAGCTTTCAAACTCTTGTGCTTGATATAAATCAGCTTTACTTGCATAAACAATATCAGCAATGCGTAGCTGCTGATTAAAATTTTCATTATCACGATAAGCTTCAATGAGCACTTTACGTGCATCAACCACACATACCGTTTGATTGACCGATAGTACTTGGCGGTTATATTCGTTGGTTAATACTTTTAAAATCTCAGCTGGATGCCCTAAACCTGTAGGCTCGATAAAAAGTCTGTCAGGTTTGGCTTTTTGAATCAGTTGGTTAATAGCAACTTGAGTCGGGATCCCAGCAGCACAGCACAAACAACCACCAGCAACTTCTTTAATCACCACTTGCTCGGATGAGTGAGTGCCAGCCATTAGACTGGCATCAATACCAATTTCACCAAACTCATTAACTAATATAGCCCATGTTTCATTTTCAGGTTTTAACTTGAGTAAAGACAAAATAAGGCTAGTTTTACCTGCGCCTAAAAAACCCGTAATTACATTTGTTTTGATAGTCTTGAGGATCACCCAACATTTCCTTGTTCAATTAGTACTTAAAAAAGCCGTAATGATCACTTAGCTTTTTTAGCATATTTACCTTGTCGACTTGGTTTGGCTTTATCATTGCCACGATGACCATTTGGTCTTTTATGTTTAAAAGATTTCTTTGGCTTAACCGCTTCAACTTCACGGTATCTGGCTGGTAAAGGAGCGCCAGCTTCATAGCCAGGCTGAACATGGACTTCTATTTGGCATTGAATTAGCGACTCAATATCACTTAATAATTCCATTTCATTTTGAGCTACTAACGAAATTGCCTGTCCAGCAAGTCCTGCTCGCCCTGTTCGACCAATACGGTGAACATAATCTTCAGGCTCAGGCGGTAACTCAAAGTTAATCACCAAAGGTAAAGCCTCAATATCTAGGCCTCGAGCAGCAAGATCGGTAGCAATCATGACACGCAGTTTACCGCTTTTAAATTCTTCTAACGCTCTATTTCGTGCTCCCTGAGTTTTATCGCCATGAAACACTGCAGCTTTAATACCGTCTAATTTCAACTCTTTAAGAAGGTGTTCCGCAGTTTCTTTCATACTGGTAAACACCATTACTTGTTGCCAATTATTACGGCCAATCAGTTCTGATAACAACTCTGCTTTACGTCGTTTGTCCACTTGAAATACCGATTGAGAAATCGTATCGGCAGTGGCTTGATTTGACACATGCACAAACTCAGGCGACTTAAGCATTTTTGCCGCTAAGCTTTTGACATCTTCTGAATAGGTTGCTGAAAACATCATGGTTTGATGTTGACGATTGACTAAACGTTTTACCTTCTCTATGTCTTTGACAAAACCAAGATCAAGCATCCTGTCAGCTTCATCAATCACTAAATGAGTGACAAAAGATAAATCCAGATCGTACTGGCCAATAATGTCAAATAATCTACCAGGCGTAGCAACGAGAATGTCTACCCCTTTATTTAACGCTTTACGTTGGGGGTTAATGCTTGCCCCGCCATATACTGCGACACTCTCAAACGGTAAAAATTGAGCGTAATCAACAATGTTACGCTCAATTTGGATTGCTAACTCTCGTGTTGGCGTCATAATTAACACACGGAGTCTTTGCCAAGCAGTTTTGGTCTCTTGTTGCTCAATTTGTTGCGACAACAATGATAATAATGGCAACGAAAACGCAGCGGTCTTACCTGTACCTGTTTGAGCACTTGCTAAAACATCTTTACCTTCAATCACAAGTGGCATCACAACCTGCTGTACTGGCGTCATTTTGTCGTAGCCGCACGCCTTAACCGCATCTAAAATAGGCTGTGAAAAGCCAACAGAATCAAAAGTCATATTTTTCTCTAATCTACACAAGTAATAATGGCGCTATTGTAGCGGCTCAATGACATTTAAGCGATGTATTCAAGGCTGGATCAGTCCCTTTCACTATTAAATACACAAAATTCAATAAATACTGTTTTTAAGTGCAAAGTAACAGTTTGTATCTTGTGGTTTTTTTTGTTGATTTACCTAGACCAATTAAGCAACATAACCGCAACAAAAACAAAACACAAAAAAGGCCCACAATGAAATTGATGTACCCGTTGTTATTTGCATTGACCTTATCTGCATGTGGTGGAAGTTCAGATTCAAGCACAACCGATCCAGTAGAACCTGTCGACCCAAATCCACCTGTAGAAGAAAAAGAGCTTCAAGCTGATATTTGTTACATCATGTCGACATCGCTAGGTGACATTACACTTGCTATCGATACAACAAACACACCGATCACTGGTGAAAATTTTAAAACCTATGTTGAAGAAGAGTTCTACAATGGCACAATTTTTCACCGTGTAATTCATAACTTTGTTTCGCAAGGTGGTGGCTTCACATCAGGATTAGTCGCAAAACCAACTAATGATCCCATTGAGTTAGAAAGTAACGTCGGCTTATCGAATGCTCGCGGCACCATTGCAATGGCAAGAACCAACGTGGCAAATTCAGCAACATCGCAGTTTTATATTAACGCGCTAGATAATACACAACTGGATTACAGTTCAAGTACAAATCCTGGTTATGCTGTTTTCGGTCAAGTTGTACAAGGAATGGAAGTCGTTGATCAAATCAATATCACTGATACTAATAGTAGTGATGTGCCGACGACAGATATCGTCATCAACACAGTAACTGAAACCACTTGTCCTCAAGTTTAACGACCTGAATGATAGCGGGTATATTCTAGTTTTATCTCTAACGGTTTCTCTTATTTAAATGCTGATAACACTTTTAGTTATCAGCGTTTTTTTAGTGGATAATGTGCTCAATATCTCGCAAAAAACTAAAATAAGCGCCAAATCCCCATTTCGTATTAAAACTACAAAATGACAAAAATTTAGTATCAATATATGATTTTCATCACAAACCACAGTGCATTTGGTTGTTACTTTAACGACAGAAAAGAATTTTAACTTTATTAATTTCAAGCGTTGAAGAGGTTTATTATGGCGACTAAATTTTTCATTCCAAGTGTAAATGTTCTCGGTCAAGGTGGTGTTGATGAAGCAATTAATGACATTAAAACATTAGGCTTCAAACGTGCTCTGATAGTTACTGATACGCCATTAGTTAACATTGGTTTAGTAGATAAGGTCGCTGCTAAACTCATCGATAATGGCATTACAGTATTCATCTTTGATGGCGTACAACCTAACCCAACAGTGAGCAATGTTGAAGCTGGTTTAGCCATGCTAAATGCACATGAATGTGATTTTGTTATTTCATTAGGTGGCGGTTCACCGCACGACTGCGCCAAAGGTATTGCATTAGTCGCAACCAATGGCGGCAGTATTAGTGACTATGAAGGTCTGGATGTATCAACTCGTCCACAATTACCTTTAGTTGCTATCAATACAACAGCCGGTACGGCCAGTGAAATGACACGCTTTTGTATCATTACTGATGAAACTCGTCACATTAAAATGGCTATCGTCGACAAAAACACGACACCAATTTTATCAGTAAATGATCCTGAGCTTATGATTGAAAAGCCGGCGGCATTGACTGCGGCTACTGGTATGGATGCACTAACGCACGCAATTGAAGCATACGTTTCAATCGCTGCCACTCCCATTACCGATGCTTGCGCGATTAAAGCAATCGAGTTAATTAAAGCCAATTTAGTCAATGCGGTAGAGCAAGGCGATAATATTGACGCTCGAGAACAAATGGCATACGCGCAATTCTTAGCGGGTATGGCATTTAATAATGCAAGCCTTGGGTATGTCCATGCTATGGCGCATCAACTTGGTGGTTTTTACGACCTACCTCATGGGGTTTGTAATGCATTGTTACTGCCGCATGTTCAGGCATGCAATGCAAAAGTGGTTCCAGGTAAGTTAAAAGACATCGCTAAAGCAATGGGGGTAGATGTTGCTCAACTATCTGATGAACAAGGTGCTGAGTCTGCAATTGAAGCAATTAAAGCGTTATCTGTTGCAGTGAATATACCTGCTAACTTAACCGAGTTAGGTGTGAACCCTGAAGACATTCCAGTCTTAGCTGACAATGCGTTAAAAGATGCATGCGGATTGACTAACCCGCAACAAGCAACACACGCAGAAATTTGCGAAATTTTTACCAACGCTCTATAAGTTAATAAGTACCTAATCAGCATAAGCTGACTCATTGTCTAACATGATGTGTTAAGAAAGACAGAAATCGTACTGCGGCAAGCTAACTTGGTTGCAGCAGTACGATTTTCATTCAAGTATCGAGCTACAACAACTGGCAAGTTTGGTATACCTGCTTGGCAGTAATTCACGCATGTGCTTATAGGCAAACTATCAATATTAAGCATCAAAAAACAAAGTACCAATCACAGATAAAAACACATAAACAACTGTTTAATATATATTTTTAATTACCATCATTTAAGAACTGTTAACTGGCTCTAACTTCTATAAATAACCATTGACCAAAGTTAAATTAGCAGTCTATGATGAATTACATTCTTAAAAAAGTAGGTAAGCTATGACAGCAATCACTCATGTGTATAACTACACAGTAAGATGTCCTCATTACAAAGAAAATGAAAAACCAGCAAGCTGGTTAAATCATGTCGAAATTAACCAATCTAGTGAAATCGCACTAAATAGAATTACTAAGTGGCACTGTGAGCCAGGCTCAAAAGCATTTGAAAATGGTGAGTTTGTGGTTAGAAAATCTGACACTGACGATACCTACTATGCAATGCAAAGTAACCGCATGTTAAATAACGCCCACTCACTGGTGACGTTTAAAATATTCTTAGACCAATGCTGCCAAGATGCGGATCCCGAAAAAATTGTAGCTCACCTTGTTGAAGATTATAACGGCCGACTGGCTAAAGCTCAGTAAATCAGTCATGACAACTTAATAAAGCACAATTGTTTTCCAAAATCTTCACTGACTCGTATATCGTTCTAAATGGAAAACAGTCATATCAACCCGACAATACATTGCGATTGTCGGTGTTGTTTTAACTGTAATTAACTTTCCAACTCCGCGCATATTTTGTGATCGACTCTTCGTTTTTGGTAACAGCATTGATATGCGATCACAGTTTATCGATCAAAATCTGACGAACTCCCCTGTATTACTATATAAACACTGCTCAAATTTCTATTTTAATATCAGAACACAGTGAACTTACAGGCTCAGTCAATTGAACTTAGTCTCACTGAAAACAAGTGATTTAAAACGCTTTTACAATTAGCCCCGCTTTATCAAACTTATGTTTACATTATAAAGATAATACGAGTAGATAAAGTTCAATATGGCCAAGCTTTTCGATTTCTGCCATTAACCAAATTAACAAGTGAGCTAATTGGCGTTCATATAACGCCCCAAATAGAAATTAACTGAATTTTTAAACTTACCTTTATAGGAGCATCATCAGATGCAAGCAGTTCCAAATATCGTCATTATTGGTGGCGGCGCAGGTGGTATGGAAATCGCCACAAAACTTGGTCATAAAGTTGGCAGAAAAGGCAAAGCAAAAGTCACATTAATTGATTGCGCCGAAAGCCATGTGTGGAAGCCGTTATTGCACGAAGTGGCAACAGGCGCCTTAGATATTGGCCTAGATGCAATCAGCTATCGAGGCCACGCATCAGCCCATGGTTATCATTTCCAGCAAGGTGCGATGATTGATATTAATCGAGACGAAAAACAGATTGTTTTGGCGCCAATTAATGACGAAGAAGGTCAAGAGCTGTTACCAGCGCGCCATATTCCATATGATTATGCCGTAATCGCAATTGGTAGTGTTGCAAACGACTTCAATATACCAGGCGTTAAAGAACACAGTTTATTCTTAGATAACACTGAACAAGCCATGTCTATTCGTAAAATATTACTGAATAAATTCATGCGCTACGCAAGCCACCATCAACTTGATGAAAAAATCAAAATTGCTGTCGTTGGCGCTGGTGCTACAGGTGTGGAAATGTCAGCGGAAATGCACCATGCAGTTGAACAGCTAAGTGGCTTTGGCTATAAAATTGATACTAGCTTGCTTGAAGTGACCTTAATTGAAGCTGATGAACGTATTTTACCAAAAGTCGATAAGGTAGAGATTTCAAATTCAGTTACCCGTGAGCTGAAACAGCTTGGCGTAAACGTAATGACAAATACGCGTATCACACAAGTAACCCCTGAAGGTTTATCAACAACTGAAGGCAACTTAATTCCTTCAGACATGGTTATTTGGTCTACTGGTGTAAAAGCGCCTGACTTCCTGAACAATATTGGTGGCCTTGAAAGCAACCATATCAATCAGGTGATGGTAAAGCAGAACATGCAAACGACGCTAGATGACCATATTTTCTCAATTGGAGACTGTGCAGCGTGCCCACAAGAAGATGGCAGCTGGGTACCGCCTAGAGGTCAATCAGCAAGACAAATGGCGTTAATGACAGCCGATAACATTATATTAATGCTTGAAGGCAAAGCACCTAAGAATGAATATGTGTATAAAGATTTAGGCTCTTTGGTGAATTTATCTAAGTTTCATACTGTCGGTAATTTAATGTCATTCATGGGCGGTGGTGTATTAGTGGAAGGTAAAATTGCCCGTTTCGTTTACACTTCTTTATATCGTCGTCATTTGATTGAATTACACGGTGTAGTTAAAGGGACATTAATGATGTTGGCTAAAGGCATTGGTCGCATCATTCATCCACATTTAAAACTACATTAAAGGCAGGTAAGCCCTTTTAGGCTTTTAATGCGTTTTAGCAAAAGCCCATTTCAATATTGAAATGGGCTTTTTTGTTTTAAGCCTTACGCAGCATTCGCTCTGATCCCATGTGGCACAGGCAAACCACGTTCATTGATATTCACAAAAACAACTTTATCAACCACCGCAATAGGCGCGTTTGTTGATTGATTTCTTGCTTTACAGCGAAGTGTTATAGAGCTTTGACCTAAGCTAATAATTTCCATTCCAAACTCAACTACATCACCCAAGCTTGCTGAGCACATAAAATTAATTTCCGACACTAGCTTGGGCATCAATAATTTACTGTGCATTTCACATCGAGCATAAAGAGACGTTTCTTCATTTAGCCACTTCATCAACTGGCCACTGCATAATTTCTTATCTGAATTTAAATCAACTAATTTGACAATATGACGGCCTAAATATTCCATGATATTGATCCTTTTATAGAGAATACCCCTAAAGAGGTAGCAACATTAATACCACTAAGGTAAACAATTGAAATATAAGGAGTAGAACAAAATAAACTTAACCCAAAAGAGATGGCTTGCGCTACAAATGAGCATAACATGAGTAAGATTGCACGATAAAAGCGCAACGATAGTCGCTCGCTACGCTTTGTCTTTGATTGGCAATATTTTAGATAAACTACTTAGTGAGAGCCTGAGGCAAACATGCTTTAAGTGCTTTAACAAACGTCAGTATGTCTTGTCGGCTAATATCTTTATGGGTCACAAAGCGAAGAGAATAACTAGAACTGATTAATATCCCTTGTTGTGCGAGTAACAAGGTTAAATGCTTTACATCAAAGCGTTTATCTAACGTCGCAAAAACCATATTAGTCTGTACTTGTGAAATATCTACGTTAAGCTCAGGCATCTCAAGTAAATGTTGCGCGAGTAAAGCTGCGTTATCATGATCTTCTGCTAATCTATCAACCTGATCGGTAATCGCAAGTTCTGCGGCAGCTGCGATTATCCCAGCCTGACGCATACCACCACCTAACATTTTACGCCATCGAATTGCTTTATTAATTAATCGCTCATCACCTAACAATATTGATCCAATTGGCGCCGATAACCCCTTTGATAAACAAATAGAAACAGAATCAAAATATTGGGTAATATCACTTATCGCTATATTTTGAGCCACTGCAGCATTGGCAACTCTAGCACCATCAAGGTGAATTTTTAAATTATGATTAAACGCTAACGCTTGGGCATCAGCCAAATATTGTTGCGGTAGGACTTTTCCCCCAATCGTGTTTTCAATGCTCAGCAAGCGAGTTCTGGCAAAGTGCACATCATCGGGTTTAATTGCTGCTTCAATATCCGTTAATAAGATACTGCCATCAGCTTGATTATTTAGCGGTTGTGGTTGAATACTCCCCAGTACGGCAGCCCCACCACCCTCAAATTTGTAATTATGAGCCTGCTGACCACAAAGGTATTCATCGCCTCGGTCACAATGGCTTATCAAGGCCAGTAAATTGGCTTGAGTGCCTGAACTAACAAACAAGGCACTGTCAAAGCCGAATCGCTCAGCGGCCATGTCTTGCAAACGATTCACCGTCGGGTCATCGCCATAAACATCATCGCCGACTTTTGCATTCGCCATTGCCGCTCGCATCGCATCGGTAGGTTTTGTGACTGTATCACTACGAAAATCTATCATGTTTGTTCTCATCAACATCAAGCTTGTAATAAGCAGCTAAATTAAAGACATTCATTCTACCTTAATTAATCATGCCTTCATTATTTAATGTCACACCATTTGAACCAATTCAGCCTATGTTGATTAAATTTGTCACAAAAAAAACCAGCAACAAGTGCTGGTTTTTTTAAAAGAGTTACCAACTTATTTGGCAGGCATCTCTTTTAAGTGAAGATCCATTTGTGGGTATGGAATTTCAATATTCGCTGCATCAAGTGCATTTTTAATTTGTTCAAGTAGTTCGAACTTAGCACCCCAATAATCTGGTGTCTTTACCCAAGGACGTACAACAAAGTTAATTGAAGAATCAGCAAGCTCAGCCAGTGCGATTGTGTACGCAGGATCTTTTAAGACATAGGCATTGTTGTCTAACACTTCAGTTAATATTTTCTTGGTTTGAGCAATATCAGCACCGTAGCCAACACCAATAACCATATCGATACGACGTTTTTCTTGTGCAGAATAGTTGGTAATTGTGCCATTCATCATTGCTGAGTTAGGAGCAACAATCACTTTGTTATCAGGCGTTAAAAGACGTGTTGAAAAGATAGTGATTTCATCAATCGTACCAGAGACACCTGCCGCATCAACGTAATCACCTACGCGACATGGACGAAATACAACCATAAGCACGCCAGAAGCAAAGTTTGATAATGAACCTTGAAGCGCTAAACCTACCGCTAAACCAGCCGCACCCAATACAGCAACCAATGACGCTGTTTGCACGCCAATTTGGCCTAAAGTGGCGATAATGGTAAATACAAAAACAACGCCCCAGACTAAGTTACCGACAAAAGAGGCAACTGTTTCATCAATTTTACGGCTTAGCATCATCTTAGTGGTTAAGTTCTTAGCCACGTTTGATAAGTACTTACCGATAATAAAGATAACAATTGCCATGACCACTTTCAGTCCGTAAGTGACAATAAATTCTGGCGCTTGTTGCATTAAGCCTTCAATATTTTCCATTGTTTAACTCCCTAAATATAAATTATTTTGTACTTTTACTATTTAATAAAATGTCTACTCGTCTATTTAATTGACGTGATTCTTTAGATAAATTATCAGTCATAGGCTGACTGCTACCCTTGCCTAACACTTCTATAAATTCTGTATTAACGCCATACTCTTTACTTAGTAATGACTTCACTGCTTTTGCCCGTGCTAAAGACAAGGCGTTATTAAACTGCTCTGCTCCAATATTGTCTGTGTGCCCTACCAACAACACCTTTGCGGAATGCCTAATCTCTGGTAAAAATGCCTGTAAAGAAGCTCTCTGCGTTTGCGATAAGTCTGCGTGGGCAAATTCAAAGAATAGCCGTATTGGAGATTCAATAGCTGAAACTGAATGACCTTGCACATCAGCAACACCTGCAGCTTTTTCATCGATGACATTCGTTTCACTTGATAACAAAGTAAGGTCCTGGCAGCCATTGGCTAACACAACCGCATCAGCGGGTGTATCAGGACATGCATCTTTTTTATCTGGTACGCCGTCTTTATCGGTATCAACCCACGCCGAACAAGGTAAACTCAAACTTAATAAGCAAGCTAAGACAAATACTTTGTAAAACATCTTGCCTCCACGCTTATAAATCCAAGATTAGGCATGCGAAAACAGCACATGTTGCTAACAGGTAAATCAAACAATTGAATATCTAATTAAGACAAACAGATCCAAAGAGTTATATTTTATCTCCTTGTTAACAGATTGCAAAGCAATTAACCAAACTTACTCTAGTATAGGTAGGATTTTTTAACTTGCTTATCCTTAGCCCCTCTCGCTTCAACACTGCATTAACCAAAACAGTGAAATACAAGCTTGAACCTGCACCAGCGTTAAACGAATACAAACCCACTACAAATATCAACAAAGGTATCTAAAAATCCAACGAAGTTGTGATTTTATACAAGTATTTACAGAGCCAGATGTCGCATTAGCATTGACTTTTAAGGCCTTTAAAGGGTATATAAGGTTAGCTTTTTGAGGTTTTAATGATTAAAACTTTAAAATGATGACATTTAATATAATAAATAAACAACAAAGTGATTAATTTTATAGCAACTAAATTGAAACACTAACGGGCGTAGACCCTTAAATAATCAATACGTTGAAATTAATCACCATTTGCAGACAACAATTTCTGTGGCGACCCTTGTCCCGCAGGCAATCACAAGCTTAAGGTGGAAGACTTAATGAGCAATGCAAAACCACAGGGGACCATGCTTGGTCATCCCAAGGGGCTTTTCCTGCTGTTTACAACAGAATTATGGGAAAGATTTAGTTACTACGCAATGCGCGCCATTTTGGTGCTCTATCTAGTCGATAAGGTTCAATCAGATGGTGGTCATGGTCTTGGTTGGACACAAGCAGATGCAATCTCTCTTTATGGTACTTTCACAGGTCTAGTATACTTAACACCGCTTATTGGTGGTTGGTTAGCTGATAATTATTTAGGTCAACGTAAAGCCATCATGATTGGTGGTGCATTAATGGCTGCTGGTCAATTTACTTTGGCATTTCCTCATAGTTGGGCACCGGGTGCCGAAACGACTATTTTCTATATCGGTCTATTTACTCTTATCATTGGTAACGGCTTATTTAAGCCAAATATCTCTACTATGGTAGGTGACTTATATGAAGAAGGTGATCACCGTCGTGATGGTGCATTTACTATCTTCTATATGGGTATCAACGTAGGTGCATTCCTTTCAGGTATCATTGTTGGTTCGGTTGTTGCAGCTTACGATGGTAACTTCCAAATGGGCTTCTTGTGTGCAGGTATCGGTATGGTACTTTCACTGATTATTCAATTTGTTTTTGCGCAAAAATTATTAGGTGACATTGGTCGCTACCCTGCTGCAAAACTTGAAAAAGAGAAGCAAAAAGAAAAAGGTGATGTACGTAAAGAGCCATTAACTAAAGTTGAGCGTGACCGTATTAAAGTGATTATGGTTATGGGTCTGTTCACCATTATCTTCTGGGCTGGCTTTGAGCAAGCTGGTGGTCTGATGAACTTGTTCACTAATGACTTTACTGACCGTATGATTGGTAGCTGGGAAGTACCAACAACTTGGTTCCAGTCTTTAAACGCTATGTTTATTGTTATTTTTGCGCCAGTGATAGCCTCTATTTGGGTACGTCTTGGTAAAAATGAGCCTAACTCACCTGTAAAATTTGCTTTAGGTTTAGTATTACTGGGTATTGGTTTCCTATTCATGATTGGTGCGGTATTAGAAATGGGCGGTGACGCCAATGCCAAATCAAGCATGTGGTGGCTTGTAGGTGCATACTTCTTCCATACTATGGGCGAACTATGTTTATCTCCAATCGGTCTATCAATGGTAACTAAACTTGCTCCACTGCGTATTGCTTCTCTAATGATGGGTGCTTGGTTCCTATTCGTTGCTATTGCAAACAAAGTTGGCGGCATTGTAGGTTCATTCATTGGTCATGGTGGCGAAAAAGAAGAGCAACTTGCTAATGCAATGGCCATTTTCGCTGGTATCGCAATTACTTCTGCTGTATCAGGCATTATCCTTTACTTCATGGCTGACAAGCTCGTTGACTGGATGCGCGGCGCTGAAGGACACAATGAAAGCGAAGAAGAAGCATTAGCAGAAGAAATCGCTGTTACTGCTGAACATGAAGCGATTAAACCAAGTTAATCGATAAGTGTTAAAAAGCTAAAAACCTCGCAATTGCGAGGTTTTTAGTTTTTTACTTTCTTAATGCTTGTTAGCTAATGACTTATCACTTATTTAAAAACTTGAAACAGCCCAAAATAAACCTACCTTGTCTTATACTAGTAACCGACTAGTTAACCGCTAACTCAATAAAACCACCAGCAGGAACAGTTTCATCATAATATAATCCGTCAAATTCATTATTCAAAAGTTTATTACGATGCTGACTAATATTACTGGCGATACAAATTTTTTCTTCAGGCATTAACGTTCTAAACTGCATACTTGGTTTATTCCATTCAACAGTTCCCAGCTGTAACGATTCAGACATTGCCAATGGCGCAAGCCCATTATTATTACGTAAATAACAGCGTAAACCGCTACCAGCCTGCCCTATTGCCACTCTAAAGTTACTTAAATCAATGCAGACATAAACAATATCTACAAATAAATTAATGCCAGAATTAACCATACGGTCATTTAGGTAGCTCAACATATTAAACGGCTCAATGAGTGTGGTGCTCAATCCATTTCTAAATAACTTTAGTTTTTGATTTACGAAACTTCTTAATAGTACGCAGCCAAATGCAGCACGATTATCCTCGGGATGGAAATGAGCCATATACATCATTAAGTGATTGTCACCCACCATCGTTGAGTCAATAAAGTAGGCACTGACATCACTATTTTTGCAGAGGCTATAATGAATTTTAGCTGATGGATAACACACATTTGATGCAGGAAATAATTGCTGCTGAACACTTTTAGCCGCTTCTGAATTATGTTCAAGCAAACTGAAATTATCGGTTAACTCTTGGTAGGATAAATCCTGACTCATGTTTGCCGCTGAATTAATCACCGCGTCACTATCATTAAAATCGAGATGTTCTAATTGCGTGTTTTGTGGGGAAATAGCTTGCAAGATGGCTTGTTCGATAATACTAAAATCAGCCAAAGGTTTAACCAAATAATCACTGGCGCCATATCGCAAAGCCTCAACAACATCGGCCATGACATTGTTTCCAGAAATGACAATTGAAGGCACTGCTGGATTAATTTTAATAATTTGCTTGAGCATCCCTAACCCATCGAGTTTAGGCATACTCAAGTCTGCAATCACAATATCAACAGTATGAGCCTGAAACTCACTGACACCTTCGTTACCATCTGCGGCTTCGAATACAACGGCACCTTGCTGGACTAAAAAATCGGCCAACAATTGCCTAAAAACTGAATCATCTTCAACTAACAGCACAGCGACATCTGTTAATGCCATACTTTTCCCCGGCAGATTATCTACCGGCGAAATAATTAGTCCGGCAGGTTTACTCGAGCTCTAATAGGTATTCTTCGAGTAACTCGTCATCGTCTTGTTTTGAAGGCACATTGCCGTCATAAACTTTATAATCCATATACTGAAAATAGGCTTCTTTTACAAAGGTATATGGATCAAGCGCATTATCCAATAAGCGTTCTTGATCAATAGCAGCAGCACGAGAATCAAGGTTTTTTAAACCCCATTTCAAAATGGACTGCCATAACAAGAACTCTGATAAAGGAAAGTATAGACCATCAACCCAATCTGAGGCGAGTTCCCTTGTCACATAGGGACCAAAAAAAGGCGCCATAAAATAAGGCCCATTTGGTACACCGTAATAGCCCAAAACTTCGTTAAATTGATCTTGTTTTCTTACCATCCCCATCATGTCAGCAACATCAATGATGCCGAATAAACCTAAGGTGGTATTAACTGTGAAGCGGCCACCAGCATTGGCAGCCCAACCCCATTTTCCTTGTAATGCATTATTCACAAGTGAACTTGGCTCTTCAAAGTTACGTACAAAGTTATTGACACCTGATTTAACGGGTAAGGGTAAATAGTCGTTGTAGCCGTGGGCTATGGGGCGAAATAAATGCCTGTCTAGCACCAAGTAATTAAAGTCCCACATTGCACGGTTAAAACCTTCAATGGGGTCTCTTGGGTCGTTATAAATAACTTCAACTGCTGGTTTTACGGTTGATTGAGGTGCATTGGTTGAAGCTTCTTCAGCGTGCGCTAAAAAAACCGAATTACCCAACATCAAAGAAAGTAACATCCATTTATACTTCATACATCTCTCTTTAGGGAATTAGTAACTACCAGCAAATGACAATATTTATGATACTAATGAGTACGTTATATACATATGATGAGATCAAATAGAGACTACAAAGAAAGTTGGAAATCATCATATTCTTGCTGATAGTGTTAAAGCTTAATCTTAGTAAGTCGATAAAAGAGCACTGAGGTTATAACTTGTTCATTGAGCTTATCGGCAACGATAAATAACAAAGTTATTTAAACAATAAGTCAATATTTGTAAGTTTAGCAATGTTACAAATACCACCAAGTGACTTACGATTAGGCTACACAATGACTTTTAAGGATACGTGTGGCCAACAAGATATCAACCATTAAATTGTAATAGAACATATTATAAGGTGCTATTGCCCTGTTATGACAACTATCAAAACAAGTGCACATATAGACAAAAGTGAAGTAGGTGCCGCATTAAAAAATGCAGCTAAATCCCACAGTCTAGACTCGTCCTCGTCAAGGCCAGCATCATCACAATTAGAGCAAGGTACTGTGCTGGTTCCTGCTAAAATAATTGCTGATAAACCAATAGCTAATTCTTCAACAAGTCGTGCGCAAGTGGATAAGCCTCAACCAGCAGCAGCGAATCCAAGTCAAGTTACACTTGATATAAAAGGTAAACAGATACAATTTAAACCGAGCCTGCAAGTCAACCAACTGTTGCAGGCTGGCGCTAAAGTCATGATTAGCGCCGAGCAAGTCACTCAGTTGACAACCAGCACACAGCCAAGCCCAACACAAGCCGTTAATCTAGGGCAACAACAAATTGTCATTGTAGGCCAGCCTGTTAGGCTTAACTTACCGGATGAAATTTTAAATATTGCCTATTCAAATGGAATTTCATCCAAGCAGCTTTTGACGTTAGCATCTCGACCACAAGGTTATCCGCTACCAATTGTAAACATCAATACCAATGTAATGAGATTCGATAATGGCACCAATGTCACTGTTTCAACATTACCCACACTACCTAGTGGTACCCAAGTTGCCTATGTATCTCAGATCGCAGGCAAACTGCAGCTCATATTAAGCCCAGTAAGACTTATAGAGTCGGTACCAATGACACTAAAAGTCGACCATATTACCGATGCGAGTACTAAGGCTGCGCCCAGCTTGACCTCCCAATTAGACCAACGCATTATCACTCGAAATGAGCCGGTCCAGGTCTTATCGCAATTTTTAAAAAAGCTTGAGCACATGCCTGCAGCTATAGAGAATAGTCATGTCAGACAGGTACAATCTAATACAACCATGTACCCAGTGCAGAAACCTTCTACAGAGTTGATTGCAAAACAAAGCCATCAAGAACAAGCGTTGTTTATAAAAATTAAAGATGTATTAACGAGCCCTTTCAATAACAGAAGCATTGACCTTCTCAACAGCAATGTTTCGCAATTATTATCTAAAGGGGCGTCGTTATCTCCAGATCAGTTTAAACAACTCACCAACCTTATTCTGCAAATGGCCCAATCAAGCAATGCTGGGAGCTTGAGGGTGACGCAGGAGCAAATAGCTGCGATTACTGCGCAGGTGAATAAGTTAACCCCTCAAGCTAAGCTTGATGCCGCTCATATTTGCGCAGCAACTAAACTTACTGGCGAAACTTTGGCGAATACAGTCTCGAATAGCACTGTGGCTGGTAATAGCCTAGTTAGTCATAGTAAGTCACCATTTGAAGTACTAAACCAAAATTTATCTAAAGCTGGTGCAATGCCCTCTCAGCAAGCCGATACTACTCAATCACAAAGCCTAGCATCACAACTATTAAAAATACTGCCTAAGCTCGATCCATCGCCAATAACTGAGTTAGTTAATCCTCAACTTCTAAAGGCTGAACTAACACAACTTGCAAACCTTAACCTGAGCCAGACAGCATCTATTCCAAATAGCACACTAATGGGCGGAGCAATAACAAGTCTATTTCAATTATTGCTCGGATTTAAACTCAAAAGTGTTAATACCAGTATGAGCCCGAAGCTGCAAAACTATATGGCTAAATTACAACAGAAAGTTGTTAGTTCAATGACCGCCAATCATCCGATGCTAGCAGCATTAGATAAAGCGGGCAGCTTAGAATCACTCACTAAATTTGCATCAAGTGTGAACCTTTACCAACAAGCCAGTAATGAAAACAGTCAAACGCAGACTTGGTACTTTGCTTTACCTTATTCTATTGGGCAAAGAAATGAGCAGTTTGAAGGCAAATTTGAACAGTCCGCAGCTAAGGATGAAGATGAAAAACAGCAAGGTTGGCGTCTTCAGCTTAAGTTTAACCTTGCCCACGGCCCATTACTAATTAATGCCCATAAACAAGGTGAGTACCTAGACTTAGCCTTCACTGGTGACAATCCTGCTATTTTGTCAAAAGTGGATTCATTTCAAGAAGCTTTAGCTGAAAAAATAAACCAAGCAGGCTTACAAGCGCGAGAGATAAAAACCACTGTAGCCCCAGTTGCCGCGACCTTATTACCTGGCGACCATTACTTGGTGAAAACCAACGCTTAATAAAGCTGGGAGAGTAAAACCAGTACAAGTGAAATCAGTGTTTAGTCAAAACACGTTTTTAATTGAAAGCAAAATAAAGAATAGGATATGTATGAGTAAGATTAAGAAAGCGGTTGCGTTGAGCTTTGATGGAAAAGAAGCGCCAAAAGTAACAGCAACAGGCAAGGATTTAGTCGCGCAAGAAATCATTGCTTTAGCAGAAGCAACGGGGGTTTATATCCATCAGGATGAGCATTTAAGTGAGTTTTTACAATTGCTAGAGCTAGGTGAAGAAGTTCCCAAAGAGCTCTACACGCTAATCGCAGAGCTCATTGCATTTGTCTATATGCTAGATGGTAAATTTCCTGAGCAATGGAACAACCTTCATCAAAGGATCCTAGATAAAGCCTAATGACAATGTACGCTATTTTTTATGTAAACGAATGATAAGTTCAGCTTCGGCTTTCGGTAATTCACATTCTTCCATTAATTCTTGTACCCCAGCGCCTAACCCCACCATTTTTAATGCGCGAGAATATAACTTAGACTGGGGATCTTGCTGACTGGCCTCTTCAATCATATCTGATTGTTTAGCAATCTTTTGCTCGAGTTCTAATACTCTTTTACCTACCCCTATAGTGCCACTTCTTAGCTCTTGCAGCTCGCGCTTGACCGACTCGCGCTGTCGATCATTTTCTTTAACTAACAAGGTAAGTGCATCAACTTTGCTTTGCAGCTTAGCTGTTTTTTTACTAAACACAGTCCAAAAAATTGCCCCTGCAACAACAATAATAACGATAAGAATCAGCAACTCTTGTGACATTTATTTTCCTTGGTAAATTTTTTAGTCATTAAAACACAAAAGCCAGCAAAAAATAATGCTGGCTTTCATTGGTATAGCGTTAACACTATAACTGAGTGATTTCAGCCCACTCATCATCCGATAATAATTTATCTAAGTCGACTAAAATAAGTAACTCATTGTCACGGTTGCTCACACCTTGGATAAATTTAGCACTTTCTTCAGTGCCGACATTCGGTGCATTATCAATTTCAGAGCGGCGTAAGTAAACGACTTCAGCAACGCTATCCACTAAAATACCAATAACTTGTTTTTCAGCTTCAATGATAACGATACGAGACGAGTCATCGACCTCAGCCGAATCAAGGCCAAAGCGCGAGCGTGTATCAATAACAGTAACCACATTACCACGAAGATTAATAATACCCAGTACATATAATGGCGCACCTGGTACAGGGGCGATTTCAGTGTAACGTAACACCTCTTGTACTTGCATCACATTAATGCCGTAGGTTTCATTATCTAACTTAAATGTTACCCACTGTAAAACTACATCTTCTTTACCCGTAGCAACCGCTGCTACATTTCTTGAGTCTGTCATAAATAACCTCAGTCAATCGAATCTTGACAACCTAATCCTGCATCTAGCATTTCAATAAGCGCTTGCACGTTTAAAATGCCACACATTTGTTCTTTTACCACACCAGCAAGCCACGGACGCTTACCAGGTTTTTCACGCCAATTAACTTGTGATTTATCTATTTTTACAGCGTTAACTAATGACTCACAAGCCAAGCCCCAATCACTGTCTTCTAGCATTACTAAATACTGATAATCTACGCTTTCAGCCAATTCTTTAGTGTATTTCTCTGGCATAACCCAGCGGCAACTATCCACTACGTTAACTTTTTGCTCCCTGCGTGTTTGTACTCCTAAAAACCAATCCGGGCGACCTATTAGATGACTAATATGCTCTATTTTAACAATACCACCTAGACTTACCAATGGCACAGCAAGTGTCAGCCCTGCAACATTAAAAAACAGTACCTGAAACTCATTATCAAGCACTTCTTGCAAGTTTTGAGTGACACTTGGTGGTGTTGCTCCAGTTTGTAAAGCAGGAGATGACTCTCGTTTACTATCAAGGGTGTCTTCCCTTGAATGGTTTTTCTTTAATGATATATCGGCAGTTTTTTCAGATACTTTACTGACAGATGCGCCAGAAGTGTCAATTTTTTTATCTAGGCTGTTTGCCTGAGTTTCTGGGCTTGCTTGGCTAAGCTTTTCCCTCAATAACTGTGCTTTTAATTTAATATCATCTTGAACCTTGCTACTTGAAGGTTGTTTAATATCCGCAGCAAGATTTTCTTGTGCTTTTTCTAATGTTGGCTCGACAACACCTTGCTTCTTAATCGTTGCACTAACGGCTGGTTCAGCATGTTTCGACACGGCTGAAAGTAATTTAGATAAAGCCGCTTTATCAACTGGAGGTTCAGCAAACGCTTTGCTCTGTTGTGATGTGCCAGCAACCCTAGCCTCGTTGAGCTGCGGAACATCGTCAATTGGAGCGACAGGCTTGTGTACCACTTTGCTGTGCTTTTTCTTGAAATCTACTGAATTGATATCTCGAGGGTTAGCTGCTGTTTTTTCATTTACTGATGCCTCGTGAGTATCAATAGTCTTTTTCGTTGCGGCAATGGAGTTAGTTGCATTGTCTGTTTTAGCAGTTGTTGAATTAGATAAGGGAGTTTCGGAGTCAGCTAAGCCTGCCGGCTCTTCTAGAGCTTCTTGTAATAAAACAGAAAAAAAATCAAAAACAGTTTCGTCAACCGATTTTGACATGCTTAAACTCCTTGGCGAGCAAAAAATCTAATAGTCGATTATAAGCTTTCATACCTCGGCTGCTCGGGGAATAGTGAGAAGCAGGGACATGCGCAAGACTCGCATCTCTAAACTTAGTATCGACAGGAATAACATCTGGCCACAAGGTATCAGGATATTTTTCCTCTAACGACTGCAATGCAATAGGTGATGCTTTGGTTCTTCTATCGAACATGGTAGGTAAAATGGTAAAACTATAGGTCGTTTTTTTAGAACGCCCCATTAACCCCATTGTTTTAACCATACGTTCTAAGCCTTTAATCGCCAGAAATTCTGTTTGCACAGGAATAACGATATGCTGGCTCGCAGCCAATGCATTGACCATCAACACCCCTAAAATAGGTGGACAGTCGATGATAGCCACATCGTATTTATCTGCAAGTAACGAGGTCACATTTCTAAGTACTAACCCCACCCCCTCTTGATGACCGAGCGCTCTATCTAGGGTAGCAAGGGCCATTGAAGCAGGAATAATATCCAATCCATCTATGGATGTGGGGACGATATGCTTTTCAACACTTTCAAGAGTAAGGGTCTTATGTGAAAGGAAAATATCATATAGTGAGCTTGGGATTTCTTCTGAATCAATGCCGAGATAGTAACCCAATGAAGCATGAGGATCCGTGTCAATCATAAGCACTTTTTGGCCACGTTTTACTAACGCACCCGCTAAACTTGCCACCGTTGTGGTTTTGCCGACACCACCCTTTTGATTAGCAATTGTCCATACTTTCAAATCACGCCTCATTACTCATAAGTGTTTGCACTATATTATTGTTATTGTTTGTTATTGCTATTACTAGGCTCAGCCTCACGCGTGGTAACTCTGATCCCCCCATGGGGTAAGGTAATCACTTTCACACCTTGTGCATTTTCAGTTACAACTCCGTTTGAAATGACTGAGTTTGAAAATTGCTGCTCAGCATTAGTGTTTGCCGCGGGCTGTGATGAAACCGCATCACTCCCTGGGCCAAACGTCATTGTTATTCCTTCTCCATCAGCCGCTCTTGCCGCCAAAGCTTTAGTTTGATCAGGGTATTTCGCTAACCAATTGGCAATATCTGCAGCCTGCTCATCGGGTACCATCAATAATACTTGTGATGCTTTAAGCTCTTCTACTTGTTTTGTTAATTGTCGATTTTCTTTAGCAAGATCAAAATAAAGTGCACCAAGTGCAATCACTCCAATAACCAACAAAAACACGACAAGCATGTGCTGGGTCGACATTGAATGGCTCGCTTTAGCCACGAGCTGTCTCTTTCATAATCGCTTCAGCCATATTATCTAAGGCTATAGAGTGTGATGATATTCCCGCTGATGTAACGGCTTGAGGCATGCCATAAACAACACAACTCGCCTCATCTTGCGCCCAAATAGTGGCACCAGCGGCCTTTAACATTCTAGCACCTTCACGGCCATCTGCTCCCATTCCTGTTAGCACAACGGCCATAACATCGCTGCCAAATGCTTTTGAAGCAGAAGCAAAGGTAATATCGACACTGGGTTTGTAGTTCATGTCAGCATTACCTGCAATCACTTTTAATCGCCCTAGCGCCCCCGCTTTTTCTATCATCAATTGCATGCCACCTGGCGCTAAATACGCACAACCGGGTTTCAAGGTATCGCCAGTTTGTGCTTCTTTCACGTCAATTTTACATAAGCTATTAAGTCGACTGGCAAATGCTGGAGTAAAAGCAGCAGGCATATGTTGAATTAGCAATATTGGATGAGGATAACTAGCTGGAAATGAGGTCAAAATTTTCTGCAGTGCGACTGGACCACCTGTCGATGTGCCAATTAGCAATGCTTTATATTTTTTACCACTTGCTCGAATGGATGACACAGATGCGGCATTAACTGGTTGTTCGCTAGCTCCACTCGTTTTTGAACGCAGTGATGTCAGCGAACTAGTAGGCTTGCCTGTTGAATGACTAGTCAACGGACGAGTAGTCGCATTGGCACGAGCTATAGGTTTATACAGTCTTCTACGACCTAACGCTTTTACCCTTTGTTGTAGTAGCTTAATCGCATCATCTTTATTAGATGCGATATCTTCAAATCGTTTAGGTAAAAAGTCTAATGCACCCGCATCTAATGCATCAAGCGTCGCCTGCGCACCATCATGGGTTAATGATGAAAACATTAAGATCGGTGTTGGATTCGAAGCCATGATATGGCGCACGGCAGTAATACCGTCCATAACAGGCATTTCAATATCCATAGTAATCACTTGAGGCTTAAGCTTCTCAGTCATCTCAATGGCTTCTTTGCCATTAACTGCAACACCAACAACTTCTAGGTCAGGATCTTGATTAACAATCTCACTGACCCGTCGTCTAAAGAAACTTGAGTCATCTACAACTAATACTTTGGTAGCCATTTAAGTCCTTAAAAATTGGAACTCTTACTTCTTATTCTTGGCGTAATATTTCAGCAATCCAGGTACATCTAAAATAAGTGCAATACCACCATCAGAAGTAATTGTTGCCCCAGCCATTCCTGGCGTACCTTGTAACATACTGCCAAGAGGTTTAATCACGACTTCTTCTTGGCCGATCAAGGCGTCAACGACAAAACCAATTTGCATTGTCCCTAATTGAACAATCACTACATGGCCTTGCTGCTTATCACCGTGAGTAAAGTTGGTTTTATTTCGATGTAACCATTGCTCTAGATAGAATAGCGGTACCGCTTTATCACGCACAATGACAGTTAATTGACCATCTACTACATTTGTTTTAGTTAGATCGAGATGGAAAATCTCGTTAACACTTGATAACGGTAAGGCAAAGACTTGTTTAGCCACATCCACCATCAAGGTTGGCATAATTGCTAAAGTCAGTGGCACTTTAATTTCTAAAATGGTGCCTTTACCCTTCACTGAATCAATATGTACGGTTCCGTTAAGCTGGGTAATACGTGTTTTAACGACATCCATACCAACACCACGGCCGGAGATGTCTGAAATTTCAACTTTGGTCGAAAAGCCTGGTGCGAAAATCAAGTTATAAGCTTCATTATCAGTCATTCTAGCGGCTGAATCTTCATCCAATACACCACGACTAATAGCAATTTCTTTTAACTTATCAGCATCCATTCCAGCGCCATCATCTTCAATTTTAAGAAGAATATGGTCACCTTCTTGGCTTGCCGACAGGGTAATTGTACCTGCACGTGACTTGCCATTGGCTTCACGAGTGATAGGCATTTCAATACCATGATCCACTGAGTTTCTCACCAAGTGAACTAAAGGATCGGCTAATGCTTCAACCAAGTTTTTATCAAGGTCGGTATCTTCACCCACCATGACTAAATCAATTTCTTTATTTAATGTTCTCGCTAAATCACGTACAACTCGAGGGAAGCGACCAAACACTTTCTTGATCGGTTGCATACGAGTTTTCATCACTGCGCCTTGAAGGTCAGCAGTAACAAGATCGAGGTTAGCTAAAGCTTTAGACATCTCTTCGTCATCGCGAGAAATACCTAAACTCACTAATCGATTTCTAACCAGAACCAACTCACCGACCATATTCATAATTTGGTCGAGTCTCGAGGTATCTACGCGAACAGTTGTCTCACCTTGAGGCATTTGCGCTTTTGCAGGCTCTGCCTTCTTAGCCACAGCTGCTTTAGGCGCTGCTGGCGCTTTTGCAACCGGAGCAGCTTTCTCTACTTTAGCTGCAGGAGTTGCAACTGGTTCAGCAGCTTTAGCTTGGGTAGTTTGCGCTTTATCTGCAGCTGACTGACTTGCGTTTGATGGCGATGAGCTTGTTGATGATGAAGCAGGCTTTGAGGATGTCGATGCTGTTGCTGCAGGTTTAACGGCCGCTGGTGCAGACCCCTTTCCATGCAACTCATCTAATAACTTTTCAAATTCGTCATCAGTAATATCATCGGCATCTACGGCAGGTTCTTGTTCAACTGGCGCAGGAGTCGCTTTCGCTGTTGGCGCGGCATTAAAACCACTTGAACCATGAAGCTCATCTAATAGCGCTTCAAATTCATCATCGGTGATTTCATCGCTGCTGGCAGCTGGTTCAGATTCAGCAACTGGCGCAATTGCAGGTTCAGGCTCAACTTGAGACGTTGGACTTTTTCCTTCACCATGAAGTGCATCAAGTAAAGCTTCGAATTCACTTTCGTCGATATCATCAATAGAGCCTGACGCATCTGAGATTTCGTCATCAAGTTGTGCTTCAACTGCAGGTTCTTCAACAGTCTCTACAACGTCTTCAGAAATTGATTCAATAAATTCTTCGACAACTTCAACTTCATGATCGGCATGAGTTGCGCTGCCAGCAAGCTCTGATGGTAAAGGCTCACCAGAACTTAATAATTTGAGTTTTTCCAACAACTCAGGATCAGCATCATCTTGTTGCTGACCTTGTTGAGTTTGTTCGAACATGCTGTTGATGGCATCAACTGCTTGCAGAATAATATCCATTAATTCTGCATTTACTTGGCGCTTGCCCGTTCTTAGTAAGTCAAAGGTATTTTCTGCCTCATGACACACATCGACCATTGGGCCTAAACTTAAAAATCCAGCACCACCTTTAACAGTGTGGAACCCTCTAAAAATAGCATTCAGTAAATCAGCATCATCAGGATTATTTTCAAGAGCGACAAGTTGCTCTTGCAGAAGCTCTAAAATTTCACCAGCTTCAATTAAAAAGTCCTGGAGTATCTCTTCATCAACATCAAAAGACATTAAATTTGACTCCTAGTTAGAAACCCAGACTTGAGAGCAGATCATCCACTTCATCTTGGCCAGTCACCACGTCTTCACGTGTTTCAGCATTCAAGATAGGGCCTTCTGCTTCAATTTTATTTTCATCAACGACCCGTGCCGAGTCAGCTGCATTTTCGCCAAAGATGGTTAGCATTGACACTAAACTGCTTTCCACTTCTCTGACTAAATCAATAACACGACGGATCATTTGCCCGGTTAAGTCTTGGAAATCTTGCGCCATCAATATCTGATTGAGCAATTCTCTTAATCGACTTGAGTCATGTTCGCTATGAGACATGATATGTTGAACGTCATGACACAGAGCCTTAAACTCATTAAGAGCAATGTCTCTACGCATCAATTTATCCCACATTGGCGTGACCGATTGAATGTTATTTATTATTGTATCGGCCAAAGGTAAACATTCTTCAACTGCATCCATGGTTTTATTTGCAGCTTGCTCTGTCATATCGATGACAAAGTTCAATCTTTCTTTTGCGTCAGGTATTTCGTTGTTGGCAAGTTCGGCTAAACGCGTATCTAATTGGAATTCATTTAATGAACTGTGTAATTGACGTGTCAATTTACCCACTTCATCAAACAACTCTCTTTGAAGCGGCGCTGATAAGTCACGAATGACGTCATCAGCTTGTTCTTGTTGTCCATCTTCAAGTAGTGCTACGAGCTGCTTGGCTTGCTCAAGGTCGATTAACCCCGATATTGCTGCCTGCATAACTTATCCTTAGCTTATGCTAAACGCTCAAAGATTTTATCGAGTTTTTCTTTTAGCGTTGCAGCGGTAAACGGTTTAACAACATAACCATTCACACCAGCTTGCGCTGCTGCGATAATTTGTTCGCGTTTTGCTTCTGCGGTCACCATTAAAACAGGTAAATGTTTTAATGAATCATCAGCACGAATAGCCTTTAGCAAATCAATTCCTTGCATGCCTGGCATATTCCAGTCAGTGACAACAAAATCAAATTCGCTTTTTTGTAACATTGGTAAGGCGGTTGAGCCATCATCTGCTTCTTGGGTATTATTAAACCCCAAGTCTCGCAACAAGTTCTTGATGATGCGTCTCATTGTTGAAAAGTCATCAACAATAAGAATCTTCATATTCTTGTCCAAGGTTTCCTCCGGTGAGCTTCACACTGTGCTTTTATTAATAATTATACCTGTGTCCAATGCTTAAGCTTGCCTTTAAGACGCAGCATTGCCTGACTTAATATCTGGCTAACACGCGACTCGCTGACCTCAAGAATGGCACCGATTTCTTTTAAATTTAATGCTTCGTCATAATATAGCGACAAAACTAACGCATCTCTTTCGGGTAATGTTGTAATTGCTTCGGCTAACGCAGATTTAAACTGAGTTTCAGCTAAGGAATCAAAATTTTCATCGTGAGTTGTTTCCTCACTTACAATCACATCTTCAGAAACACCAAGATCTTCTATTCCGATGACTTTACCGACTGACACATCATTGAGAATATGGTGATATTCTTCTAATGTCATTTCTAGCTTTTCAGCAATTTCGGTATCTCTAGCATCACGGCCAAGTTCTTGTCCTAGTTCATCAATAACCTGAGCCACTCGGCGCTGATTACGGTGCACAGAACGAGGAACCCAGTCTCCGCGACGGATTTCATCAATCATAGAGCCACGAATTCTGATGCCTGCAAAGGTTTCAAATTTTGCCCCTTTGCTTCCATCAAACTTCGTTGATGCTTCTAGCAACCCCATCATCCCTGCTTGTAATAAGTCATCTAATTGCACTGATGCTGGCAGCCTTGCTAGCATGTGATGTGCAATTCTTTTTACCAACGGAGCATACTGTTCAACAATTGAAGTTTTATTATCAAACTGAGTATACGCGGCGGCTTTATTCACTCGTAGTATCCTCTTGTGGATCTTTACGCTGAACTAAACGTTCAACAAAAAATTCAAGATGTCCACCAGGCTGTTGCGGTATCGGCCAGCTCATAATTTTATTCGCTAAACCATGGTATGCAATGGCCGCAGGAGACTTAGGAAAGGCTTCGATAACTAATTTTTGTTTACGTACAGACTTACGTAAGTTCTCATCGAATGGCACCGTAGCAACCAATTCTAAAGCCACATCTAAGAATCTATCGGTTACTTTACTCAGTTTGGCAAATAACTCCATACCTTCGCGTAAACTTCGTACCATATTTGCTACAATTTTGAACCGGAACACACCATGTTCACGACTCAGAATTTTTATCAAGGCATATGCATCGGTAATTGATGTCGGTTCATCACAAACCACAATCAATACATCTTGTGAAGCACGAGAGAAACTTAACACCATATCTGAAATACCTGCTGCCGTATCGACAATCAGTACATCAAACTGGGTTTTCATTTCGCTGAAAGCACGAATTAGTCCAACGTGCTGAGCTTGAGTCAATTCAACCATCGCTTGTGTACCTGAAGTGGCCGGTACAATACCGATCCCTTTAGGACCACGAACGATAATATCATCCAGTTCAGCTTCGCCAGACAGTACATGAGATAAGTTACGTTCAGCTCGAATACCGAGCATCACATCGACGTTCGCTAAGCCTAAATCGGCATCAAGTACGAGTACTCGTTTACCTTTCTCTGCAAGGGCAACAGCTGTATTAATTGACACACTGGTTTTACCCACGCCGCCTTTACCGCCACTTACTGCGATTACTTTTACTTTGTCGTTATTTGGTTGATTCATCATACGTAAACCACTTGCTTGATCTCGGGTCATATTTTTACTCGAATGCGTAGGCCATGTCATTTGACCACGCAGTGTCAGGTGACGTTTGAGGTTTGGTGTCGTTTAATGCTGCTAACGCTTGTTTTGCTAACATTAGCGTATCTGCAACTTGCATATCTTCTGGAACACGTTGACCATCAGTTACATAACTTAATGGTAACCCATTTTGAATCAATACACTTAATGCGCCGGCAATCGATACGGATTCATCTAGTTTTGTCAAAATAACTCCCGATAACGGGATGCGTTTAAAATGCTCAACTGCATCTTGTAACACTCTGCGTTGTGAAGTTGCTGACATGACTAAATAACTTCTAATCGGTATTCTTGTATTTGCCATTAAATCATCTAATTGCTGATATAGGCGTAAATCACGTTGTCCCATACCTGCAGTATCTATTAATACTAACTTACGATTCTTAAACTGATAAAGAATTTGTTCTAATTCAGCTAAATCATGTGCCTGTTTAACAGGACAGCCCATTATTTTGCCATAAGTTGCTAATTGCTCAAAGGCTCCAATACGATAATGATCGGTTGTAATTAATGCAACTTGCTCTGGGCCATGATGTGCAGCAAATCGAGCAGCTAGTTTTGCTAGTGAGGTCGTTTTTCCAACACCTGTTGGACCAACAAAAGCAACAACGCCACCAGTGCGCACAATATCATCACCTTGATTATCTAATAAATTCGCTAAACTCTGTGGTAGTGCTCTAACCAAATCTGCTGGGGTATATTGTTGACTAAGCCCTGCTAATTTTGCGGCAACAGCAGGAGAAAACTCAGCATTAATGAGTTTACTTTCAAGCATAGCCCCAACTGGGTCTGTACGTTTTTTCTGATCCTTCATCAATGATGAAACTTGATGGGTCAACAATCCTCGTAATGACGCCATTTCTTCGCGCATGGCTTCCATTTCTTCAGATTGACTATGATTTCTTGATGAACTTCTTGGTTGGTCGAATTGCGGCTGCGGTTTACTGTCAGCTTTAGCGGCTTTAGTATCTTGAAGCTGTTTTGCCCAATCAGGTAATTCCGTTTCTTCTACTCGCTGAGTCATCTGTTGCTGTAAACGATTATGCTGCTTTTCTAATAACGCTTGCAGAGAGTCTGCCGCTGGTGGTGGGCTCACTTTGGTCTGGGCTTTAACTGATGGCTTGTTGATTCCTAACGAAACTTGGTCATCACTCACGTCCATAAAACCAGGAACAGGTAAGTTCACTGCAACATCAGCTTTTGGCTCGTCGTAATCAACAGCTGCAACAATTTCTATACCACCAGTGACTTTCTTATTTGACATGATCACAGCATCTGACCCCAAGGTGTCTTTCACTTGAGCTAATGCTGAACGCATGTCTTTGGCAAAAAATCGTTTAATTTTCACTTAACACCTCTTTCAAACAGAAAGTCATCGCTATTGCCCTACTGCAGATACTATGCGTATTTGCTTTTCATCAGGAATTTCTTGATAAGAAATAACCCGTAAATTCGGGATAGTATATTTAACAAATCGTGACAGCGTTGACCTTAGCATACCTGATGTCAATAAAATGGCTGGCTGACCGACCATTTCTTGCTTCTGAGAAGCGTCTAGTAATGACTTCTGCATGCGTTCTGCAAGGCCTGGTTCAATATTTGGCCCTTCACCGCCTGTCGCTTGCATAGACTTGTGCAACATCTGTTCCAACTCTGGCGCCAATGTTATGACAGAGATTTCTAATTCTGGTCCAGATATCTCTTGAACAATCATTCTCTTCAATGCAATCCGCACTGCGGCTGTTAATACTTCAGTATCATTACTCTTTGTACCGTATTCTAACAGTGTTTGCACTATTGTACGTAAATCTCGTATAGAAACACCTTCATTAAGAAGGTTTTGCATCACTTTAACCACTGAGCCAAGTGGCATGATGTCTGGAATAAAGCCATCAATAAGTTTCGGAGAGTTTTTAGCTAGCATGTCCATTAATTGCTGTACTTCTTCATAGCCCAGTAATTTCGCAGCATTGTTCGTCAATAACTGACTAATATGAGTCGCTACTACCGTTGCGGTATCCACGACCGTATACCCTAATGTTTGGGCATGTTCACGCTGCTCAGGTGCTATCCATACAGCTTCTAAACCAAAGGCTGGGTCAGTTGTCTCAATGCCATCAAGTTTACCGTAAACTTGCCCTGGATTGATGGCAAGTTCACAGTCATGCCTAACTTCAGCCTCACCAACAACAACGCCCATCAGCGAGATTCGATAACTATTTGGTGATAAATCCAAGTTGTCGCGAATATGCACAGCAGGAACAAGGAAGCCTAACTCTTGAGATAGTTTTTTACGCACCCCTTTAATACGGCCAAGTAATTCGCCGCCTTGACCTTTATCCACAAGAGGAATTAAGCGATACCCCACTTCTAGTCCAATAGTGTCAACATGTTGAACATCTTCCCAGCTCAATTCTTTGGGTTCAGCATCTTTAACTTCTGCTGGGCTGCTCACAGCTTTTTCAAGGGCCGCAGTTTTAGCGTCATTATTACGTTTATAAATCATGTAAGCTGCAATGCCAGTAATCACAGCAAAAGTTAAGAAAGCAAAATGAGGCATTCCAGGGACAATACCCATGATGAACAATACAGCAGATGCAATCGCCATTGATTTATGACTATCAAACATCTGGCTAATCATCATACCGCCCATGTCACCAGATTCATTTTGACGAGTGACCATTAACGCAGCAGCAATCGATAGTAACAATCCTGGAATTTGAGCAACTAAGCCATCACCAATAGTGAGCAGAGTATAAATTTCAACGGCACTCGAAAAATCTAGCCCATGTTGCACCATACCAATAACAAAGCCACCAAGAATGTTGATGACCAAAATCATGATACCCGCAATGGCATCACCTTTTACAAATTTTGACGCACCATCCATCGCACCGTAAAAGTCTGCCTCTTTAGTCACTTCAGCACGTCTAACTCGAGCTTGGTCTTGCGTCAATGTACCTGCGTTAAGGTCAGCATCAATCGCCATTTGTTTGCCGGGCATAGCATCCAATGTAAAGCGAGCACTGACCTCAGAAATACGTCCAGCACCTTTAGTTACAACGGCAAAATTGATAATAATCAAGATAAGGAAAACCACTAAACCGACAGCATAGTTACCACCGATAACGACTGAGCCAAATGCCTCAATGACTTTACCTGCAGCATCTCCACCGTTATGGCCTTCTAACAATACAATCCGAGTGGAAGCGACATTGAGCGCTAGACGTAATAAGGTCGCAACGAGAAGCACACTAGGGAAAGCAGCAAAATCTAATGGACGATCAGAATAAATAGCAACTAACAGCACGACCAGAGCAAGTGCAATGTTAAATGAAAACAAGATATCGAGTAAAAATGCGGGCATTGGTAGCACGACCATGCCGAGTGCAGCAAGTACCAATAGCGGTGTACCAACACCTTTGAAAGTACTGAATCTAACTTGTTTAACTTGGCCTAATGCTGCTTTTACATCCATCAGTAGGAAACCTTTATAGTAATATTCTTGACGCTAACGTCTCTAATTAGCAATTACTACGCCAAAAGAATGGTTCAAACAGAAATACTCAGCTGAGTGGCCAAGTTATAACCAAAAAACAATTAATAAATCTCAGTTAGTGTTTTAAGTCATCGGGGATGGGTTGATTTAAAGGAATAGGTTTAGGGCGCTTCCCTTTGCCTTTTTGATATTGTTTAAGCTGAAAAACATAAGCAAGAATTTGAGCGACAGCAGTAAAGAGCCCTTCTGGCACTTGCTGTTCAATTTTCGTCGTATGATAAATGGCACGGGCTAAAGGTGGTGCGGAGACAATCGGTACTTCATGCTCTCGAGCAATTTCGCGTATTTTAAATGCGACATCATCCACACCTTTCGCCACTAAAAAAGGCGCAGATGATTGCATAACATCGTATTTTACAGCCACAGCGTAATGCTCGGGGTTTACCACAATAACATCGGCATTAGGGACTTCAGACATCATGCGCTTATTCGCCATTTCATGCTGCATTTGCCTAATACGCCCTTTCACTTCCGGCTTACCTTCAGTGTCTTTATATTCATCTTTTACTTCTTGTTTGGTCATTTTTAATTGTTTGTTGTGATTCCATATTTGAAATGGCACATCAATAATTACAATGAATAACATCGAAGAACACAGTAAAATAAACATCCACACTAATAGCTCTAGCGCATGATATACATTGCCAGGCAAGTGGTCAGTCGACAGTGTCAAAATGTCAAAGAAGTAAAAACTTAACAAGAAATAGGCTGAAATGGCCACCACAGAAAATTTGGCAATCCCCTTAGTCAGCTCAACCAATGCTTGAGTACCAAACATCCGCTTAAAGCCTTTGGCAGGATTCATTTTACTGCCTTTAGGCATAAAAGCTTTTACAGAAAACGTCATACCACCAAGAATGATATTACCGATAAATGCAATGACAGTTAAAAAGCCAATAAAGCTGAATAACGGGAACGCGAGCTCTGTGCCAATAATTCCCCAAACGAGAAACATGGAGTTGGTATCAAAAATCTGGTCACGTTCCATGGTCAAAATTTGCGTCATGATGGTGTGCAGACTTCGCGCAAGGTTTGGCCCCACAATAGCAAAGCCCACTGCTGATGCGAGTAATACCGCCGCAGTACCTATTTCTTTTGAACGTGCCACCTGCCCCTTATCACGCGACTGTTGCAGTCGCTTGGCGGTGGGTTCCTCGGTACGTTCTTGACCAGTATCTTCTGCCATCAGTAATTTACCGAGTTATCGAGCCGTCAGTTTGACAGGTCAGTTGCAAAATATCACACATCAATACTTGGCCTTGCAGCCAAACCTCATCGAAATGAGACATGATGGGTCCTAAAGTTAACCACAAAATTAGCAATCCACTCACCATAGTGACTGGAAAACCAATTGCGAAAATATTCAATTGAGGTGATGCACGAGTCATTACCCCAAAAGAAAGGTTTATTAATAATAAGGCGACAATCGCTGAAATTGACATGGTGAGTGCAGCGCCAAACATATAGCCACCAAACTCAGCAAGTCTGCGATAATTTGTAATTGTGAAGCCCTGATTTGAAATAGGAATCGTATCAAAACTCGCCACCAGCATAGTAAACATCAGCAAATGCCCGTCCACGGCAAGAAAAATCAATGTTGCCAATAATAAAAAGAAATTACCTACAACGGGTGTCTGCTGTCCTGAGCCTGGGTCAACCATTGACGCAAAACCCAAACTGGTTTGCATACCAATAATTTGTCCAGTTAATACAAAAGTTTGCATGACCAAAATAGTGACAAACCCCATTGCAGTACCGATAAGGATTTGTTGTGCTGTAATAAACACTGCACTTAACGAAAATAGCTCAATATTGCCAACGGGTTCAGGTAACACAGGCGCCACAGCAATGGTAATGGCGACTGATAATAATAAGCGGACTCTTGCTGGAGTGGTGTTAGCGCCAAATACCGCCATGACCATCAACATTGAGGAAATTCTAAATAACGGCCAGACATAAGCTGCTATTGTTTGGCTAATTTCCTCAAATAGAATCTCCATCAAGCTAGCCTATCACTTGCGGGATCATATCAACCATGGTGTAAAAGAAATCCATCATGGTTTGCACTAACCAATGGCCTAAAAACATTAATGAAAAAAGCGTCATTAACAGCCTTGGTAAAAAGCTTAAGGTTTGTTCATTAATTGAGGTGGCCGCTTGAAACACAGCGACAATTAAACCGACAAAAAGACCCGGTAAAATAATCGCTGATACGATCAATACAATAACCGACAGCCCTTCGCGAAATATATCAATTAACGACTCTGGTGACATAGTTGGCCCTTACGTGCCGAAACTGTTGGCAAGTGTTCCCATGACTAATCCCCAACCATCAACTAATACAAACAACATAATCTTGAATGGTAAAGAAACAATCATCGGCGATAACATCATCATACCCATCGCCATCAAAATACTCGCAACCACTAAATCGAGCACCAAAAATGGCACAAACAACATAAAGCCAATTTGAAAAGCAGTTTTTAATTCGCTGGTGATAAAAGCAGGTACCAGAACACTCATAGGCACTTGCTCTGGAGATGAAATATTCGTGTAACCAGAAATTTCAATAAAGGTTTCTAAGTCTGTGGTTCTGACTTGAGACAGCATAAATGCTCTAAGTGGCTCTTTGCCTACCTCATACGCTTGCTGCATCGTCAGTGATTCATTGATATATGGCTCAACCGCTTGGTCGTAAATTTTGTCGAAGACTGGCGCCATGATAAAAAATGTCATGAACATGCTCATACCAATCAACACTTGGTTTGAAGGGGTTTGCTGTAATCCAAGCGCTTGACGCAAAATAGAAAGCACGACAATGATACGGGTAAATGAAGTCAGCATGATGACCATGGCTGGAATAAAGCTCATCGCCGTCATCAATAACAAGATCTGCATTGTTACTGAATATTCAGTGCTACCATCGGCCCCTGTTGTGACTGTGACGGCTTTTAAAATACCGTCTTCTGCAAAGCTATAAGGGGTGAAAAATAATGCCGTCAATAATGTCAGAACAATCCATTTTTTCATTATCGTTATTCCTTGGAAGCTGACTTAGCTTGCTCTTTGGCTTGCTTTAAACGGCTTGCAAATGAAGTGGTTTCAACTTGTACTGCGCTATCTAATTTTTCAATCAGATTCACTTGCTGCGCGGTCACGCCGAGTAAATATTGTTGGCCTTCTAGCTCAACAAGCACCAGTTTTTCTTTTTGCCCTAACGGCGTCATTGCAACGGTTTTTATGACACCTTGGTTAGATTGAACGAGGTTTAGCTTTTTAACGATGTATGCCAGAACAAAAATGATCGCAATCACTAATATCAGGCCACCCATCATACTGGATAAGGCTGCAATATTTGATGTTTCCGCCCCCCCGAGTAGCCACCACGGGTGACGCAGCCTCATTGACAGCAGAACTCGCAATGGCGAACAAAATAACAGCATTTAACACAAATAAATCCTTTACTAATTGATGGGTGTTTTATCTCTATTTTACTTAAGCTTTTTGATCCGTTCAGTTTGGCTGATCACATCTGTTAGGCGAATACCAAATTTATCATTCACCACAACCACTTCACCATGGGCAATCAAGGTACCATTAACCATAACATCTAATGGTTCACCCGCCACCCTATCAAGCTCAACAACTGAGCCTTGGTTAAGTTGCAGTAAATTACGAATACTAATAAAGCTTCGCCCTACTTCCATCGAGATGGTGACAGGAATGTCCATGATGCTATCAAGTTTTTCTGCTTCTTCTTTTGAAATAGGCGCAGATTCATCAACTAACTCATCAAGCTCGACTTGTTCAGCAACATTTGCTTCTTCAAGAGCTTGCTCTGCCATCGCTGCTGCCCAATCATCAGTATCATCACTCATTACTTCACCTTATAATTCTGAAATATCACGCGCTTTACCTTTCTTACGCGTAATTAATTGTAGTTCCGATTTAGCGGTTTCTGGTCGAGGTATTTTCTCGCTAATTTTTAACGCTAAGTTATCTCTAGACTTACCTAATTTACATCGATAAGTCGGTAAATCTTCGATTCGCATCATGATGTGTTCTGGTAATTCAATCGGTATCACATCACCAGCTTTAAACTCCATGACATCTCTAAGAGTCACTTCATGTTCAATAATATTGGCATCGATTCCAACCTGCACGTCCATAATTTCATCACGTAATGCTTGGCCCCAGCGCATGTCGGTATCTTGTTTATCACTTTGAACACCCGCATCTAATAATTCTCGAATCGGCTCAATCATTGAATACGGCATCGTGATATGAAAATCACCACCGCCACCATCCACTTCAATGTGGAATGAGTTAATCACCACAACTTCAGTTGGGCTAACAATATTCGCCATTGCAGGGTTAACTTCAGAGTCAAGGTACTCAAATTCGACATCCATCACTGGCGCCCAAGCATCCTTGTAGTCTTCAAAAATAATTTTCAGTAATAGTTGTACAATGCGACGCTCGGTCGGGGTAAATTCACGTCCCTCAATCTTGGCGTGGAAACGTCCATCACCACCAAAGAAGTTATCAACGAGAATAAATACCAGACGTGCTTCCATCGTGATAAGTGCAGTCCCTTTTAGCGGACTGAAACGCACCATATTTAAACTTGTTGGCACAAATAGCGTATGCACGTATTCGCCAAACTTGAGCATTTGTACGCCATTAATCGAGACTTCGGCTGCACGGCGCATCATATTAAACATGCTAATGCGAAGATGACGAGCAAAACGTTCGTTTACAATTTCCAGCGTCGGCATTCGCCCACGCACAATTCTATCTTGAGATGAGAAGTCATATACCCGAGTATCGTCATTCTCATTAATGTCATCTTCATCGACATCATCAACACCATGGAGTAGCGCATCAATTTCGTCTTGGCTTAATAAATCACTCACGTCATCACCTTGGCTTTTTCACTGGCGTTATTGCATTACGAAGCCAGTAAATAGTACTTTTTCGACTATTTTTCGACCCGCTACAGGTTGCAATGTATTTTGCACGTTTAGTAAGGCCATTTGTCTTAACTCGTCTTTTCCAGCTTGAGTACTGAGCTTTTGAACATCAGCAGCACTAAATGTTGTCAGTAACGCATCTTCAATTAAAGGAATATGCATTTTAGCTGTTTGACCATCGTCGCCTCGTACCATTAGTTGAACTTTAATTTCAACTAACCTTGCTCTATCGACTCCTGGTAAATTAAACAAAAACGGCCTAGGCATACCGACGTAGTTCGCTTTACCTTTGGTTGAATCATCTTCCACCACTTCACTTGTTGCTGCTGTGCCCGGTGTCGTTGAAGCAGACTCTTCATCTCCACCTAAAAAGAACATTGCAGCACCTGCGATAACCGCAAGCAACACCACACCTATTACAATAAAAATGATGAGCTTCTTTTTACTTTTAGGTTGGTTCTCTGTGGTTAACTCTAAAGACTCTTCTTCAGCCATAATTCATTCCATTTATTTATTGCGCTGCCAGTAAAATTATTAACATTCGCTATAGCGCACCAACAGTCTTAACTTGTTGGCTATAGATTACCGACTTAGGCGTAATAATCTATAGCAGAATTGCTACTCAGTGAATGTTTTGCTGCAATGTCGAGTTCTTGTGCTGATATTTCATCCAACATCGCATCACCATTGCTGTTTTGTTCATCATATTCAGATTTCGACTCGTTATCACCATCTTGAGAAACATGACTATCAGCAAGTTGAAGTCCTTCTTCAGCTAACATTTCGCGTAACTTAGGAATCGCTTGTTCGACGAGATCTCTTGTTTGTGATTGTGCGACTTGGAACTGTACTTGAGTTTGCTCACCGTGAACTTGAACTCTCACGACCATATGACCGAGCTCGGCAGGATCAAGTCGAATTTCAGCATGTTGAACGCCTTGTCCGACCATAGTGATTAATTGCTGCTTCATCACTGGAGCAAACTTTTGAATCATATCTTGCATGTTCACAGCAGCTTCAGCCCCTTGGCGTAAAGATAGCTGAAATTGTGGGACATCACTTTTATGTTGCGCCGTAAAGCTGCTTTGATTTTGTAATGCTTTTACTTCAGTTGACTCAGGTGTTAACTCAGACGTTGCTGCGCTAGCAGCTGAACTGGCCAACGCTGCATTTTTAGCTATTTGTTTATCCATTGACACAGTTAACTCAGCTTTGGACAAATTGATTTGAGGCACCTCTTTAGAGGATGACTTCGTCTCTGATTGGCTTGCTTCGCCTAATATCGTGCCTTTTTCGGCATTGAGATTCGCCTCTGCAGTATTTTTACTGGCTTGCATTTCAAGTGTCGTATTAACCACTGACTGAGGGTTCACTAATGATGCATTATTTGTTTGATTGGCATTAGCTTGCGTATTGGACGCTAAATTAGCGACGTTTTTAACTGAGTCACTGTCAGCCGCACCTTCATTAGCATTTGCAAGCACAGCTTGCTTATCTGTCAGAGCCATTAAAGGCAAAGCTTGTTCACCGTTTAGCTGATGCTGACGATTGAAATCAGCAATCAATTGATTAAGCTGCGCTGGCGTGAGGCTCGCTAATTTCTCGCTATCCATTGATGAAAACTCACTTAACTGAGTAAGCTGTTCAGCCGTCAACGATGATAGAAAAGCGTTGACGGTTTCATCAACCTCAGTCTCAAGTTGTTCATCAGAGTTGATTGTCTGAGTATTTGCCAATAATTCAGAATCCAGCATGTCAGAATCTATTGCTGAGCCTTCGTCCGCTAAAAGCTCTTCATCTAACGGCAATTCTTTGCCACTTGGATCTGAAGGACCGACTTTATCAAAATTTTCAGACATACCAATTTGCGCAAAAATTAACTCTACATCAGCCTCTTCAATTGCGACATCAAACTGCTCTTCTACATTTGTCTCGCTACTTTTTGCCAACTTGGTCTTTTCAACATCCATTTGTGACGCTTGGTTAAAAACAGATAGAAAAGATTGATTATCAGCACCTTGCGATTTATCTGAACCAGTAACACTTGCAACTTTACCACTATTGCCTAATAAAATATTACTCATCTGCTGCATAACCAACTCCAAATCACTCCCCTAATCGAAACCATTAACAAGGTCATTTCTGGGGGTTTATCCATTGTCACAAAGCTGACACTTTGCGAAGTTAATACAAGTAACCTGCAAATTAAATGCCAAACTTTTATCTTTGTAAAAAGTTGAAAATTGGTAAGAGTAATGACAGTGAAATGAAACTAATGATGAATTGATAAAAATAATAAAAAGACCTTAGCGAGATTTCTTGCGGATAAACTGCTGCATAGCAAATTCATCTGATGCTTTTTGTTCCTTTTTATTGGCAAGCTGTTGAGCTTTTTGGGCGTTTTTTTCAAGTAACAATTCAACTGCTTTGCGCTTTTGTTGTTTCTCTTGCCAGTGAACCTGACGATAACCCGTTTGTTTCTCAGCCTCTTTTACCGCATTAACTTGTTGTAATAAGGCTTGATCTACTTGCTTTATAAATTCATGAAAAGAATGATACTGGCTTGCACTGAGGGTTTTCCCTTGGTTTTCGCCCATTTGTTTCATGTATTCAAGTCGATAATTATTAAGCGCATCAAGTTGGCTTTGATGTTTTTGTTGTTCAAGCTGAGCAGACTTTAGCTGAAGCGCAGCTTGCTCTTCAGCTTCTTTGTTCAACTTTAATACGGTTAACAAGGGATCAGTTCGGCGCATTATTTACATTGAGCAGCAATCTGCCCAACCATAGTTTGACTATCATCAAAAGTAATTACATCTTTAAAGCCTTGCCTTAAAAAGGCATTCATAGCCGGTTGTAGGCGAATCGCATTATCAATTCGAGGATCACTCCCTTGGGAATAAGCACCTATCGAAATAAGATCTCTGTTTTGCTGATACAAGGAATACATTTGTTTAACCAGTCGCATCGACTCAAGGTGCTCTGCTGAAATAACCATAGGCGCAACACGACTAATAGATTGTTCAATATCTATTGCAGGGTAATGCCCTGAATCTGCAAGAGTCCTTGATAACACAATATGACCATCTAAAATCGCTCGAGACGCATCTGCAATGGGATCTTGTTGATCATCACCTTCGGTTAATACCGTATAAAACGCAGTAATAGAACCTTGCCCCGGTCCACCATTACCGGCTCGTTCCACTAAACGTGGCAGCTTGGCAAATACTGAAGGCGGATAGCCTTTGGTTGCTGGCGGCTCCCCGACAGCAAGGGCAACTTCACGTTGCGCTTGAGCATATCGAGTTAAACTGTCCATTAATAACAAGACGTTATAGCCGAGATCTCTAAAGTATTCAGCTATTCGTGTAGACGTTTCACACGCTCGAAGTCGCATTAACGGTGAAGTATCTGCTGGCGCAGCGATAACGACCGAGCGAGCTCGACCTTCAGGGCCCAAAATTTCTTCAATAAATTCTTTTACTTCTCGACCACGCTCTCCCACTAAGCCAACAACAATAATATCTGCCGTTGTCCCCCGTGTCATCATGCCAAGTAGCACACTTTTACCGACACCAGAACCAGCAAATAATCCCATACGCTGACCTTTACCTACGGTTAGCATGGCATTAATCGCTCTGACTCCCACATCCAAGGGTTCTGAAATAGCCCGTCGAGAAAGCGGGTTAATCGGTGGTGCATGTCTTGACGCTTGCTGTTCTGTGTTTAATGGGCCTAAACCATCCAACGGTGCACCACTACCATCAAGCACGCGCCCTAATAAACTTAAACCGACATTTAACCCTGATTGCTCACCCAAAGGTTGAACTCTTGCTCCTGGTAACACGCCTCTTAATTCTTCTACCGGCATCAAATACAAGAGTTCATCATCAAATCCAACTACTTCAGCAATTAGCTCACCAGCCATAGTTTCAATTGAACATAAACTACCGACAGGTGCACGACAGCCCGTTGCCTCTAGCGTTAACCCTACAACACGCACCAATTGCCCACTTGCAACAGGGCGCAAAGGACTGACTTTTTGGCTTTGTATTTTGAGTTTATTCAGTAGCTGATGTTGACGGCTTTGCATCGTCGATATCCTCAGCAGTTACAGAAGTGTCAGGAGCTTGACTCGCTTCCTCTACAGGCGCGTCTGATGCTGCTAGATTGGCTATTTCAGGGGACAGTTGTTTTGGCGACAATGCAGCGTCAGGCTCATTCTCATCTGCAATTGTTGTTTCTGGCTCATGTCGAACTGGTGAAGATGTCGTCGTTGAATCCAAATCTCTTGCTGGTAGTTCATCGACAATATCAGTTTGATAAACGTTGGAATCCGATTTCACCGTTTGAACATTATGTTGAATACCTTGTGCTTGCTCTTGAAGCTGAGAGAGCACCTGCTTCATTCTCTCTTCAACTCGCAAGTCCACGCTTGAACGTAAGCTATTAATAATACAGTCACCGGAATTCAGAGAAGGATCGGCATCGATTTCCCAATGGTTTTTTGCTAACTGAGCATCACTGTACATTTTGGTGACTAAGGTGGCGTCGTCAGGATGTAATCGAAGTTTTACTTGCTGTTCTTTAATAGGCAGTGAGTCAACACCTTGGCGTAACACAGATAAAATATGTTCTGGATGAGTTTTTAGCTCATGGCCCACAATGGATTTTGCCAGATTAATAGCAAGGGTGAGCATTTCTGACTCAATTTCAGCGTCGAGAATCATTAACGGTTGCTCAAACTGTTGCACAATGCCCGTTAAGCGCTCCAACATCTCATTCGCTTTATTCAATCCCTCTTCATAGCCTTGTTGCTCGCCTTGGCTAAATCCTTCTGAGTGACCTTGTTCTAACCCTGCTAATTTCCCCTGCTCAAGCCCTTGGTTATACCCATCAGCTTTGCCTTGTTCAAATCCTTCTTGCTCTGCCTCTGCTCGAATTTGCTCAATCTCAGCCATGGTTGGCGGTAATAACGGTTTGTCATCCGCTTGCGGTGGCGGATTATTGGCACCTAAGTGACCAAATAAGTTTGACGGAGCATCAGCTTGAGATTCAGTCACATCAGGTAATTGCCAGTGACTAAAATCATGTTCTTCATTTTCAAGCGGTTTGTTGGTTTTAGCGTCCGTCATCTTAATGGCCTAATTGACTGCAAAAATACTGGTTAAGTCGGTGATGTCACTCTCTCGTTTAGCACAAGTGATTATAAGAACTCTTCTCCACCACCGCCGCCAAGCATAATTTCACCACTATCACTCAAGCGTCGTGCAATTGCGAGAATTTCTTTTTGAGCCACTTCCACTTCACTGATCCTAATCGGTCCCATAGCCTCAAGATCGTCACGTAGTAACTCACCTGCACGCTTAGACATATTACCCACGATTTTATCAGATAACTGGTCATCGGCCCCTTTCAAGGCTTTCATAAGTACATCTTGTTGTACTTCTCTGAGCAAGACTTGAATGCCACGGTCATCAACGTCAATCAAGTTCTCAAATACAAACATTAAGTCTTGGATCTGTTGTGCCATTTCCTCATCAGATTCACGCATGGTTTCCATAATCTGACTTTCTACGCCGGTATCAAGGAAGTTCATAATATTCGCAGCTGCTTTTAAGCCGCCCATTTTAGCCGCTTGTGCGCCGCCTTGGCCTGCAAACTGTTTCTCCATGATGTCATTTAACTCTTGCAATGCAGCAGGTTGCACTTCTTCCAAGTTAGCAATACGCATCATTAAATCTAAGCGGGTATTTTCTGGGAACTGACTAAAAATTTCAGCCGCTTGATCGGGCTCTAAATAAGATAAAACAATAGTTTGGATTTGCGGATGCTCATTCTGAATAATGGTGGCAACCTGACGTGCATCCATCCATTTCAATGAATCCAAACCTTTGGCACCACTGCCCATGATAATTTGTTCAATCAAATTACCCGCTTTATCTTCACCAAGTGCCGCTGTTAATGCTTTTCTGACAAATTCTTCACTATTAAAGCCAATAGATGAGAATTTTTGGATTTCTTCAAGAAATAACTTATGAACACCAATGACTTTTTCTTGGCCAAACTCTTCCATAGCAGCCATTGCCATACCGACTTTCTGGACTTGCTTAGGTTCAAGGTGCTTTAAAATCGAAGCTGCATCAGCTTCACTTAGGCTTAACAGCAAAATAGCCGTTTTCTCGATACCCGTTAAGTCATCAGGGTTAAACCCTTTAGTTGCCTCTGCAACTGCTACGTCATCATTTGCCATCTTCTTGTAACCAACTCTTAATTACTTGGGTAGAAAGTTCAGGTTCATTAGCCACTAATGCCCTAATCGACTTGATCATATCATCATCTTTATGCAGGTTCGGTATTTGAATTGAACCGTCATCAGCATAACTGTAATCAGCTTGCTGAGTATTTAACATGCCTAATGTGTCTGCGGCGTACTGATCTTCAATTTCAGCAAGCTCATGGCCTAAACGTGTTTCTTCAGGCATCTCAACTTCGTTAGATTTCAATAACCTGTTTAGCATTGGACGAATAACAAATAATATCAGAACTAGCACTAATAATGCGCCTAGTATTAGCCTTACCGCTCGCCAAAACCATGGTTGCTCCCACATTTCAAGCGCTGGCAACTCTTCAATTAGTTGGTCCATAAATGGAACCGTTACCACCTCCAACGTATCACCACGTTGACTGGTAAACCCCATCGCCCCTTCTAATAAACGTCGGATATTAGTCAGCTCTTGTTCGGTTCTAGGTACTCTTGTTACCACACCATTTTCATCAACAGGTCCAGGCTTGTAGTCAATAGCAACTGATACACTTAACCTTCTAACCACGCCAACTTGCTGACGAGTATGACTAATAGTCGTATCAAGCTCAAAGTTACGAGTCGCTTCACGGAAACTGTCTCCAGTAGCTGCAGTGGCTTCAGATTCACCCACTTCTTGTGGAATATCAGACTCCATAGGTGGTTGGTTTGATAATGCACCTGGAATACCACCCATTGCCTGACCCGATGAATTACGCTCAATGGTCATTTCGCTGCGTACTGCTGGTAAATCAGGAGAAAAACGTTTTGCTGTTTGCTCAACGGCAGTGAAGTCCATATTGACATCCACTTGCGAGGTAAAGTTTTCAGGGCCTAAAATCGGCATTAAAATAGAATCAACTTTATTACGGTATTCAGATTCTTTTTGTTGAACTAACTCTTGTTCACGGCGAGCTCTTGCTGAAGCGCCATCTTGGCTTCCAGAGTTAAGTAAACGGCCATTAGAGTCAGTCACTGTGACTCGAGTAGGCTCCAAACCCTGAACAGCAGAAGCGACAATATCAACAATGGAATCAATTTCTTCTTGGCCTAAGCTGCCACGGCGCACGTTAACGACTACGGTTGCGCTAGGTTTAGATTTGTTTCTGGCAAATACATTTTCTTTTGGTAACGCTAGAATCACTTTGGCACGAGTAACACTTTTAAGCTCTTCAATTGCACGAGCTAAATTGACTTCTTGGCTTTGTTTTAATCTCGCCTGCTCCATGCGTTGACTCACACCAAAGCCACTATCTTTACTCAAATAATCAGTTGGTTGGCTTGAGGTTTCAACACCTGCACGGCCTAATAGTAATTTTACATCTTGATACTTATCTTCTGGAATACTGACTACATCACCAGAAATTTTATAGGCAATTTTATTTTTATCGAGAACGTCCAGAACCTGGATCATTTCATTGGTTTCCATCTGACCTAGAGGTCTAAACTCAGGCTCTTGCGCCCAAATCATCATGAAAACCGCCAGCACCAAACAGACTGCCAACGCTAATATCATGGTGATTTGACGCATGAAATCAGCACTGCCAAATGAACTCATTAAGCCAGATTTGTTCTCTTGCTGAATCCCTGTGCTATCAACGGTATCTGAATCTAATACGAGATCTGTGCTCACAATAATTACCTACTTTCTAATCTGATAAGAGCCTAAACAGGCATGCTCATAATTTCTTTATAAGCTTCAACAAGCTTGTTTCTTACTTGCACAGTTGCTTCAAATGCCACACCTGACTTTTCACGAGCTATTACGGTATCTGACAGCGTGACTGTCGAATCTCCCATTTCTAAACGTGTCGCTAGGTTGGCGGAATTTTTTTGTAAAGCAGTAACACTTCCTACGGCTTGAGAAAGTAACCCTCCAAAATCAGCCCCTGATGTATTACCCACCTTCTGAGTCATATCCGGTTGAATTGGAGAACGAAGATTAGGTGAAATTTCACCACGAAGTGATTGCATTTCTTGTAAAAAAGGATTTCCGCTAACCTGCATTGTAAACTCCTATTCGTCGGATATTTGACGACTAAAAACCAGTTACAATAGATTTAGCAATTAGGATGCCAATAATATAAAAATGCCTATTAACAATAGATATTGGGGGTAAAAAGCAGTGCGTTTGCTCAATGTATGCGCAGCAATTGTCATTGTAGATAAGAAAACCTAGCGAAAGTGCTAGGTTTTCTGGCTGAAGTTAACAATAAAAATGTTAACAGGAGAAAATTAAGCCGGCACTTGAATGCCCATATCGCGCATTTTCGCCATTTTATATCGTAAGGTTCTTGCGCTAATTCCCAGCTTTTCAGCTACCGCTTTGCGACTGCCATTACACTGATTTAATGTTTCCAAAATAATCACATGTTCTTGGGCTTTTAATTCTCCGCCTAAGCCATCTGTTTCTGTGCTCGGTTTAGCTTGTTGCTCAGTAGGCTGTAGCGGCACTTCGGCACTATCAAGCACAATATCATTGCTTGTCACCTCTTCACCTGTATACAATATCAGCGCTCGTTGAATGACATTATCAAGCTCTCGCACATTACCAGGCCAGCGATAAGTCAGCAGCCTTCTACAAGCCACATCATCGATTGTGGGTACAGGTGAAATATTCGCAAGTTTTGCATGTTTCACTATCAAGTGACGAGCAAGCGGTAAAATATCAGCAGGTCGCTGATTTAATGCAGGCCAAGTAAGCGGAAACACATTAATGCGATAATATAAGTCTTCTCTAAAGGCTCCTGAAGATGCCATTTCTTTCAAATCACGGTTGGAAGTTGCTAACACTCGAACGTTTAGCGATATCGTTTTACGACCACCAAGGCGCTCTACTTCCCTTTCTTGCAGCACACGTAAAAGTTTAGCTTGCAGACCAAGCTCCATTTCAGAGATTTCATCTAATAAAATCGTCCCGCCTTGTGCCTGCTCAAATTTACCAGGACACGCCTGATAAGCGCCAGTAAAGGCGCCTTTTTCATAACCAAATAGGGTTGCTTCAAGCATATTCTCAGGTATAGCGGCGCAGTTAATGGCAATAAAAGGCTCATCTGCTCTGACACTGTTTTGATGAATGTATCGTGCAAGCACTTCTTTACCTGAACCGCTCGGCCCCATAATCATCACTGATGCATCGGAACTTGCGACTCGTTGTGCAATTGACAGTAATGCCAAACTTTTGTCATCAGCCACAACAGGTTGATCGAGGTTTTGTTTTAACGGCAAGTAGCGTGACACTTGATTGAGCAGCACCTCTGGCGCAAATGGCTTCGCCAAATAATCCACCGCGCCTAACTTAATGGCACTTACCGCATTATCAATGGTGGCGTAAGCTGTCATTAATAATACTGGAATCTTATTATTATTTTGCTGGAGGTAATTTAATAAGCCGATGCCACCAATGCCATCCATCTGAACATCACTGATAACCAGATCAAAATCATTAGATTTTAACGCTATGATGGCTTCTTCGGCTGAACCAACATCAACACAATCGTAATGAGCTAACATTAATGTATCCAGTAATGCTTCTCTTAACGATGCATCATCCTCAACGAGTAGTAATTTTGCTTCACCCATGAGAAGTCTCCGTTTGAGTTAAACTTGCCTTAGCGTTGACTTGTTCATCAACATTATGCACTGGGAATGAAAGCCTGATAAGGCAACCTTTATCGGGTTGCGATGACACCTGCACCGTGCCGTTATGGTTTCTCACAACGGTTTGCACTACAGCAAGCCCAAGTCCTGTACCTTGGCTTTTTGTGGTAAAAAAGGGCTCAAGTATTTGTTGCTGCATATCAGCAGCTAGCCCTTTACCATTATCAATCACATCAATATTCAGACGATGATCGGTTGAACTGGTTATGATACGTACTTCAGTTGCATTGGCTTCTAAGCTGTTCATCACTAAATTGTTAATCGCTGAACTTAATGCATTGCCATTAGCTAAAATCGCATCACTAGAATGATTAAAATACTGTAATTTACACGACTTGTTTTCAGCAATAGGTTCACAGTTAGCTAACACAGGTTCAATAATTGCTTCAGCCAATAAAGCCTCTGAGACATCGTCTTGTTTATTCTTAGCCATTAGCAGCATGTCATTAACTTGTCGCTCAAGTTCATTAAGACGATCAACTAACTTAGACTGAAAGCGTTTTTTAGCCGTTTCAGCCAACTTAGGGCTGGCTAAGTTCGACGCATATAACATTGCAGCAGAAAGCGGAGTTCTGACTTGATGAGCCAATGTTGCGACCATTTTCCCAAGCGCTGATAATCGCTGTAAATGCGATAAATTCTTTTGAAGTAAGCGGGTTTCAGTTAAATCCGTCAGTACAATTAACTGACCAGGCTCCGGTGTTAAAGGAGTAATTGCTAACTTAACTCGACGACCATTTTTAAGAGAAACCTCATGACCATCATCTTCTTGGGGAGAGAAAGCACGATTAATAATTTCAAACCACTTGGCACCTTGTAAAGGTCTGCCTAATAATTCAGTGGCCACAGGGTTAGCAAGAGTGACAACACCATCCCCATTAATAATCACAACGCCAGATGGCATAGCTTGTAATATATGCGCCATTTGATTTGACATATTAGCCGCCTTTTGCGGAACCGCTCGCTCATTTTGTTCAATAAACTGCTGATTAAAAGGCGCCGATGAACTGACTGAGCCAGTTAAGTCAATTTTAGCAGTGCTTTGCTGAACTGAATCGTCATCTATATTAAAGGCATAGTGCTCTGCTGATGCTTGCGCCGTTACTGATTGTTCTGAAACTAGTTGCGCTGAAAACATAGCCACTCCGTCAAAATATTTACTTTTAACAGGCTAATGCATTTGGTATGCCACTTTAATCAAACTTATCAAGAGGCATAAAAAAGCATGCCAGAAGGCATGCTTTAATAGAACATTTTTTGCGCGATGATACTAGTCTTTACTCATACCGTATTTACGCATTTTCTCAACGAGTGTCGTTCGGCGAATACCAAGCATTTCTGCAGCCCTTGCAACAACGTTATCTTGCTGCTCAAGTGCTTGACGGATCATATCGATTTCAAGCTCGGCTAATAAATCTTTTAAATTCACGCCTTCAGGAGGTAATTCGCTTGGGAATCGTGTTTCAGGGATTTCGATAGGCTCATCATCACTGAAAATTGAAGCTAAGGCGTCACGCTCTTGTTGCTCCTCACTGATTTCCACGCTGTATTCAGGCACATCAATATAACGATACTTACGTGGTAAGTCATTGACATCGACAAGCCCGCCTGGGAATAAAATGGTTAGCCTTTCAACTAGGTTAGACAGTTCACGTACATTACCAGACCAGTTATGTTCTTTTAATGACTCTATCGCACGTTGGGTAAAACGAATTTTACCGCGACCTTCATTAAACACACGGCTAACTAATTCTTGCAGTAACAGTGGTACGTCATCACGTCGTTCACTTAACGACGGCATTTCAATTGGAAATACGTTTAGTCGATAGTATAAATCTTCACGAAACTCATTCTTATCAATCATGGTTTCAAGATCACGATGAGTCGCAGCAACCACGCGCACATCTGTTGTAATCGTTTTAGAACCACCGACACGTTCAAAGACTTTTTCTTGCAGTACACGTAATAGTTTTACTTGCATCTGCAGCGGCATATCGCCAATTTCATCTAGAAATAATGTGCCGTTTTCAGCTAATTCAAAGCGACCTTTACGGGTAGAAATCGCGCCAGTAAAAGAGCCTTTCTCATGGCCAAATAACTCACTTTCTAATAACTCAGGTGGAATAGCACCACAATTGACAGGAATAAACGGTCCATCACGTCGCTCTGACATATAATGAATATTACGAGCAACCACTTCCTTACCTGTACCAGATTGACCCAGCACTAACACAGTGGCATCAGACGTTGCGACTTGGCTTATTAGGTGACGAACATTGGCAATCCCTTCACTACGACCAACAAGTGATCTAAACAGTTTGGTTTGATTGGCGCTGGTTGGTATTTGAGGTTGCTTAGCTTGACCGTAAATTTGGCAAAAATGAAGCAGCTCAGTGAGCTGAGGATAGTTTATTGGCTCTTCGATTGTACCAAGTACATTCACGCCATTAATCTCTTGCGAACCGATTAATAAAACGGGTTGCCAAGGAATTGAGGATTGCACATCTTTAATGAATTCAGCTGAAACAGATTCAGTGTCGATAACTAAAGCTCTAAAACGAGAGTCACGAGTTAACGGCGCAAGATCATCAGTTGAAATGAGGTGATGTTTTTCATCTAAAAATTCAAAAATACAACAAAGACGAGACACGCGCTCAGAAGGTTCAGCAACAATTAAAATTCGTTGTTCTATTTGCATCATTAAGAAGGCCAAAGCTCTAGTTATTAGTAATTCAGAGTCAAAATTCTTCGTTATCAAAAATCAATAACGCTCACCTGACTTGAATGTAGTTTATCACGCTATATTTCTATGAGTCAGATGACACAATTATAATATAAACATTAACATAGAAGATCGCGAACACATATTTTTTAATCTTTACTTAAATATAGCCAAAACTGCAATAAAGTTTAAACGAATACGCAAAAATAAATACTGTATTATCAGAGCAAGAGAATCAAGCTTGATCAGCCAATATTCTACCATGCTATTGATTTAAGTCACTAACAGCTGTTTTTATATACAACCAATACGATAAGCCAGACTGGAAATGCCATTTATGGACGAATAGAGACGCTCATTTTTACCTGTCGAAATACAAAAAAGGCGCCTATGGCGCCCTTTACAATGATATCAAAATTAACTCGCTTCTGACGTCATTTGATGCATCTCAGCAGGGATTGCATCCCAACCTTCTTTAATCGTTCTTAGGATGTTTGTGACATCATCAATGGCTATCACATCATTATTCACGTTTGCCTCTGAAATACGGCGTAACATGAAATCATAAAGATCACTTAAATTGCTTGCAACAGAGTCTTTGACGTCCATATTAAGACTATTATTCAAGCCATTTATGATACCTATTGCTTTGTTAATCGCGACACCTTTAGCCTGTAAATCATGATTTTCAATTGCGTATCGGCTTTGCGCTAATCGTAATAAAGCACCATCGAACATCATTTGAATAATTCGATGTGGAGAAGCAACAGCTATCTCACTGTCGATTGATACCTTTTGGTAAGATTTAATTGATCCTCTCATAGGGTTCACCTTTGCTACTTATTTGAGTCTATAGATTGATAAACATTAATTTGGCGCTGATTTTTCTTTCTAGCCTGAAGTAAAGATTGAATGTGTTTTTGCAATGCTATGACCTTCTGCTCAAACACTTTGCCAATAGAAATCTGTTGTTCTAACATTTTTCTTTCAGTTTCTTCATCTTCAAATTTCAGGTTATCGAGTAAAATTTGACGCTCACCTATAAGTACTAGCAAGTTAGATACCAACTCATCAGAAGATTCATTTTCTGAAGGAGTATTATCAATATTTTTTAGCAATTCTTCTATTTGCAGGTTTTTTTCAGATAGTTGTTTCATATAAATTAGCTACTTGGCACAGAGCCTGGTAATGAATTTAATCGCTCTGTTAATCCAGAGCTTTGTTGATTCAATGATGCAACGACCAAATCCATGGCATTAAACTGTTTAAATAAACGTGCTTCAAGTAACTCCATTTTCAAACTAAACGCATCACGCTGATCGTCTAAACGGCTTTTCTCACTGGTTAAACTATTATTACGGCTATCAATTAACCCACCCGTTTTAACATAACCTTCGACCATGGTATCTAATTGGCTTGCAATACCTGTGTCAGGAGTCGCAAATAATCCTTCAACTAAATCCATGTTTTCACTGATAGATTCATCTAGTTTTTCGGTATTAATTGACATTTTTCCGTATCGATCAGTTTCAATACCAATGTCATATAATGCAACGCTCTGTCCGTCAACATCGACTCGATTACTGATCATGCTTCTCATTTGGGATTCTACCGAACGAATCATTGAATCCCCTTGCAGCGCAGCGGCTTCTTCTTTTTCAGTGTCATATTTAGACATATCACTGATTGAAGTCACTAACGTATTGTATGCATCCACAAATGCTTGCACATTTTCTTTAACTAGCTCGTCATCTTGCTCAATTTTTAATGTTGAGGTTTTTGATACATCAGCATCAGTTAGCGAAAGCGTGACACCAGCAATGGCATCGGTAATTTCATTAGATTGAGAAGTAACCTTTTGACCATCAATATAGATGACGGCATTTTCCGCATTTTGAAGTGTCGTCAAATTTCCAGCGCCAAACATGTCATTTAACCCAGAGCCGGCAGTATCGTTCGCAGTAATTGTCACTTCATTGTCGGTACCTGGCTCATCAGAGCTAAACACGATACGGCTACCATCATCACTTTTAATGATCGTTGCAGTTACACCAGAGTTGTCTGTAGCGCCATTGATTTTTTTGGCGATATCTTCAAGTGAGTCGGTGGCTTCAATATCTACTGAGAAAGCTTCACCATTAACCGATAAATCCAGGCTACCAGTTCCCACCCCTAAACTCGGGTCGGCCACATTGGCTCCAGCCACTTTATGAGAAGAAGCCAGCTGTTCTACTTGAATTTGATAACTGCCTGATTGTGCATTCTTATCGGCTGTAGCGCCAAAATAAATGCTTTCGCCAGTCGACACTTTACGAATATTAAGTGCATCTGGGTCACTCAGCTTCTCTAGTGCATCTTGGAATGTCGATAATTTACTTTTCAACGAACCAATCGCTGACACTTTTGCATCTATTGTCGCTTCACTTTTATCGAATAATGCTTCTTTAGGGAGTTTTTCAGCATCGACGAGTACACCGACAATGGTGTTGATATCAAGACCTGAGCCAATACCAGTTGCTGTTAATGCCATAAATTCCTCACCTATTATTCAATAATTCTTACATTAATATTAAAGCAAAAAAACGCCTTAATTATGCCTCTGTATTAAGCAAAATCCCTGCCACTTCAGCTAATTTTTTCGACAGTTCTAACGCTTCTTCATTAGGTATTTGCCTAATGACATCACCAGAGTCAATATCCATGACACTGATCACATTTTTCCCAGAGTCATCATCCACTTTAAAGGCAAGCCCTTTACGCATTATTGACGCCATATCATTTAGGTCATCAGTAACTTCGGCTAACTCTTGATTATTTGACTCTTTATCAACATAGTCTTTAGCTTGTTGATCTGACTTTACTAACTCAGCAACTTTGGTTTTTTCTTCTGCGACCTGAGCTTTACTCTCAGTCAGTTGACGAGTCCCCATATTATCAGTAAGGGTATTTGAGGTACCAGTAAAATTGATATCCATAGCCATCTTACGCCTCTTAATTAGTTTAGTACGATAATCAATATCAAAACGACAAAAGGGAGACCTAACAAGATCTCCCTTCTCTAATCATCAAAATTTAATTAACTAATCAAATTATAGAAGAGATAATGCCACTTGAGGTAACTGGTTAGCCTGTGCAAGCATTGCAGAACCTGTTTGTTGTAACACTTGGTTTTTAGTCATTTCAGCGGTTTCTTTCGCGAAATCAACATCTACAATACGTGATTTAGCATCTGCAACGTTTGCTTGTGTATTTGCACTGTTAGCGATGTTATGTGCAAGACGGTTTTGTTTCGCACCTAAATCTGCACGTTGGCTATCAATTGTTTTAATTGCCGCATCGATTTTAGACAGAGCAGAAGCACGGCCCGCTGATGTTGCGTTAGTTAGTGAGGCAACTGATAAGCTTGTAGAGTCACTTGTTTTAACTGTAATAGTGATATCTTCACCATCTTGGTGACCTACTTGGAAGTTTTTACCACCTGAAAAACTACCATCTAATAATTTAGTTTCACCAAATGCGGTGTTATTACCAATTTCAGTAATTTCTAGTGCAAGTTCGTCCATTTCAGCTTTAAGAGCCGCTAAATCTTCAGTACTGTTTGCACCATTCTCAGATTGTACCGTTAAGTCACGCATACGCTGAAGCATGTTTGTTTGCTCTTGCATTGCGCCTTCAGAGATTTGAGCGATTGAGATTGCGTCGTTAGCGTTACGCATACCCACTTCTAAACCACGAACTTGAGAGTTCAAACGGTTCGAAATAGCTAAACCAGCCGCATCATCTTTTGCGCTGTTAATACGTAAACCACTTGATAAACGCTCCATTGAGGTTGCTAAGTTACCTGTAGAAGCATTTAAGTTCTTTTGCGCTTTCATTGATGTTACGTTTGTATTTACTGTAATAGCCATAATTTGTTTCCTCTTTATACCCGGCTTTAAAACTTGCCTGTCTCTATTGCCAGGCGGGTCTATTGGGTTACAAATACTTTAACGGCTGCAATTTAGGTTACTTTAGAATTTTTTTGAACATTTTTCGCACATCAAGCCTTAATTACATAAAATCAATAACTTAAACAAACAAAAAAGCCATGCTTGTTATTATTTAAACAAGTATGGCTTAATTTTTAGCCCGAAAGATTTTATAAAAAGCTTTAGGGTGTTAACTCGGTGTCATTAACCTAATAATGATAGCGCCACTTGTGGCAATTGGTTAGCTTGAGCCAACATTGAGCTACCCGTTTGTTGCAACACTTGGTTTTTAGTCATTTCAGCGGTTTCTTTCGCGAAATCAACATCAACAATACGCGACTTAGCATCTGCAACGTTAGCTTGCGTATTTGCACTGTTTGCAATGTTATGTGCTAGACGGTTTTGTTTTGCACCTAAATCTGCACGTTGAGTATCAATATTTTTAATTGCGGCATCAATTTTGGTTAGCGCTGATGCACGTCCTGCTGAAGTCGCATTTGTTAATGCTGCAACAGATAGACTTGTCGCATTACTTGTTTTAACTGTAATGCTGATATCTTCACCATCTTGGTGACCAACTTGGAACGTTTTACCAGCAGAAAAGTCACCTGTTAATAATTTCGTGTCACCGAAAGCCGTACTATTACCAATCGCGGTGATTTCTTCCGCTAATTGATCCATCTCAGCTTTCAATGCTGCTAAATCGTCAGGGCTGTTTGCACCATTTTCAGATTGAATAGTCAAATCACGCATACGCTGCAACATGTTTGTCTGTTCTTGCATCGCACCTTCTGAGATTTGCGCTATCGAAATTGCATCGTTCGCATTACGCATACCAACCTCTAACCCACGAACCTGCGAGTTCAAGCGGTTAGAAATAGCTAGACCGGCCGCATCATCTTTTGCACTGTTAATACGTAAACCACTTGATAAACGTTCCATCGAAGTACTTAAATTTTGCGTCGACGCATTTAAGTTCTTCTGTGCTTTCATAGATGTAACATTGGTATTTACTGTAATAGCCATAAATAAATCCTCATTCTTAGTTTTGTTGCCAAGACTTTGGAGCTTGGCTAAATTTTACAATTTAACGTTGGTCTTTCTTGCTTTATATATCTTGCAAGATCTGAACGCCTTACTAGATATAATCAAACAACGAAATAGAACCGACTTTGCCGAACACACTCGACACGGCATTTAATGCCAGTTGCTGTTTTTCAAATTCAGTTATTGCTGCGGCATAGTCCAAATCTTCAAGCATGGATAATGCGCTATCATTAACGATTTTTTCTTCAGCGTGATTCGTAGAGATACTCTCTAAACTTTTCAAGCTATTGCCAGCAATACTTCTTGCTGTACTGACTTGATTTTGACCACTATCGATATTATTCAATAGCTGTGCCAACTTTGAGTTTCCTTGAGAAGTATTTGGAATAGTAGGATCTTCAAGCATCGCAATCGCTTCATTAAAGGTATCTAGAATACTGACGGTTTCTTGAGGTTCCATGGTAAAAGAGTCACCCGCGACAGGCTGACCTGACAGTTGAACTTCTATGCCGTTAAAACTTACCGGATTGCTAGGATCAAAGTTTGCAACCGTTGATACGACGGTGCCGCCCGAATCTTCAATTTGTAAATCAAGGACACCTGCGTTATCAACAAACTTAAAGGTATAGGTATCTTCTACGTGTGCAGCAGAATCAAAAATGGCCGCCTTATCAACAACAAAATCACCCTGTTGAGATGGCAAATAATTGACACCATAATCACCAAGCGGATTAGGTGCGTTCATAAACACAGTGTCACCTGGCACATTTGTTCCGATGGTAACACCCGAGGCAACGATACTTTGCCGCTCGCCACTGTCACCGCTGTAAATTATTTGACCATTATTATCAAACGCAAAAGGTGGATTATTAGTATTGTTGCCAGCAAAGATATAATTACCCGATTCGTCTTTTGTGTTGGCAATCGACATTAACTCTTCGAGACTATCTTTCATTTCATCGGCAATCATTTGCCGTTCCGATTGAGATAGGCTGCCGTTTGCGGCGCGCTGTAGTTGCTCACGCATACTACTCATAATTGTTTCTGTGCTGCCTAACTTACTTTCGCTTAATCCAAGGTGCTTTTGTGCATAGTCAATATTCTTGACGAATTGATCCACCAAGGCGTTTTTTTGTTTTAAGTTATCAACACCAATAGCTGCAACAGGATCGTCTCCTGCGGTATTGAGCCTTTTGCCACTTGCCAGTTGTTCCAAAATTTTATTGGTTGAAGACTGACCTTTAGACAGACTTAAAGTATTTTGATGAAACATTTGAGCAGTTGAAATACGCATGACTAATTCTCCTAACGAACAGAACTAAGCAATGAATCAAACATTTGCTGAGCTGTTGTCATGATCCTGGCTGAAGCTTGGTAAGATTGTTGATAACGCATTAAGTTGGCAGCTTCTTCGTCTAAGTTCACTCCCGACTCACTTTGTACACGGTTATATGCTTGTAGATAAACAGCTTCATTTGATTCAAAAGACACGGCAGCGGCTTTGGTTTTGCTAGCAATATCAAGCTTACTACCTTCAAACACGCCAGCTAAGGTCGTTGTGCCGCCATTCATTAATTTTTCATCTGACAGTTTCGCCATTTCTATCGCATTGCTGTTATCTCCTTCGGCAAATGATAAATCGAAGGTATAACTGTCGGTTACGCCAGCTGTTGACGTGTCGCTAATTTCAAAACCAAAGCCATAAGGTGTACTAATTTGTGGAGGAGTAAATGCCGTTGGGCCACCAATTGCTGCGCCACTGGCGTCAAAAGCTTGATAAGTATTTGTAACGGTATCGATTTGAATAGTGATTTCACTATCAGTCACAGGGAAATTAGCATTTGTTCTATCTATGCTAGTTAACTTAACACTGGTGTCACCCGAGTTAGTGGGTTCACCAGTAATTTTAGGGGCAGCTGCTGCAATACCTTTGGGATCGGTCATTTCGACACCAATACCTGCTGCGGCGCCTGCATTGGGTCTAATTTCAAACTTATCACCATCTGCAAAACCTGCTGGCACCGAGTCAATTTGGATACTGAATCCATCTCCGCCCGTTAACTGGTTATTGACAGCATCATAGGTCAAAGCTTGTACTTCACCTGTTTTAGTATCTTTTAACTCATAGGTTGAAGGTGCAGTAAACGACAGTTCATATGAACTTCCTGTCAATTCACCGACATCATCTATGTTGACTCGGATTTTGGCAGTACCAGTATTTCCGTCAAATTCACCGACACGCCCAGCTGACATCAGTGGATCATTTATATCAGTAAATATATTTTGACCAATTTCACCATTTAAATCATAACCATTTGACTGCATTTCATTGAATGCATCAGCAATACCTAACGCTAATTGACCTAATTCTTGGCCAACAGGCACTAAGGTTTCATCGCGAAATTTAAATAGCTCCCCAAGTTGACCGCCTAGTTTTGATCCATCAATTACTAAACTTTGATTACCAGTGGTCGTGGTCAAACGAGATTCATTGGGATAAGGGTCTCCAGTAGTGGTACCGATTTGCATTGAAACTTCACCAGACACCAGCATCACAGAGCCGCCTAACATGACACTTTTAGCACCATTCTCAAGCGGAATAACGTTGACTTCGGAATACTCACTTAACTCCAAAATAAGTGCATCTTGTTTATCTAGTAACTGGCTGTCTGGACTTTCGCTTTTCATTAGCTCTAGATTAATGCTAGCCAGCTCATTGCTGATTTCATTGATGCGATCAGCCATCGCACCAATTTGACTATTAGTCTGTTTCATCTGTGAGTCGAGATGAGACTGCATTTGATTTAGGCTACTTGCAGCTTGTTGCGCTGCGCCAAGCATACTGTCACGCATACCTATATCGGTTGGTAAATCGGCCACACTATTAATGCTTGAGAAAAAGTCGTTTAATCGATCTGGCACCATTGAACCAATTTGTGAATAGAGCTGATCCATCTCATTCATTTTGGTGTAACGAGTCTCTGCGGCGCTCATTGAGGTTTGGCCTATACGCAACTCTCTGGCAGCAAAGTCATTGTAGATCCGCTTTACATCAGTAACGTAAGTACCCGTACCATAAAAGCTGTTACCAATCTTTTGGGATTCTAACGACGACTGCTCGGCAACTTGACGGTGATAGCCAATCGTATTGGCGTTAGCAATGTTATTACTGGTAACGCCCATTTGAGATTGAGCCGCCAGTACGCCGGTGCGGGCGATATTTAATAAATCAACAGCCATTAGTTAGTCTCTCCTGGTAATGCAGACTTAAGTCCATTAGTCACTGTTTCCATCACTTTTAGCACTTTCTTTGCGTATTGAGGATCAGTGGCGTAGCCAGCTTTTTGTAACTCATTAATAAATTTTGCAGGTTCTGCAGCCACTTTTTTGGCCTCTTGGTAACGTTCACCATTGGCGATAAAGGACACAAAATCATTAAAGCTTTGTTCAATACTGTCGTACATTCTAAAGTCAGCTCTTTGTTTAACAGCCTTGCCTTGCTCATACTCCAAGGTGTTCACCGATGTCTTATCACCCTGCCAGCGAGTATCGGCTTTAATGTTAAACAGGTTATTACTAGCCGTGCCGTCTTGACGTCTGATCATTTTCTGACCCCAGCCTGTTTCAAGTGCTGACTGAGCAAGCAACACTTCAGGTGTTGTTCCGAGAGCTTTAGCTGCTTTTTCAGCATGAGGATAAAGCGTATTAACAAAATGCGCAGGGTTGCTAAATTCGGACGGCGCTTTATTGACTGATTGCGGCAATTGATTGCCATTAGCGGCAACTGAAGTGCCCTTTTCGCCTGCCAGAATTTTCGCCATTGCTTGCTCATCGATAACCGAGTGATGACTGGCAAGCTGATTAACATTTACTACTGGTTCATTGGGTGTTTTTTGTGCAAACGACGCTATTGGACTGACCGCAATGTCTGCTGATTTGTTATCAAATAAACCATGTTGAATGTTTGCATCAATATCGCCACGAAGGACAGAGGCAGGCTTAAATGGTGTATCTTGAGGTGATAATTGCTGAACCATTAAATCAGCAATGCCCAGCATACCTTTATCAGACAAGTCCACTGACATTTGTTGATCACGCATGTTCTCAAAAAACTCAGTGGTTTGACTGTTCATTGGACTGTCTGATTTAAAAGCTGCGTTAGCATCACGCATGCTTTTCATCAGCATTTGAATAAAGATACCTTCAAACTGTTTAGCGACTTCTTTAAGTGCCGCTTTCTCGTCTTTCTGAGCCTGAGAACGTAATGAATCTAGTCCTCCTAGATCCAGAAAGTGCGATGAATTTGACAGCTTTTCCATAGTCGTACCGACAATATTTAGATGATGATAAGTTCACCATGCAAAGCGCCTGCCATCTTTAACGCTTCTAATATTGCAAGCACATCAGAAGGCGCTGCGCCAACCAGGTTTACAGCACGTACAAGCTCATCTAATGTCGTACCTGGATCAAACAAAAACATACGACTGTCTTCTTCAGCAACATCAATTGTGCTATCTGTAGTGACAACCGTTTGACCATTTGCAAATGCATTTGGCTGCGAAACTTGCGTAGCTTCTGCAATGGTGACCGTTAATCCGCCATGCGTCACAGCTGCAGGCATTAAACGCACATTTTGGCCAACGACAATGGTGCCAGTGCGTGAGTTAACAATCACTTTCGCAGATTCATCAGCTATCTCGACTTCAACATTTTCTAATGTCGCTAAAAAAGAAACTCGCTGTGATGCATCACGAGGCGCACTGACTTGAATAGAGGTTGCATCTAACGCTCTTGCCATACCTGGACCTAAAAAGTCGTTAATTGCATCTGCCATACTTTTAGCGGTAGAAAAATCTGAACGACGTAGGTTAAAAGTTAGATGATCCCCTGTCGCAAATGGACTCATCACACTGCGTTCAACAATCGCGCCACCAGGAATACGCCCAACTGTTGGCGTATTTTGAATCACTTGCGAACCATCTAAACCTTCTGCACTGAAACCACTGACCACTAGACTGCCTTGTGCGATAGCGTAAACATTGCCATCAACCCCTTTTAAAAAGGTTTGCAGTAAAGTGCCGCCACGTAAGCTTTTTGCTTCACCTAAACTCGATACGGTAATGTCAATATTTTGACCGGGCTTAATAAATGCTGGCATCTCTGCATGCACCGCTACCACCGCCGCATTCTTGGTTTTAGGGTTCACATTATCAGGTAAATTAATGCCAAAGTTTTTCAGCATGGTTCTGAATGTTTGTTCAGTGTATTTGGTTTTTTCACCAGTGCCTGGCAAACCAACCACAAGACCATAACCAATCAGTTGGTTACTACGTACACCTTGAACGTTGGCAATATCTTTAATTCGCTGTGCTTGAACTGGCGCAGAAAATACCGTTAATGCAACAGAGACGGTAAGGGTAATGGAGATAAATAAAGATGAAATTTTCATGGCATACTCCTTAGAAAGGCCACCATTCGCTCATAAAGAATGAGCTTAACCACCCTACTTTTTGAACATCTGCAAATGTACCCGTTCCGCTATATTGAATGCGGGCATTGGCTACTCGAGTTGACTGAACTGTATTCTCAGGAGTGATATCTTGACTTCTTACCATGCCTGTAACACGAATAAATTCATCGCCATTGTTAATCGAAATCCATTTTTCACCACGGATAACCAAGTTGCCATTACTGAGCACTTGCATCACGTTAGCTGAGATACTGCCATCAAGGCTGTTAGATTGGTCAGCATCAGCTTCACGCTTGGTGTCCATCGCATCAGAATAACGTAAATCAAGTGGTACACCTTTAATCGTCACATTGCCGCCACCAGCATAGATAGGGTCAACACTCAGATTAGAGTCTTTTTTGATTTCGTTATTGGCGCTTTTTTTAGCTTGAGTCGATTCATTTAACAGCACTGTGATAATGTCACCGACTTTATGTGCTCGTATATCTGAATATAAGCTAGACGATTGATGGTCCATGTAAATCGACCCCGTCGACACCATTTTAGTTGGTGATGCTTCTGGATACACTGGCGCATAAAATGGATCATCAGGTATAGGTTTTTGTTGCGTTGAACTACAACCGGCAATGAAAATAACGGATGCTAACGCTAGGTATTTATTCATAATCCAGTTCCTTTCAATAACAGTTATAGGTTCTGAGTCACGTAAGACATCATCTGATCAACAGCTGATATCACTTTAGAGTTCATTTCGTAAATACGCTGACTTTGAATCAGGTTTACTAGCTCTTCAGTCACATTAACGTTTGATGTTTCTAATGCCCCTTGGCGAATAGCGCCTAGGCCATCTAAAGAAGCTGTTCCCTGAATAGGCGTTCCACTTGCGCCAGTTTCGGTATACAAGTTTTGCCCTAATGGATCTAACCCTGATGGATTAATGAAATCGCTCATGGCTAACTGTCCAACAACTGTGCTTTCTGTCGCGCCAGATAATTTTACTGATACTTCACCTTCGGCAGAGACTGTAATTGAAGTTGCATCATCAGGTATGGTGATTGACGGTTGCACGACATAACCAGAACCTGGAGTCACAATCTGGCCATTTTCATCTAAGCTAAATTGACCATTTCGGGTATAAGCAGCGGTGCCATCAGGCATCTCGACCTCAAAAAATCCAGGGCCTTCAATCATTAAATCTAACGAGTTATCTGTGGTTAACATGTTACCTTGGGTGAACATTTTTTGAGTTGCCACGACCTTAGTACCGGCACCAATGTTCAAACCATTCGGCAGCTTAGTATTATCAGCACTTATACCACCAGCTTGATTGACTGTTTGATATAGCAAGTCTTCGAATACTGCACGGCTTTTTTTGTAACCTACGGTGCTCGCATTCGCCACGTTATTAGAAATAACTGCAATATCGGTTTGTTGGGCATCTAAGCCTGTTTTACTGATCCATAAAGCGGGATGCATAATTATTACTCCTAACTAACTCTCATTAAGGATGATGAAGCACGGTCTAGCTCTTCGGCATTTTTCATCATCTTCACTTGCATTTCGTATTGACGCTGGATATCAATTAACGCCACCATTTCTGAAACAGCGTTAACATTACTGCCTTCAACAGCCCCTGTTTCGATATTCACATTAGGATCGTTCGGCGCATTTAAGCCCGAAGTCAGCCTAAATAACCCATCTTCACCACGCATCATTTCTTCATTTGATGGATTAACTAATTTAATTCGTGCCACTTCTTCAACCACATCCGCAGTTGCACCCTGAGGTCTTACAGAAATAATGCCATCAGGCGAGATTTGAACTTTGTCGATTGGTAGCGGCAAAACTATCGGTCCAGCCTCTCCCATAACAGGGTTGCCTCGACCATTAGTTAATAAGCCTGTACTGTCAAAACTTAGACTACCGGAGCGGGTATACGCTTCGCCGCCATCAGCACCCTGCACTGCAATCCAACCTTTATCTTTAATCGCAATGTCTAAATCACGACCCGTAGTTTTAATTGGGCCTGAACTAAAATTTTGCCCAGGGCTTTCAGTCATAGAAAAGACACGTGTCGGTAAGCCTTCCCCAAACGCTTGCATAGAGCGAGCTTGAGCCAAATCAGCTTTAAAACCATCGGTATTCGCATTGGCTAAATTATTGGCACGAACAGCCAAAGCATTCATATTTTGCTTTGCCCCACTCATGGCAACATACAGTAATTTGTCCATCTGCCGCTCCGTCAAACTTTTTACATAACTAAAGATATAACTAGAACTAGCAATGAGTGTGCCAATATATAAATTGTGAATAGAGAATGGCTAACTAAATGAAATGTATTTGAAAAGCAGGAAGTGAAAAGAAAAACAATAAGAGGCAAAAAATGAAAAGGCAAAGAGTTGCCGTTGCGGCAACTCTTTGTCAAAACAAGTCAAACTTATCGAATTTGAAGAATCGACTGATTTAACGTGTTATTCACTTCAAGTGTACGAGAGTTCGCTTGGAAGTTACGTTGTGCAGAAATCAAATCCACTAACTCAGTGGTCAAATCGACGTTAGATTGTTCAAGCGCCGATGAACGAATACTACCAAAGGTACCACTATTTGCTTCACCTGCTAGCGCTGGACCAGAATCCAAGCTGGCTTTCCAAGAAGTATTACCCACTTGAGTTAAACCTTGCTCGTTAGCAAAACGAACCAAAGCAACTCGAGCTAATGGTTCAGTCGAACCGTTACTGTAACTTGCTGTCACTAAGCCATCTTCGCCAATACCTACGTTAGTCAAACGACCGACGGTGGTACCATCTTGAGTTAACTCAGTCACTTCAAATGGAGATGCATATTGAGTTGGATTATTAAATCCAACGGTAACTTTTTGACTACCATCAGCGCCAGGGCCTAATACGTTAGCACCATTAACACCCAGCTCAACCGTTTCAACTACCGCAGGATCTGAGCCTGTATATGCGCCCGCATCATTGAACTTTAATACCGAGCCTTTCCAGCCCGATGCATTTTCAGCAAATCTTGTCGTATCAGCAACACCGTCACCAGTCGTATCAGCGCCGTATGAACCACCATTTGCTTGGTCAAGGTCAACTTGTTTGCCATCTACAGCATAGAATGCAACCCAATTACTTTCACCGGTATAAGCCCCTTCTGTCGGCTTAACAAAATAGGTGGTCATAATGTGCGATTCACCAAGTGAGTCATAAATCGTCACTGAAGTCGATTTATTAAACGTGTCAGGATCGTTGGGATCAAAGTTAGCAGGATCTAATGGCGTTTCACCCACATCAAGGTTCATCTGTAGGCCAATATTCTCAGTTTTCACTGGGCTACCTGCCGTATCAGGGATCTTAATTGGTTGAGTCGTCGTTAAACTAACCGAGGTAGAGTTACCGTCAGCATCAACAGGGAACCCTTGTAAATAGTTACCAGCAGAATCAGTCATGTAACTTTCTGAGTTAACTTTAAATGCGCCAGCACGAGTGAATGCGTGATCTTGAACTCCCACACCTGATGATGTCACAAAGAAACCACCGCCACTTATCGCCATATCTAAAGAGTTACTAGTAAACTGTAAACTACCTTGCTGAAATTGCTGTGCAACCTGTGTCGTTGTCGCACCGCCACCGACAGCAGTTTTGCTGTTAGAGAAAATTGAATTAGCATATACGTCAGCAAACTCGGCACGAGATTCTTTAAAGCCTACGGTGTTAACGTTAGCAATGTTATTCGCAGTGGTATTGAGATCTTTTTGAGCTGCAGAAATACCACTCAAAGCAATGTTAAACGACATAATTCACCCCTTTCCTACTCATTCTGTTTGTTTTACTGACTGCCACAGCTGCCAGCTTTAAATTTGATAAGCTAATTAACTTTCAGTGACAGCTAAGACATCTGACAACTGAATACCACCAATACCACGTAGGTTTAATATTGCTCCTGTTGTGGTGTTACCCAGTGACACGCTCGTCACATGCGCATAGGTCGATACTGCTAAATCTTCTGATTTTCCATCAATTTTGCCGTTCGCTTTTATCGCGTAATTGCCTTCAGGAGCTGGGTCGCCATTTTTATCTAGCCCATCCCATGACACATCAATGTTACCGCCAGCAGAGCCGTCAACTTCAAAGGTTTTAATGACTTGGCCACTTTCGTCTTCAATACTGACTGTTATCGTATCGATAGAAGTTGGTGTACTAATCACGCCATTGACTTCTGGACTATCTGACGATATGTGCCCCGTATCAGACGGAATTAACACTTTACGGCCTACTAAACTTGAAGCCTGCAACGCCTGACTCGAACTCGTTAAGTTATTTAAGTTGAGAATTTCTTCATTCAACTTGGCAATACCGTCAACGGTTGAGAATGATGCCATTTGCGAAATCATTTGATCGTTTTCAACAGGCTTAAACGGATCTTGCATTGATAACTGTTGACTCAATAAAGCAAAGAAATCTGATTGAGTCAGCTCCTGGCTATTAGGTTCAGGTGTTTCTGGCTCTCCTTGTAAGGCCACACTGTCTAAAAATGCATTCCCTGTACTGGCTGTTTCTTGTGTATTGGATGCAATACCAGTACTACTAGCAGATTGAGTCTGTGGTAAAGACTGACTGCTGTAAGGATTAATGAGGCTCATCTTTTACCCCCCACAAAATTCATATTACTTACCCATACGAAGTGTTTGTTGCAGCATTGATTTTGCCGCATCAGCCACTTGGACATTCATTTGATAAGAACGAGATGCTGAAATCATATCCGCCATCTCTTCCATCACATTGACATTCGGTTTGTAAATAAAGCCGTCACCATCAGCCATAGGATGATCAGGAGAAAACTCCTTTAATAACGGTTTATCACTTTCAACAATGCCCTTAACACTGACACTGTGAGAACTATTTTGCTCATGGCTTGCTTTGGCCATTTCAGCTTCAAAAATCGGATGACGAGCCTTATAAGTTTGATCAACACTACTGGAAACTGAATCAGCATTGGCAATGTTACTGGCGGTAGTATTAAGTCGCACTGATTGTGCTGACATACCAGAACCCGACACATTAAAAATATTAAATAGACTCATGATTAATCACCTCTAATAGCTTTACGCATGCCTGAGAACTTGCTTTCAAGAAAGCCCAGTGACATTTGATATTCCAAGGAGTTCTGCATAAAGGCCGCTTGTTCTTGTTGAGAATCAACGGTGTTGCCATCACCTGTATCTGGTTGATTAGGCACTCTAAACTTTACATTTTCCTGGCTTAACGCTTTCAAGTCGAAATGTTTGTCAGTTGTTTGACTCATCTGTAATCCACTTTGCTTAGCGCGTGCGCTGTTCATTGCTGCAGCAAAGTCGACATCTCGAGCTTTATAACCTGGCGTATTAGCATTGGCGATGTTGCTGGATAGCACTTCAGCCCGTTGTGCACGTATGCCCAAAGAGTATTGATGTATACCTAAACCATTTTCAAAATTAATCGCCATAAAATTGCCTCCGCCAGCTAACTGACAGAATTAAAGCAAAGCTTATGCCAAAAAAATTAGATTATTAGAAATGAAATGATAAAAATGAAAATGCCAACGAACGCTGGCATTAATAAATAAAAATATTCAACTATTACAACTAATTATAGCTAACTCTTCTTCTGGTAATATATACCAGGGTTGCACCTAACCATATTGAACTCGTCCGTTAATCCCGAGATAGACTCTGACGCCCCTAAAAACAAAATACCGTTAGGGTTTAAAGCGGCAGCAAATTGCCGCAATATTTTTGCTTTTGCCTCTGGGGCAAAATAAATCAGAACATTACGGCAAAAAATAATATCAAACTTTCCTAAAAGGCTATAACTTTCAAGAAGATTGTGTGCCCTAAAGTTTACCAAACGCTTCACATTATCTTTTACTTTCATGTTACCGGAAGGCAAAGGATCAAAAAATTGGCGCTTACGCTCAGGTGATAACCCTCTAGCTAGGGCTAAACTATCGTATTCAGCATTTTTACAACGCTCAAGCATTGACGGAGATAAATCTGTCGCTTGAATGGTTGCATTACCAGGTAATGCGCCTGGTTTACGTTGCTGGTATTCCAAAATCGTCATCGCGAGTGAATAAGGCTCTTGCCCTGAAGAACAAGCAGCAGACCAAATTTTTAACGGTCTTCCTAAGCGACTGTATTCAGGTAATAACGCATTATTGAGCAACTCGAACGGATATTTGTCCCTAAACCACAAGGTCTCATTCGTTGTCATTGCATCAATGACTTCCGCCCTTAAATGCCTTTCCGTTGGCTTCATCGACCTTTTAACCACTTCTGATAATGACGGCAAATCATATTTACCCATCAAAGGAGCTAATCGGCTTCTTACTAAATATTGCTTGTTGTCACCTAATACAATGCCGCTGTGCTGTTCTAAAAAGAGCTTAAACTGATTATATTCTGCTTCAGCGAGTGATTTATTCGTCACATTTACATCCTATTATAAGAAATGACACTAGCGTCACTTCAGAGTGAACAGGTTACTTTTATTAACTTATCACGACTATCGACAAGCACAACGTATTGCTCACAATAACTGTCTGACTATCTATTTAATCATAGTCAGACTTATCAATATTGCTTATAAAATTAGGTGTTTATTTACAGCAGATGCTAATTCATCTGGATTAAACTTGGCGATAAAGTCATTGGCACCCACTTTCTCAACCATTGCTTGGTTAAATACACCACTAAGAGATGTATGAAGTACCACTTTAATGTCTTTCAACTTAGGATCGTCTCTAATTTCAGCCGTTAAGGTGTAACCATCCATTTCTGGCATTTCGATATCCGAAATAATCAAAGGAATTTCGTCAGCAACATTATCCATCTCAGTCGCAATCGCTTTAAGCTTTTCTAGCGCATCTTTACCATCAATGGCGGTATCAATTTGCAAATTAAGCGACTCAAGCGAACGAATAATTTGTTTACGCGCCACTGCAGAATCATCAATGACCATGATGTGATAATGCTGGTCACGATCAATGGTTAACGCTTCATTAGCTTCTTCACTGATTTCAGTCTTAACAGGTGATATCTCGTCTAAGATTTTTTCAACATCTAAAATCTCAACCAATTCACCTTCGATTTCAGTTACCGCAGTTAAATAAGAGTTACGCCCAGCCCCTTGTGGTGGTGGCATAATCGATTCCCAGTTCATATTGATAATACGTTCAACTGAACTGACTAGGAACCCTTGAATGCTTCGGTTGTATTCAGCAATGATAATAAAACAATTCTCTGTCGATGTAAGAGGACGCCCACCTGTTGCAGCACTCAAATCAATCACAGAGATGGTTGAACCACGGATATGGGCAATACCTTTAATCAGCGGACTCAAACGAGGTAATGTCGTTAACGGAGGACATTGCAGCACCTCTTTTACTTTAAATACGTTAATGCCAAAACGCTGACGTCCATTCAACTTAAATAGTAACAACTCTAATCTGTTTTGACCTACAAGCTGCGTACGTTTATTAACTGACTCAAGAATACTCGACATAACCCTGCCTTGTTTTATTTATACTGCCCCTAAGGACTTTATTACTTATGACTTAAAGCGACCATAAGCCATATTTGTCAAATTGTAGCATACGCTGCAATTATTTATGTCGCGATGACTATCGCATTTAGGTAATAGGCATACTTATTGCTTATTTAAACCGTATCGGTGTTTACAAGCGAAAAAAGTCAAACTTATGACTCTTTATTTACCCGATAACCATTTATCCAAAATCAAAGCGTTGTTAGCTTAACTTAAAAGTATAGAGGTATTCTGGCCACCACCGCTAGAAACAAGATATGAAGAAAAACACATTACTGTTATTGCTCATTCTTTGCATTCATTTACCGGTTTTTGCCAGTGAACAAAGCACTATTACCTATACTTTATCGACCATCACCGAGCTAGCTAAAGAGACAGTTGCAAAAAAAATTGCAACCAGTCCAAATGCTAACCCCAATGCGAAAGTGAATATCATTCCCCAAAGCTTAGAAGGAAGGTTAACGCCACCCGCTTGTTACCCTCCTCTTTCTGTTGCTATGGCAAGCGACCGACCGATTAATCGAACCAATACCGTTAAAATTAGCTGCATCAGCCCAGACTACGATTACCCTTGGCAAATGTATTTATCGGTTAAAGTCGAAGTCATGTATCCCGTCGTCACCGCAATTGGCATCATTGAAAAAGGTGAACTCATCACTCCTGAAGCCATCGAAATTAATTACGTTGACCAACACAGTATCCGAGGACAGTTTTTCTCAGACACAAGCAACATAATCGGCACCCGCTCTAAAAGACGTGTCGCAGCTAAAGCCCCATTGCTGAATAATAACCTATGTTTTGTCTGTAAGGGGGATTCGGTATCCATTTACGCAAAAACAAATAGCTTTGAAATAAAAACAGCTGGTGAAGCACTAAGAGATGGCAATATAGGCGATGCAATAAGAGTCAGAAATGCCAACTCAAACAGACGATTAGATGTCATTGTCACCGGAGTTGGCGAAGTTGAAGTTAGGATGTAAAATATTCCTAAAGTTTTTTCCAACAAGGTCGATAGCCTGTTAGGAAAACCATAAATTACGCTGGAGCCTAAAATGGCAATTGATATTAACAATCTTAAAACAGCATCACACACTCAGTTGCGTACTAATCGTGACTCAGGTGCTGCCCCAAAAGCTGCCGAGTCAGCTGGGCAACAGGCTGCACCTATTAAAAGTGATTCGGTCAGCATTACCTCGCAAGCACAGCAGCTGCAAGGAGCCCAAACTAACATGGCATCTTTACCTGAAATTGATCAAAGCAAAGTTGATGCAATAAAGTCAGCCATTTCAGAGGGACGTTATAAAGTCGACCCTGAAAAATTAGCGGCGAATATTGCAAGCTTTGAAGCTGACATGAGCGGACTAAATTTCGACCAAGAGTAGCGTCATACCTGCTCTTGGATAAACAATCATCATCGCATTACGCCTTGTCGTTATGATGTGGGTTTTTATAAAGAGTAAATTATGAATGAATTACTACAGCTGTTATCTTTTCAGCACGGCACTTTGTCGTCGCTGAAAAAACTTGTATCTGCAGAAAAGCAGGCCTTAGCAGATCAAGATGCCGACACCTTGTTAGCACTTGCACGCGAAAAAGTGGAGTGTTTGAATACGCTTCAACAAAATGATGAGAAATTAGCTAATCATCCTGATAAATCTTTGCTCAATTCAGAGCCTAAACTCATTGAGAAAGTCGCTGAAGCTAAAACCATTCTCGAAGAGTGTAAAGACATCAATAATCAAAATGCTAGCTTAATCGAACTGAATATTGCGAGCTTAAATCGCTTTTCTCAAGCCATGCAAATGAGTAGAAATGCCACCAGTTTAACTTATAACGACAAAGGCCGAACGTCGACAATTTCATCTTTGGGCCAAAACCTCAAAGCCTAAGTTAAGCTAATATCGATTTAAGCCATGTAGACAGTTCATCCTAGGTCAACTGCAATCTCTCCAATGGCAAAACAGCATCGCTAATGACCAACATAAAAAAACCGCCTTTATTGGCGGTTTTTATATCTGTCGAAATTTACATTAAAAGTATGTCACTTCTTTTACACGACGGGGGCGGTTTTGTTGCTGATAAAGATCCCACACCTGAGCAAAATCCAGCTCTAACTCAGTCACATACATATCACCCGCAGGATAGCTTTTTACTACTTTCGCGCCTTTAATCATTCCTGACACATTGGCAGAAACGGTTTCGTTATTGAGCATCCAGTCGCTCATTTGACTATGAGCATCAATCTGTTGACCATATACCTGCTCTGCTAATTCTCGATATGCCGCGATTTTTGACGCTTGCATGGCCATTAGAACTTTATGTGACTGCTCTTTCGCAGGCTGAGTCGCTAAAGGCGCATAACCAATTGCAGTTAACTTAGGGAACTGATCTGGCGCTTCTGTTTCCCATTGCACATATTTATCATTACTTGCACAACCACTTATCGAGATTGCCAATAATGAAACCAATAGAACCACTAACTTATTCATAATTTTGCTCCCAATACTACGGCATTACCTTGACCAGACGCTTCATGGCGGAAAAGCAATCCATCTTGAAAAATGACTTGATTTGAAGGTGATAAATAGCCAGGTAAACTATTCATATTCACAAAAGTTTGTACTGCTGACACCACCCGATTATTAGTCACATTCACAATTCTTGCATTAAGAACTAAGCCCATTGGTGTGGTATCCATAGTCGAAACGACAACATGAGAAACAGGCAAGTCAGACGGAAGTAACTTCCAATCTCGACTTAAAATAAACTCGCCCTGCTCAGTTGAACGTAATGCATTCGCCACGTTTAAATCGACCAAGTTAAATTCATGACTATGAAAAGCGGCAACAAAACCTTGCTGTAACTGTAAGCCTAAAGCATCCGTTTTGCTGTAATCACTGGTATTAACCGGAGTGGTTACAAGTAAAGGTTGGTCAGAGCGTAAACTGTCATTTTGTAATACCAATTCATTTACGACTTTTTCAGCCAATATATTCACATGTGATTTAGGGGCTAGACCGGCTTTAGTAATGTCATATTGTAAAGGCGCAGGCTGCACTTCAGGTTCATCACTAAACCAAAAGCTAGTTTCAGTAGGCTTTTCTACATAAGCTAACTCATTTGTCGACACAGGCGGCTCGCTAGCGCAAGCAGCCGCTAGCAACGCAATGGGAAAAATGATTAAACGGCTCATGGCTTATTCCTTATTACAATGACGTCTCAGCATTGATGTGATGTTAGGTTCAGTAATGTTGCCACTAACAGGCTTTAGGTCCAATCAGAGCACACATTAAACACACTATAGATAGTGTATCGACCACACATTCAAAACCTTTACCTTGAAATAAAGAATTTATCTCCATCTGTTCACTGCTAAAAGCTCATACAGGCATGGTTTTTGCTTTTATTATGATAATTAATTTAAGTCGTGCTAAACCGTCATAGAGTTGGCACCCTTTTTCTTCGATATTGTGAAAAGCGAACATGAACATGCCAAACGTTAGCTCTAAATATTTGACGATTATCATGCTGGTTATTCTATCAGCTTGTTTCAGTCACTCTGTATTAGCGCAAAGAGTTGAAGTGTCAGGAAAAGCCAAAATTATTGACGGCAATATAGATAAAGCCCGCGAGGATGCGATTAATCAAGCATTAAACTATGCCAGCTTAAAAGCGGGTGTGAACTTTAATAGCCAGCAAAGTATTAATCAGGGCAACTTAACTCAAGATGCATTTCAAATAAAACGCATGGGTCAAGCTAACGATATTGAACTCGTGTCTGAAATCATCAGCGCATCAGATATCACGGTTATGTTGCGGCTCAATCTTGAATCTAAACCCCAAGCACAGCAATGCCACAGCCAACAATTAAAAGCGGCAATAATGATCCCCCAAGCCATCATGCGTGACCGCTCACAACTTCGATACGGACAACTTGCTAACTTTGAACAAGCTTTATCACAGCAGTTTGGCAATTTATTAAATAATGGCTCTGACTACAGTTTTGCTCGTATGCACGCCGAGGAGAAGCTTGACCATAACAACCAACTCATCAACTTCAAAGGCCAACGCATACCAAGCTGGCTTGGCGAAATAACCGACAGCCAATATATCTTACAACCGGAAATCCTGGATATTTCAACCGAGCCATACTCGAGTTCTTTATTTGGATTATGGGATGAGACACCTTTAAGACAAATTAATTTACGGTTTACCATGTTCCAAGGCATTAGTGGTGAAAAAGTGTGGAGCAAAGACTATCAAGCAGAAGCTGAGTGGGATTTTGAACGAGATGAAACCGTGTCACCTTCAACCCAACGGTTTTGGGGCTCAACTTATGGTCAAACTATGAATCAGCTTTTACAACAAAGCACTCAAGATATTGATAATTTACTAAATTGTCGACCTTTACTCGGTCAAATCGTTGCTAAGCAAGGTAATAGAATCATCATTAATTTAGGCCGTCGAAATAACGTCAAAATGGGTGATAACTTCCAAATCGTGTTACAACAAAACATTCCTGATAGAGTGAATTTAATGCGAGCTGTTGCAACTAAAAATAGAGCCACGGTCACAATAGAACAAGTTTCAGAAGAAAGCGCCACAGCCTTACTAGAAGGTATTGAAAGCTCTGGCAACATACAGATCCAAGATATTGTGATTAAGATTTAAAAATCAGTGAACGTGAATCGATAAAACATATACCAATAGACAAGAAGGTTTTACTTACAATGGCTACATCACAATCAGTTTTTAATAATCAGTTCGCCATTAGTCAATTTGATGAGTACTACTTGCCCTGCATCAACAGGAATACCTTTGAAAAAGAAGACTCTATAACCGCTTTTAAAAAGAAGTATAAACACGATATTTTTAAGGAAGATACATTACACGTCATTCTAGGTCTCGATTCTGGCTTATTGGTTAATTATATTCTTGAGTCTCCACAGGTAGCAGGAAGTAAATACATTTTTGTAGAGCTACCAGAAGTCATGTCGATGTTAAATATTGATATACCAGAGGAGCAGCAACACTACCTTAAAGTGCTAAGTCTTGAAGAACTTAATGAACATATAGAATCGGGCGAAGATGATTTATTCCTTATAAAAGATCAAATCGCCATTACACTCTCATTAGCCGCCTCTACAGGCGTGGTTGAAGAATATTCAGGCTACTACAGCCAAATTTATAAATTAATAAAACAACAAACCACCTCACATAAAGCAAATTTTACTCAAAAGTCATTTTTTGTAGAACAATTTTTCAATGTTGTCGAAAATAACCAACCAGCTTCGATATTGAAAAATAAATTTGCAGGTAAAACTGCAATAGTGATTGGTGGTGGCCCATCACTTGATGAACATATTGATTGGATTAAAGCTAATTATGAACAGTTTTTCATTCTTACCGTATCAAGGTTCGCATCAAAGTTGTCTGCTGCTGGGATCCCAGCTCATATTATTGTTTCAGTAGATCCTCAAGATACAAGTTTTGAGGTTAACCGCGATATGATGGGCCTCGCAAATGAAAGCCTGTTTATTAACTCACATCATGTCAATCATAGAATCATTGCTCAGTGGAATGGAAAATCATTGTTCTTAGGCAATCGGTTCCCATGGGAAGAAACTAACAACATTCTTACCATTGGTCCTACGGTAACCAATAGTGCTATCAGAGTGGCAATTGAAATGGGCTTTAAACAAGTGCTTTTAAGCGGCGTTGATTTATGTCACCCCTCTGCAGGCGTCACTCATGCAAAAGGAAGCGTTGAAGCCAGTGCCGGAAGTAATAATAGTATTATTCATGAGTGGGTAGAAACCTACTCTGGTAGCATTGCTGAAACGCCAATTCAACTGATACATGCAGCACTCGCGCTAAAAGAAGAAGCTGAGACTTACCCTAATGTTGAAATCGTTAACCTATCTATAAATGCAGCTAAAATTCAAGGTATTACCCATATACCAAAAGAACAAGTTTCAATTGTTTCAGCTGATTGCAGTCCAAGTCAGTTACTCGAAATGGTTCCATCAGCTAGTGAAAACAAACAAGAAAAATTACAACGTATTCAAACTGAATTATCTGCTGCTAACGAGGCTTTTAAAGCTATAAGCAAGCTGGCTATCAAAGCCTTACACATTAATAATGAAGCTAAAAAGTTGAAACAGCACTCTGCAGCGTTTCAAGCTAAAGCGAGTGAAATCGATAAAATTGAGCAAAAAATAAATAAGAAATTTCCAAAATATAATATGTCGATAAAGGTATTCGGATATTTTGAGTTTACGCAATTTCTGACAACAAAGAAGACTCAGGATTGGTCCTTTAAACAAATGAATTCAATGACTCATTTGTACTATAGTGCTTATCAAATCATTACTGAACAGCTTCAAGAGTTAACAGAGACCGCGCTAGATATTGTCAAATTAAGACGTGAAGAAATAAGCGACACACCATCAATAGAATTGATTACCGAAGGCTGGAAAAAGCACAACCAACCGGGACGAGTCAATATTTTTCAAGCGATGTTCAACAACACAGTCGCTAGCTCTTTGACACTAGAAGAAAAATCCAAACTAAAATCAGCAAGTGACAGCTATCAAGATCAACTCACAAGCTTTGCTCATCCATACTTTTCGATGAAGAAAAAGAACCAAAATTTAGACAATACATTAGCCAAAATTCTAGATTTGAAACAACATAAGAATATCGATGGTTTAACACTACTCACTAACAATATAGAGCCATTAATTGCCAATGATAAGTTTGCACATAGGTTATTCCATCTCGCGTTGCATTATGTACATTTTTTAGAAAATAACTTTGATGCAGCTTTAGCTGCGTTACTGGAAATTGAACCCACAAGCAGAACTGAAGTCGAATTAAAGCAGCAGTTATTGCTTGCGCTTAAATTACACAAAATTGACTTAGCAGAAGAAACAATAACCTCTTTGGCTCAGTACAGTGACGAATATTACCCTCAGCATGCCCACATATTGTCCTTACAAGGTAAAAACCAGCAAGCATTGGATTTGTATTTAAATTATTTAGACAAATACCCTACTGACGAAAGTACATTGATTAAACTCGGCGTCTTTTTAGCAGGGCTTGGGCAAATCGAAGGAGCTAAATCAGCTTTCGATAATGTGATGCAAATCAATCCTGATAATGTCACCGCTAGAAACTACCTAAATCAGTTAGCAACAGGTAATGCATCTTAAAAGTCTATGATGTTGAAACTACGCGTTAGTTGACGATTAAAGGTCAACTAACTCAACTGCTTAACTATTAAGCATTTAAATTTGAAGCCTTTTAATCATATTAAAAGCTTGTATAATTGCCCTGTCTCCCTATAGCTCAACAGGATAGAGCAGTCGCCTCCTAAGCGATCGATCAGGGTTCGAGTCCTTGTGGGGAGACCAAATAAGCCTATTTTATTATACTAATCAATATCTTATCTTCTTACGTACAATCCTGTGTCACCCCTGTGTCACCACAGAAAAAGTTTTTTACCACTTCTTATTATAACTATTTCGAATAACCCCAGTTTTAAAGCATTCACTTCAATTATGGACTTTTCGCCCTATTTCTAATAGTTTTGTATCAAACAAGAATATGGAAATTGAACGTGATGGATGACACCTCATCAAGTATTAATCACAATAAAGTCACAGATGAATCGCTTAACAAAATGTTTAGTGAAATGCCTGCTGAACAAAAAGAACAACTGTTAGCAATTCTTACCTCTAAAGAAAATAGCACTGTTGATAATCAAGATTTATTGAAAAAATTTATCACCCTCGAATCATTATCTTCAAAACCTTCAGGATTAAAAGAAAACCTTCCAGAAGATACAACCGAAGAAACATTGGCTAAAGCTTTAGCCCAAATAGATAACAGCCAACAGACTTTGGCAGACGAACAGTCACAGTTAATCAATGTGTTTACTGAAATGTTTGAACAGTTTTCAAATGCTGAACCTTGTGATGATATTAACGAACTCAGAGTATTCGGTAATTCACCTTCACTTTTTGAGGCTCTAGAAGGTGCTGGCGTTTCTGGGTTATCAGTTTTTAAAAATACCGTATCCCAAGAAACTGATGAACTGCTGCACGCAGCTATGACTTGCCAAATTGCTGGACTGACAAAAAACTCACATTACCTGTTTAAGCTTTTTTTGCAGCAGCAATTCATAGATAAAAATGAAAGCTATCAATCATTGCAAACAGACATAAACATTGAGAAAGGCATCATTGAAACAGCTCAAAGTCATTCAATAAAAGGGCAAAACACTAGGCACAGCAAAAACCGCCAACGTAAAGAGTTTGCTCTTAGCTTATATGCAAAGAAATCTTTCACAAATCCAAAGCAAGCTACGGAACGCCTATTTCCATCAATTAATGATTTTGCCAACACAATGCATCACCCTTTCACAAGCGATTAGCAAGGGTTTCAAACCATTTACCGTTGGTTTCTTGCAGCAAATAAGTAGCAACTGCATATAGTCAAAATTAAATCAAATAAACTTGATTCAATTTACTCATTAATATAGATTCTTTATTAGGCGCCAGCCTCACTTACATGCGAGTGAAAACAGGCACTAAAAACGAAAGTTTAAAATCAGAATTTAAAACCAATTTTTCATAAATGACTAGGTTGAGAAGCCTCGCCGTAATCGCATGTGGTATTGCTTTAATGCACCTCGCACTCAACCGCGGAGTTAATTTATGAACATGCTTTCAACTTACACTTATAACGTATCCTCACGCGCAAAAAAACTGCCTGAATGCACGATTTCTAGAGCACAAATCCTCGAACTAATTGCCGCATACCTAGGTAAAAAAACTTATGCAGCCTTAAAAACTTCATCAATTACAAATCTATTAGAGCAAGCAAATAAAGAACCTTTAATAGCCTTTGAGAGATGTAAGCTCAAAGCAATCCATCTAAATCAAACCGAAACAGCCTCAACTCAACTTGCCAATTTAATACGTGATGAATTAGCTGCGCTTATTGGTATGCAATCATCACTAATCAATCAGCAAGCACTACACTACTTAACCTATGTTGACAGTCTTACCAACAATGATGATTTTGACAGCAGGTACTCCAGTGAATCTAGTAGCAGATTTGAAAATGAATCAGTAAATAAGTTTTCTTATAATGGATTCGAAATTGACATTAAAAATCTCTTTACTGAGTTACAGCAGAGTTCTATTAAAGGCGATAAACAATCAACGCTTTTGGAGTTTTTATGGCTACTAGATGATTTATCTTCAGTTACTGGAGGTGAAAGTAGTCAACACTGGTATGAGCAAAGCTTAAAAGGCCAAACTATGGGCGACACCCAAAAAAAGTGGGCAGATAACTATGCGAAACAGATAAAGCCTACTCAAGCATTCGAACGGTTTATTTCTCAAGTAACTATTTCTGATTTAGCTTTTCCCAATATAGATGATATTTTTGAAGCAATGAATTCTAATTCAATCGAAAAATCAATCTGCTACCTTTTAGATGCTGAGAAAACACTCCACTTACTCAATCAATATTGGGGGGAAGATTATGATAGTGACTTCAAAAAGCAGCCCTTTAATCAATGGTTAAAGTTATCAGCCTTACAGCAACCTAATCGGGATATAATTGCTGAATTAATTGAAAACTCTAAAGAGCCGATTGAACAGCACGCATGGGCTCAATTTGCTAAAGAAAACAAAATTGATGTTACTCAGGATGATCACTATGCGATCAATATGGATACTGGTGAGCGTTGGGATGAAGATTATGGCCCTATTGAAGTTGGTGGCTATAGTGGCGTTCGATTACTTCAATTAGCTCCAGCGTACGAATCTAAAGTTCATGAAAGAAGCCAAATAATGCTTCAAATCAGTCAAAAATGTCAAAATAGAACCTAAATTAAAAAGGTGTTTCTCACCCTGAGAAACACCTTTTTGAGCCTGACAAGCGCATACCCTATTCCTCTTTGATCATATTGTTCACTCCGACGAACACAAACTAATCGGAGTTAACATGAATAATCTACTACTTACCCCTTCTCAGGTTTCTGAGTTCTTGGGCGTTACTATCGGCACCCTTTCCGTTTGGCGTTGTACTGGCAGATACCCACTTAGCTTTATCAAAGTGGGTCGTCGAGTCATGTACCGTCAAAGTGATGTTGAAAACTTCATCAATGGGAGGGTTTATGAACATACTGCTTAATTATTCCCTAATTGAAATACTTGCCCTAATAGCGAATCACATTCCTGCAATCAGGGATATTAATGCACAAAAAGGTGGTGAGTAATGGCCACTTTTAGCAAAGAACAAATTAGCTTTATTGAATGGTTGTCCAAAGGCAATCACGTTGAAGTGTGCATTGAGATTTGCCCTGATCTTGGCAAGATGACTGGTTATGAGTCATTTTCAGGCAGCTTTCAAAAACGCACCTTATTCAAGCTCAAGCAGCAAGGCTTTCTGGCTGAAAGCACTCACAACAACATGGGTATGAAGTGGCAAGCATGTAGCCTCAATATCAGGGGTCAACAATGGTTAATGAAGCATGGAGAAACAAACCATGCTTTATGAAGCTAATTACAACAAGCAGTGGGTAGAGAAAAGACTTTATGGCCTACCTGACATTCACAAAAAAGCTGTAATGCAGCGCTATAAGAAAAAACCAACTAAACAGCAGGCTAACTTATATATCTTGGCTATCACTAAGGCAATTGCTGAAATATTAGGGAGCACTAGTCACATTTACATTGTGAATATTGAAGGTCGAGAGTATGAAATCAAAGCCAAATATCATGCTAGACAGTGTATTAATATTTGCAGAAGATTAGATTCACAAAGCCTGTTTACAACTTATAAAAATATCGAGCATTACTTAAAGGCTTACCAAATTAAGCCTCCAGTATTAAGTGAAACGGTTCTAGCTAACTTACAACAAGATACTCTTTCAGAAAGTGAATTGAGCAAAGTAGTTGGCGTTCTCAACAGAGCTATTGATGAATCTTGGTGGAAGCCTAAGTTAAGAAAACTCCATAACAGGCAAATCGAAACGATTTCTCGCCTACTTAATCAGGTGAATGAACATAAGGGAATATATGCCAGTAACGTAACAGTTAGCAACTTCAAAACTCAGTGGCAAAGCAATCGTGAGTTACTTGAAAATACCATTGCCACCAATGAGCATGACTACTCAATGAGTTTGGCTGAATTGTCAGATTTAAACGTATCAAACCCAAAAATCAGAAAAGCTGAATTAATGGTTCGTATCCGTGGTTTTGAAGATTACGCTAAAGATATGGGCTATTCAGCTTTGTTTTTAACCATGACTACCCCGTCTAAATACCATAGAAGCTATTCAAAATCTGGTGCTGAAAACCCGAAATGGAACGGTGCAACTCCGCTTGATGGACAGGATTATCTTAATCGCACCTTCCAGCGTATTAGAGCATCGTTAAACCGTGACAATATCACCCCGTTTGGTTTCAGAATTGCAGAACCCCATCATGACGGTACACCCCATTGGCATATACTTTATTTTGTACCAACAGAACATCAAGACAGACTGGTAGAAACCTTCGAGCATTATTGTTTTGAAGAAGATGGTGATGAAAATGGCGCTAAAAAACACCGTTTCGAAGTTGAGTACATCGACCCAGAAAAAGGTTCTGCAACAGGTTACATAGTTAAGTATGTTTCTAAAAGTATTGACGGTGAAGGCATTGAACATGACTCATATGGGAAAGAGGCAACCGATTCTGCTGTGCGAATTAAAGTTTGGGCTTCATGCTGGGGCATACGCCAATTTCAGCAAATTGGTGGGGTAGGTGTAACACAGTGGCGGGAATTAAGACGTTTATCAGCCATTACAGATGAAAGCTTAGATTGGGTTGAAACGGTTCGACAAGCAGCAGATGAATCTAACTGGAGCAAATATACCGAACTTATGGGTGGCGTATTTTGTAAACGTGAAGACCAACTTATCAGGCCGTTATATCAACTTAAAAAGCAATCGACTCAGCCTGTAACTAAAACAGTGGCGAACAATGAGTCTAATATAATAGTTAACAATGATTCCTGCAAACCCTACATAAACACTAGGGATACAGCGCATCAATGCACTATGAGTTCATGCAGCCATATTGCAAGAACCCCTATACACCATGCAGGGTTCACTAAAAATTACCTTTCAAGAATTGCAGAACCATTTACAGAAATGTCTGCAATCAATCTCGAAACGGTTTCAGCAATACCTGCAATATGTGCTGAAAGCAATCCAGCAATGATTACTGAAATTCCGAGACCATATCCCGCATATTCCTGCAATCACACAGTAAACAGTCACCAAGGCAACATATACAAAACTAATCGCTACGGCGATGAATTTGTTATTCAGCTAAAAGGTATTGTGGCTTTAGGAGTTGAAATCATTACCCGAGTCCATGAATGGACATTAACTCAATCAAGCCCTGCTTGTGCTCTTGATTTAACTTGGAGTTCTGTCAATAAGTGTACTGTTCAGTAATTCGTTTCTTCTGATGGCTTAAAGAAGTTGTTTAGACTAAATAATAAAACAAAACTTATGATCGCTATGTCTCAATAGTTTCAATAGTTTCAACAGTGCGTGACAAACAATAAAAATGTAAATATCCTAATCTGATACTGTAGGTTATAACCAAGAAGTCAAACACATACCCACTGATACTATTTGTTTCTCATATAGGAATGCCAAATGTCTGAATACTGTTTTTTTACTCCAGAATCTCAAGCTCTAGCCGAGTCAGCTAACCTAAAAGTGAGGCTTGAGGAGTATGCTGAGGCTAATAAAAAACAAATCTATGTGTTGTGTCGCCCTTTATCAAAAGAAGACCTGACATATGAGTATGAAGATGCCTTTGTAATCTTTTCCTCAGGAAGAAAGCCTTGCTTCGTGGATACAGGTCGAGACCCAGACGGCTTTGATGAATTTATTGATGACTTTATTGATGACATTGGCTTTTTATCTGAAAAATTTAAATACCGTCAAAAAATAGGACGAAAAAAGAAGTGGAAAGAGCTGATAGAACACACTTCAGGCGATAACTTAAACTTAGATATATTACAGCTTGAAAACCCTTCAGATAAGAGAGTTGCTGACCTACTAACTTCATTAGTAATTGGCAGTATTAATGATGTCAACAGAGTTAACCTAGATGCTGACAACATACTGGATAGTATCAAGTCAAAAATTGTTTTATTCGACACTGATCAAACTGGCTTTGTCTTTAAAATGGAGGCTAGCAAAAAGTTTGTAATCCAAGGGTTAGCTGGCTCAGGTAAAACAGAGCTACTTCTGCATAAGCTAAAAGAAGTTTACTCTAACGAAGATGAAGCTAGAATTGCCTTTACATGCTTTAATAAAATCCTTGCTTCAAGTATGAAAAATAGGATCCCTTCATTTTTTGACTTTATGAAAGTTGAAAGGCAAATTGACTGGGGAAATAAACTATTTTGTTTTCATTCATGGGGAAGTGGACGAATCCCTGACTCAGGGATGTATCGCTATATCTGCCATAAATATGAAATTCCTTTTGGTACATTTGCTGCTGGTTCATTCGATTTACTCTGTAAAAAGGCCATAGAAGAGATAAAAAGCATTGCCAAAGGGGGAGAACACAAATACATTTTTGACTATGTATTTATTGATGAAAGTCAGGACTTTGGAGTACACTTTGTCGAACTATGTGAACTAGTTACACAGAAAAAAGTCTTCGTAGCTGGTGATGTTTTTCAAAATATATTTAGAACTATTGACGAGTCAGTTAGTCACTCAGATCTTGTACTGAAAAAGTGTTATAGAACAGATCCTAAAAACCTTATGTTTTCCCATGCACTCGGGATGGGGCTTTATGAAAATCCAGTTTTAAGGTGGCTTCAAGATAATGAATGGGGCGCATGCGGTTATAAATATCAAATATTAAACAATAGAGCGATAGTTAGCAGAGATCCTCTCCGCAGATTTGAGGACTTACCAAACGAATTTCAATCGACTTCTCTCCACTTAGTTGAGGATAATCAAAATATTTCAGACTCGATTTTCAGAGTAGTAGAGCAGATAAAGGAACGACATGAGACGGTTGAACCGGGTGATATTGCAGTTTTATTTATCGATAAAGCCAAATATATTTACGACGTCATACCAACACTAGCAAATACGGTAAAAAGTCGATTAGGCTGGAGTGTAAATATTTCTCATGAAAGTAAAACTATTGACACTTCAAAGTTTTTTATATCAAATATTAATAATGCAAAAGGATTAGAGTTTCCTTTTGTGATTTGTTTTGCGCGTGATTTACGTTCACAACCTGCTTTCCGTAACGGGCTATATACAATGATGGCTCGCTCATTTTTAGAAAGTCATTTGGTTCTAGGAAGTCAAACAGATCGAACTTTACTCAATTCATTGAACTCAGGCCTTGAATGCTTAAACACAAACGGTCATATGGATTTGCGAATCCCCACTAAACAAGAAATTGAAAATCAAAAAGCTACGATTGTGTGGGACGAGGAACCATCACTAGAAGAAAGAGTCGTGGCTTATTGTGAAGAGTACGGAGCCAGCCCAAGACTAAAAGCTAAGCTAATACAGCGAATGTCGGAAGTCATGGGGGATGTAGAATACGAGGAAGACTACTTCAATGTTCTAATTCAAGCCGAATATAAGCGTTTTGAAAAACTATGAGTTCATACTTTTACTTGGGAATACCAGATCACTTTATGAAAAGGCTATGTGCAGTTAGAGAGCCTTACGATAATTTGTGGAACACCCTTATTCTAATTGAAGCTATCAACTCTTGCCCTGACTTGAGAACTGAACATTATGAGGGTGGTTTCGACGTAGCTATTTTCACGAAAGATTTGGATCGTTTTCTGATCAAGAAGTCTGATGGGTATTTTTCAATGTCAAACCCATTTCAAGTAGTCTTAGGGGATAATGAAATATCATTTAACTGCGATTTACTAGAAGAACCTGTCAGTGGTAGGTTCATATCAATCATGAGAAACGCAATAGAAACAGTTAGGGGGGGGATATTTTCGCATGACGATATCGTCCTCTCACTACATGAGAACTTTAATATGGATTGGTCTGAAGCCGCAGCATATTCAGATACTTTCGCATCAATTATTGCCGGCGACCATGGCTACTTCAGGTTTGACGATGATGAGAACAATGAAGATGGGCATATCCACCCCCGATATCATTTTGATATTTTTTTCAGAAACTCCAGCTCGATAAAAATTGGATATGACAGGGTTGCAGGTGTTGAATGTTTTTTATCACTAACCGATAAAAACCATCCAAAAAAATATCTACAAAACATATAGGTAAAAACGTTCTCAAATTTAAACCCTATTTAACAGCTCTCTCTTTTCACCCTCTGAGAGCTGTTCTATTTCCCTCACCAACCTATCAACCTTCGACTCATGCTGGTAAGTCCCCATCAATTGAGCAGTGGTGATACCTAACTCAGCCCTAACCTGCTCAATATCCAAATGGGCGTAGGTACTGGCTGTAATGCTAATGTCGCTATGGCCTAACAACTTACTCGTTGTTTGGATATTACCGCCACGCATGACGCTCCAGCTTGCAATGGTGCGCCTTAAATCGTGTATGGTGACACTCTCGCCCTTTGTATCACTTCTTAGCCCTGCTCTTTCGGTTATGCGCCACCAAAAACTACCTTTGCCAGACTTTTCTGTGATGTGACCTAGTTTGGTTCGTGGTGCTGGGAAAACGTATTTTTCGCCTTTGTCAGCCTCGTTGCTGCGTCGTTTAAGAATTTCCATCACTTCAGTTGTTAAAGGCACTGCATGGGGCTTTTTTACTTTCATTTTACTGGTTGGAATTATCCAAATTCCACGTTGGTGGTCTATCTCTTTCCACTCCATGGTAAATACACAACTTTTACGCTGGCCTGTTAGCAATAACACCATAATCACGTCTTTGTAGATTGGTAGTTCATGGTTAAGCGCATCTAACAGGTTTTTTACTTCTAACTGATTTAGGATTCGCTCTCTTTTGGTATCGGCTAGTTTTTTAATTTTGGCAAACGGATTTTTTTCTTGCTCATTAAACATCGATTTCAATAGTGACAAACATTTATTATGAATAGCCACAGAATTTTTACTGATTAATTTTTTTAGCAGGTTGCTAGCATCAACAGGGGTTATATCTTGTATAAGAATTGATGAAATTTTAGGTGCTAGATGCTTGCGCCACAATGCTTCAATATCCCTAAGTGACTTCTCTCGTCGTTCACCTGTTTTTATCTTAAGTTCAAACTCTGCAACATAGGCCTCAAACAGTTGCGCTACGCTCATTGCCAAAGCTCGCTCTACTTCTGCTTGATGTATTTGTTTCTTTTTTTCTTCATTAGGATTAAGCCCTTGAGACATATTTGCCGCATGTTTTAGGGCTAATTTACGTGCGTTTTCAATAGTAATGGTGGGGAAATCGCCAAGGGAGATAGTGACGGCTCTACCTAAGTGCTTACGACGAAAGCGAAAAATGGTTTTGCCTGATTGCAGAACATCAATATATAGCCCTTTTACTGAGCTTTTATGGCCTATATCGTAAATTTTATAGCGTTTTGTAGGCTTTTCTAGTTTTTCTAAAGTACGTTTTGTAAAAGGTATTTCTTGTTCCATAATGACTTAGCCTCAATCCTTAACACGATTCTGTGTCACCCCTGTGTCACCACGAGGGTTAATTTTGACTAATTTACAGTAATTTTGGTTAATGTCAAAAATGACAAACCAAACGTAAAATATTGATAAATAGCACTTAGTTAAAAACAGTTAACTTTGGTTAAACTCGCCAAAGCTCGCTTGTGGGGAGACCATAACAGCTTATTAAGATGCCAATAACTCCCCCCTCTAAATCTTATGTGAACTTTACTTATAAAGACTTAACCCAAACTCTTGTGTTTATAGAGTCGTAATTCTGAATTAAATCCGTCTACCGTTTCAAACCCAAATGGATGAACATTCGTTGATACCAACTGATAATCAGGTAAAAAGGTATCGTAATCATCACCTTTAATTTGCTCTTTAACCCCTGCATGGCTGCCATCTGTTGCCAATTGTTTTCCTTCACGTAGATTTCGTAAAAGCACGTATTTACAGTTGAGTCTGGCAACATGTTCAAGATAGTTCTTAACGATATCAGGCTCCATTTCTTGAAAAGAAATAAAGTTAACGAACAAGTCTAAATCGCCGCTCACCTGAGGCAATTGCCATGGACACAAAACGGCCCCTTTATAACGTTCAGAAAGGTTAGGTAAAGATGGTTCTTGCATCGATTTAACCGTTTGATAATCAGCAATATTATCTTTTCCAAAATGCGTTTGGAGGTAGTAAGTCGAAAATAAGCAGGTCGGTGCAATATCAACATTCATATAGAATGTGTTGTTACGGCTATCGCTTAATAAAATCTCGCCGAGGGATCCAAAACCACCACCGATTTCAAGCACTGTATTAATTGGGACATCTTTAATTTGCTGTTTAAGGAAATTAAGACCCAATAAATAATTCAAACTAGAGCGACTAAACTTACGGTTTTCGAACTCAAAATGTTCAATTGGTGTACCTACCGAGCTTTCACTGAACTTATCAGTAAACGGCTGTTTGTTACTCTCACTTGCTTTATACACTCTAAAATCACTTCTTGCATGGCTTTCACCCGACAAGAAATCCTGCATAGATAGAATTGCTTTTTGATCTCCAGCTAACTGAGTTTCGCAAACTCCAACTAGGTCTTGATACTTTTCAGGACGCGTCGCCCAGCCATGAAATTTATAGGTTGGTACAAAAAACGATAATGCACTCTTTAGACTTCGGAAATTTTCAATACCATGAGTTTCAATATCTTGTTGCAAGCCATTAGCGCCAAATTGCCAAAAGCTGGTTGGCAAATATTTGGAATCAACTTGCTTCATATCTTTACTGATTATTTCAATTTGTTCAGTCCACATGGAACATCACCCTTTCATTTTTTATTATTAACGTCCTGTTAAAGTTAACAAAAACAATAAATCAGGAAATATGTAAAATTCATTTTAGCGAATAGCCCACACGCAACGACTCCATTGCGTTATGACCAGTTTCACTATTGTTGCAGAAAATCTTTTTTATCAAGATCCTCAGCCAATACAGGCTCACCAACATTGACGCTGCGAGTCAATGTTGCCCCAATTAAAGACTTCATATGCTTTGGATGTAAACCACTGCCATTACGCAAAACTTTAATATCCTCTTCACCTATCAGCTCACCGGCAGAGCGATCTCGGCAATAAAAAATTGAGCGGCGGCGAAGTTTATCTTGTTCAGACACACTGTAATTTACTTTACCTAAACATGATTCGACATTTCTGATCTGATTTACCATGTCACGAAACTCATCAGGCTCCATTGAAAAAGCAGAATCTGGGCCGCCATCATGTCTGTCTAATGTGAAGTGTTTTTCAATGATTCTGGCTCCCAGGCTCACAGCTGTCATCGGCACTAATGAGCCCATAGTGTGATCGGATAACCCAATCGGCACGTTAAACTTTTTCTGCATATCGGTGATCATATGAAGATTGGCATCGTTTAAGCTTGCAGGATATTGAGAGGTACATTTAAGTAAAGCAACATTAGTATTGCCTGCTTCGAAACAAGTCTTAAGCGCTAAATCAATGTCCTTATCATCCGCTACGCCTGTGGAAATAATCAGAGGTTTGCCTGTACGTGCGGCTTTATCAATGAGTGGAATGTGGTTAATTTCGAAAGAAGCAATTTTATAGTAAGGAACATTAAGTGTTTCAAGGAAATCCACACCCTCAAGATCAAACGGACTTGAGAAAAACGCCATACCCAATTCATGGGTAAGGGCTTGTAAAGGCTGATGCCACTCGTAGGGCAATGCGGCTTCTTGGTAAAGACTCCACAAGGTACGTCCTTTCCACAAACCCGCTTTCCGTTTGCCAAAATAGTCATTATCGACATCTAGACATAACGATTCTGGACGGTATGTTTGAACTTTAACAATATCCGCTCCAGAATCAGCCATCGCCCTTACCGTGTCGCAAGCTCGTTGTAAGCTACCATTGTGATTGGCTGACAATTCGGCAATCACTATGGCTTTTTTAGGTAACCAATCAGTCATTTAATTTACTAAAATAAGCGATTAAAGCGGCTGGGGAAGTTAACTCGTCAATCAGCTCATCAGGAACTTGATGACCTGTAAGCTGCTCAAGTTCAACAAATAAATTAAACATATCTAGGCTATCAAACCCTGCTTCTTCAAAGGTTTTATCAAGCACTAGACCTTCGGTATCAACTGCTGCACCTGACTCTTCTAAGGCTTTTTTTATTACGTCTAAATTGACCATTTTGGCCTCCTAATTATCTATACATTAATGCACTGGCCCACGAGAAGCCTACACCAAATCCACTTAGTACAATGTTATTCCATTCACTATTCATTGCATGCTTTTCTATCAAAAGAGGAATAGAAGATGAAACCGTATTACCCGTGTCCTTCAAGTCTTTAATAAAGCGCGTTTTGTCCGTAAAACGCCGTGCAATGGTATCCACAATCGCAGCACTACCTTGGTGAATTAAAAAAGCATCCACTTCAGCCTCTGTTAATTCGCAAGCGGCCAACAACTCTTTGATATGCTTAGGGACATTCATAGAAGCAAAGTTGAATACTTGTCGCCCATTCATCGACAAAATGCCTTCTTGAACTTGTAGGCTTTCTGCTCCCTCTCCGTCCGTGCCGAACAGGACAGGGCCCAGTTTGAATACAGGATTTTGCGAAATCCAACTCACAGTAGCAGCATCGCCAAATAACATGGAAGTGACTCTGTCAGAAGTATCAATAACCTTCGAATAAGGATCTGCTGTTATCAACAAAGCTTGTTTCATTCCAGCAGCTTGCAACAACCCTTTAATAATATAAAGGCCATACACATAGCCTGAACAGCCAAGCGATACGTCAAAAGCGGCAATCGTTTTTGGTAGCCCCGCTTTTTGTTGCACTATTGCTGCAGTATGAGGCAGTTTTTCACCATCACCATTTTGCGTCACGACAATCAGAGCATCGATTTTTTCTTTATCAAAACTCGGCTGTTGCTTAACGAGCTGTTCAATGGCTGCGACACATAAATCAGAACATTCTTGATCTTCGGCCTTACGAGGCAACTTAACGGGGCCTAATTTAGACTCAACAAAGTCAGCAGTTTCGCCAAAGTGACTACCTTGCTCTACATTATCAATTGAGGTGGTAGGGATATAACTTGCAATAGCTTGAATACCGATTTCCATTATTGTCCCTCCACGATAAATCTAATTTGACCTAGCTTTACTCCGTCTAGCCACACTTCAGACACCGAAAATTTGCCATGTAGCATGGATTGAAGCTTTATTTCTGCACTTTGATATTCTGTTGGTAAATTTTGTGTCAGGTTTAACTGGCCGAACAACCATTTCCCTTTGCTAAGAGGAGCAATTTGGTTATGCATTTTTTTGGTCAACGCAACAAGCACTTCAATACAGGTGTAATCGTCAACCGGTTTGTGCATCTTTATTGTTGCTGGTGATATTGTTAGTTCCGCATTAGCAACTAACTCATCTTCATCAAATTCATAACGGCCTTCAACAAGAGTATTTCCCTCAACCCACCATAATGGAACTGTGTCACCATCACTCAGGCTAAATTTACCTGTTGCCACTACCGTGCCTGCTTCAGGTCTTTGGGTTGTTAACTCACATTGAAACCGTGCAAGCTTTCTAAAACTCAGTTGGCTCAACCTTGTGTTTTCAGGCATGTGTTGAGCAGCATAATCAAGCGTAAACCGATAAAAATCAGTCCCGTGTAAGTAGTTTCGGTTACCTTTAAATTCAAACATATAACCACCTCTTATCTAGCTGACTCGACGGGCTGGATTCCCAAGCCATGTAGTGCCTTCGCCAGCATCTTTTAACAGCGCAGAGCCCGCTCCAATAACAGAAAAAGCTCCAAGGTTTAAACCATCACGTACTACGGCATTGGCAGCAACATGTACCCCTTCTTGCACGCTGGCATATCCACACAAACACACATTAGGACCAATATCGACATAATCAGAGATTTGTACATCATGCCCCACATTCGCTCCAGCTCGAACAAGCACATTGCTGCCGATTTTAACCTGAGGTTGAATAGATACATTCGAGCAAATCACACTACCAGCGCCAATTTGCGAATCAAAACCTATCATTGCACTCGGGTGAATTAAGGTCGCCATCCGCTTAGACGGAATGCCCAGCGACTTTAATAAATCAGCCCTTTCTCGCATTTTTCCAACACTTAACAAAGCAAATACAAAGAGTACATCTTGGTCTAAGTCGCGCCACTGTGAAGGTTTCCCTAGCACTGTCCAATGAAACAGTAATTCATCAGTACTGTGATGATCATTAAGAAATCCGGCTAGCTCAATATCATCACCAGCGCGCTGCATATCCAGTATAATTTGCGCTAATACTGCACCATTTCCGGCGCCACCAATGATAACGATTCGCTTTTTACCCATACAATTTTATTCCTAATTTTAATCACTTAGTTGAGTATCTGTGTCATCCAAGTATTTTTCTTATCCCACCCTAACATGACCTTTTTTGCACTCGCAGACATCGCTGACAACATTTCAGGTTGTGCGAATAATAAAGCCATCTTTGACTCAAGTTCGTGCGTTAAATTTTCACTCACTTTTCCGAGGTGAATAATGGCATTTAAGCTGGCTAGTTGTTCATTAGGTACGGTCTGATTATCTGCAATCGTCCAACAAAGCGCTGGCAATGCTGCGGCGCAACGTTCCCAAGAAATTCCGCCACCAGCACCAATGGCTAAATCAGCATCTGCCATCAGTTTTGATATTCGTGTCGATTGAACTTCAAGATTCAAATAGCCTGAATATTGCTGACATAATGCACTAAGTCGCTCAATGTGAGGGTATGACGATCCAACCACAACATCGACTTTTTCTAACTTGTTTCGAAATGACGGCTTGGTTAACACATCACAAACTTGTCCCGTGATGTCATCTTTATCAACGCCACCAAAACACACAAACACTTTGTTAAGTTCAGTTCTTCGTTTTGGATTAATCTCGGTAAATTCCTCACGAAGGGGAATGTGCCAAGGGCCAAAAAGTACCTGACCTTCTCCTGGTGTAGCAGAACGTTTATTTAGTGTTGGATCAATAAGAAGCTGACATTCATGCGGCCTATCTCTGAGTCCATCAATGACCAAAGCACGAGCGTGGGTTTCTGATGTTAACTTTTGCTCCCAGATTGCACCTAAAGAGAAATGGTCAACGATGACCCAATCAGGCTTTATACCAGCTCGTGTTAACTCACGTATCGTCTGCTCAGCATCTTTTTCTTCTGTGCATCCCAACCAATGACTATGAGGATATTCACCATGCTCCTGGGTATATTCTTCAGGCTCTGGCAGCATGACAAGCGGAAACGCTCTCAAAACGTCAGATTGATGACCAATATGATTACGACAACAAAATGTCACTTCTGCACCCAGTTTTTTGAGTAACTTTGCAATAGTCAAACAACGCATGATATGACCGCTACCGATATGGCGGCCACTATCTGCACGGATTAAGACTTTTTTCACATTCTTCCCGCTAGAAATATACGTTCAGCAAACACCCAATCTTCTTCAGTATCAATATCTTGCACTTGATACCTCGGCACAATAAAAGGCGTAGCATGGTTGGAGTACATTATATCTCCTCGTAAAAAAGCTTCAGCTTTACCCCAATAAAACTGTCCTGCATCGTGATAGGCCTCGACGAGATCTTGAGAGCGAGTTTGTAATTGATGCGGGGTAAACATTTCAACATGGCCAGCGTCATTCATAAATAATGCACGCTGGATAGGTGAGGCAAAACTTGTCACGGTAAAGCAAAAGTCTGTCCCCACTTCAATAAGTTGAGCAAAACTTTGCTTTATCGCTTTGGCTGTTACAAACGGTGCTGTTGCATACAAGCAGCAAGCATGCTCAACATCACCTAAGTTATCGTTGACCCAATTAATGGTGTGATTTACCACAACACGCGTTGTCGCCACATCATTTGATAATTCAGCAGGTCTAACAAAGGGAACTTCAGCGCCGTAATCTTTGGCAATTTTTACGATTTCCTGACAATCAGTAGACACAATAACATGATCGAATAATTCAGATTCAATCGCCGCTTCAATCGATCTTGCAATGATTGGCTTACCACAAAAAGAGCGGATATTTTTCTTTGGAATACGTTTACTGCCACCACGAGCAGGAATAATTGCAATTCTCACTTGATTAACTCCTTTAGAGTGTCACAAATGAATGCTAATTCCTCGGAGGTTAAATCAGGAAACAAAGGTAAAGTGAGGCAAGATTGATAGTAAGCTTCGGCTTGCGGAAAATCACCTTTCTTAAAGCCAAGCTCTTGATAGTAAGGCTGCAGGTGAACAGGAAAATAATGAACATGCACACAAATACCCATTTCTCGCATATGGTTAAAAACCAACTTACGATGTAACTTGTTAGGTAATTGTACAATTAATAAATGATAAGAACTGATGCTATTAGACAGTGGAGTTACAATTCTAATATCACTATTTGCCAACAGACTTTGATACCTTCTTACAAGCTTATGTCTACTTTCTATAAACTCATTTATTCGGTTTAACTGGCTATTACCAAGAGAAGCATGCAGATCCGTCATACGATAATTTAAACCTAAAAGCTGTTGTTCATAATACCAATCTCCTTCATTAGGCCTAGATAACAACTCTGTATCTTTAGTAATCCCATGGCTGCGAAACAGTCCCATCTTGTTAGCAAGCTCTACATCATTCGTAGTTGCAACTCCCCCCTCAGCAGAAGTAATAATTTTTACAGGATGAAAACTAAATATAGTTATATCACTATATCGGCAACTGCCAATTTTATTCTCTTTATATTGTCCACCAATTCCATGCGCAGCATCTTCGATGATTTTTACACCATACTTTTTAGCTAATACAGCTATAGTTTCCATGTCACAACTATGACCAGCCATATGAACAGGTATAATGACCTTGGGTAAAGTCCCATTTTCTTTTGCTATTTTTAATTTTGAAGCTAGTGCTTTGGGGCACATATTCGCTGTATTAAAATCAATATCAACAAAGTCAATCTGTGCTCCACAATGTAAAGCACAGTTTGCTGATGCTACAAATGTTATAGGACTAGTCCAAACACGATCCCCTTTAGTTACTCCTAAAGCTAAACAAGCTACATGCAACATAGCACTAGCACTACTTGAAGCCACAGCAAATTTTGCGTTAGTCAACGAAGCAATGTTTCTTTCAAATAAAGGTACCTGTGGTCCTTGAGTTAAATAATCCGAACGTAAAACATTTACGACTGAGTCAATATCATCTTGATTAATATTTTGGTGACCATAAGGAATCATCACTATTAAGCCTCATCTAAAATCATTATCAGTTCAATCACGAGGAGTTGACGCAATTCCTCTTAAAGCCAAATATCAATAACCACATACCTAAGAACTAATGCGAAAGCCTTTAGAAAAATGGAAACAGAAGGAATTTAAAAGGAAAATATTTCCCATTACATTCTTACAAGGTGCTTTATAGCAAAATTAATACTACTTACAGCGTTAGGTATAAATAGTTAAAAGCAAAAATCACACCACAATAAGCTTACTTAACGCACTCTGGGAAAATTTCTAGCTGCGTATTTCTAAGCCTGTATTTTTTGAGTAATTTACCAACAATAATATGCATTATTTTTAATTACTTAACTAAACCTACCGCTAGCTTGAGTCTATCACTCTATAAGCTCAACTAACTATCGACTTAGGCATTTTTTATCACCCGAGTCTAAAAAGGTGGTATTTGAAGCTCACATTTTCGCATGTCGCCGCCTTTGTCAAAATGTTGACTAACGAAATTGAATACTCTGCACACAGCAACTGACTAATATTTCTAGCATAGAAAATTTCATTCATTCAATCTCTAACAATAATATAGTTGAGCAGCATCACCGAAAGCTTGGCATTTGGCCTTATTTCAGCCATAAAAAACGACATAGGGAAACCATATGCCGTTTTATTCACTCAATGAGCTCAATTGATATTATTTACTTTGGTTTTCTAAATACCAAAGTGAATCTGTCCGTATTGCCAGTCACGGTTTTACGCCCAACCTCGTAACGTAATTCATCATCAGGGCGGTAAAACATATTCGATGACTTCTCTAACTCAAATCCTGCGGCTTGCACTTCTAAAATCACATCGACAGGATCTTCACGGCGACGCATTTCATCAGTTTCAGGCATCATGTGACGTCGAGTATGATCAACAATCACATAAATCCCCCCCGGTTTTAACGCATCAAATGTGGCTTTATTCAGTTTAGTTTTATCTTCTACATTGAAGTTATGGTACTCGCGAATACTGAGCATCATATCGGCATCTGTCATACCAAAATCAATATTACCTAATGTGTAACTTCTTGCTTTTGGGTTCCAGTCCAATGCTATAGGTAGCTTTTGCGCTTTACTCATCGCATCTTTTGCTAACAGATCATTCAAACCTTCTAGCCATTCTGCTTTATAGGCTAAGTGCAATTCACCTTGATCTTTTAACAGCGGGGCCAGTATTTTGCTATACCAACCATCACCAGGAGCGAATTCAATAACCTTCATCTCTTTTGTTAAGCCAAAAAATTCCAACGCATAATAAGGGGCACGATTATCATCCCTTTGCTTATCGGCATCTGTACGATGCTCCATTTTCATCACTTCAATGACATCTTGTTGAAATGGCGTAAGAGCAGCAAAAGATGAAAAACTACACAACAAAGAGGTTCCAGCTATCACTGCAGCAATCCAAGTCTTACTCTTATCAATCCTTAACATGTCAATCTTCCTTTTCCGCTCAATGTAATGAGTTGCTAGTCAAACTCGCTTAGGTTCAACAATTATCTTAGTTATTGTATGCCGTAATTTTATGCTGTAATTGTATGTCATAGTGACTATACGTCACTGACGTTATATGCGCACACACTAATATGTTGCCAATTATGTCTATATTTAACCGACTTACGAGAGACACTAGCCACTATTGCACATCGTAGAATACGAAGAATAACCTTATAACAACCACTCTTAGCAACCGGTTTGGTTTGCAAAAAAACTCGGTTCGGTAGCGCCAGGAAATGCTAAGTAAAAAAAGTAGCAAGTATCAGTGAAGGTATAGCCTTTTGGAAATAACAACACCAAGATCCCTGCAATTTCAAAGGTGCCCCAATCAGCAGTGATCTCAGCATTAAGGTTATTTACTTGCTCAAAACTTCCCTCTATCGCATTTTCAATATTGTCAGCAGTAGGCGAAATAAAACCAAAGCTTGTGGTGATAGTTTCTCCGTTAAGTTCAATAGAGGACGAAGAAAGCTTTTCTTTACCTTCAATTGCCAGCTTAGAGTAAACAATTGAATTAGCCGACTTTATGGCGGCCTCTAAGCTATCGAGACTTGCAATGGATGCATCGGTTTTCAGGTTTAAAAACTTGGGGGCTGCGATGATTGCAAGCACGGCTAAAATAATGATAACCACAACCATTTCAATCAATGTAAATCCCGCATTATTTGACTCAATCAGGTTAAATTTTTTCATAGTTCACCTAAGCGGTTATAAAAAGCAAGGTCAGATTTGTTCAATAAAAAATCATTCTAATATCAGTTATAACCCTACCTAACGCCTTATTCAAGCTAAGAAAACCAATGACCTATACCCATAACCACATAATAAAAAACCAACACTATGCTGGTGTTGGTTTTTTAGTAAGGCGAAATTTATTTTAGTAGTGAGCTAGGCTGTGAGTAATCGCCACCACATCCCGGGTAAACTGGTAAAGCCGGTGGTGTAATATTGCAATTCACCGTTTTTAAATACCATGACAGTAGGCGTCACTTGCACAGACCACTTACGAGATAAGAAACCTTGTCGATCATTTATCGTACTTAATGTATATCCTTTGTCAGACAAAAAGTGCTTCATTTTTTTATCACTGCCTGAGCTCATTGCGACCGAGACCACTGAATAGTGTTCACTAAGTATATCTACTGCTGGAGTCACAAATTGACATACAGGACACCATGTTCCCCAAAAGTAGACTAACACGGCATCGTCATAGCTCATGGCCAACACATCAACAAGGTCACCATTTAAGTCGACTGCAGTCATCGTTGGTAATGACTCTGTTGGTAAATCTTTTCCTCGCCAAAGATCAACCACTGTCGATACCAAAATAAACAAAATCAACATGATTGATAATTGTTTTAAACCACTGAGTAGTTTCTTACCCCATGTTTTCTGGTTGGGCTCTTTCATCGTTATCTGGTGTTCCAATGTCTTATCGTGTCTAAGAAGGCTCGATTATCGCAATACAGGTTTTACTACTGATTTCAGTTCTGATATTCAGACTCAGGTTTTTACTCAGTATTGCGACTGCTCGTTGACTAGACCGCCAGACTCAACATTTGTATTCACATTGGTTGATAAAAACTTATCGAGCTGATGCTTGCTCAATTGCAGCAAGCACTTGTTCTGTCGTTAAAATGACCGGGAGCTTTATCCCATCTGGTGCATTAGGGCCGTAAACCACGTTAAACGGCACCCCGAATCGGCCATGACTTTGTAAGTAATCAGTAATCGGTTGCGATGCTGTTGTCCAATCACCTTCCACTAACGCCATATGGTCTTGTTTTAGCATTGAATAAACAGGGTCTTGTAAAATCACCCCAACCTTGTTGGCTTTACAGGTAATACACCAATCAGCGGTTACATCCACAAATACCGTTTTGCCTTGAGCCACGCTACTTGCAATATCTGTTTGCTCAAGAGGCGTCCAAGTGAGATCCGTTGGCAGCGGATTTGACCAGTCATCAGACGTTGCAAATGCGCCAATAGCAGCAAACATCACCACCATGCTAAAACTTGCAATAACAGCTGGAACGCCATATTGCTTGGCCATAAGCCCAAAGAAACCTAGCACTAACACAGCCGCAATGACCCATAGAGCTATGACATTGATAAAGCTTGATAATAGGCTGATTAGCCATAAACTTGTCATCAACAATAGCACCGAGAAGAACACTTTAACGATATTCATCCAGCGCCCTGGTTTAGGGAAATAACCGGCTATTTGCGGAAACATAGCCACTAATAGCCAGGGTAGTGCCATTCCTATTGCTAATGCAGTAAAGATGACCACTAAGCTAAGTACATCTGCCCCTAAGGCAAAAGCCACTGCGGTCCCTAAAAACGGGGCACTACAGGGGGTGGCGAGTAAAGTGGCAAACATGCCTTGTAAAAAATGACCTCGATGATCATTGCCACCCGTGGTAGCAAGTTTAGTCTGCAAACTCGATGGAAGATTTATTTCGAATGCACCAAGCATATTCAGCGAAAATACAGAAGTGACAATCACCATAAACCCAATAAACCAAGGGTTTTGAAATTGCACGCCCCATCCCACAGCTTGTCCCGTAACCTTCAGCATAATCACAAAGGCAGCCAACAGCCAAAACGACACAATAATGCCAAATGCAGAAGCGATAAATTGGGTTCTTATTTGATTTTTCTGCAAGTTAGGCGCAGCAATAACAGAACTTAACTTCATCCCTAATACAGGCAATACACAAGGCATCACATTAAGAATCAACCCGCCTAGTAATGCAAAAAATAGCATTGTCAGTAATGAATTATCTGACATATCAATTGAGGCTAACCGAACATTCGCTGCGTATTCATACGCTCGCTGATTATCACTTACCGTAATATTCAGTTGCTTCGTATCCAATTGGGCGTCTTCGTTCCAAGTCGATACCTCAAAAAAAGCCGTCCATACTTTCGAACCATCATCACGTGTTTGTCGACTTACGCTAATAGGATTGAAATTGGTTTCTTTATCGCCATCAACAATGACCTGTGGCTGACGCCAACTGTCATCTAATAACGTCACTTGGAGTAGGTTTTGCGCTTTGTCCCACCCAACATTAACTTGATCATTAGCCGTATCAATATCCACTAATTGTGGCACTGCCGAAATGGCTTTATTGAACTCAAACATCGCTTCAGTGTCTGCTTGAAGTTGATTCGCGGTTAAATCCAATTCGAGCTGATAATCCGTCAGAACACAGACAGTCGTGCAAGATGATAAGGTAAATTTGCCCATCAGTGACGTTGGCGCATTAATATCTTCGACCTTCAGCGCAATAGGGAATACCACCTCACCTTGATAACCCTGGGTTTTATAACCCATGATGGTGTATTGCTGAGGCGTCGGCCATTGCCAATTCACGTCTCCAAGATTCGATGACTCACTCCAATCTATTTTCGGGGCAATGCCGCCCTCACCCGGCGTACGCCAGTACATCTTCCAATCATCATCTAATTGCACATCTAAAATGGCAGGAACCGTATTGGTTTTTTCATCAAGCTCTCCGGTCAGCATAAAGCGAACTTTTACTGGCGGATGATTATCATTGACTAGCCAACCTGTCGTAGCAGCATTGGCCAATGGAGTGATGCTTGCCAGCATCAACATCAAAGTAGAAAAAATGATCGTTTTGACAATATTCAACAAACTTTCCTTATATTGCCCTCATTCTGCTCGAGCAATAAATACGGTTGTAAAATGACAATAAAAAAATGCGTTACCAAGGACATAGGCAATGGCAGCTTAATAGACCGAAATAATGACAAAATAGTTCATCTAATGTCACTAAATTAGTGGATAAAGTGTAAATCTGTGAAGCGGTACTTTATTTATTGATTTTCATGACAACCCACCCATTTTACCTACTCTCATCTAGCGCTTTATGTCTGACATAAGCTGAAACAGGTTAAATATAGACATACGTTTGAATGATTGCTTTAATCGAATCAGGTGTTTTTGTTGTATTTCGATATTGTGGCCCTAAAGGCACAACTGCTCTGAAGTTGAGACACCAAGGAAAGGCAAGACTCACTCATTTATCAATAAAATGAGACAACAATAATAAGGATAATTTTCCATGAAAGTAATGCATTTGAATAAACTCATGCTAGCTATTGGCGTTGCATCTTCAGTTTTTATCGCTGGTTGCGGCAATGACACCGACTACTCTCGCTCCCCTGAAGTTACCCCTGAACCTGAAGTCACACAGCCACTGCAAGCTTTTGCACCAGACGGGATGCTTAAAGCACAAATTCGTCGAACTGCTTATGGCGTTCCACATATTCAAGCCGACAACCTTGAAAGCTTGGCGTTTGGCAGCGGGTACGCCCAAGCACAAGATAACTTATGTATACTTGCCGATGGATTTATCAAAGCCAATTCTGAACGCTCAATGTATTTTGGGCCTCACGCCTCAATTGACTTTGCCACAGGGCTTCCAACAGCTGAAGATAACGGCAATTTAATTTCAGATTTTGCTTATAAAGCACTTAAAATTCGCGAGTTAGCCGAAAACCAATACTCACAATTTAGTTATAACTCACGTGCATTAATGGAAGGCTTCAGCGCAGGATACAACCAGTATCTTGCTGACGTCGATGCTGGGGAACAGCAAGCTTCCCCTTTTTGCGCAGGTCAACCTTGGGTTAAGCCCATTGAAGGGGTCGATGTTGCAAACTATTTATTCTCTATCGCCTTATTACCGGGCGCAGCTAACTTTTTAGATTTGATCTTTTATGCTAATCCTGGTGATGCTGAAGAGTACCTGCCACGTATTGTTGGCCCAGCGCCATCAGCAATGCAAACCGCCTTTATTCAAGATGTGAAAACCAAATTAATCGCTCGTGCCAATACCATTACTACACCAGATACCAACCCTCGTGATTTAGGCTCAAACGGCTGGGGACTCGGTAAAGATAAAACTGAAAATGGCAAAGGAATGGTGCTAGGTAATCCGCATTTCCCTCATACGGGCAACTTGCGTTTTTGGCAATCGCATATCACGATTCCAGGCCAGCTTGATGTCATGGGCGGATCACTCGTTGGCATGCCAGGGTTAATCAATATTGGCTTTAACAAAGACCTAGCTTGGACACATACCTTCTCAACTGCCGAGCATTTTGTGATGTATAACCTTGAGCTAGTCAGTGGCGATCGCATGCAATACCTTTATGAAGGTAAACCCATGCCAATCAACAAAGAAACCGTGCAAGTCCTCGTTAATGGCGGACCTGCAGGTATGCTCATTGCGGAAAAAGACATCTATACCACGGCTAAAGGACCAATTGTAGAAGCCCCTGTTGGACTTGCTCCTTTTGGTTGGGATGATGGCCAAGCCTTTATGATTCAAGATGCTAATATGGCAACTAAAGATCCTATCGATCATTGGTTTGCAATGAATCGCGCTACCAATAAAGATGAGTTTCAACAAGCCTTTAAGAACTATGACGGGGTTATTTTTAATAACACCATGTACGCCGATAAAGAAGGTAATGCCTTTTACATTGATGACTCAACAGTGCCGGGCTTAAGTGACTTTGCCGTATCTTTGCTAAAAACCAACCCGGATATTATTGCGGCTAGAGAACAAGCAGGCTTTACCATCTTACCTGGTAACACCTCTATTTTTGATTTCGACAGCCCAATGCCGTACAACCGAGCGCCAAAGCTTGAACGTACTGACTTTGTGCAAAACTCTAATAACTCATTCTGGTCAACTAACCTTGATGAGCCATTAGAAAATTATTCACCAATGTATGGCCCTGAGCGAGGCCAACTGTCACTTCGTACCCGCATGGCACTTACTTTAATGGAAGATGCAGCAGGTGATGATGGTAAGTTTAATATTGATGAGCTAGAGACCGCGCTGCTGTCTAACCGGATATATTTAAACGATCTTATTTTTACTGACCTAATCAGCCAGTGTGATGCACAAGCTGACACGCCAGTCATGGTGACTGATTCGATTTCTAAAGATATCAGTGGCGCTTGTATTGCGCTAAAGGCGTGGAACGGTAAACAAGATAACGACAGCGTTGGCGGCGCATTAATTCGTGAGTTTGCACATCAGTTTGATCAAAACAGCATGTTAGCTGTGCCATTTGACTACAACAATGCCGCAACTACGCCCCATACCTTAACCACAGATGGCAGTGCGCTCGTAGCACTTGCTCGTGCAACTCTTAATGTTGAAGCGGCAGGATTTGAAGTTGATGCGCCAATGGGGTCTGTTCAATTTGTTGAAAAATCATTGCCTGATGGCAGCGCTTCTGGCACCAAACTACCTTGGCCTGGAACCCACAATGCAGAAGGCGGATTTAATGTATTTTCTACCAGCTTGTCAGGCGATGATACTTTAATACCTCAGCATGAATATGCCGCAGTGATGGACGCGGTATCAGGGGCACCTTTGGCTTCAGGGTTAACTGCCGAAGGCTATCACATTCGCTATGGTTCAAGCTGGATGATGGCGGTGAGCTTTACTGATGATGGCCCTGTGGCTAAAGGAATCTTAACTTATTCTGAGTCGAATAATATTCTTAGTCCCTCTTTTGCCGATCAAAGTGTGCTTTATTCAACAGAAAAGCAATTGCGTCCGTTTCTATTTAATGAAGCTGATATTGCCGCATCCGTTGAGTCCACGACTGAACTAAGCTTTCAAAAAGGTGAATAGCTTACTGTTAACTCGTTAATAATCACTTAGCGGCATCTATAGATGCACCTTTAGCTGCATATAAGTTGTCATCAATACTAAGCCCGCATTTCGCGGGCTTTATATTGATACAAGTACAGCTAAAAAGCTCAAGACGTAATGGTAAAATCAAGTTAATCCAACAGCGGCCCGCTCAATTAAGCAACTCGCAATAAACACCAACAAAACCAACCTAAGCGCAACCCACAACAAACACTCAAGACCCAATTAAGACACAAACAGATCTGCGATTAACCCGGCATTTACATTGGTATATTTTATTTGTAGCCCCTCATTACACATGGCTAAAATCTCGCTCAATTCCCAGTAAAGGGAATACATAAATAATAAATGGGGTTCAATATGAAAATGTTTAAAACTGCTGCAGCTTTAGCTGTCGGTGTAGCGTTGCTTACGGGTTGCAACGACGAAACAAACAACTACTATCCAGGTGAACCAGCACCTGAAACAACAGATGTACGCATCGGTGCTTATAACTTGTCATTTGACAGAAACACCTTTGAAGATCTTGTCGCTGAAATGGCGTTAACCGTCGCAGAGCAAGATGAATTAATGGAGAAATGGTTCGATGAGTCACTCAGCGACGAAGAACTAGCTGTTGCAGAAAAGGTTATTCAAATTCGCAACGTTGCAGCAATTATCCAAACTGAACGACCTGCAATCTTATGGATGGGTGAATTCAATAACGATGGGACAGCAGAAAGCCAACAAGCAATTCAAGGTTTCCGTTTAAACTACCTGACTGTGCCACAAAATGCGTTAGGTTCAACATCTGAAGAATTTGAAGCCCTTGAGCCAATACAGTTTGGTTATTTTGAAAACTTCGCCACAAATACTGGCCTATTAAGTGGTCACGACTTGAACCACGATGGTAAAGTTGCCCTTCCTGATGATGCTTGGGGCTTTGGCTTCTACCACGGTCAATATGCATTCAGCTTACTATCTCAATACCCAATTGATACAGATAACATCCGTACTTTCCAAGACTTCAAATGGAAAGACGTGCCAGGTGAAACCAACCCAACCATCATTAACTGTGAAGACGAAAACAATCCGATCCCAGAAGGAAAGGCATGTGGTGATGAATGGTACAGCGCTGAGGCATGGGCAGAAAAGCCAATGTCATCTAAGAACCATGTTGATGCCCCTATTATTATTCCTACAGCAGATGGCGATAAAGTCATTCACTTATTAATGTCGCACCCAACACCACCTATTTTCGACACTGTGACTGAAAACAACAAGTTACTTAACCGTGCTGAAATCAAATTCTGGGATGATTACACATCTGGTGAAGGTAGCTATATTTACGATGATGAAGGTAACAAAGGCGGTATCGATAGCGATGCATCATTTGTGATCTTAGGTGACTTGAACGCTGATCCAGAATCTGGTGATGGCTACTTAGATACCATCAAAGACTTAATGTACAGTGACCAAGTTAACCAACTTGCTACTCACGGAATTTACGCACCAAGTAGCTTAGGCGGACCAGAGTGTTTGTCTAACGGTGAATGTAAAGAAGAAAACTGGGGCACTAAGTACCCAGATCTTGTGACCAGCACATCTGGTTTACGCTTAGACCACGTTATCCCTTCAAGTGACTTGAATGTGACTGATTCAGGTGTATTCTGGCCAGCGACTTTTGAAGAAGGTCGTCTAATGATGAATGACGAGCGTGTAGGTAATTGGGGCGGCGGCGGAAAGTCAGTTTCTTCTGATCACCGTTTAGTCTGGATTAACGTAGAACTTTAAACCGTCAATATAGTGAGCTGAAACAGTTTACTTCTAATATAAAAGCCCGCAAGCATTGCGGGTTTTTTGTGTCAATTTAGTGATGAAAAATCAGTATCAATTTCTTGCTGTAATTTCTCTAACTCATCTAGGATGCGTAAAAACTTTTGGCCAAAGTCAGTTACCTTGTACTCAACTCTTGGTGGAAGCTCGTTGAAAGTGATTTTTTCTAAAATACCAAACTCAACATTTCGCTTTAAACACACATTGAGCACTTTTGTGGTTAAGCCCTCAACATGACTAACCATAGCCCCAGGTCGATTGATACCATTTGCCAATAACTGATACACAGTCAGTGACCACTTACATCCATAAATCGCTTCAACCATACGCGCACTTTTATTGGGTGCTGACTTCTTTGAAAATAAATTTTCTTTTGTTTTCATAAATATGTACCAATAAGTACCTATGACACTAAATTGTGCCTATTTTTCAATAGCCTAAAGCGTTTATTAAACTGAGTCTATAGGCAATATAACTCAAACAATTTGGAGTCAACTGATGAATAATTTAACACCATCACTCGATGCGTTTTCAGCCATCGTCTTAGGCGGTTCAAGTGGCATAGGGTTAGCAAGTGCTAAGCGTTTGCTTGCTCAAGGCATCAACACCTTAATTGTCGGCAGTTCAGTAGATAAATTAATCGCAGCTAAAACCGTATTAGATGAAATACCTTCAACAGCCTCACTACAAACCCTGCAAGCAGATTTATATCAAGGTGATGATATCGCACGACTCATCAGTATCATTGAACAAGCACAGCATCACATTCAATACTTTGTTAACGCAGCAGGTAAATTCATCCCTACCGCCTTTTTAGACCACCAGCAATCAGATTACGATAGTTATATAAACCTGAATCGTGCGAGCTTTTTTATCTCCCAAGCAATCGCTAAAAACATGCGTCAATATCAAGCTGGCGCAATTGTACATGTTGGCTCAATGTGGGCTAAACAAGCGATTAAAGCAACGCCATCATCTGCTTACTCTATGGCAAAAGCGGGTTTGCACTCACTAACTCAGCATATGGCAATGGAGCTAGCTGAATACAATATTCGAGTGAATGCAGTCTCCCCCGCTGTGGTTAACACCCCTATCTATGGGGCATTCATTGAACCTGATGCAATCGATGAAACCTTAGCCTCTTTCAATAAGTTTCACCCCATTGGCAGAATTGGTACCTCAGATGATGTAGCGGCAACAATCGACTTTTTACTCAGTGAGCAATCCAGTTGGGTTACAGGCGCCATATGGGATATTGACGGCGGAGTAATGGCAGGTAGGAATTAACCACAAAACAGAATATCTTCTCGATTTTCTAACCAAAGCGGATGTTTAGTCATGACTTTACTGAACATCTTGCTTTGCAAATAACGATTCAGCCAAATACGTAAATGAGGATATGGAGCGTGTAGATACCATTGCCGCTCAACCCGGGCAAATTGACGAATAAACGGCAGTATTGCAATATCTGCTAAGCTTTCTCTATCAGCCATTAAAAAGCGATGCTGTGACAGTAATTCTTCCAACTTAACGATGTACTTTTCGCAAGCTTGTCTGCATTCCACAATATTAGATTCACTATAACGTTTAGCGCATTTGTAGTTTTCTAAACAGCGCTTAAACTCGCTATCAAAGGTGTAGATTAGCGCCAACATGCTATCTAAAGTGTCATCATCGGCAAACAACAAGTCATCAGGATCGCCTTGGGTCAACGCCCATAACATCACTTCAAAACTTTCTTCTATAATAGTACCCGTTGGGGTCACAACGACTGGCACAGTGCCTTTAGGCGATACCGATAGCATTTCAGCGGGTTTGTCGCTTAATACTAAGTCACGCAGTAATACAGGCTGTTTCGACTTATAAATGGCAATACGAGCTCGCATTGCAAAAGGACAATTTCTTAACGAGTAGATTACAGGTAAATCCATGATTTTATTCATTGTTGTCTTGCTTCCCTTACAACTTATATACGGGTTTACTAATTAATTATGTACTTTAACCATATTCATTCGCAACATATACGGGTAACATCCCCCCATTAAAATTAACTGAGAACCTTATAAAGCATGAAATCTAAGATTGAATTATTAGCCCCTGGTGGTGATGTCGATGCAATTAAAGCGGCCATTATAGCTGGAGCAGATGCTGTTTATTGCGGCCTAGATACTTTTAATGCCCGTAACCGTGCTGCTAATATTTCATTCGATCAGTTAGTTGGGATCATTAGATTGGCTCATCAATATGACTGCCAAATATTTTTAACCTTGAACATTGTGATTTTAGAGCAAGAGTTCAAAACACTCATAAAACTACTCAACAAATTGGTTAACACCACATTAGATGGCGTTATCGTTCAAGATATGGGCTTACTGTACGTATTGCGTAAGCACTTCCCTACGCTGGATATTCATGCATCAACTCAGCTAACCACTCATAATGCTGGCCAAATTCCATTTTTAAAGACCTTAGGTGCAACCCGAGTTAACTTATCTCGAGAATTAAACTTAAGAGAAATAACCGCACTTGCCACGGTAGCAAAAGAGCACGATACCTTATTAGAAGTGTTTGTTCATGGCTCATTGTGTGTGGCATTTTCAGGGCTTTGTTACTCAACCTCTGCTAGTGCGGGTAACTCAGGTAACCGTGGCCGCTGCAGCCAAGCTTGTCGTGAAGAATACGAAACCACAGAGTCGGGCAATAACTTCCCGTTAAACATTAAAGATAACTCAGCATTTTTTGACTTACCTAAACTCATTGATGCGGGTGTTTATTCCTTTAAAGTTGAAGGTCGGATCAAAGGCGCAAGCTACGTCCATACCGTTATTGACAGTTTCCGTAAGCAAATCGATGGCTATATAGAAACCGGAGAACTCACCCAAGATGGCGAGCGACTTTATAAAGTCTTTAACCGTGATTTCACCAATGCATTTTTACGTGGTGACTTAAACCAATCGATGTTTATTGATAACCCTCGTGATAACTCTAAAAATCACTTGGTCGATAAGCTTAAAGCCGAAAAAGGCGAATCGATTTCAGTAGTCCAAATCCATGACGCACAGCAACAATTGCAAGTGGATAAAAAACAAATCAATGCCTCGGTCGATGACAAAATTGCGCATTTGAGTATTGAAAAAATTAAACTCAAGTTAACGTTTGCCAGCGAACAAGAAAAGCCCTTAACATTGACAGTAACCACTGAGCAAAATAGCAGTGATTTAAGTGATATTGACTCGAAGACAATTGTGTTGAGTTCAACCAGTTTAATGCGTCCAAGTGAAAAGTTAAGCGTTGATCAAGAAGCCATTGAAAAGCGCTTTAAAAATATTAATAACGCCAACTATGATTTAGTCGAGTTAAACACCCAAGATCTCACTGATGGCATGAGTATCCCTTATCGTGAAATCACCACGCTGAAAAATGAGTTATTAGCTTATTTGAACGATGGTATTGAAGTCATCCCAGAAGTGGAATTGCCAAAGCTTGCACGCCACCCAAAACCTGAAGGCCAAAAGCCGGCGCTTTCAATGTTGATTTGTGATGAAGCCGACGCAGATTTAGCCAACATCACTGACGGGGATATTTATTTTAAATTACCCGATGCTTATAAACGTGGTTGCACCAAGTATGTCGACTTTTTACAGCAAAATCCTCGTCTAATACCTTGGTTCCCGCCTGTGCTAATTGGTAAAGATTACGATGTCGCATTGAATATTCTTGAGCACGTGAAGCCGCCGTTAATCGTTACGAACAATACTGGTATCGCTTATCATGCTAATCGATTAGGCATTAAGTGGATTGCTGGGCCCTTCCTAAATACGACTAATTCATATGCACTATTAGCATTACAAGAAGGCTTTGAGTGCAGCGGCGCCTTTATTTCAAACGAAATCAATCGCCAACAAATTATGCAAATAGCCAGACCAAATAACTTTAAGATGCTCTACAGTATTTATCATCCAATTTTATTAATGGCTAGCCGTCAGTGTTTCTTCCAGCAAAGTGTTGGCTGTGAAAAGCCAAGAATTGATAATGGCTGTATGTTGTCCTGTGACAAATCAACTAGCATCAAAAACCTGAAAGGCGACTCCTTTGCCATTGATAAACAAAAAGCAGGTTACCCAAGTATTTATAATCAAGATCAATTTTTAAATACTGACATTATTGAAGATTTAAGCCATATGTTTGATGGCTTTATGATTGATCTAACCAATATTGGTGCTGGCGATAGAGAATCACCTGATAAAATGGCGCTCATTAAGCAATTTGAAGCCTTACTCGATGGGCAACGTAATGCCAGTGATACGTTAGCCAAAATGGTGCCAGAGTCTACTCATCTGCAATACCAAAATGGTTTGTAAGTCTGACGGCATTATGACTTAGCAATAAAGATACTATCTAGCCCTGCTTATATTTTGCAGGGCTTTTTTATGCTCATAACAAACTGAAAACCTTAAATTTAACGCTAGCCCACGCAAAAAACCTGCAACAAATTGTATCACCTAACATTAACTCAATTGTTCATTAATCCCGTTTAAACACTTGTTTAAATTAAGGTTTTTATACTCCTTAGCATATCCTCCTAAAAAATACCTCTAAGCAGTTGTTTTAGCCACTTTAAATCTCATTAAGTTTGCATTACATTCTTGACACACTTTGAGATAAATATCACATTTAGCTCATTTTTGCGACATCAGCAGTTAATAATAAGAAGAACTATGAACAGTCATACTGCAAGCAATAAAGAATATTTATTTCCATCAGATACCCCACTCGTTTCCAGTACCGATCCCAAAGGGATTATTACCCATTGCAACCAAGCTTTTATCGATACCAGTGGTTATAGCCGCGAAGAGCTCATTGGTAAACCGCACAACCTAGTTCGCCACCCAGATATGCCAGCAGCCGTTTTCGCCACCATGTGGAAGACACTTAAAGCAGGAAAAGTGTGGATGGGGCTAGTTAAAAACCGCCGCAAAAATGGCGATTACTATTGGGTCAGCGCGTTTGTCACCCCAGTATATGATGGCAAAACCTTAGTGGGTTATGAGTCAGTTCGAGTTAGCGCCGAACCATCAGAAAAACAGCGAGCGACTAAGGCTTATTCACGGATTCTCGCAGGGAAATCAGCAGCCCCTTTAATGACTCAGCTAAGTCATCATACGGCAAAGATACTGCCAATTGTTCTACCTAGCCTAGCGCTGATGGGATACTTCGGCTTTCAAGGCAATCACACTGGGTTATTTGCAACGCTGGCAACAGCTTTGCTTAGCAGCTTATGGAGTCTTAAACAACAAGCCGGTCATTGGCAGCACCTACTGGATATCAGCCCTAAATCGTTCGCAGACGCTACCGTAGCCCAAACCTACTTTGACGATGTCGGCATGAGTGCTCAAGCAAAGCTTGCCTTTATCAGCGAAATGGCAAGGTGCCGCACTGCGTTAACTCGCATTAACGAGTCGGTTTCGGGTTTAGGTGACATCTCCAATATCAGTAAAACCCAAGTCGCCGTAACTCAGACCTCCGTAGAACAACAAGGTATTGCCACACAACAGATTGCTTCAGCTATCACCGAAATGTCTCAAGCGATTCAAGAAGTCGCCCAAAAAATTGAGGAAAACTCTCATAGCGCTGAAAACGCCATTCAATTTGTGGATGCAGGTTCAAAGCTGGCTGATGAATCCTTGTCATCAATTCATCAACTCAGTCATACCGTCGACAGTATTGCTGTTACCGTTAAGGAATTAGCTGACTCAACCGCTGAAATCGGTCAAGCCGCTAATCTCATTTCATCCATTGCAGATCAAACCAACCTATTAGCGTTAAATGCTGCTATTGAAGCGGCTCGGGCGGGTGAGCAAGGTCGCGGCTTTAGTGTGGTTGCAGATAAAGTCCGCGCCCTTGCATTAAAAACTCGCGAATCAACCGACCAAATTCACAGCGTCATTAACCAGCTATCACAAAGAACTACCAGCGCTGTAGAAATGTCGACCCAAGGTGAGCTTGCAGCAAAACACGGTGTGGAAGTCGTTGAAAATACCCGTAATGCCCTGAATGAAATTAAAGATGCGGTGGTTAATATTACCGATATGACCTTTCAAATGTCCTCTGCTGCCGAAGAACAAAGCGCCGTGGCCGAACACATTAACCAACAGATTATCGATATCGCAGACGGCGCATCTGAAACAGCCAATGCAGCGAATAAGTCGCTTACAGCCAGTGAATCACTTGAAAACACTATCGGCATTTTTCATTCGCTGATCAGACGATTTAGAGTTTAAAAGTTTGGTGCGCGGCGCTCTACACTCCCCCGTGAGTGCTGCGCATCAAGCTTTCTTGTTGTATTAATATAACCCTTCCCTACAGCCCTAGCACTATGATGACCGAGTCGTTATAATCCCAGTCTTAATGCAGACCCATCTCTTTCAAACCTAGGAGCTATTTTTGGCACACACTTACATCCCATTAGATGCATACAAGCGCAAGTGGATTTTTAACCATAAAGATTTACCTGTGTTAGATACAGATAAAGCGTTAATCAAGCCACTTACCGATAAGAGTGCAATGACTGTCTGGAATCAATGGATAAGTAATAAGTGTAATCGTGCTGAATTATTCTCTAAAGGTGACTGGGCGGCCAAACAAGACGCTTGGAAACAAACTGAACATTGGCAATCAGCTTGGGATTCAGATGACAATACGCTACTAGAACCTATCGCTGAATTTATCGATTGGGACGACGATACCCAAGTATTCTTCTGCTACGAAAAATATCAAATTATTGAAACCACTTGGGCGGTGTTTGCCCGTAATTGGAAAGCATTTTTGTTTTTCGATGACGGTCCAATCCTGATTGCTCCCAAGAAAAAACAAGCAATCATGTTTGAACAAAATGGACAATATAAGCTAGGGATGCGCAGCTAAAAACCGATTAGCCACGTTTACTCAAACTTATCAACGTGGCAAGGGCCTGTTGATCTTTCAAGGTTATTTTTGCAGCGAATTGTTATCCATTTATACAAGGCAGAGACTTTGTGGTGTAGTTATTCTACATAAAAAGTCGATAAAGCAGTAAAAATGGACAACAAACGCAGCCCAAAGGGTTCGACTAAAAGTGTTTTACTCTTTGTTGGATGAATCTTTTTTTTAAAAGAAGTGCTTAGATGACTAGGCATCAATCCATCCGCCTTAATTAAAACACTTTTATTTCGAACAAAACTTAACCAGCAAAGATCAACAGGCCCTATCAATACAATTATAAAATGAGTCCTCTATGAAAGCATTTTCAACAATCGCTCTAACCGCTGTTCTTTCAACAAGTTTATTTTCATCGACGCTAGTACAAGCTAAAACCGTATCAGGTGTCGAACTTGAAGATAACCTGACAATCGCAGAGCATTCTCTTGCATTAAATGGCGCAGGTGTACGCAGTAAATTCTTTATGGATTTGTATGTTGGCAGTCTTTACATCGCCACGCCAGCAACCGATTTAACGTCTGTATTAGCGCAACCAATAGCAGTTGTTCGCCTTAACATCACCTCAGGTATGATCACCTCAGATAAAATGGTCGATGCCATAAACGAAGGGTTTGATAGCGCAACTGACGGTGACATTAGTCCAATACAAGCTGAAATCACTCAGTTTATGGGCCTATTTACTGAAGAAGTCAGCAAAGGAGATCAATTTACCTTTGTTACTCATAAAGGTGCTGGCGTTACCAGTGTTAAAAACGGCATTGCACAAGCCACTATTGAAGGCGAAGCGTTTAGACAAGCACTGCTGAAGATTTGGTTAGGCGACGACCCTGCACAAAAAAGTTTACGTAAAAAGATGTTGGCTAAATAGTCTATCGATAGATTGGTATTATAAGCCTTTCATGCAGATGTAAGGCTTTCTCGTTTTAAGATAAGAATATCTATTACCAAGCTAAAAAAATATTTTTAGATGGTATTTTCATACTTGTACAAATAAAATTTAGCCAGTTGTAAAATTAGATAGAAACTCTGACATTAAGGCTCAAGAGTTAAAGGTTTTGGTTCTTCTTTTCCAAAATAATTCCAATCAACCAAATTATATTCTTTATGTTTGATAGCATGCATGAAGTTAAAAAAGTGCTGTCTGACGACCGCAGAATCTTCAAAATTTGCATAAATTGTAAGCCTATAATCACTTTCCTTGACGATAATACTGAAACTATTTTTCCCTAATACACCATAGTCTTTGCCATTAATGTCGTAAACAAAGTCTGTGTCTCTGTTAAATGCGGCATTCTTAATAAACAACGTCTGCCAATTTTCAAACCAATTAACATCTACGGTTTTTTTAAAGCTTTCTTCGTCAACAATTTTATCGCACTGGAGTATTGATGGTGTAATTTCATAACCTTTACGAACAATGTCATGAACTGTATTTTGATAAAACATTTCTAACTTTTGACGTTGCTCATGATTTAATATCTCTATGATTTTAGGACCCAATGGAGAACTATTAATTTCATTGAGTTTCTTCTGTCCATCTCTATCCACTGTAATTAAAAATGCAATACCTTTATCTTCTGAACCAAAAAACCAAGTGTTTTCAGGAAATGGCTCTAGTAGTGTGAAATCAGTCAGATCAATAACAGGAATGACTGAGTTAAATACTTTAATAGAAAATGGAGTATCTCTTTTGATAGAGTCCCAGTCATTTTTTGACCATGTTAACTCTAATCTTTTTGAGGTCAGGTACTCATTTACTGGTTCGCAAAAACTTGAGTATGATTTGTCTTTGGCAAAGGCGTTAAACGAAGTTACCAAGATTAAAATACAAATCCATTTGCACATTAAAGTTCCTATATAACAATTGATTATGCTAATAATCAGAGTCTAAAAATAAATATCAAAAAGCGACTATTAGATCGCTTTTTTGTTTATCACAACAATCTAATTGTTGACTGATTAAAACTTAATATCGAACGCTAAACCAATAGCTGCTTGATTTTCTAGCTCATCAGTCACTTCAGGCTGACTTAACTCCATTTCACTGTTAAAGAAGTAACCGCCATAAGCATTCACTGTCGCTTTATCACTGATATTCCAGCCCGCTCTTAAAAAGCTCACCCACTCTTCCACTTCAATGGTTTGCTCAGCATCTGAAATCAAAAAGCGCTCTGTGCGTCGAGATGTCCCTAAACCAAAATCCCACTTTTCATTCAAATTATAAGTCAACTCAAGACCAGCAGGTCCACTAAAGCCCGCTTCAAAGGGGTTACCTAGCGTTAACTTATCAGTAATTTTCCAGCGAACGGCAATGTAAGGTACGGTTTTAACTTCTGAAATATCATTAAGATATGCCACACCAAAGCCGAGCATGTTGCCAGACTCAAAACGATACATCGCCGAGCCAACTACACCATAGCTTTGTGCATCTGAAGATGATGCGGTATTGGCATAAGCATATTGCAGCTTAGGCGCAACCATAAACATCCAATTCTGATTTGGACGGTAAATCAGTGACAAACCCGCACTGTATTTATTGATTGAACTCCAAGGCGTGACTTGGCCGTTCAACACACCGCTATCGATGTTTTTAAAGCCATAATCTAAATTGTCATAACCAATATTAGCGCCGATCATCCACTCTTTGTTGATTGGCATCGCACCCGATAACTTTAAGCGCCAAACATCACGTTGTAACTCAGCGTTAGTGTCACCCACTTGGGCTGAGTCTGTGGAAGTGCGCGAGACATGAAACTTAAACGGGGAGTAATCTCTCGCGATAACTTGAGGAGCAAGGAGAAGTCCAGCAAGCGCTGTTAACTTAACCACTTTTTTAACAGAACTTACGTCAAGCTGATTAGCCTGGAACAAGCTTGGAATAACTTTCATTAACTGCTTCCTTTCTCATTATTATTGTGGTCGAAATGATTAATACTCAATAGCAAAAGGTAATACCAAGGCACTACCAATTTGGATCACAATTTCAATATATTATGAGATATTACACAGTTTTAGCATGACACAAAAGCACTGATTTACATTCAAATCTTAAATACGGTGAGCCGTTAAAAATAGGTTAACGCTATCGTTTATATATTGCTCTCGATCTACAATTAAATCGCTCACATCTAAGCCTAGCTCTAGTCGAAGCTTTACCTCACCAAACAACATTAAACATAACCTCACGGCACAATCATGCGGCTTTTCAAAATAAAAAACGTCTTGTTTGTTGACTTCACCCAAGTACTCACTTAATAAGCCCAATATGTGTTTTGGGCCAGCATCAAAATAAAGCTTGGATAAATTCGGGTGAGTTTCAGCATGAGCCAAACAGGTTTTAAATACAGCAACGACTTCATCACTAATGATTAGCTCGCCAAACTGGTGCGCAAAGGTACGAATTGTATTTTCAGGATTTGTTGCGTCTTCTAGTAAGTTGCCCGTTAACTGATGAACAACACATTTAGATTCGATAGCAGCAATAAACAACTCATCTTTAGAGCCATAGTGAGAATAAACCGTTTGCTTTGATACGCCTGCCTTCTTCGCCACCATATCCATACTGGTGCTCGGAAAGCCTTGAACACAAAAAAGCTCAATGGCCGATTGCAGTATCGTTGCTTTTTTTTGCTCACTTCTTGTTCGCGGCAAGTCATGATTACATGTCACTGGAATATCAGAAATTTTGCTCATAAACTCTTCTTTTTTGTCTCAACAGGCGCACGTTATCGCTTTACAACTAAACAACAACGATAACATTTAATCACAAATTAGACTGGACAGTCTAGTTTTTTGACCATAAACTAAGCCTAAAATGGACTAGACAGTCTAGTTTTAATTATTGAGCATCACACAGATGTCATTCGCAGGTCAATACAATAGCTATGATTTGCCTTGGAAGTTGCATTAGCAATAGGAATGTTCCCATGAAAACAGCGACGCGTTCATTATCCGCACTCAGTATTGTCATTTCATTTTTGCTGCTAAGTGGTTGCGGCAATGATGAAACCATCCCAACGCCTTCTGTGGCTGTGCCGAATGTCATCACCCAACCCTTACGGTTTAATTCAAGTTATCAACATCAGCAAAGTTACACAGGCACTGTCCGCTCAGCTGATACCACAGGTGTAGGATTTGAACTTGCAGGCAAGCTAAGTGACATTATCGTCGACAGCGGTGATGCTGTGATTAAAGGGCAAAAGCTTGCCACCTTAAACACCCAATTACTTGAAGCTGAGCAGCAACAATTAAGTGCATCACTGCAACAAACCCAAGCGGATTTAGATTTAGCCCAAAGTAACTTGGAACGCTCCATTGAGCTCAAAAAAAAGCAGTATGTTTCTGAGCAGCAATTCGATGAAACCCAGCAGCAAGTCGCTAGTCTTTTAGCCAATCAAAAACGCCTTAAAGCCTCGCTATACGCCACAGAACTTAAACTTGAGAAATCAACATTAGTCGCTCCATTTAATGGCACCATCAGCAAACGTCATCATAATTTAGGTGAAGTGATCGCGTTAGGTAGCCCAGTATTTACCTTAATCGGCACAAATCAACAGCAAGCCTATATTGGTGTTCCCCATAGCGTCGCTCAAACGCTTGAATCAAATCAAGTCGTTGATATTCGCATTGGAGACCAAACCCATAAAGGCTTAATCGCTGGTATCAGCGCCGAAATAGACCCTGTCACTCGTACTGTTCAATTACGTATCGACTTACCCAACAATAGCCAAGTGATTAATGGCGAAATTGCCTACCTTGAGTATCAACAGCAAATCGCTGATGCGGGATATTGGGTGCCAATATCATCGCTTACCGACGGTGTTAGAGGCTTATGGAATGTCTTTGTAGTCACGAAAAATGAACAAGGACAAGCCCGAATAGAACGCCGAGACGTTGATATTTTATATACCACAGAAAAACAAGCTTACATCAATGGTGCAATTCAAAAAGACGATGTAATTATTACTCAAGGCTTGCATAAACTGGTGGTAGGACAGCGTGTAAATCCACTTCTGAGACTGTGGCGAGGTCATTATGATTAAGGCCTTTGTCGAAAACGGCAGACTCGCAAGTCTTATGATTGCATTACTATTGGTGGCTGGTTTAGGCGCTATTAGTAGTTTGCCTCGCACAGAAGATCCCACCATAACCAATCGCTTTGCTTCGGTTATTACCCAGTACCCTGGCGCTTCAGCTGAACGTGTCGAAGCGTTAGTCACTGAAGTATTAGAAAATGAGCTGCGCCGCCTAGAAGAGCTAAAGCTGGTTCAATCCACTTCCCGTCCTGGCATTTCAGTGATTCAATTGGAGTTAAAAGACACGGTACTTGATACTGCTCCCGTATGGTCTAGAGCCCGAGATCTCATTGCAGACAGTAAATATCAACTGCCCACATCGGCGCAAAATAGTTTATTGGACGATCAAACAGGCTATGCCAACACAGCCATTTTAGGCTTGGTATGGAACAGCGACGCCCCCATCCGTACTGATGTGCTAAACCGCTACGCTAAAGAGTTACAAAGCAAGCTTCGGGTATTAAACGGCACTGATTTTGTAAAATTATCAGGCACACCTGATGAAGAAATATTAGTAGAACTTGATGGCAATAAAATCAGCCAACTCAAGTTAACCCCAGCAAGCATTGCAAGCATTCTGTCAAACGCTGACAGTAAAATTTCAGCAGGTGAAATCAATAACGCCACATTTAAAGCCTTAATTGAGGTATCAGGTGAGCTAGATTCCATTACTCGGGTCAGCGAAGTACCGCTAAAAATTGATGCAAGCGGCCAGATTATTCGCCTTGGTGACGTGGCGAATGTCAGTCGTCAACCGAAAACCCCTGCAACCAGCATCGCATTAATTAATGGCGAACCTGGGGTACTAGTGTCGGCACGTATGATTGATAATAACCGTGTTGATAAATGGCAAGCTCAAGTGAGTCAGGTAGTTGAAAGCTATAGTGCAAACCTGCCTGCCAACATTGATGTGCAATGGCTATTTGATCAACAAGGTTATACCAGTGTTCGTCTTGGCGACTTAGTCATCAATCTGATCCAAGGATTTTTGATCATTCTTTTTGTACTTATGTTAACACTCGGGCTGCGTAACGCCGTTATTGTGGCCCTATCACTACCGCTAACTGCGCTCTTCACCCTTGCTTGCATGAAATACACCGGCTTACCCATCCATCAAATGTCAGTCACAGGCTTAGTGGTTGCTCTTGGGAACATGGTCGATAACGCCATTGTGATTGTCGATGCCATTGCCCAGCGCCGCAAGCAAGGGCTAACCAAGCTTGAGGCTGTTAGTAAAACCTTGCATCACCTTTGGTTGCCTTTAGCAGGCTCTACTATCACCACGATGTTAGCTTTTGCGCCAATTGTACTCATGCCTGGCGCTGCTGGTGAGTTTGTTGGTGGCATTGCTATTTCAGTCATGTTCGCTTTGTTAGGGTCTTACCTCATTTCTCACACGATTATTGCAGGCCTTGCGGGACGCTTTAGTCAAGATAACGAGTCCATGGCTTGGTACCAAAAAGGCATGGCCTTTCCCCGCCTAGGACACGCTTTTAAAGTCAGTTTACGCTTTGGCTTATCAAAACCCTTACTCACAGCCATACTCATCGGAATATTACCGGTATCGGGCTTTTATGCTTCGACTAAAATGACCGAGCAATTCTTTCCGCCTTCAGACCGAGATATGTTCCAAATTGAAGTCTATTTAGCGCCTCATGTCAGCCTAGATAACACCCTCAAACAAGTTAAAAGCATTGATGAACGTCTTGAGTCGATTGACGATGTTGAAATGATCACTTGGGTGGTTGGCGGTAATACACCTTCGTTTTATTACAACCCTACCCAACGTCAGCAAGGGGCAACAAACTATGCTCAAGCTATGGTGAAAGTCACTGATTTTAACGCTGCCAATAGATTGATTTTATCGCTGCAACAAGAATTTGATGCTGACTTCCCTCAGGCACAAATCTTGGTCAGAAAGCTTGAACAAGGCCCACCATTTAATGCACCAGTAGAACTGCGGATCTATGGCCCGTCATTGGATACATTAAACCAGTTAGGCGAGCAAGCCCGTGGCTTACTGATGGACACAGAGGATGTGATTCATACCCGTGCCACCTTGAGTGCAGGATCACCTAAAGTCTGGTTACAAATAAACGAAGATGCCAGCTTAATGAGTGGTCTCAGTTTATCTGATATCGCTAAGCAAATAGAAATGGCGACCACAGGTATTATTGGCGGCAGTATTTTAGAGCAAACGGAATCATTACCTGTTCGAGTTAGGCTTGCTGATACGTCTAGAGAAGAAGCAACGCGTCTAGCAGAGCTTAACTTAGTCTCTAGCCAAGGAGACACCATCCCGCTTTCAGCAGTATCACAAAACCAAATTAATGTGAGTCGTGGCGGTATTCCTCGCCGTAACGGCGAGCGAGTGAACACAATAGAAGCATACATTGTCAGTGGGGTTTTGCCCGGTAAGGTGCTTAATGACGTTAAAAGAAGGTTAGAACAAATTGAGTTACCGTCTGGTTATCATCTTGAAATTGGTGGTGAAAGTGCCAAACGAGACGAAGCCGTTGGTAATTTACTGTCCAATATCGTCGCGGTAGTGACCCTGCTATTGGCCACTGTAGTGTTATCGTTTAACTCATTCAGATTAACCGCCATTATCTTACTCAGTGCCTTCCAGTCTGCAGGGCTTGGCTTACTAGCCGTTTACCTGTTTGGTTATCCGTTCGGCTTTACCGTCATCATTGGCTTATTGGGCCTAATGGGTCTGGCAATTAACGCTGCTATTGTGATTTTAGCTGAATTAGAAGACGTACCAGAGGCTCGGTTAGGCAATAAAGACACCATTATTGCCTTAGTGAGTGGCTGTGGCAGACACATTGGCTCAACCACTATCACCACCATTGGCGGCTTTTTACCCTTGATCATTGCTGGCGGTGGATTCTGGCCACCCTTTGCCATTGCAATTGCGGGCGGCACATTACTAACCACTATGCTGTCACTTATTTGGGTACCCACCATGTACCTTATTTTAATGAAGAAAAAACAACATAATTCTGAAATATTGTCGCCCGTACAAGTTTAATATAATCAACTACTAACCAACAAAAAACGACGCATTAATGCGTCGTTTTTTATTATAGAATCGCCAATTACACATTCACGAATTTACTCAATCTAGACATGATCTCAATCAAGTCATCTTGGCATTATTTGCTCTAGATTGGAGTGACCTTTAATTCGGAAACTATCAAATGAACTATCGAAGTTGGTCTCTAACAAAACAAATAACGTACTTTTCTTTAGCGCTGACGGTTTTAGTCTTCAGCATCATTTCTTCCGTGTCATATTTCAGCTCATCAAACGTATTAAAAGAAAAAGCCATCGACTCGATGAACGAGCAAATGCAGAGCAATGCAGCGCTAATTGAGCTGCAGTACACAAGCTTACTTGCCCTAGCCCGCCGTAATGCCGACATACTACGTGCAATGTACCCTGGAAACTTTCACAAACCAGATCGCACCGTCAGAGTTTACAGCACTCAAACACCTGCCCTAGTACATGAAAAAGAGCAAATTAACGCCACTAAAAGTAAAGTAGATCGTTTTTCAAACTTAACTGGCGGCACAGCCACCATTTTTGTAAAAGACGGCGATGACTTTCTTCGTATTTCGACTTCACTGAAAAAAGCCGATGGTAAACGGGCATTGGCAACTTACCTAGGTAGTAGCCACCCAGGCTACCAAACACTGATAAACGGTAATGAATATGAAGGTTACGCCAAACTATTTGGTAAAGACTACATGACCGTTTACCGACCAATCAAAAATGCTAGCAATGAAGTCATCGGTATTTTGTATATTGGTTTTGATATCACCGACTCAATTTCCGAACTGCAAAAGACAATTAATAATCTCAAAGTTGAAGAAACGGGTCATTACATGTTGGTGCGCAACAATGACCAACGACTGATTTCGCATCCCAACTTCGCCACGGGTGAAGCATTAAATAGCGACATATTAAATGGCCTAGACATCAACCAATTATTGGGCCGCCACCAAAGCGTTGAATACGTTAACCACCAACAACAGCAAATGTTTGCTAACAGTATCAATATACCGGGGTGGAACTGGACATTAATCGGATTAACTCAAACCGCTGAGCTTAATAATGAGAGCCTACAACTCTTGTATATTACCACTGGTGTTGCCGTGTTAGGGATACTGCTAATAAGTGGGTTATTAGCTGCTCTGCAAATAAAAGCATTAGCGCCTTTGCAGCGTTTCCAGCAACAACTGAAAGCCTTAGGTAAAGGTGATTTATCCCAGCAATTTGAAGTCAGTGATCCTAATAGCAAGAACGAAATAGATTTAATTACGCTCAGTGCTGCCGACATGTCAAACAACTTAAAAGAGCTGATTTTCTCGCTGCAGCACTCAGTAGAGACCCTTGAGTCACAGGCTCAAAAAGCCCAAGAGATGGCAAGGTTAAATGGCGATGAATCGGCATCGTTAATGATGCAAACGAACCAAATTGCCACAGCAATTGAAGAGATGTCAGCTTCTATTCGAGATGTTGCTAGTCACTCGAACGAAGGGGCAGTCAAGAGCCAACAAGTGGATCAATCCTCTCGTAGCGGTCATAAGCAGCTTACTGACGTTGTTGAGTCGCTGAATGCGCTTAAAACCCAGCTTAATGAAAGCCAAGATAACATTGAAAATGTCAGTAAAGAGAGTGAAGCGATTAATCAGGTCACAGAAGTGATTAATAGTATTGCCGAGCAAACTAATTTGCTCGCACTAAATGCTGCTATTGAAGCTGCTCGAGCAGGCGAGCAAGGACGAGGTTTTGCGGTTGTCGCTGACGAAGTAAGATCGTTAGCACAGCGCACGCAAAGTTCGATTTCCGAAATCAGTAAAACCATTGGCCAACTGCAAGCGCAAGTTAAGGTTACCAGCCAGCAAATGTCAGACAGCCATAGACTCGGCACTGAATCGGCAGAGCAAGGCTTTGAGACCAGCGAACAGTTAAGCCAAATCACCGTAAGTATTGGTGAGCTTGCCACCTTCACTAGCAGCATTGCGAGTGCAACAGAGCAGCAAAGTGCAGTCGCTGACGAAATCACCCGTAACCTACATCAAATATCGACACTCGCAAACGAAGGACAAGAACGCGCTAGCGAAACCGTCGATGTGGCTGATGGACTCAGTTCTCTTGCCAGCGAACTGAATACTAAAATTAATTTCTTTAAAATCTAATGCGTTTCTTTGAAATAATATCCTGATAACTCAGGTCTTTATAAAGGCATGTCCCATAGGTACATGCCTTTTTTATTTGAACAAACAGCCTAACACACAGTGTATTTGATGTTAGTCCCTGGTGTTAAAAACGGAATCAATATGAAAAAACGAACTCTCGCAGCCCTTCTTGCATCTCACACTTTGGCTCTTGCTATTGGTTTTGGTGGTGGCATTTATGCCTTACCGATTTTAACTGCGCCTGATGCGCCTTCAAGTGAAAAAGTCGCATCGTTAGATACCCAACAACGCTACACAGCAGAGTTCACTCGAGACCTTAAAGACAGCGATGCACTGCACTGGGGAGAAGGAACAGTGATGATTGGCGATGATTACATTACCTTAAACGGTAAGCTATCGCCTGGGCCTGACTTTAAGGTATACCTTGCTAAAGAGTTTGTTGAAACAGAAGCCGACTTTAACCGCCTTAAGTCCTCTATGGTGCAAGTGGCTGACGTCAAAACCTTCGATAATTTTTTAGTGCCAATTACAAAGGATATTGATGTTGGCGATTACAATACCGTCATTATTTGGTGCGAAAGTTTCGGCCAATTTATTACTGCTGCTCAATATCAATAAAAGCAATTAACCCATAATCAATTCGCGATTTAGAGTGTTCCTATTAAGAGTTAACATGAACAGCTGGCCTTCATTGAGTTAATAAAGCAATAAAAAACCCTGCGCTATGGCAGGGTTTTTTATCAGCTCAAATTACTTACTTATCTTTTGCATCAGCTTCGCTGATACGATCTAAGTTTTCAGTGTTTTCAAGCCAAAGCGCATTAATGATGCCAAAAGCACAGGCTAGTAATACACCTAGTATCCAAGAGAAATACCACATAATGGCTCCTTAATTAATAAAGTGACGCTTTGTTCTTTTCAATAAACTCACGGTTTAGACGACCATACATCTTGAAGTACGTCCAAATGGTGTAGCTTAATACGATAGGTACAAAGATAATCGCAGCCCAAGTCATAACGTTCAGAGTCATTTCACTTGCTGTGGCATCCCACATCGTTAAGCTCACGTTTGGATCAAGCGATGAAGGCATGATGAACGGGAACATTGCTGCGCCACATGTCACGATAATACCTGCAATAGCGAGTGAGCTAAATAAGAATGCAAAGCCACTACGATTCAAACGACTAGCGAGTAATACAAGAATCGGCATAACTAGACCCAATACAGGGAATAACATTGTTAGCGGGTATTTATCGTAGTTAGCTAACCAAGCACCAGCTTCAACAGCAACGGTTTTAGTCGTTGGGTTTGAAGGGCCCGCAGTGTCAATTACCGAAGTAATAACATAGCCATCAATACCATTAACTAACCAAACACCTGCAGCAGCAAATAGTACCGTCACAAGTAAGCCACAAATTTGCGCCGCTTTAGCAGCACGAACACGTAGCTCACCTTCAGTTTTCATTTGTAGCCATGATGCACCTTGCATCATCACCATTAATGCACTGATTAAACCAGCAAGTAAACCGAATGGGTTTAATAAACCAATTAAGCCACCGTGGTATGTCGCACGTAAAAATTCGTCAAAATTAAACGGTACGCCTTGGAGTAAGTTACCAAACGCAACACCGATAATCAGTGGTGGAACAAATCCGCCAACGAATAACGCCCAATCCCACGACTTACGCCATCTTGGATCTTCAATTTTTGAGCGGTAATCAAAACCAACAGGACGTAGGAATAACGCAAACAGTACCAACATCATAGCCACATAGAAGCCAGAGAAAGATACACCGTAAACCATAGGCCAAGCAGCAAATAATGCACCACCAGCGGTGATTAACCAAACTTGGTTACCATCCCAGTGAGGAGCAATGGTGTTGATCATAATACGGCGATCAGTGTCATCTTTACCAATGATAGGTAATAACGCACCCACACCCATATCAAAACCATCTGTCACAGCAAACCCAACTAGCAATACGCCAACCAGAGCCCACCAGATAAATCTTAGCATTTCATAATCAAACATAATCAGGTCCTCAGATTAAGCATCTTGGTTTTCAAAATGATATCTACCAGTCTTAAGGCTTGATGGGCCAAGACGAGCAAACTTAAACATTAAGAACAATTCAATCACTAATAGAATCGAGTAGAACACAGTGATAGAAATGATACTGAACCATAGATCAGACGTTGTTAGACTTGATGCAGACATAAAGGTCGGCAACACTTCTGAAATCGTCCAAGGTTGACGTCCGTACTCAGCCACGAACCAACCACACTCAATCGCAATCCAAGGTAGTGGTAAGCTGTATAGCGCCGCTTTAAGTACCCAAGGTTTTTCTTCAATCTTGTGACGCGTGCTTTGCCAGAATGCCGCAGCAAACACGAATAACATAATCACACCAGCACCAACCATCACACGGAATGACCAGAACATAGGCGCAACGTTAGGGATAGAGTCTTTCGCAGCAGCTTTAATTTGCTCTTCTGTCGCATCAACTACATTTTCAGTATAACGCTTCAACAATAAGCCATAGCCTAAGTCGCCTTTTACCGCTTCAAAGTCTTCACGTAATTGTGGACTTTCGTCACCTGCACGTAGTCTTTCAAGGAATGAATAAGCAATCATACCGTTACGAATGTGCACTTCATGTTCATCAATTAAGTCGATGATACCTGTGACTTGCTCATCTAAAGAACGCGTAGCAATGATACCCATCGCATAAGGGATTTTTAGGGCAAAGTCAGTTTCCATTTTTTCTTGATTCGGGAAACCTACCGCAGTAAATGCAGCTGGAGCTGGCTCAGTGTGCCATTCTGCTTCAATTGCCGCTAACTTAACGCGTTGTACTTCACCTACTTTATAGCCAGATTCATCGCCCAGTACGATAACCGATAAAATCGCTGCCATACCGAAACTTGCTGCAATCGCAAATGAACGACGCGCAAATGGTAAATCACGGCCTTTAAGGATGTAGTATGAACTAATTGCAAGAACGAACATTGCACCGGCAACATAACCTGATGCAACCGTATGAACGAACTTAACTTGTGCTACAGGGTTAAATACCACTTCAGCAAAACTAGTCATTTCCATACGCATTGTTTCGTAATTGAATACTGACCCAACTGGGTTTTGCATCCAACCGTTTGCGATCAAAATCCATAGCGCTGACATGTTAGAGCCAATAGCAACTAACCAAGTTACAGCTAAATGTTGGCGCTTACTGAAACGATCCCAACCGAAGAAGAACATACCCACTAGAGTAGACTCTAAGAAGAATGCCATTAAGCCTTCAATTGCTAATGGGGCACCAAAGATATCACCCACATAATGTGAGAAATATGACCAGTTAGTACCAAACTGGAATTCCATTGCTAAACCGGTTGTCACACCGAGTGCAAAGTTAATCCCGAACAACTTACCCCAGAACTTAGTCATATCTTTATAAATTTGATTATCAGTCATCACATAAAGTGACTCCATGATCGCCAAAATAAAGGCTAAACCTAAGGTTAAAGGTACAAACAGAAAGTGATACATGGCTGTTAGCGCGAACTGCAATCGTGACAGCTCTACAACCTCTTCAATAATCATTGGCGACTCCTTACTCGGTACATCCAAATGCCATGATGATTCCCATCAATCACAACAAGTGCCATTGCAGGAAAAAATTTAAAATACTTTAAGTAGCAACATTGCCACGTTAACAACTTGTTAAACACAAGCTTTATTTCATCTCAATCTCGTGGGTAGTTTATCTTGTTAAAACACCTCGTAAATGAGACGTTTATCACACTTAAGCGCAAAAAGTGACTTAACACTACAAAACTAAAACCACCAATAATGATTAATCATTAAATATCAAGAACTTAAATAAAAAATCAAATACTGTAGACCTGTAATTTATATCACCGAAATTTGACTCCAATCAACATATTCAGCAATAAAAATGTGGTTTTTTACGGGTTTTGAGCATGGGCGCAAAGTACCACTTACTAGGTGTTGACCCCAGCTCAAATAACTGCTAGGGATTTGTTTACATTTTTGTAAAATCAACATCTCTAAACCACCTAAAACTAATCAAAGCCCTCCTAAAGCAAAAAATAAACACTTAACATTTAAGGCCTAGATTATCTACACCTAAAAAGATATCACCCAATAAAAAATAACAATAAAAATCAATAAGATAAATGTAAAAACAATATTTAAAACCAACAAAAACCTTAAGTTTCGGATAAGTTATACTAATAGCTAAGATTAATTTATTTCGTTTGAGTGTTTTATAAGGAGAATATAGAATTCTCCTCGTATTCAGAGAAGGTCGATTGGACTTGAACAAAATGGACATCAAGTTGCATCCCCAACTCTACTAATTTTAATATTACTGAGTGGAGATTTAGCACATGACTAAATTATTTGAGCGTTTCATCAACAGCTACAAAAAAGTATTTGTTGAAATGTACCAAGCGTACTAAACCGTTTTATATTGTTGCTCTCGTTTGTGTCTTAGCTTTAGACACCCATTAGCAGCAATACAACGAAAGATAGAATAAGTATGCAATTGCTTGCTGACGCTATTGGACGTTACCCTTGATGTTTTGTTAGCGCAAAACAGCTCTTGCAGATCACTTGCAACATAGAGCATTGACTAGCCCTTTAGAGTTTCGATTCTAAGGGGCTTTTTAATGCCCCTTATTGATGTCTTTCTTTATCTCAAGTTTCTATATCTAAACTTTCTTTATTTAAAGTAAGAAGTATTCAAACATACGTTTGATATTGAGCTGTTGATCAACTTTTGACTGAGATTTGACCAATTGTCCAAACTTCGTTTGGATTAAGGTCAACGTCGTGGCGCTTCGCCCACACCAGAGCTAAGGGGGAAAGCGCTTGTCCCCCTTAACAATCCCTCAGCGCTCCGGCGAAATTTAAACAGCAAAATTTCCAACGGAGAATCATCCAGCGTTAACCTTCTTTTGCAGCCCGCTTCGGTAAGCTATAAAAATCACTAACGCTTCCGATGGGGCGTCTGATGTATAGAGAATTACGAATGTCACGATGGGATGGATGCCAAAGAGTCACCCTTCCCCTCGAAAGCTAGCTGGCATCTTAAGTGCAGGATACACTAACTGCCTTGAAGCACATGGATGTGCGAGAAAAGGCCGTGGCCAGACTCATGCGATTTTCTTGCTTACCTCAATTCAAATGAAACATTCGAAAAACCATTAAACTTGAATTTATTAAACATATTCTCTCTGTTGATTTAATCTTATCAATCACTTAAGTTAGTTGGCCTATTACATACACATCAAAAGCAGTTTAATCACAGACATGGAGTTCACGTGATAAAGTATTTTCTTCTATTTACCTTCTTATTCTCCTCCTTCAGCGCTCAAGCAAATAAGTTAATTAACGATGATAGCGTCAGTAATCAGACAAATTGCTTTAGTTCTATTTTTGCTGACTACGATACTTGGCATAAATTCATGGAAGAAAAGTATCGAAAGAAATTAAAAATTGAACACAAATTCAATAAAGCATTATCACAATTTGATGCCACGTTTGGCACAGAAAAGTTCAATCACTTTAAAGCGAATTTATCTTGTAGCACATTTAGGTATACGGTAAATAATACCGAGGTGATGGGCTATGTCATAAAACCCAAAGAGCCTGAAGCTAAGTTACCCGTTTTAATTTATAACCGCGGTGGTAACGGCAACTTTGGCAGTGTTGTCTTTGGCACAATGATGTACGAATTATTTCCGATTGTAGAGCAAGGCTTTGTCATCATCGGGAGTCAATACCGTGGAGTTCATGTTAAGCAGCCAAGTGCTAAAGATGAATTTGGCGGAAAAGATGTGAGTGACGTTATTGCTCTACTCGATTTAATCCCCAATATTAAAGGCGCAGATCCGCAGCGCATTGGCATGTACGGAGGCAGCCGCGGCGGTATGCAGACACATTTAGCCATGAAACAAGCAAGCGGCATCAAAGCAATTGCTACAATTGCGGGCGTATCAGATTTACAACAAGGGTTACTAGAACGCCCAGAAATGGAAAATGTTTATAAAAAACGAATTCCTTATTATGGGCTCAAAAAAGATACAGAGTTATCGAAACGCTCTGTTATCAATTGGGTCAATGATTTATCCCCCAATGTACCTATCTTACTGATCCACGGCACCGAAGATAAACGTGTTGCAGCGGACCAATCCATTGTACTTGCTGATGCATTAACCAAATATGATATTCCCCATAAACTGGTGCTATATTCTGATGACCATTACTTGAGAAACAGCAAAGACAAGGTCAACTTGGAGTTAGTAAACTGGTTTCAAAAGTATCTTTAGACACAGGGGTTACTATTTCACTTCATCAAAGAGTTACTTGAAGTAAGCCGTATTTTCCAAACTTCGTTTGGATTGTGTCAACGTCGTGGTGCTTCGCCCCCCCACCCCGAGCAAGAGGATATCAACAGCTATACCCTCTTGCATCACCCAGCCGTCCATCGCGAAATTTTCTGAGAAGCGAAAGATTTCCATATGGATTTAATCCAGCTTTTAACTTCGTTTGTTGCTAACTTCAGACTTATTCGAAAATGCTAACGCTTCCGATGGTGCATCCATGCACCGCGAAAGCTAAGCTCACATCCATGTGAGCATCACGCTATTTTCTTCAACGTCCTCAATCCAAATTGAGTCTTTTAGCTCTTTAAATTGTCACGAATGCAGTCAAATCGAAGAAAAATAATCCCAGTGTAGATGCAACAGCGAACTTCCAAAACATAGTGAAGTTTCACAGTGTGAAACGCTTTGAGCGAGAGGCATGGATGCTGAACGGGCCGCTTAACATAGATGTTATTTGTTTTGGCAGAGCTTACAGGAACCTATTGGTTTATATGAAGAATGTCGTTTATTGCAGTTGTATCTGCATAAAAGGTCAATCTTTCACATCTGAACCATAAGGATATGATTAATGTCAGTATGATGAAGGAGCATCATTGACCAAGTAATCGCGACATTCCGTTCATTCTGAACATCCCAGCGGCAGGCAATGGGTTAAACGGAAGTCATGGACTACTGAAGAAAAACCAATATAAATGAAGTATTGAGTTGGTGTCCTTAAAACTTTTTTGCCAATTTATTCCACACAGACCAATCTAATCTATTAGTTTTTCATTAAACTATTGATTTCATATTTAAGGCTCAAAAGAAATACCGCTAATCACTCGTATAAAAAGCGTTATATCTATTGTAATGGTCTACTCTAGGTCTATGATGCGACACCTTATGGATAGTGAGCTTATAGTAGCCCCTGGAGATAGGCTTCGAATAAATCTAATTGCTTTTGCTAGGTCTTGTGTTTCAATTTTAAATTTATTATCAATACGCCCATCATTAGTCATATCGGTATCTACAACACTAGGGCATAAACAACAAACCTTTACCCCAAAAGGAAGAAGTTCGTGATATAGCGATTGGCTATAACTAACAATTGCGGCTTTTGTCGCTGAATATGCTGCAATCTTAGAGACTGGCACCAAACCAGCAGTAGAGCCAATATTATATATTTCCCCGTAGCCTTGCTGTTTCATTTTCTCCGCTACTAAATTACAAGCAGTGATTGTAGATAATAGATTTACGTTTACCAACTCAGAAAGTTTAGCTAAGGAAAGGTCAGTATTACCAGCTGCCAAGACGCCAGCACTGTTAACCAGAGTATCAATTTCTTCATGCTTTTTGATGATTGATGTAATAGCAGTTTCAACTTCAGGTGGGTTATTGAAATCGACTGGCATTGTCTCAACTAGGCATGATGAATAGTGTGACTTGAGCTCTGCTTTAGCCTGCTCAAGGTTTTCATTATTTAAGGAAAGTAACACCAAAGTGTATCCTTCCTGAGCAAAGTAATGAGCAATAGTTTTACCAATCCCACGACTAGCGCCTGTGATTATGGCAACTTTAGACATAGTGTCCCCCTAAACGATGGAGTAAGTGTGTTGTTAGGATAATTTGCTAAATAGTTTTCAAAATAAGAACTGATCTTTGCAAATTCTGATAGTTGCTCTTTAGCTCAACTCGAGTCTTGTTCAGCGGTAGATGCTCGTAAATATCCGTAAATCCGCATTTGCTTCTCTTTGAGTGTATTTTACATAGGTGCTTAGATAGTGATGCATAATATATATTAAAACCGAAAATAAGTAGCGAAAAAAAGTAGCCACCCATTGTTAATGCTTTATGGACTGATACTAACCAAACGCCGCACTTTATCTAATCATTCCTTTCGATATTAAGTATAGGTAGCTTTGTGACGACTTAACATCGGCAAAAATAAGCTGAAACACCTAAATACCATCAAATCTAGCTAACTTAATACTTCCTCAGACGTTCACGATAGTTCAGCCATGTTTGTTCACTTGCGTGCACAGTAAAAGGCCGTTATGTTATTGGTTAATAGTGGGTGGCTTGTTTACTTCTGTATTTTCCAAGCTTCGTTTGGATTAACGTCGTGGCGCTTAGCCCACACCAGACTAAAAGGGAGTGAACTGCGACTCCCTCTTACTTTTCGCTAAGAGCTACGCCCCGCAGCCCCGACGAAAAATGCTGAAAAGCGCATAATTTTCGATAGGGGTTTTCATAGCTTTAACCTTCTTTTGCAGCCTGCCCCGGCAAGCTGCCAAAATCACTAACGCTTCCGATGGGGCGTCTGATGTATAGGAATTACAAATGTCACGATGGCATAGATGACAAAGAGTGACCCTTCCCCTCGAAAGCTAGCTGGCATCTTAAGTACAGGATGCACTAAATGCCTTGAAGCACATGGATGTGCGAGAAAGGCCATGTCTGGGCTCATGCGATTTTCTTGCTTACCTTAATTTAAATGTATCATTCAAAGCCTAAGAAAAATTTCGGAACATTTGCTAATTCTAATAAACCTGCGGGTACCACAAATCCCCATAGAAATTGCTGAAATGCGTTGAAGAAAATAGCGTAAGCCTGACAGGACGTCAGGCTAGCTTTAGTTGGCCATGGATGGCCTATCTAAAGTGTTAGCTATTTTCGAATAAGCATGAGGCTTGCTCGCTTTTAAGAGCAATTTCGTAGGGGCGGCAAGGGATGTCGAGAAGGGAAATGCTGTTGTTTCCCTTTCGTCGGGTATGAGCGAACCGCCACGACTTCAAAACATATAATTAAATGATTTATATCAATGATATAAAAACTCACAATGCTATAAATTAAGGTTATTATGATAAATTTCAATTGATATGCTTTGAAAAATAAATGGAGTTAACTTTGAATAAGGTTCTAATTAGTTTAGTTTTTTTACTTATAACAGGTTGTACAAGTGTCAATGTCGAGCAGCTTGACCCCAAAATGCAAGTAAGTCACGTATGTATTGAAGAAAACCCCAAAGTGATCGTTCACGACTTTTTGCCTGTTGTTCAAAAAGGTTTTAAACGTCATGGAATAACAACAGAAGTTTATACAGACAGTATGCCAAACTATTGTGACTACCATTTGAACTACACCGCTTTGAAAACTTGGGACATGGCTATGTACATGCACCATGCAGAGTTATGGCTATATCGTGGACTAGATAATATTGCTTATGCCGAATATCACCTTAACGGTAAAGGTGGCTTAGCCTTAAATAAATGGGCAAGTGTAGACTCGAAAATGGATCCCGTTATTAATCAACTTTTATCGGGTTATTCACCTGAGCTCGTAAATGCTTACCGCAAAACTATACCAACTAATGAATCAGAAAAGGAGTTGGTTTCGGAAACCAAAGAGGATCAATTAAGACAGTTGAAAAGATGGTTAAGTGAAGAACTAATTACTCAGGAAGAGTACGAGCTAGAAAAGCAGAAAGTTCTTTCTAAAAAATTATGAATACTGTGAGAAAAGTATTCTGAAAATATGCACCGCTGAGTATTAAAAGTCCTTATTAGAATCCAATAGGTGTCTAATATTTAAACTAACTATAAAAAAGGCGACCAATGGTCGCCTTTTTGCTGTTAACTCAGTTGAGGTTTAAGTAAAACTTAACCTAACTTAACGCGCGCATTACGGAACATACGCATCCATGGGCTGTCTTCTGCCCACTCGTCTGGGTGCCATGAGTTAGCAACGGTTCTGAATACACGCTCTGGATGCGGCATCATGATGGTTACTCGACCGTCTGTTGTCGTTAGTGCAGTAATAGCATTTGGCGAACCATTCGGGTTTTGTGGGTATTGCGTTGCGATTTGACCGTTACCGTCAACATAACGCAGTGCCACTGTACCTGATGCTTCAGCTGCTGCTAATGCTTCAACAGATTTAAATTCAGCGCGACCTTCACCGTGTGATACGGCGATTGGCATGCGTGAACCTTCCATTCCTTCGAAGAAGATTGAAGGACTCTTTTGCACTTCAACCAAACTCGCACGGGCTTCAAAACGCTCTGAACGGTTACGGACAAAGTGTGGCCAATGCTCACTGCCCGGAATGATTTCTTTCAGGTTAGATAACATCTGACAACCATTACAAACACCCAGCGCTAATGTTGCATCACGCTCAAAGAACTGAGAGAACTCACTGCGAGCACGCTCGTTGAACAAGATTGATTTAGCCCAACCTTCACCCGCGCCTAATACGTCACCGTATGAGAAACCGCCACAAGCCACTAGGCCTTGGAACTCTTCAAGGCTAATGCGACCCGATAAGATGTCTGACATATGAACATCGCGGCTTTCAAAACCTGCGCGGTCAAATGCGGCTGCCATTTCAACGTGAGAGTTAACGCCTTGCTCACGAATAATCGCCATCTTAGGTGCTGCGCCTTTTAAGATATAAGGTGCTGCTACATCTTCACTTGGGTTAAAGCCTAATTTAACTGTTAGACCTGGGTCTTTAGCTTGCTGTTTAAGCTCAAATTCTTCTTTGGCGCATTCTGGGTTATCACGCATGGCTTGCATACGGTAAGTGGTTTCTGACCACATAGTACGAAGCGATACACGCGAATCACTGAATACTGCACGTTCACCGTCAACCACTGTGATGTTATCGTCGGTCGTTAATGTCGCAACACTATGGCAATCAACGCCAGCGGCGGCAAATTGCGCTTTAATCGCTGCGCTATCAGCTTTAGCCACTTGGATAACCGCACCTAGTTCTTCGTTAAATAAACGTTCAAGGTCGTTACCTTTAAGCGCTGCTAAATCGATATTTAGGCCAGTGTTACCAGCAAATGCCATTTCCACTAATGTGGTGAATAAGCCACCGTCACTGCGGTCATGGTAAGCCATCACTTTTTGCTCAGCCACTAATGGCTGAATGACTTCAAAGAATCCACGTAAGCTTGCAGCATCATCTAAATCTGGCGCAACATCACCCAGTTGGCTGAATACTTGTGCTAAACAAGAACCGCCTAAACGGTTTTGACCTTTGGCCAAATCAACCAATAACAGCTCAGTTTCGCCTTTGTTTGTGCGAAGCTCTGGTGTAACAGTATGACGAATGTCTTTTACCACACCAAAAGCAGTTATAACTAACGACATTGGCGATGTGACTGTTTTGTCTTGACCTGCATCATTCCACGCAGTCTTCATCGACATTGAGTCTTTACCCACAGGGATAGTTAACTCAAGCTCTGGACAAAGTTCTTCACCGACAGCTTTTACTGCTTCATAAAGACCCGCATCTTCACCTGGGTGACCTGCTGCTGACATCCAGTTAGCTGACAATTTAATGTCTTTGAATGAGCCAATATCAGTACCAGCAATGTTTAAGATTGATTCTGCTACAGCCATACGCGCTGATGCGCCAAAATCAAGTAGTGCAAGCGGTGTACGCTCACCAATCGACATAGCTTCACCAGCGTAGCTGTCAAAGCTTGACGCAGTAACAGCACAATCGGCAACTGGAACCTGCCAAGGGCCAACCATTTGGTCACGGTTAACTAAACCCGTCACTGAACGGTCGCCAATGGTGATAAGGAATGATTTATCTGCAACCGTTGGTAAATGTAGGATACGAGAAACCGCATCTTTTACATTTATTTCTGCTTGATTAAGCGCTGGCGATTTAGCTTTAGCTGACACCACATCACGGCTCATTTTAGGTGCCTTGCCTAATAGCACTTCAAGCGGTAAATCAATTGGCTTGTTGTCAAAATGGCTGTCTTCGAGCGTTAAATGTTGTTCTTCAGTTGCGTCACCCACTACAGAAAAAGGTGCACGTTCACGCTCACAAATCTGTCTGAAGGTTTCTAAGTTTTCAGGCGCAACAGATAACACATAACGCTCTTGAGATTCATTACACCAAATCTCAAGTGGGCTCATGCCTGGCTCGTCTGAAGGCACGTTACGTAAGTTAAACAATGCGCCACGGTCAGCGTCATTCACAAGCTCAGGGAAGGCATTTGATAATCCGCCAGCGCCCACATCGTGAATAAATTGAATTGGGTTGTCATCACCCATTTGCCAGCAGCGGTCGATCACTTCCTGACAACGGCGTTCCATTTCTGGGTTTTCACGTTGCACTGAAGCAAAGTCTAAATCTTCACTAGATTGGCCTGATGCCATTGATGAAGCAGCACCACCACCTAAACCAATGTTCATTGCTGGGCCACCTAAAACAATAAGCTTAGCGCCTACGGTGATTTCGCCTTTTTGAACATGATCTTCACGAATGTTACCTAAACCACCAGCAAGCATAATTGGCTTGTGGTAACCACGAACTTCAACACCGTTGTGGCTTGATACTTCTTGCTCGTAAGTACGGAAGTAACCCACAAGTGCTGGACGACCAAATTCGTTGTTAAAAGCAGCGCCACCTAATGGGCCTTCTGTCATAATTTCTAACGGAGTAACAATACGGCTAGGTTTGCCGTAATCGCCTTCCCATGGCTGTACAAAACCAGGGATTTTAAGGTTTGATACGCTAAAACCAGTTAAGCCCGCTTTAGGTTTTGAGCCACGACCTGTAGCGCCTTCATCACGGATTTCACCACCTGAACCTGTTGCCGCACCTGGGTATGGGCTGATGGCTGTTGGGTGGTTATGGGTTTCAACCTTCATCAAAATATGCATTGGCTCAGTGTGATAGTTATACACACCGTCTTGATCTGGGAAGAAGCGCCCTGCCACACTGCCATTCATCACGGCTGCGTTATCTTTGTATGCTGATAACACGTTATCAGGTGTCACCTCAAAGGTGTTTTTAATCATTTTAAATAATGATTTTGGCTGAACTTCACCGTCAATAGTCCAGTCAGCATTAAAGATTTTATGACGACAATGCTCTGAGTTTGCTTGAGCAAACATCATTAATTCAATGTCGTTAGGGTTACGGTTTAAACGTACGAAGTTATCGACTAAGTAATCAATTTCATCTTCTGCTAGGGCTAAACCTAGTTCTACGTTGGCAACTTCTAATGCACGGCGACCTTCAGCAAGAATATTAATACTCTTAAACGGTAGCGGCTCAGTGCGTTCAAATAACACTGATGCTGCGGCAAACTCAGGTAAAATCACTTCAACCATACGATCATGGATTAAGCCTTTTACTTGCTCAAGTTGTTCGGTAGTTAATGAGGTACCGGCAACGTAATAAGCTACACCACGTTCTAAGCGTTTTACTTTGCTTAAGCCACAGTTTTTAGCGATATCGGTTGCTTTAGATGACCAAGGAGAAATGGTGCCAGGACGAGGGGTAACAAAAAATAACGAACCTTCTGGCGCATGAGATTCGATAGCAGGCCCGTAAGTTAAAATCGTTTCAAGCTGCTGATACTCTTTATCATCAAGCTTGTCACTTAAATCGGCTAAATGGATATACTCAGCGTAAATTTGCTCAACAGGAAGGGCTGCGCTTTCGCAGGCCTCCATAAGCTTTTGAACTCTAAAAGCTGAAAGTGCTGGGGCTCCGCGAATGATCTCAATCACGTCAATTCACCTTATTGATTATATTGGTAGGGTAAGAATTGGCGCTATTATAGGGAATCAGACTATATAAATCACCTAAGAAGGCTTGCTAGAACAGTGTTTCCCGTTAACGAAAACAATCAAAAATAAACTGCTGAATATCGTGTTATTATTTCAGCAACAAATTATGATAATTTTATTTTTTTAAATTCGAATTTACTAATAAATTCAACCGTATATTTTAACAGTTACCACCAGCAGACTAGGTGAAATACAAAACTACTGCTACAGTATATTTATACCGTAAAGGTTAACGCTGTTATGTTAATTCAGGTTATGGACAATCTGATTAGCAAACCAGCATCGATATAGGCATAAAACTAGCCGCAATATCAGAGCAAGCAACACTTAATCTTGCCTAGCGATACGCAGCCATAACAAGACTATTTATCATTAACGGATTTAACAAAGAGGGATATGAGTAAACTCTTAACGATAGTCTCTATCATTTCAATCAACTTTTTACTCAGTGGTTGTCATCGTGCTGACATTACTATCACTGACTATGTTGAACAGCTCCCGCAGCGTACCGTGTTAAAGGTAGGGACGCTTTACGGCTCACAAACTTACCTTAATTCAGACCAAGGTGAGAGTGGCTTTGATTATGAAATGGCCGCTAAGTTTGCTGAATATCTCAATGTTCCTCTTGAAATGGTGCCCTACCATAATCGTCAGCAGCTATTTGAAGCATTACGCCAAAATGACATTGATATTGTGGCCGCAGCGATCACAACGACTAACAATCGACGTGAGCAGTTTCTTCTCGGTCCCACATTATATGAAGTCAACCAAGTCTTAATATACAAGTCAGGGAACCTTAAACCACGAGACTTTAATGATCTACAAGGTGACATTAGCGTTATCTCAGAGTCTGCCGCGGTCGATACCTTAATTAAGTTAAAGCAATCCAACCCGAACTTGTCTTGGAAACAAATTGTTGATGGCGACAATGAAGAGCTATTTTCAATGGTCGCCTCAGGCGAAGTGCTTTATACCATTGCAGATTCCAACAGCTTACTGATCAACCAACGCTACTTACCTGAACTACGTGCAGGTATTGTCCTTGATGAGAAAACCCAAGTGGTGTGGTTACTGCCACCAGTTAACAGCGATTATTTACTGAGTTCATTACTGTCTTTTTGGCACATTCAAAAACGTAATGGCACCCTAGAGCACCTTAACGAAAAATACTTTGGCCACGTAAAGCGTTTTGACTATGTGGATACTCGTGCTTTTATTCGTGCTATCGACAATGTGTTACCAGAGTATCAAGCACTATTTGAAAAGCATGCTGGCGATTTAGATTGGCGTAAACTTGCTGCAACCGGTTATCAAGAGTCTCATTGGAACCCGCACGCCCGCTCTCCTACGGGTGTCCGTGGCATGATGATGTTAACCCAACCAACGGCAAGCTCTGTTGGTGTCGATAATCGACTTGATGCTGAACAAAGTATTCGAGGCGGCGCGATATACTTACAAAAAATGATCGATCGTTTGCCTGAGTCTATTCCTGATAGCCAGCGAATTTGGTTTGCTCTTGCGTCATATAATATTGGCTTAGGTCATGTTGAAGATGCACGTAAAATCACTCAAGGTATGGGGAAAGATCCCAGCGCATGGCGCGATGTAAAACAAGTTTTACCGTTATTGCAGCAGCGTAAGTATTACAAAAATACTCGTTATGGTTACGCAAGAGGCAACGAAGCTGCCCATTATGTTGATAATATCCGTCGTTATTACGACACCTTAGTTTGGGTTGATAATCAAAATAAAGAACAAGCGATGCTCGCGGAGTCAAAAGCCAAAGAGGCAAGCGAGCAAGAATCGACTACCGAAGAGCAGCAAGATGATAAGCCTAACGAGCTCCTTAAATCATCGGCGCAATAAACTCATGCACACGTCAAGAAGTGTCATTTAATAAAGCATTCATAATTACTTGGTATTAATAGTGTCAGGACATGATACTGACGTTTGAGTGCCCTACTGAATGAGAACGCCTGACTCGCCATTAACGTTAAGCGACAGGGCTTTACTGATGCAATTAAAAGAAAGATTCAGGGGGTTATAAGACATTCGTTCTAATGTCTTCACTTATACCTTATGTTCTAATAGCTTATGTTCTAATAGCTTATGTTTTAACATCTTAGGTTTTAACATCTTAGGTTTTAACATCTTAGGTTTTAACACAATCGGTTTTACGGCCTGAGACTTTAACGAATAACTTTTAACGAATAACTTTTAACGAATAACTTTTAACGAATAGATTTTAAATAACAGATTTCAACAAGTTAACAGGTGAAATATGAAAAGAAATAATAACGCTCGCCGCCGTAATATCATTAAGCTAAAGCAGCGCAAAATGCTTAACCGTCAAAAACTATTCTTCGCCTTTTTGCAGCAACAAGTCTGATTGCGTTTTTAATTGTTTTTTTAACGCTTTTTTCTCTTCTCGGCGTCGCTTAAAAAACTGACTTAATTGGCTCGCGCATTCATCAGCTAATACGCCTGAATCCACGCTAAGTTGATGATTAAAATGCGTGTCTTGTAGTAGGTTTATCACACTCCCCGCCGCGCCCGTTTTTAAATCTTTAGCACCAAAGACCACTCGTTCAATTCGACTGTGGACCATCGCGCCTGCGCACATTGGGCATGGTTCTAAGGTAACGTACAACGTGGCGCCTAACATACGGTAGTTTTCAAGCACTTTGCCTGCCGCTCTTATGCACTGCATTTCAGCATGGGCACTAGGATCATGCTCAGTAATACTTAAATTAAATCCTGATGCAATAAGCACATCGTCTTTGACCAAGACAGCCCCAACAGGCACCTCACCTAATTCTTCAGCTTTAGTCGCCAGCGCTAAAGCCACTCGCATCCACTTTTCATCTTGAGCTGCACGTACCGCTAACTCTTCAGCAGTTAATGGCTTAGCCTGACTCCTTTGCTGCTTTTGGCTGATATGGACTTTGTTTTCTAACGTCATGAGTATCTCTTAGGCTTTGCTATGTTTAACTTGTTGCATATAGCTTAATCATTAAATCTTATCGTGTATGGCAATACATCAAACTTCATTAGATTATACGGCAAACAGCAATAAATTTATCTCAATAAAAAAGGCGCCTAAGCGCCTTTTTTAATTAATGGAAACTTATTCCCATTCGATTGTCGCAGGTGGCTTACCTGAGATATCGTAAACCACACGTGAAATACCATCGATTTCATTAATGATTCGGTTCGATACACGACCTAAGAAGTCGTATGGTAAGTGTGCCCAATGCGCCGTCATAAAGTCGATAGTTTCAACTGCACGTAGTGAAACAACCCAGTCATATTTACGGCCATCCCCCATAACACCTACAGAGCGTACTGGTAGGAATACAGTAAAGGCTTGGCTGACCTTATGGTAAAGATCTGCTTTATGCAGTTCTTCAATAAAGATAGCATCAGCTAAACGCAGTAAGTCACAGTACTCTTTTTTCACTTCACCAAGAACACGCACACCTAAACCCGGTCCAGGGAACGGATGACGGTAAAGCATGTCGTATGGCAGACCTAGCTCTAAACCAATCTTACGGACTTCATCTTTAAATAATTCACGTAAAGGTTCTACTAAACCCAGCTCCATATCATCTGGTAGTCCGCCTACATTGTGATGAGACTTAATCACGTGGGCTTTACCGGTGGCGCTGCCTGCTGATTCAATAACGTCAGGGTAAATTGTGCCTTGCGCTAACCATTTAGCATTGACACATTTCTTTGATTCTTCATCGAAGATATCAACAAATACATGACCAATAATTTTACGTTTAGCTTCTGGATCAGCTTCACCAGCCATCGCGTCTAAGAATCGATTTTCAGCGTCAACATGGACAATGTTCAGTCCGAAGTGGTCACCAAACATTTCCATCACTTGATTAGCTTCGTTTAAACGTAGTAAGCCGTTATCCACGAACACACACGTTAATTTGTCACCAATGGCGCGGTGAAGCAGCATAGCGACTACTGATGAATCAACACCGCCAGATAAGCCTAAGATAACTTCATCATCACCGATTTGTTTTTTCAAACGTTCAATTGCATCTTCGATAATTGAAGAAGGTTTCCAGTTGGCATCACAACCACAAATGTCTAATGCAAAGTGCTCAAGCATGCGCTTGCCTTGACGAGTATGGGTAACTTCTGGGTGAAATTGAACGCCGTAAAAACGCTTGTCTTCATTCGCCATTGCAGCATATGGACAGGTTTCTGTTTTAGCGACAGTCACAAAACCTTCTGGGATTTCAGAAACTTTATCGCCGTGACTCATCCATACATCAAGCAAAGGTTTGCCTTCAGCGCTAATCGCATCTTCAATGCTTTTAAATAACGCCGATTCAGTTTGAATTTCAACTTGTGCGTAGCCAAACTCACCTTCACCTACACCTTGAATCACTTTACCGCCAAGCTGCTCAGACATAGTTTGCATGCCATAACAAATGCCTAAGACAGGCACGCCGGCATTAAATACATATTCAGAGGCACGTGGTGAGTTTTCTGCGGTCACACTTTCTGGACCACCTGCTAAGATGATGCCGTTTGGAGCAAATTCTTTAATTTGCTCCTCAGATACATCCCAAGCCCAAAGCTCACAATAAACACCGATTTCACGAATACGGCGGGCGATTAACTGCGTGTATTGCGATCCAAAATCTAGGATCAGGATTTTATGCTCATGAATGTTGCTCATGGGATACCTTATATCTGGGTTTACTTTTAAAAACAGTATTCTTCGTAGGTGTACTTCAACCTTGTCTCATTGTGTATTGTTAGTCACCACTGACGAGAAAAGGTTGAAAAAAAGCGGCATAACAATATGCCGCTTTATGATTTAAGAACCGCTACGATAATTCGGCGCTTCTTTACTGATCGTAACGTCATGAACATGAGACTCGCCCATACCCGCTGAGGTAATTTTTACGAATTCAGCTTTTTCATTTAATTCTTTAATGGTGGCGCAACCCGTCAGACCCATACAAGAACGTAAACCGCCCATGTGTTGGTGAATGATTTCTTTTAACTTACCTTTATAAGCAACACGCCCTTCAATACCTTCAGGTACTAATTTGTCAGCAGCGTTGTCGCTTTGGAAGTAACGGTCAGAAGACCCTTGAGTTTGCGTCATCGCACCTAATGAGCCCATACCACGGTATGACTTATAAGCACGGCCATTGTATAGCTCTGTTTCACCCGGTGCTTCTTCAGTACCCGCAAACATTGAACCTGCCATGATGCATGATGCACCAGCAGCTAAGGCTTTAGCTAAGTCACCTGAGAAACGAATACCGCCATCAGCAATAACTGGGATATCTAAATGTTTAACCGCTGCTGCAGCGTCAGATACCGCTGTAATTTGTGGCACACCCACACCAGTAACGATACGAGTGGTACAAATAGAACCTGGGCCAATACCCACTTTAACGGCATCAACACCAGCGTCTACTAGGGCTAAAGCGCCTTCAGCAGTGGCGACGTTACCACCTACGATTTGTAAATCAGGGAATGAGGCGCGAGTATCACGAATACGTTGCAGCACACCTTCAGAGTGACCATGAGATGAATCAATCAGCAATACGTCAACACCCGCTTTAACGAGCGCAGCAATACGCTCTTCGTTGCCAGCACCTGCGCCAACAGCTGCACCAACACGTAAACGACCTAATTCGTCTTTACATGCATTAGGCTTACGCTCTGCTTTTTGGAAATCTTTAACCGTGATTAAGCCTTTTAGCTTAAAGTTATCGTCAACCACTAATACTTTTTCAACGCGGTGTGAATGCATTAGTGTTTGCACTTCATCTAACTTAGTCCCTTCAAGCACAGTCACTAGACGATCTTTCGGCGTCATAACTTGCTCTACAGTACGGCTCCAGTCAGTAATGAAGCGAACGTCACGGCCAGTAATAATACCCACAAGCTCATTAGCATCGTTAATCACTGGATAACCAGCAAAGCCATTGCGTTCAGTTAATTCTTTTAACTCAGCAAGTGTGGTGCTTGGCGTGACGGTTACAGGTTGTTGAACGATACCCGCTTCGTAAATTTTAACTTTACGAACTTCTTCAGCTTGTTGTTCAATCGTCATATTTTTATGAATAAAACCTAAACCACCTTCTTGCGCCATGGCGATCGCTAAGCGAGCTTCAGTGACCGTATCCATTGCAGCAGAAACGATTGGGGTGTTTAATTCAATTTTTTTAGTCAGACGAGTTTTTAGAACAGCGGTATTTGGGAGGACGGTTGAGTGAGCAGGCACAAGTAGTACATCATCAAATGTTAGTGCGTCATTTCTTAATCTTAACATGCAACATCTCCCAGAAAGTGTAGGGTTTGGAAAGGGTAAATATTGCGGCGGGATTATACCTTGCATATTTAGGTTGGTAAATGGAAAATAGTTAAAAAATACTCTTAGTCGGTTGAATTTGATGAAAAGCTCGAAAAATAATGTTTACACGGTTTCCCGTTTAAACGGCGAAGTCCGCCAGCTGCTTGAAGGTGAGCTAGGTAAGGTGTGGCTTGAGGCCGAAATCTCGAACTTTGTTTCCCCAAATTCAGGTCATTGGTATATGACATTAAAAGACAGTCGCTCACAAATTCGCTGTGCGATGTTTAAAGGTCGTAATCAAACCGTGCCATTTAAACCTGTTAATGGCCAACAAGTATTAGTTAAAGGTTCTATCAGTGTTTATGAACCTCGTGGCGACTATCAATTACTTTTAGAGTCAATGCTGCCAGCTGGAGATGGATTACTTGCACAGCAATATGAAGCGCTTAAGCTTAAATTAGCAGCCGAAGGCTTATTTGCAACAGAAACCAAGCGACCATTACCGCAAAATATTCAACGAATTGGTGTTATTACCTCTGCCACTGGTGCTGCGGTTAGAGATGTGGTTAAAGTGCTTTCTACTCGCGACCCGTCAATTGAAGTGGTGGTTTACCCAACCCAAGTACAAGGCGCGACGGCAGCGAAACAAATCATTAATGCAATCTCCACGGCCAATAGACGTTTAGAGGTCGACATTTTATTGCTTACCCGCGGTGGTGGCTCTTTAGAAGATTTATGGTGCTTTAACGATGAAGACTTAGCCCATGCTATTTATAATAGCGCCCTGCCCGTTGTCAGTGCGGTAGGTCATGAAATTGATACCACTATCAGTGATTATGTCGCAGATGTAAGAGCTCCGACGCCTTCTGCTGGCGCAGAGTTATTATCAGATGATAAAGGTAATAAGACCCAAAAGCTTAACTTGACCTTTTCACGGTTACGACAATCAATGCGCCATTACTTATTACATCAAAGTACGCAACTCAGTGAATTAAGCCACCAGCTACAACGTGAAGATCCTAAAAGGCAGCTACAACAACTTGAGCAGCGCTTTGATGAAATGCAGTTAAAGCTTGAATCAGCCCTGCGTCATAAGCTTGCTAATGCAACATTAGCTCAGCAACAACTTAAGAGTCGACTGCAACAGCGATCACCCGCTCATAAGCTAACCTTAGAGCAAAACAAAGTGGGTTATCTCACCAATCGTTTAAAAGAAGCAATGAAAGCAAGGCTAGTAAATGCCAATCAGCAAGTGAATTACAGTGCGCATCAACTAGAAACCGTTAGCCCATTAGCGACATTAAGCCGTGGTTACAGTATTACTCGTGATGGTAAAGGCAATATTTTACAAAATGCCCAACAGGTAAAAGCGGGCGAAACGCTAACGACCAAGCTGCATCAAGGTGAAATTAAATCAGTGGTGGTGTAATTGGCCCCAAACGGCCAATGATAGAAATCACTGATAACAAAATCCCGCATTAAGCGGGATTTTGTTAATTGGTTTATGACTTTCCATCGTTGCAAGTTTAATCAGTATTGTTATTTAATCGCTTTGTTGGTAACACTGTTCGCTGTACACCTAACAACAAGAGTATGAATAACGAAGTCCACGTCATACTGCCGCCACTGACATGCACCTCTGTTTCAATCACTTCAACGTATTCTTCCTCATAAACCGTATCTCTATCACTACTTTCTAATGGTAATGCATATAATCCATCAGACTCTTCACTACTTAATGTCGCCACAATGTCCTCGTACCCGAGTTCATATAAATCAATCAACACATCGTAATAATCAGTTTTATAACCTTGAGCTAATGTCGTTAATACTTCGTAATCGTCATCGGTAGCATCGCCATAGATAGTAAACACATCGGTAGAGTAATAGTGCTCCCAAGGACCTCCATTACGGCTTAAATAAAGTTCGGCATAAACATTAGCCGCCTCTCCTTGAGTAAAACCATAAACATCGGCATCAAAGGTCACGCTAAACGTTTGGTAAAACCCATCTTCATCTAAATCATCAAATAAACGACTATAAGCGGCATAAATGTCAAAATCTCGATAACCGACGATAGCCTGTTGATTTACCTGAGCCTTTTGTATTTTACTTAGCCCTGTGCCATTCGATAAGCTTTGCGCTGTAGGCAAACCTTGTTGCACTTTTTCAGACATGACGCCACTTGCCCGAAGCGCTATGATCTCGCTGCGGCTCAGTTTCTCTGCATGATTTTTTCCTGCGGACTCACTAGCTTGTCGCTGTTGCTTCTCTTTTAACACAAGTTCATTCAGGGTACTTTTTTGTTGTTCAGTCAATACGCCATGTTGAGCCTTAAACGGATCCCCCTGCTCAATGCTTGAGAGTTGACGCCCCTCACTGACAATTATGCTTTGCTGTGAAGTACTTGCCATTGCTGACATCGAAGCAACGCCCATCACTAGCATCAAAAAACGACTTATTGAGCTTATAGCGAACAATCTAATACGTCTTAAACATGGGTATTGTCTATTCATGTGTGTTCCCTCTTAATTGATATCACAGCCATCAATGGGTGATTGAATCACCGTGATTCCGTATCGTTAATGAGGGTTATTTAAGAACACTGAAAATGAATGCAAGCTGAACAGTGGAAGTAGAATATTGATAACAAGTTCTAGTTAACCATCAGAAATTGGTGATTAAATACAATTAAACGGCCATTCATCTTACATTCATATTCGCCGCGCAATACTTCATTTTCACAAAGGGAATGCAACTTCATACATAGCAGATGTTTCTATATTGAAAGGGATCTTTTACACTGATGACTGATTTCAAAGATAAATATTGAATTGGATTTGGCAATGAGCAAAGTAACAATGAAATTAAGCATACCTGTGTTAACGCTAATGTTGAGCTTTCTCAATATTGGATTAACCCAAGCTGCGCCTATTTCAGCTGTTTCTACTATCGCATGGGGACAATCAACTCATCATGCTTCTCATCAAGCACCGAACCAAAATAAACGAAATCAACCTAAGAAATTAGCAATCAACAGTTCACAGCAAGCGGCACAAGTTGCTAAAAGGCAATACGCTGCCAAAGTGCTTTCTGTTCAGTCAACATCAGTGAATGGTTCTCCTGGCTATCGAGTCAAACTGCTTTCTAATAAAGGCATGGTGTTTTACGCCACCGTGAATGCACGTACCGGTTCAGTTTCGAGGAATTAACCATGAGAATATTGTTAGTTGAAGATGATTTAGGCTTGCAAAGAAACCTAACCGAGCATTTACAAGCTGCTAATTACAGTGTCGATATATCATCGGATGGTGAAGATGGCTTGTTTCAAGCAACAGAATATCCCTACGATGCTGCTATTATTGATGTGGGTTTACCTAAGATTGATGGATTGAGTTTGATTACTCAGTTACGCAATCAACAAATTGATTACCCTATTTTGATCCTCACCGCCCGAGATGGTTGGCAAGATAAGGTCCTAGGGTTAGATTCTGGCGCCGATGATTATCTCACCAAGCCGTTTCAGCCAGAAGAGTTGGTTGCTCGCTTGAATGCGCTTATTCGCCGCTCAGTAGGTCAGGCAAGTCCTATTGTTTCTAATGGTCCATTTAATTTAAATACACGCACGCTTGAACTAACCCATAATCAAGAGTCAATTATTCTCAGTAGCTCTGAATTTAAATTATTCGAATATTTCATGTTGCATCAAGGTGAAGTGATTTCTAAACCAACTTTGATAGAGCATATTTATGATCAAGATTTTGATTTAGACTCAAATGTCATTGAAGTTTTTATTCGCCGTTTACGAAAAAAGCTCGACCCTAACAGTGAATATAAATTGATTGAAACCTTGCGTGGCCAAGGCTATCGCTTACGCGCGTTAAGTTAATCTTATGCACACTAAAATGACGAGGTTTATCGCAAATCAATTATCTAAGTTGACTCATTTAGTGCAGCTTAAGAACAAGTCATTTTCGTTAAAATCTGCCCAGCTAGATTCGCTTAAGTTAAGGCTAATGCTTAGCGGGTTATTGCTAATTGTGGTGTTATTGCCATTAATTGGTGTGACAGTTAATAGCGCTTTTCAGCATCAAATAACGCAATCAATTAACCAACAATTACGTGCTTATGTTTACTCTGTGTTAGCTGTAGCAGAAGTGAAAGATGATAGCGTAGTCATGCCTAATTATTTACTCGAAAATCAATTTAATGTGATTGGCTCAGGTCTATATGCTCTTATTACTACTGATAATCAAATGGTGTGGCAGTCAGAGTCTTTCTTTGGGTTAAGCCTCCCAACGCCAGCTAAAACAGAACTCGCGCTGCCTACTCCACCTATGGGGGAAGGAAAGCTGACTCAAGTAAGCTTTGATGACTTGGCAGGCAATGGCGATAACAATCATGTGGTTTATAGTTTCAGTGTCAGTTTTGAAACACCCAACGCGCCGCTACCTATTACAGTCCATATCATCAAGGACGATGCTGATTATCAAAAACAGATCAGCGAATTTAGCGCTACATTGTGGACTTGGCTGATTATTTTGATGCTTGTATTAGTGCTAATCCAAGCAATTTGGCTATTCTGGACGTTAAAACCCTTAAACCAATTTACGCGTGAGCTCGCCTTGGTAGATCAAGGTCAGCAAACTCGACTGAACTCTAACTACCCAGCTGAACTAAATGCAGTCGCAAAACAGCTCAATGTTTTACTCAGCACTGAACAACAGCAACGTCAGCGATATCGAAATGCACTAGCCGATTTAGCCCACAGCTTAAAAACCCCATTAGCAGTATTGCAAAGCCAAAGCGATTTAAGTGAAGACTCTAAAGAACAAGCAAGCAACATTAACAACATCATCAGTTATCAGCTAAATAAAGCAAAAATGTCAGCCAATACTGCATGGCATTTAGGGGTAAGTATTGATGAGGTCGCAGGGAAGCTGATTAGAACATTATCGAAAATTCATCAACACTCATCATTAGATATTGATTATCAATCACAAGCTGGGTTGATATTTAAAGGTGATGAAACGGATCTAAGCGAAATGTTAGGTAATTTACTCGATAACGCCTGCAAAGCTGCGAAGTCTCAAGTGTGTTTGTCAGTAACGCAATCGGAGTCATGTTTATTTTTTATTATTGAAGATGATGGTAAAGGCTTAACGGAGCAACAAAAAGAGACCATCTTTGAACGTGGTATGCGTGCTGATACTTACCACCAAGGTCATGGCATTGGACTTGCCATTGTGAAAGATTTAGTCACGAGCTATGAAGGTACACTCACTGTAAATGAGTCCGCCGAATATGGCGGTGCTAAATTTATGCTCAGTTTTGCTCGCTGATATTATTGGGTAGCTGACCTGCTGCTAGACTTTTGCTAAGGATTGCTAATCTATTATCATAAATGGCTAGCGTATTGCTAAAAACTGCCGCTAATGCTTTCTTCTAAAAACTCGTTTTACTCAACCTCGTTGCTGTTACTGCCACTATGTTTTACTGCAAATAGTGCTTTTAATTATTTGTTGCTCATCCTTGTGGTCACTTTTCTATTAATTTCTACGCTCATAATGGCCGCTTTCATCTTACGTTCATTTTCACTTGGTTAAGCTAGTTCTATCATTCGCAAAGTATCGATATTCGATATCTGGAGATTTTATGAGACGACTGCATTTTCCACATAAGCTACTCAAGGCTGGCATTATCAGTCTGAGCTTGCTGGTGCCTTTCTCGGTCATCGCCTCTGACAATAATGACACGCAGTATCAACAAACTCTGCCATCTGAAGCTGAATTGGCGCAAATGCTCGCGCCAATAGCGCTTTATCCTGATAGTTTACTGACGCATATTTTAATTGCATCGACATACCCGCTAGAAGTTGTACAAGCTCGTCGCTGGGAGGAACAACACAAGCATTTATCAAGCGAGCAGAAGATGCTGCAAGCTGAATCACAGTCATGGGATCCAAGCGTGACCGCATTAGTGGCCTTTCCTACAGTACTTGAAAAGCTCAATGAAGACTTAGCCTGGACTCAACATTTAGGGGAAGCATTTTTACAAGATGAAGCAAGTGTTCTTGCAAGTATTCAAACACTAAGACAACAAGCAGATGATGCTGATAGCTTCGATAATATGGATAACATGACCGTTACCCGTGTTGAAAAACAAATCATCATCGAACCGGCAAAACCTGAAGTCATTTACGTGCCGGTTTATGGCCCAAGAATTGTATACGGTCACTGGCGCTGGCATGCTTACCCACCAGTCTATTGGCATTACCCCGCTTACGCCTACTATAGACCACATCGTCCGATATATTGGGGGCCGAGTGTATACATCAACTTTAATTATTTTTTTGGTGCAGTCCATTGGTCACATCATCGAGTTGTCGTGGTTAATCACCGTCACACCCGTTATTACCGTAAGCCACATAAAATAGCTTATAGCAGCGGCTCAAAACGTTGGAAGCATAATCCGACTCATAGACGAGGTGTTGCGTATAAGTCGCCGAAAGTCAGCCACCGCTACGATAAGCTACGTCATAACAAGGTCAAGGTGGCTCATCATTCAACTAAACATGGCATCAAAAGCAGCCAGCTTAATAAATCACACTATGCCAAGCAGTCGCAGCAGCAAAGAGTCAATAAAGCGCTGAAGCACAATAAGTCTCATGCTGTCAGTAAATCGGTTAAATCCGATAAAGCATACAAGGCAACTACGGCGAATAAAGCGGCGCATTTGAACAGAAGCACACACGTGAACAAAAGCGCCCATGGAAATAAAAGTGCCCATAAGTCGACAGCCTCTAAAAGCCCGTCGAACGTGAAAGCATCAAGCCATCAAAATAAGGTGAAATCACATCAAATGAAAACTGCAGCGAGCTCAAAACAGTACGCTTCGAATCGTACAAGTGCTACCCGTTCAAATACTCATAAAACGATGACCCAATCAAGAAATTCATCTTATAAAGCGTCAACTCAAAGGATGTCGTCTCAAAGAAGTACAGCTCAACGAAGTCATCGTACAAGCGCACCTAAACAGAAAGTACGTTAAATAGTGAGCTATAAATTTCTGCCATAAAAAAAGCCTGAACATCATTCAGGCTTTTTATTGGCAATAAATGTCCCGTCCTGAGATAAGTTGACACTTTGGAGACTTATCTATGAAACCTTCAAGCGCAATCAGCGTTAAACGAACACAGCGTGATTACACATTAGGCTTTAAATTAGCCGTCGTCAGCCAAGTAGAAAAAGGCGAGCTAACCTATAAGCAAGCTCAAGAGCACTACGGTATCCAAGGTCGAAGCACCGTCCTTACATGGTTGAGAAAGCATGGTAGATTAGACTGGACACTCCCTACTGAGCACTCTCCTATGTCTAAAAGTAAAGAAACCCCAGCCCAGAAAATTAAACGATTAGAGAAGCAAGTTTCCAATCTAGAAATGAAAAATATGATTTATGGCGATATGGTTGAACTGTTAAAAAATGAATATGGTATCGATTTAGAAAAAAAGTACTTAGCCGAACGCTCTGGATTGCCAAAGAAAAAGGCACGGTAAAGCTAGCGGCAGCGAGTCGGCAATTCAATTTATCAAGACAAGCGATTTACCAATGGAAACAACGTGCTGAAACAAGAACTGAAAGGCTTAAACCCGTTATGTCTATGGTGAAGTATTGGCGCCAGTTTATGCCAAGATTGGGGACACGTAAGCTCTACCAGCTCATCAAGCCACAGTTGGTTGAGCAAGGCATAAAACTCGGTCGGGATGGGCTATTTCAATACTTGAAACAGCGAGATATGTTGGTGATGCCGAGAAAAAACTACACCAAAACAACGAATAGTCATCACTGGCTTAGAAAGCATCCTAATTTGCTTAAGGACAAGATTGTTGAACGAGTAGAAGAAGTGCTAGTTAGCGACATCACCTACGTGAAATCAGATGAAGGAACACATTACTTATCGCTGGTGACAGACGCATATTCTAGAAAAATAATGGGGTACGAGTTAAGTCATGAGATGAAAGCGAGCGATGTCGTCAAAGCGCTGGATATGACGGTAAAGAGTCGTCAAACAACAGGTCATATCATTCATCACTCAGACAGAGGGATGCAGTATTGCTCAGAGGAATACCAAATGGCATTAGCAGCCAGCGGTATGACGCCATCAATGACGGATGGGTATGACTGCTACCAAAATGCACTGGCTGAGCGTGTGAATGGTATTTTAAAGCATGAGTTTTTGCTTTATCGCTGCCGAACGATGGAGGAGCTCAGGGCCTTGGTCAAGGAATCGGTAACAATTTACAATGAATTACGACCGCATCTTAGTTTAGGGATGAAAACCCCAAACGAGGTGCATGAAAAAGCCAGTAGGGAGTACCAACTGGCTTAACAAAAACCGTCAACCTATTTTAGGACTAGACAAAATACCGTTTAATACTACTTTTTACGGCTGTTAATATGGCTCATAGCGCGTTTACGTCGACGCTCTTGGCTAATCGTTAGCTTTTCGTTCTTACCTTGGAACGGGTTCGCACCTTCTTGGAAACGAATTTGAATCGGCGTACCAATCACTTTTAATGAACGACGGAAGTAATTCATCATATAGCGTTTGTATGAATCCGGTAATTTGCTCACTTGGTTACCATGCACCACGACGATTGGCGGGTTATATCCACCTGCGTGAGCATATTTCAATTTAACACGGCGACCATGCACTAACGGTGGCTGATGATCATCTTGTGACATTTGCATAATACGTGTCAGCATTGAAGTACTCACACGACGAGTCGCACTGTCGTAAGCTTCTTCAATAGACTCATATAAATGGCCAACACCTGTTCCATGAAGTGCTGAAATAAAATGAATGCGGGCAAAATCAATAAAGCCTAAGCGGCGATCAAGCTCGCTTTTAACACTTTCTTTAAAGTCTTGGTCAAGACCATCCCATTTATTCACTGCTAATACAATTGCACGCCCTGCGTTTAACGCAAAACCTAATAGACCAAGATCTTGCTCTGTAATACCGTCTTGCGCATCGATAACAAGCAGAACAACGTTTGAATCCTCAACCGCTTTCAGGGTTTTAATAACAGAGAATTTTTCGATTGTCTCATGCACTTTGCTACGGCGGCGAACACCTGCAGTATCAATCAACACGTACTCACGACCTTCACGTTCCATAGGAATATAAATACTGTCACGAGTCGTACCGGGTGCATCATAAACAACAACACGTTCTTCACCTAAAATACGGTTAGTCAGCGTTGATTTACCTACATTGGGTTTACCGATAATAGCCAATTTGATTGGCAAACTTTGCAAGCGCTCTTGCTCAGCTTCAGCTTCTTCTTCGGTATACTCACGAACTTCTTCGTCTTGCTCGTCTGTTTCTTCACGCTTGATACCCATCGCTTCCGCATACGGTGCTAGTGAGTATTCAATCATGTTTGTGACACCACGACCTTGAGCCGCTGCCATTTGGTAAACTTCACCTAAACCCAGTGACCAAAATTCAGCACAAGCAGAATCAGCATCAATACCGTCAACTTTGTTTGCAACAACGAAAGTCGTTTTATCACGGCTTCGTAAATGTTCAGCAATGGCTAAATCCGCTGCTGTTAAGCCGGCACGAGCATCCGTTAAAAACAGTACAACATCAGCTTCTTCAATCGCCGCTAGCGACTGTTCAGCCATTTTGGTTTCGATCCCTTCTTCAGTGCCATCGATACCGCCAGTATCAACCACAATAAATTCGTAACCAGATAAAAAAGCACGACCATATTTACGGTCACGAGTTAAACCTGGAAAATCGGCGACAAGCGCATCTCTTGTGCGAGTAAGACGGTTAAATAAAGTTGACTTACCAACATTAGGTCGCCCGACAAGGGCCACTACAGGGATCATGATTTTGCCTCTAAAAACTTTTAAATAAAAAGCCCCCGGAACACACTTCCAGGGGCTCTAATAGGGTTTCTGGTTTAATTATGGCAGAACAACAGTCGCTAGCTTTCCGCTACGACCTTGTACATATACCTTGTCTCCAACCACAACCGGTTGTGAGAATAAACCATCACTATCAACCTCAACTCGCCCAGCTACTTCGCCAGTGTTGCGGTCGATAAAGTGTAGATAACCTTCAAAGTCACCTACAACAATATAAGAACCAATAACGGCAGGAGATGTTAAGCTACGGTTTGTTAACGTAGTATTACTCCAAAGCTCTAAACCATTTCGTCTGTCTACTGAATAGATACGACTATGGTCATCAACTAAGTATAGTCCAACACCTGCATAGGCCAATTCATTAAAGCTTGAATACTTACGTGTCCAAACAACACGACCCGTTCTCAGCTCCATTGACACTAAGTTACCATTGTAACTTACCGCGTATAAATTATCGCCCAAAATTAACGGTGTCATGTCCACATCGGCCATACGAGTAAACTCGTTACCACCGGTTGGATTATATACCGCTTGTTCCCAAGCAACTTGACCGTTATTTTTTACTACTACCGCTATTTTACCATCAGCCGTACCAAGGAAGAAACCACCAGAATCATATGCTGGAGAACCTGTTCCACGAAGGGTCAAGTTAGGTAGTTGCATTTCATGACTCCATAACTTGGTGCCATCTGCAATTGAAAAAGACTCCAGGTTACCATCACTGGTATGCACTGCGACAGAATCTTCCGATACCGTAGGAACTGACAGTAACTCACCACTTGCTATAGCGCTCCACTGGGTTTCACCCGTTTTTGCATCTAAAGCAACTAATAAACCTGACTCACCACCCACAAATACTTTGTTACGGCCAACGGTTACACCCGCAGCGATACGCGCTTCTTTTGTTTTAGCCAGCGCAGTATCTTTAAATTCTGACGCTAAATCTTTACGCCAAGCTACTTCACCAGTTTCTTCATTATAAGCAACAACTGTCCCATTACGATCAGCGGCATACACGTGACCATAAAAAATAGCTGGTTTTAACTGCGAGTAGTAATCGCCTACACCATTGCCAACGTTTACTTCCCAGTTCACTTCAGGAAAGACAGTGGCTTGAATTTCTGTAAGTTCTGTTACGACTTCTTCTTCGGTATCACTTGAAGAGCAAGCCGATAGCATTGCGACACTTAATCCAGCAGCAAGCAAGGTTTTGCATAAAGACTTCATTCGGCTAATTCCTTATGCCTTGTTTAAATTGTCTAGCTTCATTTGTAGCGCAGGGCTTGCTAATGCACCGCCATTATCAATTGCAGCTTGATAAGCAACTCGTGCTTTATCCATATCGCCTTGACGCACTAAAAAGTCACCTTTCAATTCATCACGCTGTGCATTAAATGCTTCATCTGTCACTTGATCTAATGTTGCAAGTGCAGTGCCTAAGTTACCTTGCTCAGCTTGAACTCGTGATAAACGAATTGTTGCTAGTGACGCTAAAGAAGCACCTGGATTTGAAGCAATAATTTTTGTAAAAGCAGTTTCTGCTTTATCTAAATCACCCGCTTCAACAGCTGCTTTTGCCGCCATTAACTCTAGCAACGCTTGGTAACCTTGTTGATCGTGTTGTTGACCAAACTCGCTCACTGCAGCCATTACCGCTGCGCTATCAGCTGAATTAGCACTGATACTTTGGAATGCTTCAGAAGCGGCTTCTGCATTTTCTAATTTGACGTCAGAATAATAGTTCCAACCGTATAATCCACCCAGACCTACTACAGCGCCAACAATGATTGAGCTGCCGTAATCTTTCCAGAACTGCTTAATAGCATCGACTTGTTGTTCTTCTGTGCTATAAATTTCCACGCGCACTTCCCCTTTCTATTCAGTTCTGTTTTATATCAGCGTCACGCTGACATTAAAATAATGATTTAATCGTGGTCGCCAAATCAGCTCGGGCAACCAAAAGTTGTTCGTTTTTATTTCTCAATGGTTTAACGGCGACTTGCTGGTTAGCAATTTCATCTTCACCAATGATAAGTGCGTATTCAGCGCCACTTCTATCTGCACGTTTCATCTGCTTTTTGAAGTTACCGCCACCACAATGAGTCATGACTTTAAGCGTTGGCAGGTTTTGACGCAACTCTTGAGCAATTTTAATTGCTTCAACAACACACTTTTCACCCATTGCTGTGACATAAACATCAACAACAGGTGCCACATCTTTATCAAGCTCTAGCGTTTGCAGTAGTAATACAATGCGCTCAAGGCCCATTGCAAAACCAACAGCAGGCGTATCTTTACCGCCTAACTGACCCACTAAGCCATCATAACGGCCACCAGCAAGAACAGTACCTTGCGAGCCTAAGCTGTCTGTTACCCACTCAAAAACCGTACGATTATAGTAATCTAATCCACGAACAAGACGAGGGTTAACTGTGTATTCGATGCCAACCGCGTCTAAGAGTTCACATAAGGTTGAAAAATGTGTTTTTGATTCTTCACCTAAGTAATCCATCAGTGCTGGTGCATCAGTTAAAATAGCCTGAACCTGCGGTGATTTAGAATCTAATACTCGTAATGGGTTTGAGTACATGCGACGCTTAGAATCTTCATCTAATTGTTCTTTGTGTTGCTCTAAAAATGCAATTAGCGCATCACGATAAGCAGCACGTTCCGCTGTATCACCAAGTGTATTCAGTTCCAGTTTTACGTGTTCTTTAATACCAAACGAATCCCAAAGGCGTGCAGATAACATTAATACTTCAGCATCAACATCAGCACTTGGAATACCATACACTTCTACACCAAACTGGTGGAATTGACGGTAGCGGCCTTTTTGAGGGCGCTCATGGCGGAACATGGGACCCATGTACCATAAACGTTGCTCTTGGTTATACAGTAAACCATGCTCATTACCAGCACGAACAGTAGACGCTGTACCTTCTGGACGCAGCGTTAAGCTGTCTTCATTGCGATCAGCAAAAGTGTACATCTCTTTTTCAACAATATCGGTGACTTCACCAATTGAACGTTTAAAAAGGTCAGTAGACTCAACAATTGGAGTTCGAATTTCACTGTAACCATAAGCACTAACCGTTGAGCGGATAACCGACTCGACTTGTTGCCATAATGGGCTTTGCGTTGGCAGAATGTCATTCATTCCGCGGATTGCTTGGATCTGTTTTGCCACGTTGATTCGCCTGCTTACTTGCTCTATTAGATCGATTAATAATCGATGACCGAGAGCCTTAATTTATTTTCACGCCTTACACAAAAAAACACCTACCATCGCTGGTAAGGTGTATTTTTCATGTAAAGCAAACTTATTCTGTTGCGTCTTTGATATCGATTCGATTTTGCATCATCGCCGCTTTTGCACGGATTTTGGCTTCTAATGAATCCACCAAATTATTGTTATCAAAACGCTCTTTTTGACGTTTACCATCGTCATAGTAACCACTTTTACCATTGCTACCTGTTAGCCCAATATCTGATACTAATGCTTCGCCTGGGCCATTAACCACACAACCAATAATAGAAACATCCATGGCAGTAGTAATGTCTTCTAAACGCATTTCAAGTGCATTAACAGTATTGATCACATCAAACTCCTGACGAGAGCATGAAGGACAAGCAATAAAGTTAATACCACGACTGCGAATACGTAGCGACTTTAAGATATCAAAACCGACTTTGATTTCTTCAACGGGATCGGCTGCCAATGAAATACGCAAGGTATCACCAATACCTTCAGCTAATAGCATTCCTAAACCAACAGCTGATTTAACTGAGCCAGCACGAGCGCCGCCAGCTTCAGTAATACCTAAGTGCAAAGGTTGTTTGATTTGCTTAGCCAATAAGCGGTATGACTCAACCGCTAAAAAGACATCCGATGCTTTAACACTGACTTTAAACTGGTCAAAGTTAAGGCGGTCTAAAATATCCACGTGTCGCATTGCAAATTCCAGCAATGCTTCTGGTGTTGGCTCATGGTATTTATCCATTAAATCTTTTTCTAATGAACCACCATTAACACCAATTCGAATTGGAATATTTTTATCACGCGCGCATTCAACAACGTTGCGAATACGTTCTTCGTTGCCAATATTTCCTGGGTTAATACGTAAACAATCAACACCGTATTCTGCAACTTTGAGTGCAATACGATAGTCAAAGTGAATATCTGCCACCAAAGGCACGTTGACACTTTGCTTGATCACTTTGAATGCTTCAGCCGCATCCATAGTTGGCACAGAAACACGCACAATATCTGCACCGACTTTTTCAAGTGCGCGAATTTGTGCAACCGTAGCTTCGACATCAGTCGTTTTAGTATTCGTCATCGACTGAACTGCAATAGGTGCGCCATCACCGATAGGGACATCGCCGACATAAATGCGGCTCGAAGGACGACGTATGATTGGAGATTCGTTATACATAATCTGTTGCTCTACTGCTTATCTAATTACAATCAAGGTTACACTTTCGGCAAGGTTAATCGCGCTACACTGCCTTCTGAAAAGTCAGCTAAACTGACATTTTCACCATTAAATTGAAGGGTCACAACTTGTGGAGCCCCTAAGATCAATTTGAACGGAGCAACGCCTTGTGCTTCAACCACTCTATCAACACCTTTGACACCATCAACAATGGTTTTGCCTGTTGCGTCAACGATATTCACCCAACAATCAGCACTGAAGCTCATAGAAATAGCATCTTGTGCAGCAACATTATCAGCAACCAAAGCGGATGCTGATTGTAACGCAGGCTCGACCACATTTTGTTGCGCATTATCAAGCATTACAACATCGGTACTCGTAGGCTCTACAGGTTGAACTGATGATGCCGGCAAATCTGAGTTGTTGCTTTGTTCATTTTGCAGGGCAGTCTGTTCATTTAACTGATCCGCTGGCTCAACATACGCCATATTAGGGTCGATTTCTGGCTCTAATAAATCTTCTGTTTGACTAACAACATTTGCAGCTGCAACTTCTTCTACGGTAGGTTTGGATAAATCTATCCCACTTAACATAGAGTCTTTTTGCACCCACCACACAACTAGCAGCGCTAACAAAGCAAGGACAATTAAATATGTCACTATTGTTAAGCGGCTATCACGGGCTTCACGTGTGGTTTTGCGAGAAAAACTCTGCATTGCTGCAGTTTCATCTGGCAATTGTTGCGCTAAACATTGATGTACTGCATCTACATCTGCTTCGATGTATTTGGCATAGTTTTTCGCATATCCACGTGCATAGGTTGCTGAAGCGATATTATCAAATTTATCATTCTCAATATCTTCGATGATGCCAGGACGTAAATGTAATTGGGTTGCAACCGCATCAATCGATAACCCTTTTTTCTCTCGAGCTGTACGCAGCAACATACCAGCAGTAGATACTGCTTCAAGTATATCTGCCTGTTCAGCGTCACTCCCATTGGTTTGGGATGTTTGATTGTTATTTGTCATTAATGCAAAGTAGCCCTGTATTCTTTCGCTTGTTCTGATGTCGGATATTTGGCAATTAAGGTAATACCATAGCGTTTAACCGCATCCTCATCTGCTAACTCGCGCGATATTTTTATTCCTAAAGCTAAACTTTCAGGCGTTTGCTCTGCCACTCGATGAAGACGGCTTAAGTTGAATTTAGCGCTATCGTAGTCATTCTCTAAAATAGCTAAATCAATTAACTCCATTAAAGTGGACTTTCTTCTTGGGTCATAACGTAATGCATTTTCAAAGTACTGCTTCGCCTTTTCAGGCTCACCTGCAGATAAACTGCACACGCCAAGGTTTTCATAACTTGACGCGGTACGTGTGTATTCTTTTGCATTAATCGCATTTTTGAACATAGCTTCAGCTTGCGAATATTTTTCTTGTTGGCATAAAAATACACCAAAGTTGTTCATCGCATCACCCGTTGCATCACTGGTATTAATTGCTTTTCTGTATGATTCTTCCGTGCGCTCAATATCACCTACAGTCTGGTAATAATAGGCCATCGCTGTGTGCACTGCGCTTAATTGCGGCGCATACTCAACAGCACGGTTTAAGTTGAACTTTGCCTGCTCCATATTGCCACGGTTAAGGTAAGTTAGGCCTAATTGCATTCTTTCTTTTGCAGCAGACTGTTTATCCAAGGTTCTTTCAGAAACAGGGATATCCGTACCAGTATACGTTCTTTCCGTTACACAACCCACTAAAGGCAGTGATAAAGTAGCAATCATTAAAAGCTTCGGCAATCCGTGCATGATTTTTACGCCTATTAATCTATACAAACAATGAGTTAATCCATTGTGACCGAAATAGCACTCTCTTGCATGCGTTTTTTCGCAAGACGTTTAGTGCGGTCACGAATATCACCCGCTAATTGACCACAAGCAGCATCAATATCATCGCCACGTGTTTTACGAACGATAACAGTCAGCCCATATTCCATTAGCACTTTCGAGAATCGGTCAATTCTGGAATTAGAAGAGCGACCATAAGGCGAACCAGGATAAGGGTTAAATGGAATTAAGTTAATTTTACACGGTGTGTCTTTCATTAACTTGGCTAACTCGTGTGCTTGATCAGTACTGTCATTGATATGATCCAACATCACATACTCAACCGTTACACGGCCACGGTTAGCGTTTGATTTTGCTAAGTAACGACGAATACCAGCAAGGAACTCTTCCAATGGGTATTTTTTATTAACTGGAACTAACACGTCACGCAGTTCATCGTTTGGCGCATGAATACTCACAGCCAGAGCGACATCTAGCGCATCACCCAGTTTATCAAGCGCTGGAACAACACCAGAGGTTGATAAGGTGACACGACGTTTTGACAAGCTAAACCCAAAATCATCTAACATGATGTCCATTGCAGGGATCACATTAGCTAAGTTAAGTAATGGCTCACCCATGCCCATCATCACTACGTTTGTAATTGGTCGTTCGCCTGTTTCTTTTTGGAAACCTAAAAATTGCGATACTCGCCAAATTTGCCCAACAATTTCGCCAACCGTTAAGTTACGGTTAAAGCCCTGTTGAGCAGTAGAACAGAAGGTACACTCTAGCGCACAACCCACTTGAGATGACACACATAAAGTCGCTCTGTCTTCTTCAGGAATATAGACAGTTTCCACTTCTTGGCCTTGGCCAACATTGATAGCAAACTTAATCGTGCCATCTTCAGATTTTTGGAAGCTAGAAATTTCTGGCGCAACCACTTCACACTTACGAGCTAATTTAGCGCGTAGTGCTTTGTTAATGTTGTTCATTTCTTCGAAGTCGCTAACACCAAAGTGATAAAGCCATTTCATCAATTGATCAGCACGGAACGGTTTTTCGCCCATTTCGGTGAATAACGCTCTCATTGCCTTTCGATCAAGATCCAATAAATTGATCTTTTTCTCACTCATCTTGTGTAACCTCAAAAAAACCTAAAACCTGCTAGCGGGCGGCGAATTATACAGATCCTTACAAAATTTCGCCAGTGTCACTGCATTAAAGCTTTGATACTTTCACGACTGTGCTAAAATTTCGTTGGACTAATATTGGTCTGCCATATGGAGGTGTAATTCCACCTTTATGATAACTCTTATCATTATAGTATTTATCGCCATTGCAATCTCGTTTCTTTGCAGTGTATTTGAAGCGGTATTACTGTCTGTTACCCCTAGTTATATTGCCAACTTGGCAAAAACTAACCCTAAAGCCGCGAAACGGCTTGATAAACAGAAACAAAATGTGGAATCACCACTAGTTTCTATTCTGACATTAAATACCATCGCCCATACCGTGGGTGCCGCTGTTGCAGGCGCACAAGCTGCAAAAGTCTTTGGTGATGAAATGCTTGGAGTATTCTCTGGTGTGCTTACCTTCTTGATTTTATTCTTTTCTGAAATCATTCCGAAAACATTAGGTGCTAACTATTGGCGTTCACTCGCTGCGCCTGTGTCTTTGATTTTGGTTTGGATGGAAAGATTAACTAAACCGCTAATTTGGATGTCTTCTCAAGTGACCAAATTAATGGGGAAAGGCGATGAAGGCCAATATATCAGACAAGAAATGAGTGCGATGGCTGAAATAGGCTTGCGTTCAGGCGAGCTAGACAAACAAGAGTCATCAATTTTGACCCAAATGTTGTCAGTAAAAGAAATGCCAGTCTCTGCAATCATGACGCCAAGAACGGTCATGTTTAAATTACCAATTCACTTGTCACAAGGTGAATTTGTACAGCAGTTTCTAGCGAAACCTTTTACGCGTATTCCTGTCTACGAAGATGATCCGGATAATATTATCGGTTACGTTAACCGTAATAATATTATTCAAGCAGAACGATACACTCCAAAAGAATCTATTGGTGTGTTGAAAAAGAATCTGCTTGTGATCCCTGAAACCGCGAAGATATTACCGATTTTCGAGCTCATGATTAAGCGCAATACAAAAATTGCCATGATTGTGGACGAATACGGCTCAGGTGAAGGTATTGTGACATTAGAAGATATTGTCGAATCTTTACTAGGCTTAGAAATTGTCGATTCAAACGACCCTGTCACTGATATGCAGCAATTAGCGCGTAAACTGTGGGGCACGCGAATGAAACATAAAGGCATCGTATTATCTGATGATGGCGAGTTTACAAAACAAACAACCCAGCATACACCAGAGCCCGAGGTTGCGCCCAAAAATAGTACGATATAAAACAGTTTGATATTTCAATAAAAAGGGAGCCTAGCTCCCTTTTTTGACTATGATTATTGCGACTTTGCCAATAATAATACCCTCACAGAGTATTTATTTTTTGAGTCGTTTCCCAAAAAGGGGTTAACGCATTATCATGTCGCCAAGTTAATTACTTAAGCATTTACTAATAAGGGCTAATATCCAATTCGCTCTTACCATTTTTTGAGGACGAAATGCCGAACACCTATTCTTTATCACTTGCCCATATCAATGACACGCATTCAAATTTCGAGCCGAGTCAGGTTCAATTCTCCTTGTCGTTTAATGAGCAAACTTACCTTGCTGAAACGCAAACCGGCGGCTATGCCCGTTTGGGCCACCAAATTGAAACGGCAAGAATCGCGGCGGTGAAAAACCAACACGAATTTATGTTTCTTCATGGCGGCGACAGCTTTCAAGGTACATTGTACTTTCGTGAATTTCAGGGCGCAGCAAACGCACATTTACTGAATATGCTTAAGCCAGATGCCATGGTATTAGGTAATCATGAGATTGATGCAGGCAATAGTCCTGTGTTGGCATTTTTAAATCGAATCGAATTCCCTTTGTTAGCGGGCAATATGGATTTAAGCCAAGAGCTTGAAGATAAAGAAGGTCGCTTAAAGCACCATCCAATGTTATTTGACTACGACACTGAGCAGCAATGTGCCAAAGTGCTAATCAAACCCTTTTACGATAAACAAATTGCAATTATTGGGATCACTCTAGATCAAATGCCACTCATTGCTAGACCTGATCCTGACACCCACTTTATCAATGCTATCGACACCACTAAAAACACCATTGCAAAACTTCATCAACAAGGGATATACCACATTGTTGTACTCAGTCATTTAGGGTTAGATCAAGACCGTGAACTGGCTGAAAAAGTGGATGGAATAAGTGTTATTGTTGGCGGCCACTCTCACACGCTTCAAGGTGAATTTTCAGATTTAGGCCTAAGTCACACAGAATACGGTGAACGTATTAACAACACCCCTATCATTCATGCCAGTAAATATGCAGAAGTGCTCGGGCTCGCTCAAATTGAGTTCGATGAAAGTGGTCTATGCCTTTCATTAAATGGCAATAATTACTTTATGATTGATGAACAAATTAAAGTGTCACTCGATGCCAAACAGGCGAAAAAAGCAGATTTACAAGACATCAGTCAAGCTGAAATTGATGCAGTCACCTCCCAGCTATTAGCTCACCCAGGAATATTGAATAATGCCGCAAATGATGAGGTTCACCAAACCATTATGCGAGATTACCGCCCTGCCTTAAATGCACTTGAAGAACAGGTATTGGCACATATTCCTCGAGATTTAATTCATACACGCCTTCCGAGTAAACACTTTCCACATGGCAGTGAAATTGCGCCTTGGGTGTGTCGAAGTATGTATAAAGCCACCAAACTATCAGAACCACAACTAGACTTTGCGCTGCATAATGCTGGCGGTGTTCGTCAGTCATTAATCAAGGGGAACCTGTCATTAGCTGACGTATTAGGGCGCATTTTGCCGTTCGAGTTACCTTTGGTGAAATATCAAATTCAGGGAAAGTTCTTATATCAAGCTTTGGAATCCGCCATTAACTCGGCAACAAATAATGGGGTAACAGGTACTGGCGCAGGAAGCTTTCCCTACACTTATGGTATTCGATACTTTTATGATGGCACTTTACCTATGAATCATCGTATCACCTTAATTGAAGAGTTCACTCAAGGCGAATGGCGAGCGATTGATTCACAGAAGCTATACATTGGCGTTTCAAGTGCTTATACCGCTGCGGGTAAAGAAGGTTACGATGCATTGTTAAAGGCGCATTGGCAGCAAGATATGGAGTCCATGACATTACCTGAAGCGTTTGTCGATTTTGTGTCGCAGCACGGTAATTTGATTGAAAATCCGTTACAACCGAATGTTCATTACATCAGTCACCGTTAATGTAGCTGACTTGGTGATCGCTGAGGTAACCATTACTGAATTTAATAGCAATTACACTTTTACTATGACTTGCCAGTGATTTCGTTAAGTGTTGGTAAGCAAACTAAGATGCCAATTAACATAAGTCAGGCGTGCATTAGCCTAAGTTAATATAATTTATGATAATGTAGACTTCACAAATCTGCAGCGGATCACAGACCCAATGATCGCTTCATGATTTAATGATGTATCTTTATGTGGATTCATGACTTGAATCATTGCAAATTTTAGCCTAATCAAATAGGAAACAACTTCATGAAAGCAAAACTGATCAAATTAGCTGCAGCAGCAACATTAGCACTAGGCGTATCTTCAGCTTGGGCTGCAGGTATCATGCACCAGGGTGAAGTATTAGAAACAATGAACAGCGGTGGATACACTTACGTTCAAGTTAAAGGCGAAGACAAAACATTCTGGGCTGCGGGTCCACAGGTTGAAATCGCTAAAGGCGATACTGTCAGCATGAATGAGCAAATGTGGATGAATGACTTCACCAGCAGCACGCTAAACAAAACATTCGACGAATTATTATTTGTTGGAAAAATCGAGAAGAAATAATTCGATTTAACCTCAAACAAGACATAATCGGTTAATGATTTCATTAGCCGATTTTTTTTGGTTAAACTGCCGTAATACGCATCAACATAAAGCAGCATTAACAAAATTTATGGAAAACACAGCTAACCAATCAATAACACCTTTTAGCCCACAATATGCTAGTAACGTTAGTCTACTTGTCCACGAATGTATTCAGCACATTGACCATCCTCGCTACACACAAGCACATCTAGATGCGTGGTCAACTACCCCTCGCTCAGTCAGACATTGGTGCCAACGCCTTTTGCGCAGTCAAAGCTGGCTATTATTAAATAACGCTCCATCACAGCCGGAAGTGATTGGTGTCATTAATGTTGAAACGGATTTTAACCATCGTGGGTATATTGATAGTTTATATATCAGCCCAGGTAAGCAGCGACAAGGCTTAGCTGGCAAGCTTTATCAAACACTTGAGCAATGGGCTATTGCTCAGGGTTATCATGCGCTCAGCGTGGATGCATCCTACTTATCTAAAGGCTTCTTTTTAAAGCAAGGGTTCCAGCAAGTGCAGCCAAGCTATCAAATCACAAAAGGACAGGTCATAAACGGTTTTTACATGAAAAAAGACCTCACATAACTCACACTACTTTTTAAGTAATGGCTGCAGCATTTCTTCTAAACCATTAAGTTTAACTTCATACATTAGCGCTAATTGCTCACCTAATTTTCCTTCTGGAAAGCCTTTACTGTGAAACCAGACTAAATAAGGCTCAGGAAGTTCTAACAATTTACGTCCAGCATATTTTCCAAAAGGCATTTTCTGGTTAATTGCTTCTAATAATAACGCTTCATTCATTTTGGCTCTTCCTAACTAATTAGATAATAGATTCGTATCTCGCTTATTCTGCTAATGCAGTGCGCTTTGCTCATCAAGATCACAGGACGAATCATACCGTGAGTGATGGCTTAGTAACATTACTCATTACCACTTATAGCGTTTAACAATGTACTATCTGTAAGCTTCTAGGTTAGTTTTTGCATATTTTGTACCACAAGATATATACCGATTAGGAATAACAAAACTCTAAAAGACAGCTTTTAGCTATAAAAGTTACCCAGACTTTTTTACAAAAACACAAGAACAGAATACAAGCATCCCCTCGTCAATATTTTTACACGCTAACCTACTAAAAAATAATAAGTTCAGTTACCGTTTTATGACAAGAAACAAACCTGTCAATAAGTTGCCTCTAGTCAGTTTTTGTCAAATAAACACCATCAAGTCAAAATGACTTTTTAGTCAATATACTGCCAATTGACCCGTTACAAAACTGCACATAAAGTTAATAGCATTGAAGCTAAATGTTGCTATTTAATGACTGATTTAATCGAAGTTTGAGCTGTTTATCATCTCAATAATTCGGCTTTCAAATCGCAGTTATTGCATCATACCCTTCTCACCAGGTTCACTGCAGCGAGTGTTTATATAGCCGTTCTCGTTGCACCTATCAGGAGATGTTGAAATGATCATATTAGTTGGCGGAGAGAAAGGTGGTAGTGGCAAAAGTTGCCTTGCACAAAATATTGCCGTTTTTCTCGCAAAAGATGCTAAATCAAGCATTATCATGGTTGATTGCGATCCACAAAGAACAACTTCAGATTGGATCCAAGCAAGAAATAACAATCCAGAATTACCCGGGATTAATTGTGTTCAACTATACGGAAAAATTCGCAACGATCTTTTAAGCCTTGAGCAGCATTATGATTACGTTATTGTTGATTGTGGCGGACAAGATAACCTGGCACTGCGAGCGACGTTATCTGTCGCATCTCATGTATTGATGCCATTAAGACCTAAGCGCCGAGACTTAAAAACGGTCAGTCACATGGACGACATCATTGCCACCTGTAAAATGATTAACCCTAAAATGAGAGCCTCATTTGTCATCACTCAATGCCCAAGCTTACCGAACCAAGCAGGGCGTATCGTCGAAGCTAAAGAAGTCTGCAACACGTTCGATATCAATGTACTAGATGCAATTACCTTTAGCCGCAATATTTACGATGACAGTGAAGAGTCTGGCTTATCAGTTATCGAAATTGACCCAACAGGCAAAGCTGCAAGCGAAATCAGGGCAATTGCCTGCGAGCTTCTAGAGGTGCAAAACGCCGAACAGATTATTCAGCAACGTAATGATGCCGCTAATGTTACTCAACTGAGGGGGACCTATGGGGCTAGCAGATCTCAAGAAAAACGTTACGCCATGTAATACGATGTTTGAGCCACAAATGTCAGTGGATGATTTTATTGAGGCTGCCAACTTGTATGCAATGGGAAAACAGCATTCAAGTTCAAACAGCATTGAAAACGCAAATAAACAAGCAATGGAAAAGTTACTTGCGTTAACAGAAGCTAACGAGCCATTAGCTAAAAAGCCAGCACCATTTAAACGGGCGACCTTTACGCTAAGTGAGGATGCAATTAATCAGCTAACGCTACTCAGCCAAAGTAGCCATACTGCAAAATCGAAATTGATCCGTCAGCTGATACAACAGCATTTCTCACTGCCAGTGGCGGAGCAACGAGAAATTGAACAACAAATACAAATAAGGTAATGAACTCTAACTAGGATTGACAACACTAGCATTGTGACGCAAAAAATAATAAATCTCCCTCCCCCTCCTTTACTGGCAGCAACGTAAGTTGTTTGCCAGTTTTTTTACTCGCAAATCGCATCCTTGATATTATTTTTATTAGCTATACCTAAAATAAGCTTAGCATCTACAGATTAACCCTTGAATTATGACAACTTGCGCCCAATAACTATTTTAGGTTCAGGATATTTTATCTATGATGACTTAACACAAGGAAGGCAAATGTTTGCTCTTATCGCTTTGATTATCGTCTCAACGATTGCTATTGGTCTGATTATCAGTAAGCCAAAACGCAATCAAATAAGACGTGCAAAGATCACTAAGCAGGCTTTCCCTAAACAATGGCGTCAAATTCTCAAACATCGTTTCCCTTACTTTAAAGCTATGCCAACGGATCTACAGTTACAGCTCAAAAAGCACATACAAGTATTTATCGAAGAAAAAGAATTTATAGGCTGTGATGGCTTTATCATCACTGATGAAGTGAGAGTCACCATTGCGGCACAAGCTTGCCTACTATTATTAAATCGAAAAACAGACTACTACCCTAAACTCAGACAAATTTTAGTCTATCCTTATGCTTTTATAGTGGAAAAGCAGGGAACTGATTTTGCTGGAGTTCAGTCAAACCAACGTAATGTTCTCTTAGGTGAATCATGGGGAAATGGTAAAATCATTCTTTCTTGGAAAAGCACCATAGATGGGGCTGCTGATCCGACAGATGGACAAAATGTCGTCATACATGAGTTTGCACATCAACTCGATCAGGAAAACGGCCAAGCAAATGGCGCGCCGCCGCTGCGAGATATCACGTCCTATTCTGCATGGTCAACGATTCTCGGGCAAGAGTTTGACAGATTGCAGCGCTGCGCGAGTCAACAACTCCCATCACTGTTTAACTATTATGGCGCTACCAACCCAGCCGAGTTTTTTGCCGTTATCACTGAAACTTTTTTTGAAATGCCCCATGATTTTTACCAACAGCATCCTTTGCTGTATAAAGAACTAAGCCGTTTTTATCAACTAGATCCAATTCATTGGCATTAGTCGTGAGACCAATATCCGCTAACCTAAGTAACAGGAACTCCCATGCAAAAAGCCATTCTTACCTTATTACTCACCAGCAGTTTATGGGTTATGTCATCCCTCCCATCATCAGCTACAGTGGCGATATCAACCGAATCGAAACAACTCGCTGACAATGTACTTAACCAACTGCATCAAGATGCTAGTGCGGCAAATTGGGATAGTTATTTTTCTTTATACGATACTGATGCAGTCTTTTTAGGTACCGATGCGACAGAGCGATGGGATATGAAAGAGTTTGAAGGTTATGCCAGACCAACTGATGGTTGGCACTATGAGGTGCAATCTAGGCAACTATTACAGTTCGACAATACCATTGTATTTGATGAGCTATTGAACAGTGCCAGCTATGGTTTGTGTCGAGGTACTGGTGCTCTGCAATTAACAGAGCAAGGTTGGAAAATCGTCCAATATCATTTGAGTATTGCAGTCCCAAATGAAAACGCCAAAGCCGTTGCTAAGTTAATTGGTGCGGCTAAATAATCGATTACACAAAGCTCAATCGCCAGTATGTTTAAGCGCTGGCGATTTTCTTTGTATTGAGCTTGAGTAAGCTTTTACAAGGTAAATAAACGGTAGTAAACCTTAAAACTGCATATGCTCACTGATGATATTGACGATTTTATCTTTAAGCCATTGCGGCCCATAGTCATTCATATCGTTATGTTTAGCATCTTTTATGGTCACCACTGAAATAGTTGTTACTTGTTCACTCGGTAGTGGCAAAACACCTTCATCAGCAGGGTAATCGCTCGCTCTAATCGAAAGCTGCGTGATATTGGCATTACGCGGTAACGGAACTCGTCGATGATCCAAAGTAATGATTCGCGCGATGTAATCAGCATAGCCTGTTGATGATACTGGTTTTAAATTGCTCTCACTCTCACTCTCACTCTCACTCTCACTAAATAGTGAAATACCTTGGGTTGCTAGCCAAACTGAAATATCACCACCATTTGAATGGCCGACCAATGTCACATGCTCAAAGTCGAACTCAGGCAAGTATTGACGACTTTGCTGCAAAATAAAATCAACAGTATTAGCACCTCGTTGCCAATTTTCAGCGCGTGTTTGGATAAATGGCGGCGTTCTTGATAATGCAGGATCTGTGGCTAACTCATGCTGAATCGCCACCACTAAGTATCCATTTTGCTGAAATAGCTGACTTATAAATTGATAATCTGTGTGTAATAACCCATATCCGGAACCAATTATCATCACAGGACACTGCTGCTCGACATGGCAGGCAAAGCTTTTTTCGGGGAGATATAACTCTATTGGAACCTCTCTTTGTCTGAGAGTATCGACAACTAGAAGAGATTGCGGTTGAACTTGTGCTTTATCGATTTGAGCCATTGAATTCACAAGTGAATTCGCAACTGAATTACCTGCAATAACACTCAAAATAACAGCCAATAAGATTAACGTACAATATTTGAAAATGTAGGAGCTTTTACCCTGTGATACTAATGCTAATTCCATTTAATTCGTCTTTAATAAAATGATTAAAATATTAACTGATGACAATACTGGCTAATGTCATTAACTTAAGTTTTTAGCCTAAACCTTGCACAATCCCAAGCTTACTTCATTGTTAAACCAAAACATAAATTAGCCAGCTGACTCAAATGGCAAAAACCATCAAAATCCTGCTGAGACAAAGGTCTTTCGGATGCATGCTTATCGGCATAAAACACCCCTATTACTTTGTCGTTTACGACAATTGGCGCAACCATAAAGCCTAAAGCAAAATTCACTTTGCTATTAAGGTCTTCATTTTTTCCTTGTTGAACCAACATTAGTTGGCTATTTTCAGCTGAGTGAATCAAGCTTGGTTTTTTAGCGTCAACGACCTGTGAAAATGGGTTCAACTCCCCTTGCATATCAATTAGTAGCTCTTGCTTAAAAAACTCTGCACTCTCGCCAAACACAACCCGAGCAGATAGCTGCTTTCGGTTAAGTGATAGCAACATCACCGCGCATCTATCAACACCAACCCCATCTAAAATACCTTCTAATGCAGTCTGCACCACTTGATTAAAGTCCGCTTTTTGAATGGCATGCTCAGTCAATTCACGCAGCTTTTTCAATTGCAGCACTAAATCGGCATCACGAAATTGCGGTTTTTGTTCTGGCTTATCTAAGCACAAAATGATTTCTGCAGTATCGGGAAGGTATTGAATTAATTCAGTAGCCCCATAATCTTCAGCTAACCTCATTGTGGCTTCTGCGCAGCGACTGATCCTCGACTTACATTGCTCAAGACTAATTCCTTGAATTTCTGCAGCAGCTAAGAGTAAATCATTGAGCTTTTCTGGGTTAACATGAGGCTGATTCAACGCTTCAGAAATTTCATTTGCTAGAAAAATAGTCCTTATTTCAGGCATTCTCTCATCAGGGTGAGACAGTGATGTGGTTAATACGTCACCTAAGCCCCAAGCTCGAGCAATGCTTTGAGTTAATTGCGAAAATGATGTCCCAAGATGCTCACGCACAATAGCCTTTTCATCTTTTACTGATGGGGAGACTAATATCGCTTGATCTAAGTTATCAACAAATTCGCCACCAATGCTCCAAAATGCACTTTCACCAATGCGATATAATAACGAAGCGATAAACACTTCTTCACGAAGTGCTTCATCATAATCTTTAAGCATCACCCGCGAAATCATGGCAGCTTGAAAAGAGTGCGCCATGAGTTTGATTAATCGTTGATACACAGACTCAGATAAATTGTTATTTTCGAGCAAGCTGGTGAGTAGTTTGGCGGTAATACAAATATTGCGAATGGTATCAAAACCCAGCACCACGGCAGCTCTACTGACCGTTGTAACGTGATTAGTGCCTTTATTATAAATAGCACTGTTGGCCACACGTAATATCCGAGTGGTAAGCGCATTATCATGCAGCACACTACGACCTAATGTCGCTAATGATGACACATCATCTTTTGCCAGCTTTTCTAAATCCCTGACGGTTGAACACAAAGCAGGCATTTCTTGTTCACTGATACGCTTGGTCCAGTAGTCGACGCCTTTAGTGATAGGTAAAGAGTTTTTCAATGCTTAAGTCACCAATTGTTACAATAGTTTTACTATAACTCTTTATGTGAGCGGATGAAGCATTCTTAGCAAAAATCATTCGAAAAATTTATCAAAAAAAACGGCTCCGAAGAGCCGCAACACAAGCGATTGGTTGAAAACTTACTGGGTAGGAAGTTAAAAATCCTCGCATTAAGAACGACAACTAGCTTGCGCTAATATTCCAAATACTGGATAAAAACCCGGTGAAACCTGTAGGTGAGTAACACCGGGGGAAATCAGCTGCAAAGCAGCTAAACTGTTACAAGGTTAATAAAGGTTAAAACTGCTCTTCTTCGGTAGAACCAGTCAATGCCGTCACTGATGATTTACCACCTTGGATACAAGTCGTTACTTGGTCAAAGTAACCTGTACCCACTTCTTGCTGATGCGATACGAATGTGTAACCTTTTTCAGCAGCGGCAAATTCAACTTCTTGTACTTTTTCAACGTAGTGCTTCATACCTTCACCACGAGCGTAGTCATAAGCTAAATCAAACATGTTGTACCACATGTTATGGATACCCGCTAACGTGATGAATTGGTACTTGTAGCCCATATCTGAAAGCGCTTGTTGGAATTTAGCAATTGTTGCGTCATCCAAGTTTTTCTTCCAGTTAAATGACGGTGAACAGTTATAAGCAAGTAACTGATCTGGGTATTGTGCGTGAATAGCGTCAGCAAACTTCTTCGCTTCTTCAAGACAAGGTTTTGCCGTTTCACACCAAATCAAATCAGCATATGGCGCATAAGCTAAACCACGTGAAATCGCTTGGTCGATACCAGCATTCACACGATAGAAACCTTCTTCGGTGCGATCGCCGGTGACAAAGTCACGGTCATAAGGATCGCAATCTGAAGTCATTAAATCTGCAGCGTTTGCATCAGTACGTGCAATGACTAATGTATCAACACCGCTAACATCTGCTGCTAAACGTGCAGCAACTAACTTTTGTACAGCCTCTTGAGTCGGCACTAATACTTTACCGCCCATGTGACCACATTTTTTAACTGATGCTAATTGGTCTTCAAAGTGAACCCCAGCAGCACCCGCATCAATCATAGATTTCATTAATTCGAACGCATTTAACACACCGCCGAAACCTGCTTCAGCATCTGCTACGATTGGTAGGAAGTAATCAGTGTAATTCTCATCACCTGGGTTAACTTCTTTGCCCCATTGAATTTGATCAGCACGACGGAATGAATTATTAATACGTCCAACAACTGCAGGTACTGAGTTAGCTGGGTATAATGATTGATCTGGGTACATAGTGCCTGCTAAGTTGGCATCTGCAGCGACCTGCCAACCAGAAAGATAAATAGCTTCAATACCGGCTTTTGCTTGTTGAACCGCTTGACCACCCGTTAATGCACCTAAAGAATTAACATAGCCTTTTTTAGCGCCGCCATTAACAAGATCCCATAGTTTTTCTGCGCCACGTTTAGCAATGGTATTTTCAGGTACCACAGAACCACGTAGTTTCACTACTTCTTCCGCTGTAAACGGACGCTTAACACCTTTCCAACGAGGGTTTTCAGCCCAATCCTTCTTAATCGCATCAATTTGTTCTTGACGAGTTAGTTGCTTATTAGTGTTAGACATAGTGTTACTCCTTCCTGTGTAATTCGTTATGTTTTACTGATTAATATCGGTGCTCACACCCCAATGTGAAGCACCATTTTTTAAGCGGTTAACAGCTCATAGCCTGGTAACGTTAAGAAATCGACAAGTTCATCTGAGGTGGTAATTTCATCAAACAAACAAGCAGCTTGATTAAATTTACCTTGGTTAAAACGTGCTGAACCTAGTTCCTGCTCAACATTAGCGAGCTCTTCACTGAGCATCTCTTTGAATAACGCTTTAGTGACAAGTTTGCCGTTAGACAGTGATTTTTCATGCTGGATCCATTGCCAGATTGAAGTACGAGATATCTCTGCAGTTGCCGCATCTTCCATGAGTCCGTAAATTGGGACACAACCGTTACCTTGGATCCACGCTTCAATGTATTGCAGCGCAATGCGGATATTTAAACGCATGCCATCTTCGGTACGTTCCCCATCACAGGGGGTGAGTAACTCATCCGCTAAGATAGGCGCATCAACATCACGAGTAATGTGCAACTGATTAGTGCCTGCACCGATATAATCGTTGAATATGGTCATTGCTGTATCAGCAAGTCCAGGATGAGCGACCCATGTACCGTCATGACCATTGCGTGCTTCAAGTTCTTTGTCGCCTTTAACCTTTTGCAGTACTTGCTCATTTGCTTCAGGTGTTTTAGCTGGAATAAATGCCGCCATACCGCCCATCGCTAACGCACCACGCTTATGACAGGTTTTAACTAACAAGCGTGAATATGCACTCAAAAATGGTGTGTTCATCGTAACGGCTTGTCTGTCTGGCAATACACGGTCTGCATGCTTCTTCAGTGTTTTGATATAGCTAAAGATGTAATCCCAACGACCACAATTTAATGCCACAATGTTTGAACGTAACTCATAAAGAATCTCATCCATTTCAAATACGGCAGGTAAAGTTTCAATCAAACAAGTACATTTAATCGTGCCAGGTTTTAGACAAAAACGTTCTTCAACGAAAGCAAACACTTTTGCCCACCAACGTGCTTCAACATGGCTTTCCAGTTTTGGAATGTAAAAGTATGGACCGCTGCCTTTAGCTAAAAGCTGATGATAGTTGTGGTAGAAGTACATGGCGAAATCAAATAAGCCACCCGGGATAGCCTCACCTTTAAATTCGACATGCTTTTCTTTAAGATGCAAACCACGTACTCGACAAATTAGTACGGCAGGATCTTCATCTAAGCTGTAATGCTTACCGGTATTTTCGGCTGTAAAACTGATGTCACCTCTGACGGCATCTCGAAGGTTAATTTGGCCTTGAACCACTTTCTCCCAACTCGGCGCTAATGAGTCTTCAAAATCTGCCATAAACACTTTTACGTTCGCATTCAGAGCATTAATAATCATTTTACGGTCTACTGGACCGGTTATCTCAACACGACGATCTTTCAAGTCGTCTGGCATGCCTCGAATTGACCACTCACCGTCTCTAATAGCACGAGTTTCAGGTAAAAAGTCTGGTAATTCACCATTATCAATTCGTTGCTGTTTTTGCTGACGCTTACTTAGTAACTCAGGCACTTCTTGAGTGAACTCTTCACAAAGCGCAGCTAATAAAGATAAAGCACCATCATTAAATATCGTATCTTGTCCTGGGACCCCTGGACCGATTAATGCAAGTTCTGCACTTGTTGGTAATTCAGTATCAGCACTTGGCTGGGATTTCGCATATCTAGCCACTAATTGTTCTGCTGTCATATTAAGCCCCTTGAGCATAAGTCAGTTTCAAAAGAGAGAAGGTAGTCGTTAAATGTCATTCATCGTTAACTGGTCTAAGGTTGCCTTACCTAACCTTGGAAACTTGATGTACTCATTGTTATCCAGTCCTAAGTTAGTAAAAGAAGTTACGTAAAACTCAATAAGTCGTCTCAATGACAGTCTTACACGAACTCTTTAGGCCTTGCTCCTTTCCATCTCTATCTTCAAAACAAACTAGCCAATATTTAACCGTCAAATGTTTGTTTCGTACTAAAACCTAACGACAAACCTTTGCATTTGCAACAGCTTGAAATTGCTCTCGAGCGAATAAAAATAGCAATATAAATTGGTATGACCATAACAAATCAAAATATAAATACTTGATTAAAAACAACTTAAAATAAATACATTTTGTTTTTATTTTTTCATTGGTCAATTGTCTTACAAGTTAACCAAAGACAAATCAAAGAAAATTAATCCGTAATTAAAATACGTGATGTAAATTTTTAATTACAGCATTTTTAGGGTTTTATACCAAAGTAGAATTAGATGTTTGTTTTGAGCTGCCCTTAAGGTAAAGCAATTAAAATCAACAAATACAACATATTAGCTAAAGGGCCACCCCAAACCAATTCAAACAACCGTTTTAATTTTACGTTAACGTAAACGTAATGAGCAATGTAGAATATTTACTCTAGACGGTAACCGATGTAGTCCGATCAACATCACAAAAAATATTGGTTCAGCTGAAAAAAAAGACGTTTTTTTTACAAAAAAGTTAAAAAAAACTGTGATTTCGAGTTTTACACTGAAAAAGCGCCATTGTGAGCAGCAAAAAAGAACACCATGCGTTAGCGATAGAATGAAGGGGTCATTGGTATAAGCTCAAAGATGCAACTCAAGATAGTGGCAGTGTCCCCAGGTTTAGCTGTTAGCTAAAAAACATACTCCTATTTGAGGTTCTACTCGTCGCTGCAAACATCGAGAACAATAAAAAGTAAGCAGTAAGCAGTAAGCAGTAAGCAACGAGGAAGATACGGCATACTAATGTTTTGAGTATCAATAAGAGTTCTGAAGACGAGAATGTTACCCCTTCCCCCTCTTTCATTTGGCTTTTCTATTCACACGATTAAGCGATACCGTTAAAACTTAAGATTGCAATAAGATGACGATAAGATTGCACTCAAGCGAGTAAGCTCTTAGTGCTTTAAAGATGCGAAGTAGCCGAAAGATAAAGCGCGAGTTACCATGCCTGCAAGCAGCCTATACGTAGCGTTAAATAGCGGGCTTTCGTTAAATTATCTACCGTGAAATTATCTACTGTTAAATGCGCTATCGATAAAGCACGCGATAACTTAAGCGCAGTGGTTGAGCCAAAGCTCAAAACAGCACCAGTATTGAGATGTTAAATATATCAATAGAGAACGAGTTTTCTTTTACGAGATAAATGGGACTGCTCATCGGTTGAAAGTAGTAAAGTGAGATAGTTTTTAGTTTGGCAGTTTTGTAAGTTAGAAGTGTTATAAACAGACGACCCTATTTCGTCCATTAGATTTGGCCTGATAAAGCGCTGTATCAGCTCTGTTGATAATAGGATCTAAGCTTAAATCCTCCTCCGCTTTATCACTGACTCCTATACTGGCTGTAATGGTAAATTGGTGACCAGAGTATCGAGTGTTAATGTTAGCAAAAGCCTGACATACATTCTCTGCCACTTCATTAGCTAACATTTTATCCGTGTTAGGCATAAAAATAGCGAATTCCTCACCACCTAAACGACAAGCAATATCGGTACTACGCTTATATTCATTGATGGTATCTGCCACTTTCTTTAACGCCCAATCACCAGTAGCATGGCCAAAGCTGTCATTGATTTTTTTAAACCAATCTAAATCGATCACTACAACGCTGAAAGTTCCACCACTGGCTAACGTTTTAATAAATTCATTCTCAGCCTTATCAATCCCTGCTCCACGATTAAACAAACCCGTTAATGAATCAACTTGAGCTTACTTTCGGAACTGATTTCGTTGATTCCAAGCGGTATAAAGGAGTAAAGCCAATAACGCTACCGTACCTGCAAGTACCGTAGAAAACATAAACGAAGCGCTTTTCTCATTGTTTAAAATGCTACGCTGTTTGGCAATCATCTCGTGATCTTGTACTAACTTGTTTAACTCTCTGGTTTTTTCTGCACTATCAAACTTAACCATTTGGTAGGCATTTTCTTTAACCTTTTTCTCGTCTAGTAGTTGCACGCCAATAGCATGAGCTTGCACTTGATATTGATAGGCTTCTTTAAACTTTCCTTGCTTACTTGCGATCACCGATTGAACGTGAAAGGTTCGTTTCTTGCCTTTTAAATTCATCGGTTCATTAGGGAGTTGCTCAACAAGCTTGGCATACGTTAATGCTTGGTCATAATCTCCTAGATGAAAATACACTTCGCTTAAATAAGCATGGCTATCATGTATTTCTATATGAAATTTAAACGCTTGATAGCGCTCTAACGAATCCAAATACCCGCTAAGTGAAGCTTGGTATTGGCCAGTTTCAAATAATACGTGTGACTGGCCTTTAATAGCCATCGCAACAATAAGAGGAAAGTTATGCTTATTACAATACAGTTCGGCTTCTTTGAACTGAGAAGCGGATAATTCAAAATTTTCTAACTTTAGGTTTGCAACAGGTAAATATAATTTTGCGTAACATTCGTTTTTCTTATTTTCGCCTTTGTTTAAACTTAAAATCTCAGTTGCAGTGGTGAGCATTTCTTCAAATGCATCAAGCTCCATATACACGTTCATTAAGCGAATATACGCGTTTACTTTTATCTTGCTGTCATCATAACTATCAATTCGGGCTAGACTTTCTTCCAGTAATTGAAATGCTTGCTGATAATTATTCTGCCCAATATTGGCAGTGATTTTATACATCGAGATTTGCGTCATTAACTCGTTATCAGGCTTGAACAACAGCGCCTTATCGAGCGTAAACAAGGCTTGTTCAAATTCACCTAAATATAAATGTTTAATACTACTAAGCGTATGAAAACGCGCTAACTGCAGTTGAGACAATTGGTTTTGTTGCTTTTCTAATGTTTCAATTTGCCTTTCTGATTCGGTTAAATCTACTTGAAGCGCTACCTCTAACGTGTCCAGTTGCTGATCAAAATCCACAGCAGCATTAATGGCATCACTAACAAGTAACGCCATTAAAACGACTGTGAAACGTAAAAAGTGATTAAGCACGGCTATTTTGTATGATTTGATATCAGCAAGAATGCTTTCATTTCAATATCACCCGCTAATGCACTCACTGCTTTAGCATCACCAGATAATACTGCTTTGATTTCATTTTCAGATAAACCATAGTTTTTCATTGCCCCCTCAGGGTCTTTTTTATAGGTTTCTAATAATTTCGCATCAGTATTAAGTTCGGTAAAAAACTCCGTTAAATTTGCCATTCTATTTCCTTCTTTGTTATTTCAGGTTTGGTTTACGTTATCCGATATCACACGCACTGATCCCAAGCTTTTCGAGAATACTCAGATTAAGGCTAAGTGTTTCTGAAGGTGGGATCATCAAAGTCGAGATCATTTCTAAACGAGCATTGGGTAAGTTTTTCAAGGGTAATCTCTCGACTCTTGGTGTTTGTGTCGGCAAATTAGCAGCTTCATAAATCACGACTTCATGATCTAGCGGATACCACTGAGATAAATGGGCGACTAAAATGTCTAAGCGTTCGCGTGTGGTAGAGAATTCAGTTAACGTATGCTCGCCAGCTAATGCGATTTGCCACAGCAATAAATGGGTTTTGGGGTTTGGAGTATGCTGATACAGCATAAACTGAGTTGCTTCGTAGCTTTGGTGCCCTGAATGGCCAGGGTCAATACCTAAATCAGCCCATAGACAAGCCTCTGCAGAAATCCCCGGTAGCATGTCAGCTGGATAACCTTCTTCACGAGCTTGTGCAATAGCAAGATGTGAAATGCAAGCAAACACGCCAGGGTGACCATATAACGCCACCACCACATTTTTATCTAACCTGAGTTCGTTAAGAATAGCTTCAACCATTTGTGCATAGGTATCTCGGCGATTTTTAACTTCACCTTTTTGAGCATAAAAAGGCTGTAATGATCGATGATTATCATTCAGGCTTTGAATCCAACGTTCAGTAAAGCCATCTGGCACTAGAGAAAACACAATATCGGCATGTTCAATATAACTTTGACTCAGCACACTAATGTGCCCAGCAAGTTGCAGACCCGTGCCGACAAAAACTAACCGACCATCTTTGGTTTCAGTATGCTGTTTTACGTTATGTTCAGAGTAAATTGGTGACATTATTTATCATTATTCTTTCGTCAAAAGTTAATTACTTAACAAACCTAACCGCCAATTAAATCCTATTAATTTCTATATGATTCAAATTTTGCATAAGCGCTTATATCAAACTTATAGAATTACATTCAGATTTTCCATGATTTTCTACATTTTCGTAACATCATCAAGCGTAAAAGAATTTATAACTAAGTCATTTACCGATAGCATCATTGAACTATATCTATAATATCGACTCTATTATTCACATCGTTATAGCATTCTCAGCGAATAGCCCCTTGTCAGCATAGGGACCCCTTGGGTATGATGTCGTCAGATTTTTAGGAAGTAGCACAGACAATGATAAACAAAAAACAAAGTCTTACCCTTTTAGGCGCAGTTGCGCTTTCAGTTTCTTTAAGTGCGTGTAGTGTTTTTGATTGGCTGATCTATAAGCCGGATATCGCACAAGGCAACTACATGGAATTACAGCAAGTTGAAAAGCTGCGTGTAGAAATGACCAAAGAACAAGCTGAGTACATTCTTGGCCGCCCAGTTCTTCGTGATAGTTTTGCCGATAATGTTTGGTATTATGTTTATCACTTCAAAAGTGGCCGTGACGCAAGTATCACTCACAAAGAGCTCATATTGTTCTTTGAAGATGATTTACTTGTCAAAGTTGAAGGCGACTACAAACTCAGTGAGGACTTTGACACTCCTCTAGAATCAGGTGCCTTGCCTTCGATTTCATCTCCTACTGTTGAACCTTTACTTCCAGAACAAGATCCTGCATCAATTCGTCGTGATGCTAAACCTCTGGTTGAAGAGAACCGTCTAGAAAAAGAAAATGACGTGCCAACAGGAAATGAGAATATGCCAAAAGGCGAATAAGCATTAAGTGAAAAACTGACTTATACAAAAAAGCGGAAAGACACGTCTTTCCGCTTTTTTATTGTGAAAAATAATCTAAGTACACAACAAATTATGACACAGCTTCATCATTGTGCTTGGTCAAGCTCAGTGCCCACTGTGTAACCTTGAAAATTTCGCTAAATTTTCGCACCAGTAATCTTGTTGCTACGTCCCTCTTCTTTCGCTTTTTCTGCACGCTTACGGCGAACATCTTTAGGATCTGCAATCAAAGGACGGTAAATTTCAATTCGTTGTCCAGGTACAAGCACCTCATCGTGCTTTGCTTGTCGACTAAAAACTCCTAATTTTACTTTAGCTAAATCGATATCAGGAAAGAAACTTGCCATGTTGCTTTGCTTTACCGCGTCAATAAAGCGAGTACCATGCGCAACATTAACCGTAATCACCTTTTGCTGCTCAGGTAATGCGTAAATAACATCAACTGGAAATAAGTCTGTCTCATTTGTCATGGTAAATCACCTTAGCTCGGTCAGTAAAAGCAGTTACCATTGAATTCATCAACTCTTTAAAAACACGACCAAATGCAATATCCGCTAGTGGGTTGGAAAACTCAAAATTTAAATCGAACTCCACTTTACAAGCATCATCAGTTAACTCAGTAAAACGCCACATGCCATCTAGGTTTTTAAATGGGCCATTTTCTAATGTTAACGACACACTTTTACCTGACACCACTTGATTACGAGTGGTGAATGTTTTTCGGATCCCAGCCTTTGAAACATCAACAGATGCAACCATGGTTTTACCATCAAACTCAATGACTTTACCGCCAACACAACCTGGCAAGAATTCATGGTATGACTCAACGTCATTAACCAAGTCATACATTTGCATCGCACTAAAACGAACCAACACATTTTTTGAAATTTTTGGCATGAGTAACAACACTATCGATAACAATGAGGCAATTTTAACACGCTTACAGTAAAACGCATCCATTACCCTGATGATTAAACTCGCATCTTTAAGTGGTTTGGGTATAATCCCTTGATTAGTTTTTTCTCTCCCCCATATCTACCACGGTAAGCATAAGTGACTAGAGTTTTTAAATGGGATAACAGCGGGCATTAAACGCGATTATGGTAAAAAAGAATTCAAAAAAGTCAAAGAATCCACCCGCTACGATTACACGTAATAAGCGCGCGACCTTTGAGTTTAAAATAGAAGATAAAATCGAAGCTGGGTTAGAGCTTCAGGGCTGGGAAGTAAAATCCTTGCGTATGGGCAAAGTCACCCTTGCGGACTGTTACGTTTATATCAAGCATGGTGAAGCGTTTATGCATGGCTGCACAGTACAGCCTTTAAATACCGCATCAACCCATGTGGTTTGCGATCCAATTCGTACCAAAAAACTGTTATTAAAGCGCAGTGAAATTGATAAGCTTGAAGGCCTAATTGAGCGTCAAGGTTATACATTAATCCCCCTTTCACTATACTGGCGCAAAGGCGCTTGGGTAAAAGTTGAAATTGGTTTAGGTAAAGGTAAAAAAGACCACGATAAACGCCAAGACACTAAAGAACGCGAATGGAAAGTAGAACAATCTCGCGTAATGAAGAAGTCTAGACTGGACGGATAATGTACAAACGATTGTTAATTGGTGAAATGCACTAGGTATTTTGGCATTTAACCGATACAATCAACAAACTTTGGGGGCGATTCTGGATTCGACAGGATTCACGAAACCCTGGGAGCATGTCGAGGGGCGGTTGGCCTCGTAAAAAGCCGCACTGTTATAGTTGCAAACGACTCTAACTACTCTCTAGCAGCTTAGGCTAGCTAGCCATCAACCACACGTCTTGCACATGGGCAGTGGATTTTGATGGTCATCTTACATCGTGCTAGCGAGGGAACCTTGTCTGGGGGTGAACCGCGAAACAGTACCGGACTCGCCTTGTAATATCCTGTCTTTCGGAGCTTGCAAGGTTAACCAAAAGAGAGACTAAACATGTAGCGCCTTGGATGTAGGCTTTCTGGACGCGGGTTCAAGTCCCGCCGCCTCCACCAAATACCTAAAAAGGGCTTAGCAGCAATGCTAAGCCCTTTTGTTTTCCTACAGATTTATTTTTTCCTGATAATACCAATCAACAGGATACTTAAAATCCCATATCGCATTATGTACCTGCCGTATATACATCATGCTGTTGCATATACATAGTGCTGTTGTATATACATAGTGGTGTTGACTTGGCACATAAAAAAACCTGCACTTGGCAGGTTCTTTTTATTATTATTTGAAAGCTAAATTTAGTTTTGCTTTCTTACAAATTTAGACTTCAGCATCATTTGGCCATGGCCATCTACTTTACAGTCAATATCATGATCAGCATCAACAAAACGTTTAATAACGGCTTTGGTGCCTACTTTAAGCACTAATGAAGATCCTTTTACTTTAAGATCTTTAATCAGTGTCACTTTATCGTCTTCAGCAAGTAAGTTACCCACTGCATCTTTTAATATGATGGCATCAGGATCGATGATTTCTTCGTTTGGGTTCCATTCATGAGCGCACTCAGGACAAATAAGTTGCGAACCATCTTCGTAAACATAGACAGATTCACATTTAGGACAAGGTGGGATAGCGCTCATGGTCAATTCTCTTTAATTAAAAGGTTTATGCCTGTATCACTCATAAGTATTTTATTTGCGAACAGAAATAGATATCTAACATTATACGTAAAAACAGTAAAATCGACTAGTTTACTTATGTGTGCTAGCTATCATGTTTACGAAATACTTTAATAAACATGATAGCTAGCACTCTAACGAGCATTAACAATAGCCCTCCAAATTTTACAAACAAGCATTACATTTAAGTTTGTTTTATGTACAATCAACTCAAGTTTGACACTTTTGATAGCTAGCATTACTTTTAATTTCATAAAGTTACATTAAGATACGCTTAATTAGTTTTAGTTTGATTTTATTTACTATAAGAATAGCAACTGTTTTAACTGAGAACGCGGCGGAGAATTTTTATAGTTCTCGACTTTACTAATGATTAGACGTGATTTCCCCATAGAGAATGTCATAGGTATATGGATATGAATAGACATATAAATGCCTTAGTTAGGTCAATATTAGAAGATAATTCAAGCTTATCTGACTCTCCTAATAGCAATACAATCAACAAAGACACTAACAGTGCTATTTGGGGCAAACAGCAGTTTATACAACCTAACCTAGCCTCTTGTGTATCTTTTAATGAAAGATAAATAGAATACTGCCGGACAATAATTTAGACAATCACTGCTATTTATTATCCCTTAAGAATATGAAATAAATGGATTTAATTTTGAAACATAACCTGTTATTAATATTACTAATCGTTCTATTTTCAAATGTAGATTTAGCGACTGCAAATGATGGCTCCCCACTTAGATTTGAACATTTAACAGAGGATAAAGGAGGCACATCCGCAACAATTCTGGACTTAATAAAAAGCCAAGATGGCTTTATTTGGATGGCAACACCCAACGGGTTATTAAAATATGATGGTTATTCAACAAAAACATTTAAGCATCAACCAGAAAAGCAAAATTCTTTATCATCTAGCTATATTCATTCAATTGCAGAAGACCAAGAAGGCATAATTTGGATTGGCACTGAAAAGGGGCTAAATAGTTATAACCCACAGTTTGATAGCTTTACTCGACATACTGAATTATTTCCGGAACTTAATTCAACAACCATTTCTGAGTTATATATCAATGAAAATACCCTCTGGATAGGTACTTGGGGACAAGGTTTAACAGAATATAATTTACTTAGAAAAGAATTCGTTCAGCACAAAATGCAAGACTCTGCTGCTAACTCTATTGCAAATAATTTCATTAAAGTTATAAAGCCGGATTCTCAAGGTAACTTATGGATCGGTTTTAGCTCTGCACCTTTTAGTAGGGAAGATGGCAACGGGTTAGATATTCTCAATATTGAAACAGGCGTATTTACCCATATTGAACACGAAAAAAATAATCCAAATAAGTTACATAATCCAAATGTAAGTGCCCTACTGATTGATAAAGATATGGTTTGGATTGGTTATTATGGTGAAGGTTTTAGCCGTTACAATACTAAAACAAGCGAGTTTTTACATTTTACACCTAAAAGCCATTATGGATTCCCAGAGCGCGTCATGGATATAAAACAAGCTGATGAAAACGGCTTATGGATAGGATCAATAGATAAAGGGCTTACTTACTTCAATAAATCCACTTTCGAAATTTCAAACCACCTTCATGACGCATCTAAGCCTTATAGTCTTAATAGCTCAATAGTAACCAATATCATGATTGATAATGAGCATATGTGGGTAAGCACTTGGCTAGGACTTAATAAGCTCAATCGTGTAAGCGAAAACTTTAATTGGCTTAACCAAATAGATGATGAGCTTCCTGAGCAAATAAACGGCATTGCAGCAGATAGCAACGGAAACCTTTGGATTGCAGCAGAAAAAAATGGTCTAGTTTACTGGGATAAGAAACAAAAAAAAATCACTGAATACACACACATTCCAGGAACAAGTGTGGATCTCGCTGATGCGATAGTCATGAGTGTTAAGCTTAAAAAAAATGGTAATGTCTTAGTTGGCACAAATAAAAATGGTTTCTACGACATTAATTTTAACAACTACCAATATAAAAATTATGCATTGGAATCTCAAGGCGGTATTCTGCCTGACTCAGTCATTCTGGCCTTTTTAGAAGCGAATGACACTATTTGGTTAACTACTGGCAATAAGGGGGTTGTAAAGTTAAATACAAATGACAATTCAATCGTTAAATACCAACATGACCCCAATAATGAGAATAGTTTATCTTCAAATGTCCTTAACTATAATGCACTTTTTTTAGACTCAAGTAACCACCTATGGATTGGTACTGTTAACGCTGGAGTTAATCGCTTAAACACCATGACCGGTGACATCACACGCTACAATACTGGTACAAAAAGCTCACCTCTAAGCCATGATAATGTTACTAGTGTGTCAGAAAACAGTCTTGGCAGTTTTTACCTTTCCACTTATGGCGGAGGAATCAATAAAATTGATATCACGCCTCAAAAAACCACAGTTACCATCGTAAACTCTTTAAATGGATTGGCAAATGACGGTGTCGCAAGTATTCATATTGATAAAGATGACAATATTTGGGCAGCACTCGATAATGGAATAAGTAGAATTACACCTGAAAACCAAATCAGACATTTTAATTTTCTAGACGGTGCTTTACCAGGCCCTTATCAGGATGGTGGCTACACCAGTAATGAAGATTATATTTACTTTTCTGGTTATTCAGGGATCACCTACTTTAATCCTAATCAAATTCCGCAAAAAAAACGTACCTCAAAAGTTGTTCTAACTGACTTTCTTTTATTCAATAAACCTATTAGACCAAGCCAAGCTGAAGATGCAATTTTAAATGAAGCAATTAATAAAACATCGACAGTAACTCTAGACCATACCCAAGGCTTGTTTGGCTTTGCTTTTTCATCATTAGATTACAGTAACCCACTGAAAAATAAGTATGCATATCGTCTATTAGGTTACAGCGATCAATGGATTGAAACAGAAGCTGTGATAAGACGTGCAACATATACCAATATTGATGCTGGTAATTATACCTTTGAAGTGAAAGCTGCTGACAACGATGGTGTTTGGGGAGAGGACATTACTCAAGTAAAATTAATCATCTTAACTGCACCTTGGTTAAGTTGGTGGGCTTACTGTATTTATACTTTATTGATATTAGGAATTCTTCTTACTTTCTTATATTTATATAAACAAAAACAAAATGAACGATTTAAACGCCTTTTAGATACAGAGCAACATTACATTTCGACTCAAAAAAGGGAACAAATCTTACAATTGGCCCTTTGGGGGAGTGGCGATGAACTTTGGGATATTGACCTCATAGGTCATCAATTAACACGCCAAAATCCCATAGCAATACTGGGTCAACCTGAGGGAGTGAGTCAATGGCACATTTCAAATATGAGGAATGGGTTAATTCACCCACAAGACATAGAGCAAACTCGAAATGCATTCAAAGCACATTTAAATGGAGAAACAGATCATTACGAAGCAACTTACCGTGCGAAAACGACTAATGATGAGTGGTGTTGGCTACTCGACAGAGGCCAAGTAGTAGAAAAAGATACTAACCAAAACCCCATTAGAGTGAGTGGCACAACTAAGAACATAACCAAACTAAAGCACGCTGAAACCGAATTAAGGGATTTTGCCAATAAATTAGAAATGCGTGTGGCTAGTAGAACGATTGAATTGAAAGAAGCAAAAGAAATTGCAGAAGCAGCGACACAATTTAAGTCTGATTTTTTAGCAAATATGTCGCACGAAATCAGAACGCCAATGAATGCCATTATAGGTATGAGTTATTTAGCACTACAAACCGATTTAGATAAAAAACAAAAAAATTACATCAAAAAAGTAAATCAAAGTGGCGAATTACTGCTGGGTATTATTAATGATATTTTAGATTTTTCTAAAATCGAAGCCGGTAAACTTGAAATAGAACATATTGACTTTAACCTTAACGAAGTACTTGAACAGTTTACCAATGTCATTGGGTTAAAAGCGGTAGAAAAGAACTTAGAGCTGCTAATTGATATCGAACAAGATGTGCCACTTGGCCTTATCGGCGATCCACTTAGATTAAATCAAATCTTAGCAAACTTAGGCAGTAATGCAGTTAAATTTACTGATGAAGGCGAAATAACAGTTTCAGCAAAAGTAATAGAAGAAAATGAAGAAAGTGTGCTACTTAAATTTGCAGTAACGGACAGTGGAATAGGTCTAACGGAAGAGCAAAAAAACAACCTTTTTCAGTCATTTACACAAGCTGATAGTTCAACTTCTAGAAAGTATGGCGGTACAGGTCTAGGGCTAAGTATTTCAAAAGAACTGACTAACTTAATGCACGGTGAAATTGGAGTTGAAAACATCTCTGGAGTAGGTTCATGTTTTTCATTTACAGCGAAATTTGGCATTAGCCAAGGCATTATCTTGCCACAATTAATTTCACCTAAAGAACTAACTAACCTTAAAGTGCTTATTGTAGATGATAGCGAAACAGCTAGAAGCATTATGGAAACATTAGTTAAATCGTTAGGATATCAAGCTGACTTAGCTGATTCTGCTGAAACCGCATTATTAATGTTAAGCGCTGCAAATGAACGATCTGCCCCCTATGATTTAGCGATTATTGATTGGAAAATGCCTAAAACTGATGGTATTGAATTAATAAAAGAAATCGAGCAAGTATATCGAACATCTACCTCTACGAAATTAATGATGGTATCAGCTTGTGATGAAGAAGAAGTCACTCAAGCTATGAATACAGCTAATGTAAAACCAAGGCACATCCTCACTAAACCAGTATCAGCTTCCACCTTATTTGATGGCATTATGGAGACATATAATGTTAATGATGCGTGTAGCAACCTCGATTTCTTAAAATCGGATACACCAAACCTGAAATATGCCGAGCACCTCAGTGGAACCAAAATTTTATTGGTTGAAGATAACTCATTAAACCAAGAGCTAGCGATAGATATTCTTCAACAATATGGCATAACAATCACGGTTGCAGAAAACGGGTTAGAGGCCTTAAAGCAACTAGAGCAACAAGACTTTGATGGCGTATTAATGGACTGCCAAATGCCTGTTATGGATGGTTACGAGGCGACAAGAAAGATTCGCTCACAAGAAAAGTATCAATCTTTACCTATCATAGCAATGACAGCAAATGTGATGGCTACAGATATAGATAAAGTCATCGCCTCAGGTATGAATGCACATATTGGTAAGCCTATAAATGTGTCTCAAATGCTTGAAACAATCAGTCAATGGATCACCCCTAACAATCCGGTGGAATTTAATCAAAATCAAACTAGTCATGAGGCAGATGACAAGATTAACATTGATGGAATAGACACTGAGCTTGGTTTAATTCGAGCTAACGGTGATATAAAACTCTATAAGAAATTACTTTCACATTTTAATGTAACAGCAACTAGTTTTGTTAACGATTTTAATCAAGCTGACACTTCAAATGCCAGCTTGATATTAGCGCACACACTAAAAGGGATTGCAGGAACAATTGGTGCGACACAACTTCAAGCAACAGCTGGAACTCTCGAAACAGAGATTGCTAACGATGCTTCTGTGGAACAAATAGACGCTCAACTTATCAATGTAAAAAAAATATTAGATCCTATCATCGATGCCATTAATGATTACCTAAACGACCAATCAACTAACGAAATTCAATCAGAAAAGCTGTCGAATGAAGCCCTAAAAATAGCACTTGTTGAAATTAAGCAGTTAGCTGATGACTATGACTCTTCAATCAGTAATTTATTAGATTCATTAATCAATCAGTCACAAGGCAGCGAGCATTACCAAGATTTAGTAACGGCAAACCAATTAGCACAAGAGTATCAACTAGAAGAAGTATCAGAACTATTAAGTCGTATTTTAGAAAAACCTGATTTTAATTAAAAAGTATTCTTTTGCTGGCTTTCGATATCGGATAGTCCAGCTTAGGTAAATAAAAAAGGTATATAGATATAATTTATGAACTCCAATAAACAAAAGAGCATTTTAGTCATTGATGATACCCCTGCGAATATTGATGTTGTCAAAGGCGTATTATCTGACACCTATCAGATTAAAGTGGCAGTAAGCGGTGTAATGGCATTAAAAATACTAGAAAAACAAACACCAGATTTGATTCTTCTAGATATAATGATGCCTGAAATGGATGGCTATGAAGTATGTAAACGTATTAAGCACCAACCAAATACTAAAGATATTCCAGTTATTTTTCTCACAGCAAAAGCGCAAGAAGAAGACGAGTCAAAAGGTCTTTCGCTTGGAGCTGTGGACTATATAACTAAACCTATCAGCCCACCTATTTTAAAAGAAAGAGTAAAAAATCATTTAATGTTAAAAGAAGCCCAAGACTTTTTGAAACAACAAAATAAGCTTCTTGAAACAAAAGTCTCCGAGCGAACAATGCAGTTAAACGAGCTACAAGATGTAGTCATGGTCGCAATGGGCGCTTTAGCGGAGTCCAGAGATCCTGAAACGGGTAACCACATTCGCCGTACCCAACGTTATGTAAAGTCTCTCGCTTTGGAGTTGACAAAATACCCAAGATTCAGTGATTACCTAACCCCAGAAATTATTACTTCACTATACAAATCAGCCCCTTTACACGATATTGGTAAAGTAGGCGTTCCAGATGAAATTCTTTTAAAACCTGGAAAATTAACCTTCGAAGAGTTTGAAGAAATGAAACGTCACACCACCTATGGACGTGACGCTATTGTTGCAGCCGAAGGTTCAATGAATTTAACAGATAACTTTTTAATAGCGGCAAAAGAGATAGCTTATTCTCATCAAGAAAAGTGGGATGGTTCTGGTTACCCAGAAGGGCTTTCGGGTGATGATATTCCCGTTTCAGCAAGGATAATGGCTGTTGCGGATGTTTATGATGCTTTAATTAGTAAAAGAGTCTATAAGCCTGCTTTTAGCCACACTAAAGCATGCAGTATAATTATAGAAGGAAGTGGTAGCCATTTTGACCCAGACATGGTTAGCGCATTTAAAAATATCGCTGATGAATTTAATGAAATTGCAAAAGAGTTTGCTGATAAAGAAGGTGAGATACAGTAATTATATTCGTCTTATTCTCTCAGTAAGTACATATAACAATCTTCATAAAGTACGAATGTGTTAAGTTGTCCCTTAACACATTCAAATTTATTTAAATGTCTCACAGCTTTTTTAAAGTGATTTCAATCTCTGTTTGATTATCAGTTTCTGTATTAAGTAACAATTTACCTTGCATGACATTTGCTGATAATTTTGCAGAATAAGTGCCTAAACCTGTGCCTTTTTCTTTTCCAAAAGTGACGAATTTCTCAAAGAAAGAACTTCTGATTTCCTCTGCCACTTCACCTTTATTTTTAATGATAAAAACTAGGTGATGCTCCTTGGGGTTACATTCGATACTGATAGTACTTTCATGAGGAGCGGCTTCAACTGCATTTTTTATTAAATTATGAAACAAATTAAAACTCAGTGCAGAATCTCCTGCAAAAACATCTTCAGAGCTAATTTCAATATCAACACTTAAGCTTTTCTCTTCTATTTCGTGGGATAGAGCAGCAACTGTTTTCATAACTAAAGCTCGTGCATCAATGCTGGTAAGCTCAATATGATATTCATTACTTTCAAGTTTATGCATTATCATTTGTTGCTCAACCATTGCTTGAATGACCGCAGCTGATGACTTAATTGCAGAAATGTCCTCTTGAAATTCTGATACATTACCTTCTAACTTATTTACAGCAGCTAAGATAGTCGTTAAAGGGTTTCGTAAATCATGCTGAAAGATATGCTCAATATCATCTCGCAACCTAATATTATCCATCAGGGTATCAACTTGAACCGACATACTCTGGTGTTGGGTCACTAACTTCATGTGAGTATTTACTCTTGCCTTTAAAATTTCAGGAGTTATAGGCTTGGTTACATAATCAATTGCCCCAAGTGCAAGCCCTTTAACCACATCTGCAGTTTGAGTTAATGCTGATACGAAAATAATTGGTATGTGCTCAGTTTCAGGCTGGCTTTTTAATGCTTTACACACTTCAAGCCCGTCCATTTCAGGCATCATTATGTCGAGTAAAATTAAGTCCGGTTTATTCTTTTTCTGACAAATTTCTATGGCTTTCATACCACTTTTACAAGATTGAAGTTTATAGTCATCTTGTAATAGTTCATTAAGCAGTAGTAGATTTGCTGACTCGTCATCAACAAGTAAAATGCTATTCTTATTAGGAGGCGCAAGTTGCACATCCTCCATTTTATTTACTTGAGTTGAGCTAGCACGTGAGCTGGAAATTGGAGCACGAAAGGCTCGTGAAACTCGATCTCTTAACATGCCTTTGGAAAATGGTTTAATAAGATATTCTGATACACCGCATTTTATTGCTGTAATAACATCAGTTTGACTCACATTACCCGTGATCATAATAAAAGGAATACTCCGAGTTCCTTCATTATTTCGAATAGCTTTGAGTAAATCTAAACCATTTAACCTTGGCATATTCCAATCAGCTACAATAAGATCATATTTCTGCTTATTCAGCATTAATAACGCATCTTTTCCATCGTAGGCTTTATGGACAGTTTTAAAACCTATGTCATTAAACATACTAACTAATGTACTGACCATCAAAGGTAAATCATCAACAATAATCACGCTCATGTTGCGATACTCATTGGTATTTACGAACGAATTTGGCTTAGATGTATTCATTCTTCCTTGCTTAGTTAGATAAAGTCATAGCAACTTTTAATGTGAATGATTTTATTTTAATCCCATAACCGGAACTGAGCAATTAGTATAGGGTATATACTTGTAAATATTAAAATTATGGAATGGCCCATTTTGCTAGAGCCAAGTTTTACAAAATTGTTGAGCACAAAGTAATGCCATAATGTTATAACTCGCCAATTTGTCCAACATCAAAGTATCTTATAAAAAAGCCGCTACAATCAATTTTATAACTTGCTAGAAAACATGCTTTAAGAGTCAAACTTCATGCCTTATCTGTTTTATATTTTAAATTTGACTCTCAAATCATATTTTTACATTTAACACAGACTTACATGTTTGGGCTAATTTGTTTTGAAATGTTGACCTAGCTTAAAAATCAGCCCATATTGATAGATAATTGCTAATAATTACATAAACTTCACAGTTTTCAGTGATTGAGTTTACCTTATAAAATTCAAGCTTAAATACTGTAAAAGTAAGGTTCCTGATTGAGTTTACTTACTCATTATTTACATAAATGGAAGAAAAGGCTTGGGATACTCTTAGCCTTACTTTGCTTGTGGCCGCTACAAACTTGGGTCGTCTCGCTCCTTGCAACTAATGCACTCACCCCTTTCGACATAACGCTATCCCTCCCGCTTTCCGAAAAATTAAATCAGCAATTTGGTCTATCACCTACAAGTAAAATCAATAAGGTATTTGTCAGCGGTAATTTTTCAGACTGGCATAGTGATGATCCCTTTTATCAAATGCAGCTCACAGGTAAAAATCAATGGCAGTATCAGTTACCGCTCCATCCTGGAGATATAGAATATAAACTGGTATTAGAAATTGAAGGGCAAGCGAATCCAACATGGATTGTAGACCCAACTAACCCCAACACAGCAATTAACCCATGGGGCGACGCAAACTCCTTAATAGAGGTTGCCGATTGGCCAAAAATTGCGGTCATTAGCCAACTATTAACCTTAGCTGTGATTGGCGCGTTTTTATTATATTGTGTGTTAGAACCGTTATTGTATTGGTTATTGCACTTAAAAATGCCGCTTTATCGCAAACTTATGCTATCTAACCTTCTAATTTTAATCTGTATTCAAGTCATTTTTTTCAGCTATCAACTCCACCAAAACAGACAACTCATTAAACTCAGCATAAGTGATACTTTGCATAACATGCATTTGGTATTAGCCAGTAACCAGATTGATTTTAGTCAGCTTAACAATCAAAAAGATGAAATCGACACAGCTATCGATCAGTTCTTCGCTCAGGCAACCACGCGTATAGACAAAAAACAAACCAGCCTATTTCAAATCACTTTATCTGACTTTGCCGTTTTAGATAAAAACGGTGAACTTATTTCGTTGCATCATCGCCTTCAAAATCAATCTATCCAGCTTAATCGAGCCCAAAAACTCGGATTTGATAATACGCACGATTATTTTATTAAAGGAATGTGGGCAAGCTTGATCCCCAACGCATTGAGTCAAGCGACGAATGGCCAACTTATTACAGCAAAACGCCCTGCTGCTATTCGTCATGTTGAAACGAATAAAACCCGCCAAAGTGAATGGGTTTTAGGCTTTAGCCAAGTTATGCAGCCCATCATTTCACGTGGGCAGTTACAAGGGTTTTATGGCGGTTCAATTCAGGTCAAACTCTATGGAGAGGAATTACTCAATACCTTATTTTTTCAGCTACTGCTACTATCTGGGGTCTTGTCTTTAGCCAGCTGGTTATTAATGAGTGTGGGTAAAATTGTCACCTCGGATATATTGACACTAACCAATTGGACACAAAAAATTGTCAGGGGTGATTTAACCCAAAAGCTAACCTTAAATAGCCAAGATGAAATTCAGCAGTTAGGTGATAACTTTGAAGTCATGCGCCAATCCTTAGCGGATAATTTTCATAAAATTGAACAGCAAAACAGTAACCTTTTTAAAGAGGCGTACTTTAACAACTTAACCGGATTACCTAATAGAAAAAAACTGTACGCTGATTTACACCAACATCAAGCCTCCTCATTAATCGTCTTCAATATTAATGACTTTGGGCAAATTAATGATTTTTATGGTGTTAACGCTGGCGATTTGATTATCATTGAAGTGGCCAATAGTTTAGAACTCGTTTCAGCCCCTCATCACCTTTATAAAACTGGTGCTGATGAATTTGTCGTGCTCACCCACTCCCAATTCGATGATGCCCAATTACAACAACTTGCTGTTCAAATCATTGATTATGTTAGCCATAAAGCCATTGCCATCGACGGTAATGAAATTTATGTCACATTAAGCGCAGGCGGTGCCCACTGCGTCAATGACCAATATACTCAGTTACATCAACAAGCTGATTTAGCTAGGCGTATTGCTAGGCGGCATTTTCAACGATACCAACTATTTACAGCTGAAATGTCTAACCCTGAAGCTTTTGAAGCAAACATGCATCAAAGCCGCATGCTTGTTGCAGCAGTCACCCATGATTGGGTCACGCCCTATGTGCAATTAATTAAGCCAATAACTGAAAACTTGCAACCTAAGTTTGAGTGCTTGATGCGAATATGCTTAGACGATGGCACAGTGTTAACACCTGCTCAGTTTATGCAAACTGCAGTGCGCTCCCGATTATATCCACGTTTAATGGCCGCGATGTTAACCAAGTCTTTTGCCTTGTTTAAAGGTTTACCCTATGCCTTTTCAGTTAACATTTCACTCGAAGATATTGCTGATACAGAAAGGGTTGAGCAATTGCTAAAATTATTAAAAGCCAATCCTGAAACATCAACTCGCTTAACCTTAGAGTTATTAGAAAGTGAAGAGATTACAAATTATGATTTGGTGCATGACTTTATTGAAAAAGTTAAGCCCTATGGCTGTAAAATCGCAATTGATGACTTTGGGGCAGGATATTCAAACTTTGTTCATTTAATGCGTTTGGATATTGATATCATCAAAATTGATGGTTCATTGATCCAGCATTTAGATCAAGACACTAAAGCACAGCACCTAGTAGAAACCGTATCAAGTTTTGCGAAAAAAATGGGTATTGAAACTGTTGCAGAATTTGTTGATTCTCCCCAAGTTCTTGAGCGCGTGAAACACTACCATATCGATTATGCCCAAGGTTTTTTACTCGGAAAACCAGAGGCGAGCATTGCAGAAGCCTTATCCATAAGCAAACTTGAAACGCGCTAACTTATTAACGATATACTCATTAAAAAAGGCAGCCTTGCTGCCTTTTTTAATACGTCTAACTTACCATCGCATTGTAGGCATCAAACTAGCTCAGCTAACATGGCATCATCATAAGCAGTCAGCTCTTCTCCACGACGTACCTTGCTCACATAATCAGGATTCGCAATAAACGCCCTGCCAATCGCCAACAAATCAAATTCATTCGCCTCAATGGCTTTATTGCCAGTTTCAGCGGTATAGCTACCAACCCCCACTAAGGTTTGATTGTAGTGCTTTCTTAAATACGCGGACGCTTTACCATCCAGGTAGTCAAACTCCATTGCATCATCAAATATTCCTAAATGAATAAAGGCAAGTTGACGAGACTCTAATTGTTTAAGTAGGTAATCAAATACTGCCCGATCGCGGCTATCGGGTTCCATATTAAAATACGCCCCAGGTGATAAACGAATAGCCGTTCTCTCGTGGCCAATTTTAGCCACAATCCCATCTACTACTTCAATGGCAAAACGTGCCATATTTTCTGGTGATTCACCATATTCATCTGTGCGGTTATTACAGGAGTAATGTAGAAATTGATCAATGAGGTAGCCATTAGCACCATGAATTTCAACGCCATCAAAGCCCGCCTTGAGCGCGTTGTCTGCTGCGGTTGCATAATCTGCCACCAGCTGAGTAATATCCTCACCGGTCGCTGCTTTAGGCTGTTGATACATTAACTCTCGATTGCGGGGTATTGTGCCTTCTATGCCAATGTTTGATGCTGATAGCACTTCACCATTACCTTCACCAAAAAAGAATGGATGAGCAACACGTCCTGTGTGCCAAAGCTGAGCAAAAATTTTACCCCCTTTATCATGCACGGCCTTGGTGACAACTTTCCAGCCATCAACTTGTGCCTGGGTATAAAGTCCTGGTGTATTGACATAGCCCTGGCCATCGGGACGAATAATGGTCGCCTCACTAATGATAAGTCCAGCATCGGCACGGCGAGCATAATAATCAGCCATGGTTTGCGTTGGAACTAAATCATCATCAGCCATGCAGCGAGTTAACGGGGCCATTAATATTCTGTTGTTAAGAGTCAACGTGTCATTGAGTTTATAGGGGGTAAATAACGAGGCTGGCATAATGCTTCCTTGAAAATGAGATCGTTAATTGGTGTGGTAAATAAGTCACCGCGTTTGATGGCAGTATATACATACTTTGTCTGCCAGTTTAACAACAGATTAAGTTTGTCATATTTTATGTTTAAGCAACTAAACGATTATCTCAAACATCTAGGTCAATGATTCAACATAGATGCTCGTCATAAGTATGAAATGAATATTGAGACTCACTTTTTACAGTCGATTAGTTTGCCTCAAGATTACGAAGAAAGGAGGTAGAAAGTTCAGATTGATTGTCATTAATCTAATAACAATAATTAGTTACGGCTAAAGTGCCTTTTAAACAAGGTTTTTTTGCGCATAAACACGCTCGCCCAATGAGTTAAGAATTTTACACTCGCCATCAAGTACAGCAATGATTGATTTACCAGCACGAAACTCATTAGGTAGCATCACCCTACCTGTTTCACTTACGTCAAGATCAGTCAACACGGTATTCTTCATCAGTAAGCCAACTGGGGCCTCGTAAAATAGCACGGTTACCGTGGCTTTGTTATTATCATCCGTGGTGGCAACTTCCTGGCTAACATCTGTCATATAGAACTCTCTTATTAATGCTGACTTATCAATGCAATCATATCGTTACTTCCCTCCAAGTTTAGCGCATTTTTACTATAGAGGGTTACTCACACAGCTTTGAGTTTAGATGATTATTAAGTCTATTTCCGCATTTTAGTAATCAATATCTTACACAAATTTAACAGTAACTATGTTAAATTGAATGCATTAACCCTATATCGGCTGATCTGTATCAATAGCTCTGCTCATATAGACTAAACAGCTGCGATTATTTTTGTTAGAATCAGCGGCAATTTTTCGAAATTTAAAACGAGATCAAGATGGGAAGAGCATACCAAAACCGCAAAGAATCTATGGCAAAGACTGCCGGCCAAAAAACGCGTTTATACTCGCGTTATGGTAAAGAAATTTATGTTTGTGCCAAAAATGGTGGTGTTGACCCTGACGGTAACCTAGCGTTACGCAGCTTAATTACTCGCGCAAAGAAAGACCAAGTACCAGCACATGTAATTGAACGCGCAATCGAAAAAGCGAAAGGTGGTGGCGGTGAAGATTACGATACTGCACGTTATGAAGGTTTTGGCCCTGGCGGGTGTTCAGTTATCGTTGACTGCCTAACCGATAACGTAAAACGTACCTTTACAGAAGTACGCCAAGCATTTGTTAAAAACGATGCTAAGTTAGGTGGCCCTGGTACTGTTGCCCACAGCTTTGATCATCAAGCCGTATTCGTATTTGCAGGTGATGACGACGAAGCCATTTTAGAACTGCTAATGATGGCTGATGTTGATGTCACTGACGTTGAACTTGAAGATGGCATGATCAGTGTATTTGCGCCAATTACTGAGTTTAACAAGGTACGTGTTGCACTGACTGAAGAAATTGCCGATATCAACTTTGAAGTTGAGCACATTACTTTTGTGCCACAAGCAATGACCGAAGTTACTGGTGAAGATGTTGAAACGTTTGACAAGTTTATTAACGCATTAGAAGATTGCGACGACGTGCAAAATGTTTATCACAATGCTGAAATTAATGATTAAACATCATTAGTTAACGGCCACAAAAAACGCAGTCATTTGACTGCGTTTTTTTATTTCGTTAGAAAGTCTTGGACTATTTCAGATCCATCTCTTGCACTCTTTCATAAGCAATTTCAGGCGCTGTCACTTCAGGCTTGGCGTGTAAATCAGCTTTTAGCTGACCTTTGCGGTGTTTAAGAGCTGCATCAAGTTTTTTACCTGCACTTGAAAGTGCTGGATACATAACAGGATCTGAGGCTTTTGCTGCGATACGACTGCCTTCATAATTTGTCGTGATTTCAACTTCAAATTCGCCGTGTTCTTTTGAGATGATAATATCGAGTGATATTAGCGTTGGGAAATGGCTGGCAATTTTGGTGAATTTTGCGCTAACGTCTTGTTTTACAGTATCTGTAACATCAACATGGTGACCCGAAAGATTTATTTTCATAGATAACTTATCCTTTAATAATATAGCAAGGCTATATACTTCACTTTCTAGCAGATATTTATTCTTACATAAGTAGATTTTGGGGCGTGTGTCCTAGATCACAAGGGCCGTTGTATAAATTTTTGTTAACTTAGCTAACAACCTGCCTTCTTTTAATACTACTGTCATTTTCTTCCTTTACAGCTTTAGTATAGACACAAAAACCAAACAAAATCTGCAACTTTTGTCGTCTTTACATCAAAAATGCATTTATTGTCATTTTTCAGACAATTAGCCCTCTTTTTTGTTTAAATTTCATTCAGAACTAGCCAGTTAACAAAGTAATATATTACTGTTCGCCCCCTTAAAAGACGCTTTAAAACAGTTTTAGCACAAATAACATTGGGCTGCTTTTACCGAGAACCCTGCTATTTAACACTGAGTCATCCTGATGAAACATAATTAATAAAGCACTACCGACCAGCACGCTAGGTGTCATTCACAACACGTATTGCGGTTTTTGAACACAAAAAAGCCCAGCTTTCGCTGAGCCTTTTACCATCCACACAATTATCTAGTTAACACTATTAACGGTTAACGTAGGTGAACTTGAACTTGGGCCTGTTACCGTAAAGCGATAAGTCCCAGCTACAGCAACATCAAACAACATATTTGCTCCTTTAGAGGCTAAGGTTTTCATATCGCCTTCAATCACTGCCTCTTCACCAGCTATAGCGCCAAAATCTACCGTTGACCAGTCTCCTGTGGCGATTTTGAACTCAGCAGTTCCAGCGTCAAGTGCAATATCGACAGTATATACAGATGAGCCCTGATAACTGAGTGCATCCACTTCACCCCACCCATTCATGCCACCACGAATGTAAACGGTATTACCAGCAAACATATCAGTTTTGTTCACTGTTAACACAGGTTCATTGCGATTAGTCATGTCTAGAGTGAAGGTATACATTTCTTCAGTTTCAAAGTTCAGGCTCATATTGCTACCAGAAACAGCTAATGCTTTTTCAGTCCCTAGTGTGACTGAACCATCGGCATCTAAGCTACCAAAATCAACAGTAGACCAATCAGCTGATGCCACTTTAAACTCATGGTTTGCTACAGATACCAAAATTTCAGCTTGATAAATACTACCGCCCATATATGTAAGCTCGTCAGTTTCACCCCAACCGTTCATACCACCACGAATATAAACGCTAGTCCCCACAAAAGGCTCTTCGTTGTATACGGTAAGCACTGGGTTATCTTTATCTGCCGCATTGAGTGAGAACACGTAAGTTGCATCAGTTGCAGCTGTAAAGCTTAAGTTTGCACCACTTGGCGCAAGTTGCTCTGCTACGTCTTCATCTACACCTGCTTCAGCATCTGATACGCCGCCAAAATCAACGGTACTCCAATCTGCTGACGCTACTTTAAAGTCATAGCCACCCGCAGCAAGTGTAATCGCAACACGATATTCACCACTCCCCACATAGGTAAAGCTATCCACTTCACCCCAACCATTCATGCTGCCACGAACAAAGACTTCAGTGCTGCCATAAGGTACAACATCAGGTGCTCCTGCAGTGGCATCAGCACTTAATCCTGTCCCTTGGGTATCTCCTTGATTTTTAACAAACACAGCTGTGGTATGAGCTGGAACGGTAAAGGTTCCTTCGTCAATGCCTTCACTAAAGTTTGCACCTTGAACTGTTGAGTCAACTGACATAGCTAATGTTGGATGCAAGCTAAAGCCCGTTGCTGTTGACACAGTATGAGATTGCTCACTATCACTACCATTTATCATCACCACCATGGCATCAACCGCAGGGTCGACATCCACTAGGCCTGCACCATCGTCAACACTCATCACGAGAACGCCTTGCTTTTGGTTTTTACCAATATTATGGAAACCAACTCGATCAATAATGTCTTGTTCGGTAGTTAACCGCAGTAAAGGGCTGCTTTTACGTATCGATAAGAACTCATTAAACACGCTTGAAGCAAACTCAATTTCAGACATTGATGGGGCTGAATTAGGATTACCTGCTAGTGCGATAATTTGTTCCATTTTCTCTGCATTATCTTGCTCTAACGGTAATCCAACATTCCAGTTATTGCTTTCCTTGGTAAAGTCGACCCAGTTAAACCAATCACCAGAGTCATAGGTGTTACGATCCAGTGATTTTGACCGCAACATATCACCACCCATTTGGAAGAACGGGATACCTTGGCTCATTAATGGAATCGTTGCAGCAATGTTTTGCACACGAACTCGAGTATCAAGCGACATACCAATGTCATTTGAGTACTGCAAAATATCCCACAAGGTTTCGTTATCATGCTTTGACACATAGTTAATACTGTCAGCAGGATCTAAAGTATAAGCAGTAGGCTGGGTGTTCCAGCTAAAGCTGCTGCCTGTTGCTGTATTACCAATAAAGTCTTTTAAGACGTAGTTTTGTAAGTTACCAGCCATTGATAAACGCAGGGTGTCTTGGTCGCGTAAGTAGTCATCTTTTTGCTCCATAGCAAATAATGCACCGCCACGAACTGACTCACGAATACGATCATTAAAGGTACCGACTTCACTGCCAGCCATATTGGCCTGAACAGCTTGTTCAAATAAGCGGTTATCTGCGACTTCACCAAAGTTCCAACCTTCACCATAGAAGTAGTTATCAGGATCAACCGCTTGAACAGCCTCGCGAGCATCTAAAATACTGCTCTTAGGCATATGACCCATCACGTCGAATCGGAAACCATCAAATCCATACTGCTTGGCAAGAATGACCATGGAGTCTGAAACAAACTTATCCATCATTCGATGCTCTGTTGCAGTATTATCACAACAAGTCGATGACTCAATTTTACCGGTAATTTCGTTATAGCGGTGGTAGTAACCTGGCACGACTTTATCAAGTACCGAGTTATCCCAAAGTCCCGACGAACTCGTATGGTTATAGACCACATCAAGTACCACGCGTAAACCGAGTTCATGTAATGCTAAGTTCATTTCTCGCAATTCTTTAATACGAGCAACACCTTCAGCATCAGTCGCATAACTTCCTTCTGGGGCAATAAAATGTTGCGGATCGTAACCCCAGTTAAAGCTGTCATAACCACGCATAGCATTAACGAGTGCTTGCGCATCTTTAGAGCCTGGTAATGTTCCTTCTAAAATAGACTGAATAGTTGCCGACTTATCCTGAGTCAAACACGCATCTGCATTGTCATCAATCTTGTCACATAAGGTGCCCAAGGTATCTGAAATATCAACGCGCTCAGCTGGGTCTTCATTGACTGTGGCAATGTCATTGATTGGCAGCAAATGAAAATGTGTTACACCACTTTCAGCCAGCTTTCTAAGATGCTCAACAGGGTCACTTCCCTCTTCAGTAAAGGCTAAATACTTTCCTCGATTAGCTTCAGACGTGCTTTCATCACGTGCACTAAAGTCACGTACATGACCTTCGTAAATCACGATATCCTCAGGATTTGCCACCGTCATAACTTCGTGGCCATCCCAACCTTCAGGTTTTAAATCTGCATCACTCAAGTTAACAAATTGGCTGTAACGGCCATTAGTTGAGACATTAAGTGAATAAGGATCCGTTGACTCGAGTGTTTCAATAGCCTGAGTAACAGGATGATAAACTACTAATTCATAGCGGTAATACATTCTGTCTAGGCTCATATCACCACTGAATGACCAAATACCCGTGTCAGCATCAAGGCTCATCGCTTCTGTAGAGGTTAAGTTTTTCGCCGCATCATAAACCTTTAAGTTTACCGACTGCGCTGTTGGCGCCCAGACATTAGCAATGATGTTACTACCGTCATATATTATGCCTAAATCAGCTTCGTCAGCATCGTTATCACCTGAGGTATATAACGCATCCAATACTTTTGCCACTTGTACATGACTTGCCGCAACAGGTTTATTATCACTGTCATAGGCCGCCATCACCAATTGATTTTTAGCAATAGACTTAGCTTCTTCTGCAGTAAAATTCGCTTCATAGGCAGGCCAATCAGCTAAATGTGGCACTAAGGCTTTTTGCACATCAGTTAGCTCACTGCTCATAACTTCAACCTGAGTACCACTGATGTTGCCATCATTATTAGCGGCAATTCCAGCTGATGCAGAATGATGAATGACGAACTTAGCAATGCCGTCGGGATCTTCATTCCATACAAAAGTGTTTTGATCTAACCAGTGAGCACTTGCACCAGCAATAGAAAAACCAACATCTAGAATCGGATAATCATACACATCACTTTCACCATGGATGGTAAAATTAGTACGGTTAAAGTTTGCTTCAGGCTCGCCGTCTTCGGCTAACACTTTAAGGTTCATGACTAAGTCACCATCCCCCAGTGCTTTACCTGAACCTTCAGTACCGATATGAACAATAAAGTTGGCACATTCGCCATAGCCTTCTTTAAGATTAATGATCCAATAAGCACCATAATTAGGGTCAATACCATCAAACGAATGACCATTTGCCCAATCAGTTGAATCAAACGGCGGCGCATAGCTATCACAGGTGTCATTATTCCAAGTATGCAGCTTATAACCTGGGTAATTAGGGTTCGAATCAGTATTATCGTTATCTTTAATTCGGTTGTAATACAACACAGCTTGGTTTTCACCAGCGTAAGCTACAGGCTCAGGTAGCTCAGGGTTATAGCCCACAATACAGCTTTCATTTTTTGCATCAGGAAATTTAGGTGCTGGACAGCTTAATGGCGGCGGAGGTACACATTCGGTGCCCGCTGCATTAGGGATATTCGGTACATTACACGTTAACAGCACTTCACCTGGCTCAGATGAATCCCCACCACCACAACCTGCAAGCGTCGCTAAACTGGCAGCAACTGCAGATAATTTCACGACTCTAGAAATACTCATCATGAGTGACTTCTCCCCATAGAATGTTGATAAAATTGCGTCATCAGTTTGTTGTTATTAATTTGATGACCCATCACACGAATTAACTGGATATTGTTCTTATTATTTTTGTTACATGGCATAAGTGAACCCCAAGTAAAATTCGCGGCCAAAGTACTGAATGGTGCCGGTTTTGTTTTCAGTGCCGAAGTAACTTTTAGTTGGCTCATCAGTTAAGTTATTCACTTGAAATAACACTCCTAAGCCATCAGTCACTTGGTAAGACGCTTGATAATCAAGCACTGTTTCACCATCAAAATTCACCACTTGTTCGTTAATGGCGACTTGCTCAGATACGAAATCATCACGGTAACGACCACTTAAACGAGTTTCGAAGCCTTCGTAAGAGTAAAAGAGCGTGGCGCTGACCACATTGTTAGATAACCCAGGTAAATCTTGCGTTGCCGTGTCACCACCTAAGTTAGTAATGGATTGCACTTCAGACTCGGTGTAAGAGTAACTTGCGTTAAACCCTAGCCCTGACCATCCTGCTGGTAGTGAAGCAAACACTTGGGTGTAAGCTAATTCAAGACCACGAATATAGCCGCCTTCAGCGTTATTGACTGCTGTGGTGTAAGTACCGTTAGTGGTTTCAATTTGCTCACCACTATCTTCATCAATAATGTAATCAGGGACGTTAAAACCGTTACCTTTAAAGTCGAAGTTATCAATCGCAATCGTGTCAATGAATGAGTCAATATTCTTATAGAAGACAGCAGCGACGACTGCCCCTTCATCAAAGTAATACTCATAAGATAAATCGTATTGATCTGCATAGAACGGCATTAAGAATGGGTTATTGGTACTTGAACCATTGATTTCACCATCATCTGAAACCGATGCACTGATATCGCCAGCTAAGCGATTAATCGGTGGGCGAGACATCACTTTTGCAGCGGCAAAACGGACCTGTGAGTCATCAGTGACTTTAAAGTTTAAGTTGATAGAAGGCAGGTAATCGGTGTAATCAACCCCCTGAACCGTTGGCGCATAGTTTTGGTTGATAATGCCAATTTCATCAGTAATATTCTGCGCACCTAAAGTCGGATCTCCTTCTACATTTTGAAGCATGGTCGCTGACTGGTCGGTATTAACCACACGAACACCAAAGTTACCCGTAATTGGTAATCCACCAATTTCAGTATCAATGTTTGCCATGACATAGCCAGACAAGACTTCTTCATACACCTCGCCACTTTGCAGCACTGACCAAGAATAGTTAGTTGTGTAGCCTTGTGGATCGATGACTCCACCCGCATTACCCCAAGTTTGTACAGGTTGTGGCGTGCCATCTGGGAACCATGCATTTAACGCTTTATCTAAATCAATGGCTAAATAAGAAGGGAAATATGAAAAGTCACCATCCCAGTCAACAACCGTTGTCATATCATCGGTAAGTTTGAGTGGCGGCTCAGATTTTGAAAATGCACCATCATTACCGTATTCAAATACTGAGCGATCGTTTGAGTAAGTGCGATCTGAATAGCGTGCGCCAAATTCTACACTTGCGATAAAGTCATTATCTAACTCATAAGTAAAATCTACTCGGTATGCTTTCACTTCATCTTCGTTTTCAAACGGATAAATACCGTATTTACTGACCATCACTCGGTCGATATCAGAAAATGCATCCGCTTGATTAAAGCCAACATCGGGTAAATCTAAACCATTTAATAAATAACTTACTGAGACATTCTCATCAAAAATAGGCGCATCCGCATTCGCATCAACAGCGACATTTGACCAAAGTAAGCCGTTTCTGAAATCACTTTTAGCCGCTGATAACGACACATCGACATTGACGTTTAATCTGTCTGTTACCTGCCAATCACCATTGATACCAAAGCTGTCGACCTCATCAAAATCTTGGTTATCATCATTGACGATTTCGACACGAGTGTAGCTTTTAGAAGTGCGGTTAAACGTGCCGCCGATAACTGAATTACCATCATAAGTTGGATTTGAAACACTGGCATCGCGGCCGCCAAACTTGGTACGAAAACCACGAGCAAATGATTCGCTGTCAAAGCGGGACATAAAGGCATCAGCCTTTAACACAAAATTGTCTACTGGTGCCCACTCAATGGCGGCCATGTAACCATTTCGAATTTCAACACCACCTAGATGTTGTACCTCAAAACCTTCACTGATGTATTCGTTCGCAGGGTTATCTTCAGGTCCATTGGTATCCCCTTCAATGCCGTCGACATCCTTGGAATCATTGTAAGCAAGGCCAATAAATTGAGTTGCGACACTCGGCTGTTCAAGACGAGCGTAACCCACTGCCACACCTAAGGTATCCTCTAGGAATTTACCTTGATATGAAAAACTTAAACGAGAACCAAAATCTTCGGCACCGTACACTTCATCGGCACGATCGTTATACATACCACGTACATTGGCAGTAAAGTTATGTTGTTTATCTTTGCTTAGAGGACTGACGGTTGTCAGCTCAACAGTACCCGCAACACCGCCTTCAATAAGGGAAGCTTTAGGCGACTTGTAAACCGCTGCAGAACTAATTAATTCAGAAGGGTATTGGTCAAACTCAATACTACGAGAACCGCTCGTTGATACTTGTTCACGTCCATTTAAGGTTGAAAAAACAAAGCCACCCGACATACCACGAATGTTAATTTCAGCGGCTTGACCACCAGTACGTACTGCAGAAATACCAGGTAAACGGGTCAATGCATCGGCCATTGAAACGTCAGGTAGTGCACCTAAGTCATCGGCAGATAATTGCTCAGAAACGGTATCCCCATAACGTTTTGAGTTAAGTGAATCAATCAAACTACGACTATAGCCTTTCACACTGATCCGCTCGATGCCAGTTTCAGCTTCCGTATCATCCGCTTCATTGCTAGCTAACGCATTTGTGGGTTGTGTATTCTCTGTGGCACTCACTTCGACATCAGCTGTCGATGATTGAACCGTTTCAGTTTTTATCTCATCGGCCGCAAATGCGTCATTAGGAGTCAACATAATACTGACTCCTGCCGCTGCTAGCGCTAGTGATAACACACTAGGTTTACAATTGAACATTGAGTTTCCCCTCACCTTACTGACTTTATAGTCACCCAACATTCAGTTATACGACTCAGACTAATGGAATATCAGGCATTATTATCGAGTTATAGTAGTCATGGATAAGTATTAGTCTCAATTTTTTGCATACGTATTCATAACAAACCATTAACAAACAAATTCAAAAACGCTTACATAAGCGAATGAATTAATGCGCAAAAAACAAACAAAGTGAAATGCAAAGGTATTTTTACGAATACAATAGAATTGAATTTTCTAAGCTTTAGTAGATTTCATCAGGTACTCAGGTAAAATGCAGGCTCGGTAAAAATGTATTTAAGGTAAGAACGCTAATTTATTTAGCAAACAATCGACTTTAAGCATTTGAATTGGCTAATAAAGGAAGCATTAATGGGTTTTAAGCTAACGGTAAACTGGCAAGCGGATCATTTTGAACATACCGCACCTGAATTTAACCGAGATCACCAAATTGAGTTTGGTTCAGGGCAAGTGATACAAGCTTCTTCAGCACCTGAGTACAAAGGTAATGACGAAAAAATTAACCCAGAAGAAAGCCTTTTGGCCGCCTTATCTTCGTGTCATATGCTGACATTTCTAGCCATTGCGCACTTAAAGCGATTAACTGTCGTATCTTATCAAGATAATGCCCGTGCTGAACTTGGTAAAAACGATTCAGGAAAATTGTCTGTCACTAAAATGCTCTTAAACCCGCAAGTAACGTTTGCTGAAGGCATTGAAGTCAGTAATGAAGTACTGCAAAAAATACACGATAAAGCCCATGCTAATTGCTTTATTGCGAACAGTATTAACTCTGAAGTATCAATAAATATCGATTAATATTCATTACCGAGTTAAGACAGATTTAACCTCTACTCAGCAACCGAGTAAGACATAAAAAAAGCCAATCATTGTGATTGGCTTTTTTAGTGTCTAGATGACTTATTAGTAAAGCCTTCGTCAGATGTATTTCAATTTACACTATAAAAAAACAATAATTTAAATCACCAAGCAACCGTTTCCTGTTCTGCTTAGTCACTTTTAAAAGAGTCTATGGTTTAGGTAAAATATCCTCTGCAGTGCCTTGTTGTGGAATAGGTTTAGCACGTAAAGGTAGGATCGGCGTTTGTTTTAGTTCCTCTTTAAGGTAACTAATGGCCTTTTCAAGCTGCGCATCAGCACCGGTAAACGTTGAATAAGGTAAGTTATCAACTTCAATATCAGGTGTAACACCGTAGCCTTCAACAATCCAACGACCATCCATTGCATATTGAGGATACTCAGCGACGCGTGCCATTCCATTATCAGTCACTCGATTACGCCCTGATAACCACACTCCAGCACCAGCAGTTTGCTTGCCAATAATAGGGGCTAAACCTAATGCTTTAATCCCTGCTGAAAAAGTTTCACCATCTGAGTACGTCATTTGATCTGCAAGCACCACTAAATGGCCCCTAAAGGTTTGTTGCATGTTGGTATTTGCTGAACCATGGGTCGGCTGCCAAAATGCCCAAGCACGGCGAAGCAGTTTTTCAATTATCCAGCTATCAATGTTTCCGCCTCGGTTTCGACGAACGTCGATAATTAAGCCATCCTTATCGTAATTGGTGTAAAACTCGCGTGCGAAACTTTCGATATCACCCGAACCCATAGCATACAGGTGCAAATACCCCATTTTGCCATCACTGGCCTTAGCGACTTTTTGCGCATTGTTGTTAACCCAATCTAAGTAACGTAATTTAGCATCTGCGCCATTGCTATGAGGCACAACAATGGTTTTATGACTATCTTTGCCACGCTTTAAATCAAGCAGTACCTGTTTTTCGGCTTGGTTTCGCAAGCTATGCGTTACATCCGCAACCGAGTTAATGGCTTTGCCATTAATGGCGACAATGATATCCCCTGGTTTAGCATCCACATTAATTCGCCCTAGGGGTGAAGCTTGAGAAGGCAACTCAGGATCATTCTGATAAATATGACCGATAATCACTCCTTTATCGGTTTGTGATAATCGCGCACCTAAACTAGCCGCAGTTGCAGTCTCATTTTTAGTGACATCACCACCACGAACTTGGGAATGCAATGAATCGAGTTCCCCCATCATTTGCTTAAATATGTCATTAAGCTCGTTACGATCGGTCAATCTTTTTAATAAAGGTTGGTATTTTTGTTTAATGGCAGCCCAATCTTTACCTCGCATGCCTTTATCGTAAAAAGAGTCTCGATGCATCAACCAAGCATCTTCAAAAATTTGCTGCCACTCTTGCATAGGTGAGATAGCCAGCTGCCATTGAGCGGTATCAACTTGAGTGTTTTTAAGTTCAGCAGGTAGCTTATCGCCTGCGGCAACAATATGCATTTCAGCAGGGTTAGACTGCTTAGTTATGAGTAATTTCTCGCCGTCAGCAGACACAGCATAACCACCGATATCAGCCCCAAACTCGCTAATTTCAGCAGAGAGATGATCAAATTTAATGAGCTTTAAACTGGTCTTATTGGCATGAGTGTCCAATAAATACAACTTATCTTTTAGCACAGTTAAATTAGCATAATTCCCTGATGCAACGGGTACTTGCCAAAGACGCTGAGTAATCCCTTTCCAGTCAACTCTGATTTTTTTAGTTGCGGTATTGGTCGCTTCTTCTTTATCTGCAATGGTACTTGCATTGAGTTCAGTCGGTTTTTCGAATGGAAATAACGCCTTCTCATTGAGTGCAATCGCAAACACTTGGGTGCGTTTATCAAAAATTGGCCCCATGTTTCTATCACCCCAAGGTGAACCTGGTGTTGCATCAAAGTGGCGATTAGATAAGAAATATAACCACTGCCCATCAGGGCTAAAACTAGGTGAAAATGACTCATATTTATCGCTAGTTAATGCTTATGCTCTTTCATCTGATAAGGAGTACAACACCACCTGTGGACGCTGCTTACCAATTTCAGACTTAGTCACGGCGATAAGCTGACTGTTCGCAGACCAAACAATATCCGCATATTCGCCTAACCCTTCTCCATTAACGATAATTTTTTTATTCTTGCCTTTTTTCAAGTCCAATAGCCACACGTTGCCGTCATAATCATCGTGAGCAATATAACGACCGTCTGGTGAAAGGTGTAAGCTGGTTCGTAGCGATGAGCCATCTTTGGTTAATTGTTTCGCACCTTCGCTACCATCCGCTGGGAATTGCCAAATCTCTTGTTGGCCTGAAGCATCACTGATGCCGTAAACCCATTTTCCGTCAACACTAAGAGCACCATTACGAACTCTAGCATCAGCAGGGGTTTTAATTTGAATCAGTCTACTGCCGTCATGACTGGCAACGGCGACATGACTACGTGCTGTAATAACCGCTTTATTACCCTTTGCAGCAAAAGCAACTGACGTGGCATATTGCATTGGATCTGCAATCCATTGCTCACGACGATGAGGAAAATCTGAAGTCAAACTAACATTGACGATGGACGAACTATTATTACTAATATCAAATACGTTAATGTCTGCGCCATGTTGAAACACTATACGTCCCTGATTTAATTGAGCGTCACGCACTTGCCACTCTGAAAATTGAGTATGCTGAGTCATGTCCTTGCCATCAACTGACATAGACCAAATGTTATCATTGCCAGATTGATCACTGACAAAGTACACGCGATTTTGCCACACCATAGGTTGTCTTACAGAACCCTGATGGGAGGCGGTAAGCTTTTGCGCTTCTTTTTTGCTACCCAGCTCATAGCGCCAGATTTCGCCTAATGCGCCACCTCGATAAACCTTGGCGTTATCTCCACTGGCTTGTAGACCAAATTGAGTGAAGTAAACATATTTACCTTGCGCATCAATCGCACCTTCAATGGCATCAGCTAGGGGAAGATCGGTTACGATTAATGACGATGGATTAACTGTTTTTAGCACCCAGTAATTTGCTGGATCATTGGCATTGTCAGTGGCATATAGGATCTCACCAGAAGCAGTCCAACCTTGCAGGCGAACCCGGCTATTCTCAAAGCTCACTCGTTTTGCAACTCCGCCGGCCATTGGCATAACATACACTTCAGTTGCACCGTCATAATTGGCAGTAAAAGCCAACCACTGACCATCTTTTGAAATAGTCGCATCTAACTCTTCAGCTGCTTGAGTCGTCAATCTTGTCGCTGTAGTTTGGTTTAACTGACTGGTCCATAAGTCGCCCTCAGCGGTAAACACAACGGTTTGGTCGTGCAATGCTGGCGCACGATAGTATCCTTGATTTTCACTACTGACCGCTTGAAAAGCGATTCCTGAAAGCCCAAGGGCCAGCATGCAAGCGGTAACGGATTGACGAAGTTTCATGGTCAGAAAAGTCCTTGTAAATATTATTATTTTCAAGCACTCAAATTAGCAAAAAAAATGCAACTTATCAGTATCAAAATACGTTAATTAATGATTTATCCTCGATGAATTTGTAACCGAATACGTTAGTAAAAATACTCATCAAAGAATAAGGATTAACATGATTAAGTTAAGATAAAAAAAGGTAATAATATCAATTAAATATTATTACCTTTTTAATATTATGGCTTTGCGCTCACGGCGACACTATTGAGTAGTCAACTGCCTTTTTAATTGCTGATACACTTCATGTTGTGGATGTTCTAATTCCACAATCCTAGGGAATCGCTGTTCAATCGTTTGTAGATATCGTTCAGCTTGTTGCCAATCTTTATCTTTAACTAATTGTGTTAATGTTTCCAAAGCTTGTTCGACTGAATCATGTTGCATTAAAGGTTGTGACTGCATTTTATCTATCTTGCTAATACCTTGTGCTTCAGACAGTTTCATTTGACTTCGAGCGATATCTGAAGCGTGTTCCGTACTCACTTTCGGTGCTGCTTGTTGTTGAGTTAATGCTTGTATGGCTTGAGTCTCTTGCTGTGCTTCAGCCATCGTTTCAATATTCTGCTCACTTCCCTGCTCAACACGTTGACTTGAACTTGCAGGTTCATCAGCAAAAGTATTGGGCTCTGCACGCATCATAGCTGGCGAAGGTGAAGTTTGATTAACCTCTGTCGCCATTGGAATGGCTTCTTCAATATCTGTCACAGCATGTTGATTAAATTCAGGATTGAGTAACATAACCGATGCTATGATCATCACTGATGCAGCACTTGATAATGGCAATTTATGCTTATGCCAAAAACTCACCTTAATCACATTGGAGTTGGAATCCTGCTGCGTTGTCTGTGTCGAACGCATTTTTGACTGAGCCAAAATTGCAGCATCAATCGCCGCAGAAGGCCGCTCTAAATTTTGTAGCTTATACAATGCAGAAATGTCTTGCTGCAACGCCGCAAAAGCTTCGTCAGTCATAGGTTCAGAGTCATTATTATCATGCTTACTCATGAGTCATTCCCTCCCACTTATTGGCGACACATTGTTTGATACTTTGATACGCATAGCGAATTCGGCTTTTAGTGGCTTCAACGGTAACATTAGCAATATCACTGATGGCGCTAGCTGTTAAGCCTAACTCGATGTTCAACAGAAATGCTTCTTTTTGCACCGCTGGTAATTTAGCTACGCAGGCTTTAAGTAATTGCGCTTGATGCTGTTGCTCTAAAACTTCATCTGGTCGCCCATTGAATTGTTGATTACCAATGTTGGCATCAAACTCATCCATGCCCTGCTCACCTAATTCATCAAGCTTATCTAATGGTTTTACAGCACGGACATGATCGATTAATAAATTATGTGCAATACGGTATAACCAAGTAGTAAATTTAGCAGTAACTTGGTAATTATCTGCGGCATTAATCACTTTGCCCCAAGTATCTTGATATAAATCTTCTGCTAAGGTGTTATCGCTTATTTGGCGTACAAAGTAGCGATAAAGCGGCCCTTTATGTTTACTGTAAAGCGCTGCAAAAGCGTGAGCATCACCTTGCTGATAGTCCAACATTAATTGTTCATCGGATCTATCAACAGCTCTATTAGCTTGCTGATTTATTTCGTTATCTGTCACCACTGACTACCTTGGTTATAGGCTATTTTCGCATTAAACCAGTTTGCCCAGCGACGTAGGTAATGTCCACTTATTCACTGCATTGAGTCATAAAAAACCTCATTCAATCTTCAGTTAACTTGAAATTAATGATTTTGATTCTTTGTTTGCTTACCCTCTAATAACTCACTCTGTTTTGGTGGCAAAATGGGCTGCGGCATTGGATAAGGCGTGACCTGATTGGGAGGACGATATTGTTTACCTTGTTGCGACTTGGTTAGCTCATAAACCGACTTAACAAGCGCTAAAAACTCAATTTTATCGGTTGATGCGTTATCGCCCACAATTTGATTTAGTTCATTCACCGACTGGTTAGCAATATGCACTAATTCGTCATAATTAAACTGATGCACATAATGATTGTGATTAATAAGCTGACCCAGTCCAGCCACCGCAGTCGCAAATCGAAACTCAGGGCTAGCTTGTTCAAAGAACTTATGTTGCTGCGATATATCAATCGCGTATTCAGGTATTAACTGCTGTTTAGCTGTGGCTCTGGAATCCAAAATGACTAATTCGGCCATCGTTGTTGCGCTAAAACCTTGGTGAACACCACGATTACCAGCAGTATCACCCTCAATATTATTAACACCTACACTCATGGTTTGCTCGTTATATCTAAGCTCATATAACGCAACAAACTGTTTAGCATCACTCAGTTTGATATGAGGTTGAACATGTTGTGCAGGCCCCTTTCTACTATTAACTCTGGTATTGGTTTCATAGCCAATTAAACGATACTCAGACACTAATCTAGGATTAAACCTCACCAAAGTCTGTAGCCAATTAAAACCCAATGCGGCTTTTTCGCTGGCATTCGCGGTCAACTCAACATTCACAAGTAGTAAAAACGTGCTTTGATTGAATGGCGATGGCGCGAGTTCTGTGGTCACTTTATAGTTTTTTGACAACTCGCCGCTGTTAGCTAATGTGTTGTCAAGTCGATAATCGAAATGGTTAACTAATTGATGGCTACTAACTGCGTTTCGTAAAGGTAACTGGCCTTGAGCTATCAAGGATTGTAGCGCATCGTAATCAGTATCATTAAAGGAAAGTCGGTATTGCGACAGCGGCGTTTCCCCTGTCACCATATTGCCACCATGACCATCAATGCTCAGCAGCCCTTGATAAAGCCCAGGTTTAACGGGCGGCATCGTCGGTTTTTTAGGAAGAATAATAGGATCAATAGGCTCTGCTTGAACGGCATTAGGTTTGTTCGTGACCTCAGCTCGCACATGTAGAGTAAGATTCACTAACAACACCAATAGTAATGTCAGACCAACTAAAATAGACGGCCATAAACGCCCTTTTTTGAAGTAATAGCCCTCCAATTTTTGACGTGATAACTTCGATGATGTTCCCATTTTTAGCCCCTTAACCGTTTTCACCTATTAGTAATAACGGATAACAAATCAAAAAGGGTTAAATTTTTTAAATAATATCAGTATTGCTACGACTCAAAAAAATAATTACGGTTATTACTGACTAAAAACACGTTCTAATTCAGGAATTAAAATGGCTTGTTCAGCCTCACCAAAAAAGTCAGCATGCATTTGAATAAAAGCTTCTTGAAAACTTTGTAGCCCCATAATTCGGTCAATTTCAGCAATGACTTTTTTACCTTTTTCGCCCTGTGAACAAACGATGTAACCATAAATAGGCTGAGTCACATGGCGAATAGGAATAGATTGATAATCTAAGCTCTGGTTATTGTCTCGTAAAAAGGCATCGACCACTTCACTGTACTCGATAATCCCCTTTACTCGCTCTGCTTTAAGCATTTTAATTAAACTGTTTGAAGAGCCCATCCCGCCACGAATATAGTATTGATGTGGGTTTCTTTTTATTTTCTCATCAATAAAGTCGCCATAAGCTCTATCTTTGACGACCCCAAGTTGACCATGTGTATCTGCAGGAAAATTCGCTAAATCAAACTCTTTGGGAAAGAGATCCCAATTATGACTCATTACGATTAATCTAAGTGGAGGGTAAACACTGATAGGATATTTGGAAAAATGAGCGACACTTTCACGTTCTGCGGTTTTTATTTTATTAAACATGCAACTATTTTGCTGTTTAGATAATTCTAACCAACCACGAGTCATGCTGACTTGCTCTTGGTCAAATGAAAGCTGCTCATCACTAAACTCTGTTAATAATGCAATTGCTTCCATCTCTTCATTACCAGAAATAGACACTATCGTTTCATCAACTTCCGTTAACATAACGGCATGAGTTGCAGCTATAAGCTGCTGATTGAATGTAGTAAAAAAAAATACAGTGCAAAAAACTAGTCCCTTAGTCTTTAACCTTTCGAATGCCATAAAGTACCCTCGAGTTCAAAGCCTATGTCATTAACAGTAGAGTACCCTGTTAGCATTCGCAATCAGAAACTGAGTTTCAGCCGCAGAAAACACTGAAATGCAGCGAAAATAAAGCCAGCATGCTATTATCTAGCCCCTTTTTTATCGTCATGATTTTCATGGTGATAAGCCCTGTACCCTACGCAGGGAAAAGTAAGAAATAACCTAATAATATAAGTGTGTTAAGGAGTTATCATGCAAGCCCTTGTTGCCGTAGTAATGGGATCTAAGAGTGATTGGCCCACCATGGAAGCCGCCGCAGAAATAATGGATAAGCTTCAGGTGCAATATCATGTTGAAGTTGTCTCAGCGCACCGTACTCCTGACAAACTAATGGACTTTGCAAGCACTGCTGCCGATAAAGGTTATAAAGTGATTATTGGTGGCGCCGGTGGTGCTGCTCACTTACCTGGTATGATCGCTTCAAAAACCCGTTTACCCGTTCTTGGCGTGCCAGTACAAAGTAAGGCGCTTTCAGGAATGGATAGCTTACTGTCAATCGTTCAAATGCCTAAAGGTATTGCAGTGGGTACCTTGGCAATCGGCACAGCGGGTGCATTTAATGCTGGCTTACTTGCAAGTCAAATCCTTGCTGTAACGGACGCTGAACTGGCTGCTCGTCTTGATTCATTTAGAGATGATCAAACTAACACCATTCTTGAAAACCCAGATCCGAGGGAAGCTTAATAATGGCTCAGCAAAACCCTAAACAACATAATGTCTGGGTACTTGGCGATGGCCAACTCGGCGCCATGCTTTCCCATGCTGGTCAACCTTTAGCAATCAATGTCCAACCTGTGGACATCATGACGCCATCTAATGAGCGTTTACCGCTGAAAGATACTGATATTATCACTGCAGAGCGTGAGCAATGGCCAGAGTCATCCCTAAGCCTGCAATTAAGTGAACATCAGCATTTTATTAATGGCCCCGTTTTTGGGCGTTTGGCTGACCGCTTCACCCAAAAAAGCTTATTGGATGAACTGTCGGTTCCGACATCGCCTTGGGAATTAGTTGATGACAATACCGATACCTCAAACTTGCATCAGCAATATGGTGATAGAGTATTACTTAAACGCCGCACTGGCGGTTATGACGGCAAAGGTCAGCATTGGTTAAAGCAAGCTGAAGGAACAGAAATCCCCGCGGATTGGCGCAATGAAGCCATTGCAGAGCAAGCAATCAATTTTGATGAAGAAGTATCAATTATTGGTGTCAGAACCCAAAGTGGTGAATGTGTTTTTTACCCATTAACCCTTAACTTACATCAAGATGGTATTTTAATGGCTTCTATTTCGCCATTAAGCCGATTAGACCACCTTCAACCACAAGCTGAAGCAATGTTAACTAGCGTCATGGATGCTCTCGATTACGTGGGAGTTATGGCGATGGAATGTTTCCGTGTCGGTGATGAGCTACTGGTGAATGAGTTAGCACCACGAGTGCACAACTCAGGGCACTGGACACAGTCAGGCTGCCACATCAATCAGTTTGAATTACACCTGCGTGCATTGTGTGATTTACCGATCCACACCCCACAAGTTAACTATAAATGTGTGATGGTTAACTTAATTGGTGCGGATAAAGACGACCGCTGGCTAAGCTTACCGAATGCAGAGCTATTCTGGTACAACAAAGAAGTCAGAGTGGGCCGTAAAGTGGGTCATCTCAATTTATCAGCACACAATAAAGCGATGGTTGACGACAGTATTGCACTATTACAACAGTGGATGCCTGAGCAGTACCAAGCCCCTCTTGCTTGGATATTGGCTGAATTCGAGCGTTAAATTGTAGTGAGTCATGTTCGCTATAAAGCAAAAAAGGAGCCTAAGGCTCCTTTTTTATTTGCTACCTTTAAGCTTGTTAAATACACACTCGGGTTAGTACTTGTTCAAGGTTTTCAGAGCTTGCCTTTTGTTGTTGTGCTCTTAATGAAATCGCTTCGAGATTTAATTGCACCTCATGGCTTAAACGTGAAATTTCAATCGCACGATTATTAATGCTTCCCGTTGAAGTTTGCTGACCTTGAATACTGTAAGTCATATTGCCAGCAACACTGTCTAATTGCTCAAAGACGTGTCCTATATCGCTAAAGGCTTGGGTCACACGCTGACATTGTTGTAGGCTTTCTTGGGTGACACGCTGACTTTCTCCGATGGCACTGACCGCATTTCCAGCTTTAGCTTGAAGCTCTAGCACAATTGATTGAATTTCAACTGTCGATTCTTGTGTTCGATGCGCTAAGGCTCGCACTTCATCTGCTACAACAGCAAAGCCACGCCCTTGCTCACCCGCTCTAGCTGCCTCAATTGCAGCATTTAGGGCTAACAAGTTAGTTTGCTCGGCAATACTTTTAATGACTTCTAAAACGTTACCAATTTTCTGGCTATCACTGTTCAGCAAATCTAAATCAGACACCATGCTCTCAATGCCATTAGCAAAGGTCGTCATTGAGCTTTGGTTATTTTGTGCATCACTTGTTCCTGATGCTAATAGCTCTTTAACTTGAACTGATGTCGACTTAAGCTCTTCAGCATTAGTAAATAATTCATCCGCAGTGTGAACAATCTCAGTTAAAGAAGCACTTATTTGTTCATTCTCTTGTGTGCTTTGACTCATTGATGACTCAGCAGCTCCCATTTGAGAAGCAAGTTCATATGATCCTGAGCGAACATCATTAGCATCGGCTCGAATCTCATCAATAACAGCTTTCAAATCTTCAATGAAATCGCTTAATCCATTACTGATATTAGCAATTTGGTCATCTCCATTATCCTTTAATGGCTTATCGGGCGCAGTATGGGTACTGACCACTAACGCTAAATAATGACTCAATACATTTAAGCGTTTTTGTACTTGCTGCTGGTAAACATATAACAAGGCAAACGACTGCGCAGTCCCTAAGCAAACAAGCAATATGACCAATTGGAATGTGGAGATTTGATCAGGAAGAAACAGTGAAACAACAATGGCGAGCAAGACAAACGACATGACGGGTAATAATAACCTCGTCTGCAATTTATTATTATCATTATGAGTTTGCATATAGGGTTCCGAAAACGAATAAATTATTTTAAACCTAAGTGGTTACAATTTTTATTATTGATAAATCGTAAGATGTTAAATCCTGTGCAACATTAAAGAATTAACACAATATCTACAATTGTTATCGGACATTGTCGCTGAAAGTTTAGATTTATTATTGTCAGTATTTTTATACAAATGAAATAAAAAAGCCTCGCATTGGCGAGGCTTATGGTTCAAGGCGATGGATTACCCAAAGAATAAACGCCATAACCAAGAAGAATCTAAGTCTTCTTTACAAGTGTGATACTGTTGAGCATAGGTTTTTGAACGTGCATCGACGCGATTGGCGACAGGGCCTAGCCACGCTTTGGCTTTATAAGTTCCCCGTTTGTAACCGCCCCATCCTTCGTGATAATTCAAATATTGATTTTTTGCATCCCACTTAGAAATACCATTGATTTTATTAGTTTTATAAATAAACCACCCCATAAAATCCATCGCATCATCAAAGTTACTTCGACTCGACCATGAATTACCTGTTTCTCGTACGTAATCATCCCAAGTCATCGTTTTCGCTTGCGCATAACCATAAGCATCACTGGCACGCCCAATAGGAATAAAACCGAGGAAATATTCCATAGGCGGTGCAGCATTATGTTTAAATGAGCTTTCTTGATACATCATGGCTAAAGGCACATGAACCGGTACGCCCCATTTATCACGAGTATTGACAGCAGCTTTATACCAAGAGCGATTTTCTTGGAAAATAGAACACAGGTTGTCAGGCTCTTTTGGTGGAGGTGTGGCACAACCAGTTAGTTGTAATAATAAAATGGTGCTTAAAGCACGAAAAAACCACTTCATAAAAGCCCTTATAGCAAATGAAAACAACTGAATATGAAAATCCAAAGACGGGTAGATTCTCACATCAAAGTGACAGAGATGCAAACCGCTTTATCATAAAAAAGCTGACGATGTCGTTATGATAAAGCGACAAAATATCCCATGACTTAACTGACAATTAGACAGTGTCGCTTAGACGGTTATGGACTATCACGGATTGATATCATCGCAGTACATATAGGCTATTAACGATATTTTGAGGTCGCTAATTTTAAGAAGGCTAGTTTATGAGGCTAACTTTAAGTCACTTTGCTAAATGATTTTTCAGTCACTTTTTAAATAACTGCGTTGAAGAGATAAATGTAAAGCGATTAATTGAACACGAGGAAAATGAAAAATAGGTATGGGACGAAAAATGACTAAGCATTATTCCTTGATGCAATTATCGCTTGGGGAGCATTGAGTATTTATCCCATCTTATCGGTAAATACACATTCATAAGACGCTTGCTTCCAAACCACTGGCTGCCAATAGTCGCTATTAAGCCCTGTATATGTTTTATCAACTTTAAGTTCAGCTGCTAAATGATAGCGCTGCTCACGTTCAACCACAATATCCAGCTTTTTGGTTTGTCTGGCTGCGAGTTTAACTTTCAATTCTGGCGACTCTATTAGCTCAGCTAAAGTAAACGTGTGCTTACCTGCTGTCAGTTTATAATAAGGACGCGAAATAACAGCTTGACCATCAAGATGTGTGACAACCACCCGATATAGGTTGTCTGCAGTCGGCGGCGTAATGTAACTCGCAACCGAACCACACATAAACTCATCATCTGATGAACTTGCACACCCTTGAAGCAGTGCAAGCATCATCAATAATAAGGCCATTATCTTCATTGATTGACGGCAACTGCTGACTGTGCTAAATCAGCAAAATAATCCGCTAAAAACTCATCAAAGCTCACTGCGGGTTGTGCTTCAATATCTTGCTGCACTCTTAGAGACTCTTGCGCTTCAGCTTCATATTCAGCCAGAGTGTTGGCTGATAACGGATAATTAGACAGGTACTCATGGTACTGTTTTGCAAGTTGTTTAACCCACACACCATGATCAATTCCTTGATTAACTACATCTTCAAGCACACGACCAGATAGTGTTTTACTTGGGTCGTTAATCGCTTCTTGCCACTGTGATAATGCTTTTTGGTACTGATTTCCCTCACCATCAAGTAAAACAGCAAGTCGTGACATTGGCTCAAAAATATCACTTAACCATTCAGTTAACTTAACGTGTTGGCCCTTTCTACTTAAGGTTAAGTCAGGTTTACGACCTTCAAGTACAACAGCTTTTAAGTTAGCGGCTATTTCAGCCTCCCCTTCAACATCTGTTTTATCGGATGAAAGTAATAAACAATAAAGCAAGAACAAATCAAGGAACTTAACCTGACTAGCATCAATACCAATAGGGCTATATGGATTGACATCAAGAGCACGCACTTCGATATATTCTACACCAGCTCTAGCAAGCGCTTCAGATGGTTTTTCACCTGACTTAGCAACGCGTTTAGCCCGAATTGGCGAATAAAATTCATTTTCGATTTGTAAAACGTTGCTATTCAACTGGCGATATTCATTGCCAACCTTAACCCCGATTTTTGCAAAGCTTGCTGAAGGCATTCTAATCGCTTCGCCTACACCCGCTAGATACTCAGGCAGCGAGTTATAACTAATATCTAGCTGCTCCTGCTCTTTATTGGTGTAACCTAAATCACTCATACGCAATGACGTTGCGTAAGGTAAGTAAAGTGTCCCTTTACCTGTTTTCTTAAAATCAAAATCAACTGGCTGTTCTTTAATAAACGAACTACATAGTGCGGGTGAAGAGCCAAAAAAGTATGGCAATACCCATACCAAGCGGCGATAGTTACGGATCATGCCAAAATAAGATTCTGAGATAAAATCTTGTCGAGAAAGCTGTTTATCACTTTTCTCGTATAAAGCATCCCACAGTTTTTCTGACACTGAAAAATTAAAGTGAACCCCTGCAATAATCTGCATTAAAGGTCCATATCTATGAGTTAGCCCTTGACGATAAAGGGTTTTCATTTTGCCATTATTTGAACTGCCGTAACGGGCGATCGGAATATCTTTCTCATCGCCAACATAACAAGGCATGCTGACAGGCCAGAGTGTTTGGCCATTCATATTTTTAACACTGTAGGCATGAGTTTGAGTCAAGCCATCTAATAAAGTGTCAATATTAGAATTAACTGGAGTGATGAACTCTAAAAGAGACTCACTGTAATCTGTGGTAATACGAGAGTGAGTTAAGGCTGAACCTAACTTTTCTGGGTGACCGTCTTTTGCTAATTGACCAGAGTCATCGATTCTTAAAGCTTCACGTTCAATGCCCCTTAACATACCGAGCAGTGATTCACGACCTTGGTCGTTGGAAAGGTAATCGATTATTTCATTGAATGAGTTCAATTTGCTGTTCTCTTATTGTAACCCGAATTAATAACTCGAATTAATCACTCGAATTAGTCAGCCGCATCGGTTCATATTGCGACTTACAATCTGCTAGACCTGCTATTAAACGATATTATTTCCAACAATGCATAATAAAATCTGCTTCATTGAATAAATTTACGTTCAATCGTCTTAAAATAAAAAACGGTAACATCATTATTGTCACCGTTATGTGGTCTTTCATCATATCAGACCCTATAAAACCTATATAGGGTCTATATTTTTAAAAACAATAGCGAAACCTATTTAATCTCTTTTATAGGATAGCCTAAAGCTTCAAGTTTAGGTGAAATCACCGTTTTATCGCCAACAATGACCATAATCATACTCGATAAATCTAACTGCGCTTTAGCTAACTCGTTAAGTTCATCTTTACTGATTGTCGCCACAATATCAGCCTGTTGCTCAGTAAAATCATCTGCCAATTGGTAACGCTGTATCATGCGCATAAAGCCCGCTTTTTGATATGGGGTTTCATACTCAAGCGCTTTACCTTGAGAAATAGAACTGCGCATGAAAGCTAACTCTTTATCCGTCATGCCTTCAGCTTGAAAACGTTTTATTTCATTCACAAATTCAGTCACAGACTCAGCCGTTACATCTGTGCGAACACTAGCAGTTGCTTCAAAACGACCGATAACATCATTACCATTAAAGCCAGTTCTTGCCCCGTAGGTATAGCCTTTATCTTCACGTAGATTCAGGTTTATACGACTATTAAATGCTCCACCTAATGGGTAATTCATTAAGAAAGATTTAAAATACTCCCCTGTCGCATCGTAAGGTAATGCTCGCTTACCTATCTTAATCACTGACTGAGCCGCACCGGGTTTATCAATAACGTAAATAGTACCACCAGCAAGTGTTGGGAATGTTGGTAAGGCTTCAGCTTTATTTGCACTGCCTTGCCATTTCTCCAGTACAGAAAGTTCAGACATCACCTGTTGTTGAGGTAAATCAGACACTAACACCATCTGCGCATTACCTGCTTTATATTGGGTTTGATAGAACTGCTTTACGTCATCTAATGTCAACGCAGAAACTGTCGCTACACTGCCTGAGGCTTGTACGCTAAAGTGAGTATCTTCGCCAAAAAGTAATCCTGAAAATGCTCTACGAGCTAGATAGTTTGGATCTGATTCTTGGTGTTGTAACCCTTGTATTTCCTGTTGTTTTAGACGCTCAAAATCAGCCTCAACAAAACCTGGCGAAAATAACTTTTCTTGTAAAATTGCCAACGTTGGTGTCAGATTTTCAGTCAAACTCGATACTTGAATGTAGCTCTGAGTAGAGGTTGCTCCAAATGAAATACTACTGCCTAGCATTTCAAGTGCGCCTGCTAATTCTTCTGTTGTTCGTTTTTGACTCGACTCATTTAACATTGAAGCCGTTAAAGAGGCGACACCTGCTTTTTCAATTTCAGGTAACCGATTACCGCCATCAAGGTAAATTAATAACTCTACCGTTGGGGTTTCATGGTTTTCTGTTCCCATGACCTCGATGCCATTTGCTAGTGATGCATTCCATAGCTTTGGTACTTTAAGCACGGGCGCAGCGCCTGCCTTCGGCATCACGGTGCGATCAAAGCTTGAAGTGATTTGACGAACATTCTCTGTTCCTGTTACCGCTACATCAGCCACTGATTGCGTTACCGGAGTGAAGTTATCCTCTTTAGCTATAAGCTGTTTAGCCCCTTCAGGAACCACACTCATTACGACCATTGGTTTATCTTTGATATAGGTTTTAAAAACCCGCATCACATCTTCTTTGGTAACACTGGCATAACGAGCTAAATCACTGGCGACCATATTAGGGTTATCAAAAAAGGTTTGATTGTAAGCCAGTGTAGAAACTTTGCCTTTCACACTCTGCATGCCGTAAATGGTATCGGCTTCAAATTGCACTTTTACTTTTTGTAGATCGTCATCGGTCACACCGCGCTGCTCAAACTCGACAATCGAGTCATTAATTTTTTGCTCTAATTTAGCAAGGTCGGTACCTGATGCAGGATTTGCCAACGCATATAGAGTCAAACGACACGATAACTCTTGGCAAGGATGACCGACTGATGCCTGCACAGCAAATCCATCTTTAACCAGATTTTTGTATAACAGCGATGTTTTACCGCCGCCTAAAATGTTGGCCAATAAATCTAATGCAGCTTCATCTTCATGACGGGCATAAACTGTTGGAAAACCCATATAAATCAGAGGTAGATGCACCTTATCTTCCATCGAAATATATCGGGTTTCATCGAGAGTAACAGGGGTTTTAGGATCGGCTTTAACTTCAGGGCCACGGGCTAACTCACCAAAGTACTTATTAACCATGGCAAGCGTTTGCATTTCATCAAAATCCCCACCAATAGTTAACGTAGCATTGTTAGGCCCATACCAACGTTTAAAGAAGTTACGAACATCATCAACCGTTGCACGTTCTAGATCTTCTGGCCAGCCAATCACAGGCCATGAGTAAGGGTGTCCCTCAGGAAACATGGCTTGATTAAAGCGTTCATTCAAACGGCCATATGGTTGGTTGTCGATACGTTGAGCACGTTCGTTTTTCACCGTTTCACGCTGAACTTCAAATTTCTCACTGGTCAATGCTGGCAACAAAAAGCCCATTCGGTCTGACTCTAGCCACAACATTTTTTCGAGCTGGTTACTTGGCACGGTTTCAAAATAATTTGTTCTATCGGTATTAGTCGTCCCGTTAAGCGTGCCGCCAGCTTCTGTGACGACTTTAAAGTGTTGCTCATCTCCAACATGCTGGGAGCCCTGGAACATCATGTGTTCGAATAAATGAGCAAAACCACTGCGGCCTTCTACTTCACGAGCAGACCCCACATGGTAAGTAACATCAACATGAACAAGAGGATCTGAATTGTCCTGATGCAAAATAACTGTCAGTCCATTCTCTAACAAATATTTTTTATAAGGGATACTCACCGCGTCAGATACACCAACGGTTTCGATTAAAGTCACGCCTTGAGGCAAACTGGAGGACGTTTTTACGTCATGTGCGCAGCCACTTATGGCAATAGAGATCGCCGCTGCTAAGATCCATTTCTTCACTTAAACTTCCTTTAAAAAATTAATAGCATAAATAGTATGGGCTTACGACCCTGCTTTATTCAGATAGTTTCCAATAGTAGTGAAAATTGCGCTATGGCTTGCAAAAATACAAACTAAAGTGATTGAAAGTTATATATTAATATTCAATATGATGGATACCCTACCTCGTAGGGTCATTATTACCACGCCAACATAAATGCTGCCACAATTAAAGAGTAACGAATCGTTTTACCGATGAGTATCATGATAGTCGATTGGATAATAGGTAACTTTAGCCATCCTGCGATTAAACATAAAATATCGCCGATTAATGGCAGCCAAGATAACAATAACGCCCAATAGCCATATTTTTCGATTAATTTTAGTCCATGTTGATATTTTTTAGAGGCAAAGTCCTCTGGCGTCTTCGCAAAGCGGCCTAAATAGCCTAAATAATAACTGGTGATTGCCCCTAACGAATTACCAATACTGGCCACAACAAGCAATGCAAACCACGTTTGTGGGGCTTCATTCAATAAAGCGACAAGTAAAACTTCTGAGCCTCCTGGTAACAAAGTTGCTGCTAGAAAGGCCCCGCTAAACATTAACCATAACGCTGTCATTTACTTTACCTGATGATATTTATAGAGTTTTAATCACTTTGAAGTCACACCTTACCAAGGGTTAGCAAGTTGTTGAAATTTAAAGTACATTTAACAAGTCTCAAAAATGGTATAAGTTATATCAAAAACGGTTTGTCCCGTTATGTTTGACTCAATACAATTCGAAAATTGCTCCACCGAGAACTGTAGATAAGCAATATTAAAATAAGCTGAACCTTAATGATGTGAACCATCGTATTGCTTACGCAGCGTAACTTCCGCAATGACTATTCAATAGCCTTTGTGTAATTGTGTTCGGTTATTGAAATAATAATCCCCTTGCTGAAAACAACGGCAAGTATAATAAATAGTTGGAAATTTAATGATTTTTCAAACCTTGAAACGTATTCCTTTTTGGCAAAAAGTCCTCGCGGGTTTTGCTTTTGGTATCATGGCGGGTGTTGCTTTAGGCGAAAGCGCCGTAATGCTTAAACCACTCGGTGACTTGTTTATCAGTGCCATTAAAATGTTGGTCGCACCCTTAGTTTTCTGCGCCATTGTCGTTAGTATTACTTCTTTAGGTTCTCAAGCAAACCTTAAACGTCTTAGCTTTAAGACCTTAGGCCTGTTTATGCTAACAGGCACGGCTGCATCATTCATAGGTCTTGCCATTGGTAGTTCTTTTGATATGGGCGGCAGTATTGAGCTGGCGACAACGGAAGTGAGAGACCGTGATATTCCAGGGTTTGCTCAAGTCTTATTAAATATGATCCCAGTTAACCCTTTTGCCTCATTAGCAGAAGGAAAAGTACTGCAAATTATCGTATTTGCTGCATTAGTGGGTATCGCTATTAATGCTGTTGGCGAAAAAGCTGCACCACTTAAAAATACCATTTCAGCTGGCGCAGAAGTCATGTTTGAACTCACTCGTATGGTATTAAAACTCACCCCAATAGGTGTATTTAGTTTAATGGCTTGGGTTGTGGGTGAGTACGGTTTATCAACCTTATTGCCATTAGGTAAGTTCATTATCGCAATTTATGTCGCAGCGCTCATCCACATCATTTTTGTCTATGGTGGCTTAATTAAGTTTGTCGCTAAACTGAGCCCGATACAATTTTTCCGCAAAGCCATGCCTGCACAGTTAGTCGCATTCAGTACTGCATCTAGCTTTGGTACATTACCAGCAAGTACTAAATGTACTGAATCAATGGGCGTATCTAAACGCTATAGTGCTTTTGTTTTACCTCTTGGCGCAACCATGAATATGGATGGTTGTGGCGGTATTTACCCTGCTATTGCGGCAATCTTCATTGCCCAAATTTATGGTATCCCCTTAGAAATGAGCGATTACATGCTTATTGCTGTGACAGCTACAGTAGCGTCAATTGGTACTGCAGGTGTACCTGGTAGTGCAATGGTTATGCTAACCGTTACCTTAGGTGTTGTTGGTTTACCGCTTGAAGGAATCGCATTTATTGCGGCAATTGACCGTGTAATTGACATGATCCGTACAGCAACGAACGTCACTGGCGATATGATGACAGCGGTTGTTGTTGGTAAAAGTGAAGGTCAATTTGATGAAGCGCAGTTTAATTCAAATGAAAAAATCATTGAGCAAACAGCATAGTTAATGACGTAATTAAGGATTTGGTTAAAGATTCAGTTAATTTGCTACCAAACCTACAAAACGGCAGATGAATTGTTCATCTGCCGTTTTCATTTTATAGCCCAACCTATTTAAAAGTCGCGAATGACATTAGGCTAAAACTTTGCGTTAAACCATACCCACGCTTTGTCAGTATCCACTTTACCTGCTGCAACATCACCAGCTGAATAAGCCGCATATTTAACGCCAACGGTATAGTGGTCATATAATGGCATACTAAAGACGGCGTTGATTTCTGAGCCTAAATCGTCCACCGCTGCACTTGATTCATCCGCATCAAACTCGTGATAAGCCACCGCCCATTTACCACCAATCACACTACCACCAATAGATGCATACAAGTCAGCCAAGCCTTCTTTAGGTGTTGTTAAGAATTGGTCGGTCCAACCATTAAAGCCATGTAGTGTTGCAAGTGGAGTCGAGAAACCATAATCGCCACCATCTGAACCTAACAGCTCGTAGCCTACTTTGAAGGTAACCACTGAAAAACCAACGCCCCCCTCAAGGCTCATATAATCTGCAGAATAAGATTGCCCTGCTGTATCTGAATCCTGAGTGGCATATTCCGCTGTATAAAGTAACTTGATATCACCAATATCAGCTTTACCGGTAAAGCGAAGACCATAAGTGTCTAGACCGTTTTCAATATTAGTATCTTCTTCTAATAGGTAGCCATAGGCGCTTAACGTACCAAAACCCGTTTTTAATTGAGCATTGATTAAATTATCTTTTGAATCAATATCTTTTGCTTCTGCAAAAATACGATTTCGCTGAGTAATATAACCATAATCAATTTGGAACATATCATTGAACTTATATTCAAGCATGACGCCATCAAACGTCTGTCTATCTTGACGCCAACCCACATGTCCCACAAAACGCTGATTATCAAAGGTGATCACTTGTCGACCCCCTTTAACACTAAAACCTTCGTATTGGTATTTTAAAAATAGTTGATCAAGTTCTGTGGTTTCAGGATCGGCAATCACAGAATAATCAGGATTGTTTCCTAAAGTATCGTTATAGTCATCAACACCCGCTACGACACGTGAATCTTCGAACTCGACTAACGAACTAAAACCATAGTAATCAGCTGTGGCGTAAGTTAATCGGGTACGTAACGTAAAGGCATCTGCATCTTTTAATGCGTTATCTTGCTCTACCATTTCATAACGCAGATTCAAATCGACTTTCACTTTCCCTTCAGTCACAGCTTCTGCAATCGTCGTTGCTTCTGCAGCATGTACTTGGCCCATCAATGCCAAAGATGCTGGAGCAATGATGGTTAACGCTGATTTTGCTAACCTTTTATTGATAAAACTCGCAAGTTGATTCTTTCTCATCATATTTCCCTTGTTGTAATTAAATCTTGTCCATCAGAGTAATCTTAGCCAACATTAGCAGTTTCATCGTTACTAATTGATGAATTACTAATATTAATGGTCTCAACTTTTCGTTGCTTCTCGTATAAGAACTTCAATACTTCAGCACGTAGACGGTTATATTCTTTGTCTTCTGCCAGTGCTAACCGCTCTCTTGGTCTTGGTAAATTAACGTCTAAAATTTCACCAACCGTCGCTGCTGGGCCGTTGGTCATCATGACAATTTTATCGGATAGTAATACGGCTTCATCCACATCATGCGTAATCATAATAACGGTGTTATTCAGCTCGTTTTGAATTTCCATTAGCGAGTCCTGCATGTGCGCACGCGTTAGTGCATCTAATGCGCCAAACGGTTCATCCATTAGCAAGACTTCGGGTTCCATTGCCAATGCTCTTGCAATACCCACTCGTTGCTTCATACCGCCTGAGATTTCGCTAGGAAGCTTATGCATTGCATGTTCCATATGTACCAGTTTTAAGTTGCATTCAATCCAGTCCTTAATTTCAGCTTTGGATTTTTTATTCTTAAATACTTGTTTAACTGCTAGCTCGACATTTTGATATGACGTGAGCCATGGCAGTAATGAGTGGTTTTGAAACACAACGGCTCGCTCAGGCCCTGGCTCTGTTACTTCTGCGCTGTTTAAAATCACTCCACCTTGAGTGGCTTGATAAAGACCCGCTACGATATTTAGTACAGTTGACTTACCACACCCCGAATGACCAATGAGCGATACAAACTCACCTTTATTGATCTTCAGGTTCACTTCTTTAAGCGCTTTAAATGGACCATTAGGGGTAGGAAAATCCATATCGATATTACTGATATCTAAAAATACACTCATAATATTTACTCCTTGCGTCCCAAATTAACGGGCTTTATCCCAAGAGAACCAAGCTTGTAGTGCAAGCATTGCTCTATCTAGTAAGAAACCAATAAACCCAATCACGATAACGGCTGCCATAATGCGAGATAACGACTCTGAACTTCCGTTTTGGAACTCATCCCAAACAAATTTGCCAAGGCCTGGGTTTTGCGCCAACATCTCTGCTGCAATTAACACCATCCAAGCCACACCGAGTGATAAACGCATCCCCGTGAAAATTAACGGTATTGATGCTGGTAATACGATTTTCTGCACATGAGTAAAGGCTGATAACCTCAATACTCGACTGACATTTAATAAATCAGTATCGATAGATGCGACTCCGATTGAGGTGTTAATGATCATTGGCCACAAACTACATAAAGTGACTGTGAGTAACGAATTGATAAACGATTTGGATAACATAGGATCTGGAGAGACATAAAGTGCGCTCACCACCATAGTAACCAGTGGTAACCAAGCCAATGGCGAGACGGGTTTAAACAGCTGCACAATAGGGTTTATTGCCGCATTTAAATTTTTGCTCAGCCCCATCCAAATACCCAATGGAATTGCGATAATCGCGGCTAATAAAAAACCTGACATCACGGTAATCAAACTCGTAACAATCTGATCAACAAAGGTTTCTTTACCTGTATAAGCTCGTGTCTTTGGCACATAAGTTGGATCTTTTGCCACGCGGGCTTCATTACGCACTTTTTGACGCTCATAGAAAGCTGCCGCTTTTTCTCGTTCAGCCACATGTTCTTGGTAAAGCGAGTCGAACTGAGCTACAACAGCCACTGGCCCCGGAAACTTACCCAACGAAGTGTTGATGTTATTTGCGCTGATAGACCATAAGACTAAGAACACGGTTAAGCCAATAATGGGTAACAGTAACGCTTTACTCATTTGACCTAGTTTCGAAAGCAACACGTTGGCAGATGACTTATCCATAGGAAGCCTCTGGGTAATTTTTGCAATGGTTGACATAGCTCTATCCTCACTTCGATAGCTGTAAATTACAGCTTATCGCCTTGTTTTAGACCAATGCTGAACTTATTGATGTAAGCATTAGGCGCGCTCCCGTCATACACGATATCGTCAATAAAGTGCTGCTGAGGTTTTTTAAAGCCAGTTTCAGTTGCAAAGTCTGGGAAATGTTTTGCATCAATGGTTTTGTCATCAATTAAGGATTGAGCAGCTTTAGCATAGATATCTGGGCGATAAACTTTCGCAGCAACATCTTTGTACCAATCATCAGGTTTATCTTCAGAGATCTGTCCCCAGCGACGCATTTGCGTTAAATACCAAATCGCATCTGAGTAATATGGGTAAGTTGCGTTATAACGGAAGAACACATTGAAGTCTGGAACCGCTCGTTTATCGCCTTTTTCATATTCAAATGTGCCGGTCATACTATTAGCAATGACATCGTAATCAGCACCAACATAATTAGATTGCGATAAGATTTTTACAGCTGCTGGACGATTGGCATTGTTATTATCATCTAACCACTTAGCCGCCTTAATCAGGGCACGAGTTAAACGAATCGTCGTGTTAGGATATTTTTCAGCAAATTCAGCCGTGATCCCAAAAACCTTCTCTGGGTTGTCTTTCCAAATTTCATAGTCGGTAACAACCGGCACTCCAATGCCTTTAAATACGGCTTGTTGATTCCATGGTTCACCCACGCAGTATCCATAAATAGTGCCAGCTTCAAGCGTTGATGGCATTTGTGGCGGAGGGGTTACAGAAAGAAATGCTTGCGCATCTAATTGACCCGAAGTGTCACCTTTATGAGGCGCATAGTATCCTGGGTGAATACCGCCAGCAGCTAACCAATAACGTAGTTCGTAGTTATGGGTTGATACAGGAAATACCATGCCCATTTTGAACGGTTTACCAGCTTCAGTGTATTCCTCGACAACAGGTTTCAGCGCATCAGCTTTAATTGGATGAACAGGTTTGCCATCGCTATTTTTAGCGATGTTAGGTTTCATTTTTTTCCAAATATCATTGGATACCGTAATGGCATTACCGTTTAAATCCATCGAAAAAGGCGTAATAATATGCGCTTTAGTACCATAACCAATAGTGGCAGCTATTGGCTGCCCTGCCAGCATATGTGCGCCATCTAAGCGACCATCAATAACACCGTCTAATAACACCTTCCAGTTAGCTTGGGCTTCAATCGTGACGTATAGGCCTTCTTCTTCAAAGTAACCATTCTCATAAGCGATAGCGATGGGCGCCATATCAGTTAATTTAATAAAACCAAAAGTCAGTTCTTCCTTTTCTGGAAATCCGACCTCAGCCATGGCTGGCAATACGGCAGAAAAAGACATCACCAGTAATGTCTGTTTAAGTGCTTTTTTCCAATTCATCTTTAAATCCTTGTTAAGTGTTAAATAGGTAAAACAAAAAAGGCGCTAACTACCCCCTAAGGAATAATTAAGCGCCTTTGCTTAAATTAATTTACGACTAAAAAATGATTAATTTTCACGTTTAAGACCAAAAACAATCAAAAATGGATAAATAAAATACAATTATAATCAGCCAATATGTGACCATTACTATTCAGCTAACGTGCCAACTTGGTAACACACTGTTTTAAATGTAAATTTTAAAACACTCCTCCAACATACCTATAAAGTGTAGTGCTAATTTAGTGCAAGATAAATAAAATCGCACCTAAATGGGTATAAAATACGAGTCGTTATTTGGATTGAACAACAATGGAGCAATGCAAGCCTTAGTATTGGATTAGGCTGATAAATCGACGTGCCTTAAGCCTTGCTAATCGAGTAAGAAAAGAAAATAAAGAAAGGCTTATGAGTGGTGAGTTAAATGCTATGTGAAGAGAGTGAGAAAGTGAGTAAAACCCTGATACAGACGCGTAATAGATGGCACTATCTTCTGTTTATACCGATGAGCTAGCGATGAACTCAGGCTCAATATGACTAATGTGTTAGCAAAAAAAACCACTGCTTAGCAGTGGCTTCAATATGATTTACAACAAACAGAGTTAACGCAAGGTATTAACCTAGAACAGCCAACAATACACCAGCAGCAACAGCGCTACCCAGTACACCAGCGACGTTTGGTCCCATAGCATGCATCAATAAGAAGTTTTGTTGGTTTGACTCTAAACCTACCTTATTCACAACACGTGCGGCCATAGGTACAGCAGATACACCAGCTGCACCAATCAATGGGTTAATCTTACCACCTGATACTTTAGACATCAGTTTAGCCATCAACACACCAGCAGCTGTACCGATACTAAATGCGACAGCTCCTAAGACTAAAATACCTAAGGTTTCGATACGTAGAAACTCTTCAGCCTGCAATTTAGAGCCTACAGCTAAACCAAGGAAAATAGTGACAATGTTAATTAATTCGTTTTGAGCAGTGCTTGATAATCTATCTACCACGCCACATTCACGCATTAAGTTACCTAGACAGAACATTCCTACTAAAGGCGTTGCTGCTGGTAAGAATAAAATGGTCATTCCCACTACCATCAATGGGAAAATAATTTTCTCTTTTTTACTGACTTCACGCAGCTGTTCCATCTTAATGGTGCGTTCAGATTCGTTAGTCAATAAACGCATGATTGGTGGTTGAATTAACGGTACTAACGCCATGTACGAGTACGCAGCAACTGCGATTGCACCCAATAAATCAGGAGCTAGTTTAGAGGCTAAGAAAATGGCTGTTGGGCCATCGGCGCCACCAATAATCGCAATAGCCGCAGCATCTTGCATAGTAAACTCAAACCCAGGCACTAAATTTAATGCAATTGCACCAAGCAAGGTCGCAAAAATACCAAACTGCGCCGCAGCACCTAATAGTAAGGTTTTCGGATTAGCAATCAGCGCTCCAAAGTCAGTTAACGCCCCCACACCCATGAAAATCAGTAATGGGAATATGCCTGTTTCAATACCAACATAGTAGGCATACCAAAGTAGACCGCCTTCGTCGGTAAACCCCGCATTAGGAATATTCGCCAGGATAGCACCGAAACCAATCGGCACTAACAAGAGTGGCTCGAAGCCTTTAGCAATGGCGAGATATAACAATGCCCCGCCAATTGCCATCATAAATAGTTGATCAGGTGCGAAGTTAGCAATACCTGTCTCAGACCAAAAGGCCATTAATCCTTCCATGCTATCTCCTACCTCTTACGCTAGTGCCAGTAATGGTGCGCCAACTGCAACTGCATCGCCTTGTTTAACCGCGATATTTCTGATCACACCTGTCGTTTCTGCTCGAACTTCGGTTTCCATCTTCATTGCTTCAAGGATTAATACCACATCCCCTTCATTCACATGGTCGCCATCATTCACCATCACTTTGAAAATATTGCCTGACAGCGGTGCGTTCATCGTGACTTTAATTTCATTACTCGCCGGCGTTAATGGTGCAAGCGGAGCTGGCGCTTGAGAACCAGCTGATGATGAAGTGGGTACAATTTGGCTAATATCTCCACCTTCACTGACTTCCACCACAAAATTTTGCCCTTGGACATTAACGGTATAGGTTTCAGGCCCTTTGTCTTTTTTATCAGCAACAACCGCCATATCATCAGCACTTGGAATAGGCTCAAATGCGTCCGGATTACCACGGTTAGTTAAGAACTGTAATCCAATTTGATTAAATAACGCATACGTCATCACATCATCATCAGTTTCTGCCGCCAAAGTAATATTGTCTTTCTTCGCGATATCAGCCAACTCTTGGCGTAACTTATCTAGCTCTGGTGCAATAAGATCGGCAGGGCGACATGTAATGGCCTCACCACCGTCTAGCACTCTAGTCTGAAGTTCAGCGTTAACTGGTGCAGGTGTTGCACCGTACTCACCTTTTAATACGCCTTCAGTTTCTTTAGCTAGGGTTTTATATCGCTCACCCATTAGGACATTAATTACAGATTGAGTACCTACAATCTGTGACGTTGGCGTCACCAAAGGTAAGAAACCAAGATCTTCACGTACACGAGGGATCTCTTCTAATACAGCATCCATTTTGTCTGCAGCGCCCTGCTCTTTGAGCTGGTTTTCCATGTTGGTTAACATGCCACCTGGCACTTGTGCACGTAAAATGCGTGAATCAATACCTTTCAGTGCACCTTCAAAACGAGCATACTTTTTACGAACTTCTCTAAAGTAAGCTGCAATTTCTTCTAACAGCGCCATGTTATAGCCGGTTGAGCGGCCATTATCTTCAGCCATTGCGACTAAGGTTTCTGTCGCTGAATGTCCATATGTTTGGCTCATTGACGAAATGGCGGTATCAAGTACATCAATACCCGCTTCAATTGCTTTTTGATAAGTTGCAGTGCTTAAACCCGTTGTAGCATGACAATGCATAGACACTGTTAAATCCGTTTGAGATTTAAGTCTGCTAATTAGGTCAAATGCTTCCATTGGTTTGAGTAGACCTGCCATGTCTTTTATACACAATGACTCACAACCCATGTCTTCAAGGTTTTTAGCCATATCAACCCAAGTATCAACAGTATGAACTGGGCTAGTTGTAAACGAAATAGTCCCTTGAGCATGACCACCAACCTGTTTCACCGCTTTAACAGCCGTTTCTAAGTTACGAACATCATTCATTGCATCAAACACACGGAACACGTCAACACCGTTAGTATGCGCACGCTCCACAAAGCGAGTTACTACATCATCAGCATAATGGCGATACCCCAAAAGGTTTTGACCACGTAACAACATTTGCTGCGGTGTATTTGGCATGACCTTTTTAAGTTCTCGGATACGATCCCACGGATCTTCTCCTAAATAACGAATGCATGAATCGAAGGTCGCGCCTCCCCATGATTCAAGTGACCAATAACCGATTTTATCCAGTAAAGGAGCGATAGGTAACATATCGTCTAAACGTAGGCGTGTTGCCAAAATAGACTGATGGGCGTCTCGTAATACTACATCTGTTAACGCTAAAGGCTTGCTCATAATTACTCCTAAACTATTAATCTTTGGCACGATACTGATGAATAGCAGAAGTGATTGCTGCTACTAACTTAGGGTCAAGTGTCGCTGCTGATGCAGGTGCTTGCACTATTGGCGCCGACGCTGCTGCAACTTGATTTTCTGACTTGGTTAATCTGGCGACGATAGTGATACCGACGATTAACAAGCTTAAAAAAATAAAGACTAAGCTCATCCCCATTATCATCACGCCTAAGGCGTTAAATAATTGCTCAGATATTGAAGTCATACACCCTCTCTTGTCTTAGTGTTCAATCAGTCATTGCACACAGGATCCGTTCTGATTACATACGCCAATAATGAAGTCATATATGAAATTAACTCACGCACCAAAAGTAGGCATTCATTAATTCACAAACGGCATTCAGAATAAATATTCAGTCTATCTTAACTAATTTATGATTATAAAAAAGCTAATCAACCAGCTAATTTAGTTATATCAAATTCTTCATTGACGAAAAATATAACTAATCTATAACAATTAATCCAACACCTTGTAAATTGGTCAGACCAAAAATAATAAAATTAAAAGGATATAGGTGAGAATTCGATAATTAAAACGAAACTTTTATGATAATAATTTAATTTTGATGGGTTTATGAAGAAAATGACAAGATTATGACGACTTCTAACTAAAAAGTGATATCAAGATAAAGAACAACCAATCGCCCTAAAGAAGTGCAGATGATGTAAAAAGCATAAATATGCCAATTTTATCGTGATTAATTGACTATTTATTACAATCGAGCAGTTACATGGTAAATCATGCTCCTCAGTGTGCCTGATGCCAATAGATCAACGCTGATGATCCATGTTAAGAGTGATTTCACCTAAAAGAGTACCAATATAGATAATGCGTTTGTTGAGTTGCAAAAAAGATCCCCCTTAGCCGCAGACTCTATATAGAGCTCAAGCGCATGCTAACCAACATCAAGCGAATTAAAAGCTGTTAACACGTATAGATTGGCTAAAAATATAAACAGCATTAAAACGACGCTGGCGGCCTAGAAAGGAAGGTAATTGAATTTAACACTTTGAAGGCTTTGCCCTATTACGCAAAATGAAAATAGAAAAGTGACACTTAAATTGAGCACTGACGAACCAGCAATAAAAAATGCCCTGTAGCAAGCTACAGGGCATTCTCTAATAATGGTGCGCGTGGGAGGATTCGAACCTCCGACCGCCTGGTTCGTAGCCAGGTACTCTATCCAGCTGAGCTACACGCGCAAATCTTTCATATCGCTCGCTTAACACGAGCTTGCTCATTGCTAATGAGCTTAGTTGCATGGTTTAGATTATGCAAATAATGGCGGAGAGGGAGGGATTCGAACCCTCGATGGGAGTTAAAGCCCATACTCCCTTAGCAGGGGAGCGCCTTCGGCCACTCGGCCACCTCTCCGAACAATAATGGTGCGCGTGGGAGGATTCGAACCTCCGACCGCCTGGTTCGTAGCCAGGTACTCTATCCAGCTGAGCTACACGCGCAAAATTTGGTACAAAAGCAAATAATATCAATGGTGCGCGTGGGAGGATTCGAACCTCCGACCGCCTGGTTCGTAGCCAGGTACTCTATCCAGCTGAGCTACACGCGCATCGTATTGATATTGCTTTTTTTAATAGTAATGGTGCGCGTGGGAGGATTCGAACCTCCGACCGCCTGGTTCGTAGCCAGGTACTCTATCCAGCTGAGCTACACGCGCATCGTTTACTATTTTTAAGAAATGGCGGAGAGGGAGGGATTCGAACCCTCGATGGGAGTTAAAGCCCATACTCCCTTAGCAGGGGAGCGCCTTCGGCCACTCGGCCACCTCTCCGTTTTCTTGGGCGGTATATTACTGTTTGAAGAAAATAAGTCAAACCCTTTTTCAGAAACTATATTCATTTGAACTGTTTTTAATCACATTGCCGACATATGCCACAATATTTATCAATTCTTTTACCCGATTTTTGTTTTTATAGATAAAAACAATAAACCATCATTTTTGTAGCCATCATCGTCATTCATTAAAATGAAGTAGATAAACCTGCCCATAAACTAAAAATCAGCTTATTTGAGAATAATTGTGTGCATAATGATTAGAGCAAATAAATGAAGATCGAAATAATTAGAGGGTTAGAACAACACTCAAGTCGTCAACGACTCAAAGATAAAAAAGAAGCGTCACAGCAATGATGATTAAAAACGCTTAAAAATGATTAAAGCAACAGCGATAGCTTCCATTGATCCAGCATTATTTACCATCCAAAAACAATAAAGCCAGCTTTCGCTGGCCTTATTCGTATAGCTAACAATTCTGATTTATCAGAAATTGCCCCCTTCTGGGGTCGTATTGCCAGATTTTTCTGACTGGATACGTTGGTAAATTTCTTCACGATGAACTGATACTTCTTTAGGTGCGTTTACACCGATACGTACCTGATTACCTTTTACGCCAAGCACAGTAACTGTAACTTCATCACCTATCATTAATGTTTCGCCTACACGGCGAGTCAAAATCAGCATTCGATTGCTCCTTTAGTCCAATCAGCATACACCAGCTTCTATCCGTAATATGCGCGTTTTAATATAGTTAGCTTAATACAAATCATTAGTAACGACACTAAATCAATAAAATTTTTAAGCTTTTTACTGTAAAAAATCAAAAAATAAAGAAATTCGGTATTTTTAAAGTCCGATTGTTTCAAGCTGTTAACATTTGACGTTCATTCTTTAGACAAAGCTAAAACAGAACCTTCAAAACAATTTGTCGCTTTCATAACCAAATAAGCATAAAAAACTATACTCACATGATTTTCAGTGCGTTAAATCTGTTTTTATTCAAAAATGTGGTTTCGTAATACCGCTGTCATTATTACGTTTCTACTATGCCAAACCTTGAACAATCACTCAAGCCATAAAGCAACTAACAATCACTGGTAAATCAATCACATTTTTACCCGCTATCAATATTAGATGCTTTATGTTCATTGCTCTATGAGAGTGACTTTAATCTTAATTAACCGTTAGCCTAAACGCTCTGTTAACCAAGGTTGAACTAATGCTAAGGCATCATCAAGTTTCTCTGGTTGCGTACCGCCAGCTTGAGCCATATCAGGACGACCACCGCCTTTACCACCAACTTGCTGAGCGACCATAGCAACAAGCTCACCAGCCTTCACTTTACCGACTAAATCTTTACTCACACCAGCAATAAGATTAACTTTACCTTCATTAGCTATACCAAGCACAATAATGGCTGAGTTTAGCTTCTGCTTAAGCTCATCTTGTAAACCACGTAGTGATTTAGGATCAACACCTTCAAGCTTTTTAACAAGAACTTTTACGCCGTTTAGTTCAATGGCTTCACCAGCAATATCTGCACTAGCTGCAGCAGCTAACTTATCTTTTAGCTGCGACATTTCTTTTTCTAGTTGCTTCACTTTATCAAGTTGCGCTTTAAGCTTAGCAACAACTGAAGCTGAGTCAGACTTTAACAATGAAGCCGCTTTATCAAGTTGTGCTTGCTGGTCAGCAACATACTCCATTGCCGCAACGCCAGTCACCGCTTCAATACGACGAATACCCGCCGCAATACCGCCTTCAGAAGTGATTTTGAATAAACCAATATCACCTGTACGGCCAACATGTGTACCACCACAGAGTTCAATCGAGAAATCACCCATAGTCACAACGCGTACTTCACTGTCGTACTTTTCACCAAACAAAGCCATAGCGCCCTGCTCTTTTGCCTCATCAATACCCATCACAGCAGTTTTTAGCTGATGGTTACGACGGATTTGGGTATTAACCATATCTTCTACTTGCTTGAGCTCTGCAGCAGTTACGGCTTCAAAGTGCGCAAAGTCAAAACGTAAACGCTCAGGGTTAACTAAAGATCCCTTTTGATTTACGTGAGTACCTAAAACATTACGAAGGGCGGCATGTAATAAGTGAGTCACCGAGTGATTTAACTGTGTACGGTGACGTAATTTCTTATCCACTTCTGCAGTGACTTTTTGGCCTACAGTCAATGTACCTGCCGTTAACTTACCTTCGTGACCAAATGCTTGACCGAAGATTTGCGTATCAGCAACTTCAAAAACATTTTCGCCAATTGAAAGTAAGCCTTTATCACCTACCTGACCACCTGACTCAGCATAAAAAGGCGTGTTATCTAATACGATTACCGCTTCTTGACCTGCTGCTAACGTCTCGACTGATTCACCACCAACATAAATTGCAGAAACACTGCCTTCACCGTTTAATTCGGTGTAACCACAAAACTCAGTTTCACCTTCGATTTTAAGACCAGTATTATAATCAGTACCAAAATTACCAGCAGCTTGTGCACGGCTTCTTTGCTCAGCCATCGCAGCTTCGAAACCGGCTTCATCAACGGTAATATCACGTTCACGACAGACGTCAGCTGTAAGATCCACAGGGAAACCATAGGTATCGTAAAGTTTAAAGGCTGTTTCACCATCTAAAACGTTAGTATCTAACTCGTTTAACGCAGCATCTAAAATACCTAAGCCACGCTCTAGTGTTCTGGCAAATTGTTCTTCTTCAGCTTTTAATGATTTTTCAATAATAGCTTTAGCTTCAACCAAACTTTTACCCGCATCGCCCATGACTTCAATCAGGGTAGGCAGTAATTTAAAGAAGAACGTATCGGTTGCACCTAACTTATTTCCGTGGCGCACTGCACGACGAATGATACGACGCAATACATAACCACGGCCTTCATTCGACGGCATCACACCATCAGCAATTAAGAATGAACAAGAACGAATATGGTCAGCAATTACGCGCAGTGATTTATTTTCTAAATCTTCAACCCCAATAATTTCCGCCGCTTTTTTGATTAACGCTTGGAAAATATCAATTTCGTAGTTTGAGTGTACGCCTTGCATGATAGCTGCAATACGCTCAATTCCCATACCTGTATCGACTGAAGGTTTTGGTAGCGGTTTCATTTCACCGTCAGCTTGACGGTTGTACTGCATGAAAACGATATTCCAGATTTCAATGAAGCGATCGCCATCTTCTTCTGGTGTACCAGGGCGGCCGCCCCAAATGTGCTCGCCATGATCATAAAAGATCTCTGAACATGGACCACAAGGACCTGTATCACCCATTTGCCAGAAGTTGTCAGAGGCATAAGGAGCGCCTTTGTTATCACCAATACGAATAATATTTTCAGCAGCAACACCGATTTTCTTATTCCAGATTTCAAAGGCTTCGTCATCAGTATCGTAAATAGTGACACAAAGTTTTTCTGTTGGTAATTTCAGTGTTTGGGTTAAGAAGTTCCACGCATATGAAATGGCTTCTTCTTTAAAGTAATCACCAAAACTAAAGTTACCTAACATTTCAAAGAAAGTATGGTGACGGGCGGTGTAACCTACATTATCTAAGTCATTATGCTTACCACCAGCACGGACACAACGTTGCGATGTCGTTGCACGTGAATAACCACGATTTTCCAATCCTAGAAAAGCTTCTTTAAATTGGTTCATACCCGCATTTGTAAATAATAACGTTGGATCGTTATGTGGTACTAACGAGCTACTGTCGACAACTTGGTGTCCGTTGTTACCAAAATACGCTAAAAATGCGCTTCTTAATTCTGTGGTGGTCTGAAACATGAAATCGCCCTAAATGGATAAATTCTATTTATCATGAAGCTGAATATCAGCTTTAAATTGGCAACATTATATACTTAAACAAACTGAAGGTGCGAGATCCAAGCGTATTTAGATTAGCGATTTTCTTGCTATGAGGGGCGATTACTGCAATCGGTTAATTGGTTTTTAATAATCTGTGCCGTAATACGAGCTAAATGACGTCTTTAATGAAGTCATTTCCTTACGAGCGGCGTTCGATCACATATGCCAATGAATAGAGCACTTACAAAAAAAAATCGCGGCCGACTCATGTCGACCGCGATAGTTATTTTCATTACTGTTAAAACGTGATTAGAACACTTCACCTGTTTCTAAATCGATGTTTTCATCCGACTCAGCTGGTGCCACTTCTTTTTCAGTGCTTAATAGCATTTGACGTAAATTTGCTTCAATTTCTTCTGCTACTGCAGGGTTTTCAACTAGGTATTTCCCCGCATTTGCGCGGCCTTGACCAATCTTGTTGCCTTGGTAGCTGTACCAAGCACCAGCTTTCTCAACCAGCTTGTGTGCTACACCTAAATCAACGAGCTCACCAGTACGGTTAATACCTTTACCGTAAAGAATTTGGAATTCAGCTTGTCTAAATGGCGCTGCAATTTTATTTTTAACGACCTTAACTCGAGTCTCGTTACCTACGACAGCATCGCCGTCTTTAATCGCACCTGTACGACGAATATCTAAACGTACAGAAGCGTAGAATTTAAGTGCATTACCACCCGTTGTGGTTTCAGGGTTACCAAACATAACACCAATTTTCATACGAATTTGGTTAATGAAAATAAGTAGCGTATTTGACTGTTTTAAGTTACCTGCAAGCTTACGCATTGCCTGGCTCATCATACGTGCGGCAAGGCCCATATGAGAATCACCAATTTCACCTTCAATTTCAGCTTTTGGTGTTAATGCTGCAACAGAATCGACAATGATTACATCAACAGCACCTGAACGTGTTAGCGCATCACAGATTTCAAGCGCTTGCTCACCAGTATCAGGTTGTGAACATAATAGGTTATCAATATCGACACCTAGATTTTTTGCATAGATAGGGTCTAGAGCATGCTCAGCATCAATAAACGCACACGTTTTGCCTTCACGTTGTGCTGCAGCAATAACTTCAAGTGTTAACGTTGTTTTACCCGATGATTCTGGACCGTAAATTTCAACGATACGTCCCATCGGTAAACCACCAGCACCTAAGGCAACATCCAACGAAAGCGAACCTGTAGAAATGGTTTCAACATCCATTGTGCGATCAGCGCCCAACTTCATGATTGAACCTTTACCAAATTGCTTTTCAATTTGACCTAATACAGCATTCAGCGCTTTCTCTTTATTTGGATCTGCTTTCATTCTCTTTATCCCTTTAAGGTGACTCAGTTCGAATAACGAACTTGGTAACGAATAAATTTGTCTGTTTCGTAATATGAGCTCAGTATACTGTATAATCATACAGTATCAATAGTTACTGTATAATTTTTTTCCTTTTTTTTACCTTACTATTATTTACACATTAAAAATCATACAGTTAATAACGAAAATATATTAATAACGATAAATAGTAGACAAACAAAACCACTGTATACAGTACTTCTAGGTTGGGTAAATTCCTGAGTTTACAACAATAAGTATTGTTCAAAAAATCAGTAAACAAGGGCAAGACGGCATAGCATCGTTGCGATTCTATTGGGTATCAAATCAATTGTTGTTAAGATGACCGCCTATATTGACCCAGACTTAGCCTAATTCAAAATAAAGTAAGAGCAATCACTTAATGACCGTAAATGAAGACCCAAATTTAGAAAAGCACACTCCCATGATGCGCCAGTATTTAACGCTGAAAGCACAGCATCCTGAAATGCTGTTGTTTTATCGTATGGGAGACTTTTATGAATTATTTTATGAAGACGCTAAGCTGGCATCTGAACTGTTAGGTATCTCATTAACTGCACGTGGAAAAAGTGGTGGTAACGCGATTCCCATGGCAGGACTTCCCTACCACGCCGTTGAAGGTTACCTCGCAAAATTGGTTCAAATTGGTCAATCTGTCGCTATTTGTGAACAAGTCGGTGACCCTGCTACAAGTAAAGGACCAGTTGAGCGTAAAGTTGTAAGAATTGTTACCCCAGGTACCTTAACCGACGAAGCCTTACTACAAGAAAAGCAGGATAACTTACTTGCTGCGGTATATCAGGGTAAGAGTGGATTTGGCTACGCGACTTTAGATGTTTCGTCTGGTCGATTTGTTATTGTTGAACTTGAAAATGAAGAAACACTGGAAGCTGAACTGCAACGTACCAGTCCTGCAGAATTGCTCTACAGTGAAGATTTACTTGACCGCCAATTAATTGAAAATCGCAAAGGCATACGTCGAAGACCTGAATGGGAGTTTGATTACGATACCAGCATTCAATTACTTCTAGAGCAATTTGGTACCAAAGATCTTCATGGATTTGGTATTACAAATGCTAGGCTTTCGCTACAAGCAGCTGGCTGATTAATGCAATATGTCAAAGACACACAAAAAACAGCATTGCCTCATATTAATAGCATCACCATGTTTAATCAGGCTGATACTATCATTCTTGATGCTGCAACCCGCCGAAACTTAGAACTTACTATTAATTTATCTGGCTCACGTGATAATACCTTAGCTTGGGTACTCGATAAGACAGCTACGCCGATGGGAAGTCGTATGTTGCAGCGATGGATCCACCAACCGCTGCGTGACCAACAGCATATTAGCCAAAGACAACAAGCAGTTGCTGAGTTAATTGATACGGGGCTATATGCAGACTTACACCAGCAATTAAAAACCCTTGGCGATATCGAACGTATCATGGCGAGGCTAGCTATTCGCAGCGCACGCCCACGAGATTTTGCCCGTCTTCGCCAGGCGTTGGCTTTATTACCTGAAATTCAGCAAACTTTAGGTCACTGCCAACAAAGTGAACTCCAACGTCTAGCCAATTTATTAGGCGAGTTTCCAGAGCAGCAACAGCTATTGGAAAATGCGATTGTCGATAATCCGCCTATGCTTATCCGTGATGGCGGCGTAATTAAAGCGGGTTACAACGCACAACTAGATGAATGGCGTGGCCTAAGTGAAGGGGCATCTGATTATCTAGTACAATTAGAAAACCGTGAAAAAGAACAAACAGGCATCAATACCTTAAAGGTCGGCTACAACCGGGTTCACGGCTACTATATCGAAGTGAGTCGCTTACAATCAGATCAAGTTCCTTTGAGCTATCAGCGTCGTCAAACACTAAAGAATACCGAACGCTACATCACACCAGAGTTAAAAGAATACGAAGAGAAAGTGCTATCTAGTCAAGGAAAGGCATTAGCGATTGAAAAGCAGCTTTGGGAAGAGTTATTTGATTTACTTTTACCTAAATTGCATGAACTAAAACTGTTTGCCCAAGCTGCATCCGAATTAGATGTGCTAAGCAACTTTGCAGAGCGAGCTGAAACACTGGATTATCATTGTCCAGAAATCAGTAATGACATTGGTATTCATATCGAGTCTGGCCGTCATCCTGTGGTCGAATTAGTTAGCCAAACACCATTTATTGCCAACCCAGTCACCCTCGCGCCTAAGCGAAGAATGCTTATCGTAACGGGGCCCAATATGGGGGGTAAGTCGACTTATATGCGTCAGGTTGCGTTAATCACGCTTATGGCTCATATAGGTAGCTTTGTACCTGCACAAAAAGCAATTATCGGCCCTGTAGATCGAATATTTACACGTATCGGCGCCTCTGACGATCTCGCCTCTGGACGTTCTACTTTTATGGTCGAAATGACAGAAACCGCTAACATTCTTCATAATGCTACAGAGAAAAGTTTAGTTTTAATGGATGAAATCGGTCGAGGAACTTCGACCTATGACGGTTTATCTCTAGCTTGGTCAGCAGCAGAGTATTTAGCTGAAAAAGTAGCTGCATTAACCTTGTTTGCAACCCACTATTTTGAGCTAACACAATTGCCAGAACAGATTAATGGAACTGCTAACGTGCATTTAGATGCCGTCGAGCACGGGGACACAATTGCCTTTATGCATGCTGTTCAAGAGGGCGCTGCGAGTAAAAGTTATGGCTTACAAGTTGCTTCACTAGCAGGGGTACCAGCCCACGTCATCAAAGCGGCGAAACAAAAACTGCATATGCTTGAAAGTCGTGACTTTGCTAATAACAATCAAGTACCGATTCAAGAAGCATTAAACCTGACATTACCTGAACCCCAGTCATCTGCTGCAACAGACAAGTTAGCTAAGATAAACCCAGACAATTTAACGCCTAAACAGGCTTTAGATATGTTGTATGAACTTAAAAGGTTAGCTCAGCTTTAATACATCTATTTATAGACTCAATACAAAAAACGCTGCGATGATTTCGCAGCGTTTTTTTATTCACTAACAGCATTGAGTATAGCCTGGTCACTTCTCTAATGATTTTAGACTACTCGTATCAACTCCTTTCATGACTTCTTGCTCTAATGCATGTTGCTCAGCTAACTCATTACTCTTGGTCTGTTGCTGTAATTTCTGTTGCTCGATGCTCATTCTTACTTGGCGCTGTATTGATTCTTGCTCAGTTTCACACTGTCTAAATCCATCAGTCCAGCCTTGAGCATAATCCTGCTCCTGATTAAAGCGATTGACATCTTTTTTAAACTCATCAAACAAACTTCCGCCAGCCTTGTTACCGCTATCGCACCCATCCTGAAAACCATCGGCATAAGCTAGGGGATAACCTTGCTCTATCATTGTGTCTCTTGTGCTTTGACAACCAGTCAATATCACAACACATACAATACTGATAAAACTAATGACATTTTTTTCATTGTTTCTTATTCCTCGTTTTCAACAGACAATAAAAAAGGACATGATTAATGTCCTTATTCACTGAAAGCATACTAAAGCTTATTCCAACAAATTAGCTTCTGAATAACGCTTCAACTGACAAGCCTTGTGCACCTAAAACATCTTTCAATCGTTTTAAAGCTTCAACTTGGATCTGGCGGACACGTTCACGCGTTAGGCCAATCTCAGCACCCACATTTTCTAATGTAGAAGGCTCATAACCTAATAAACCAAAACGTCTCGCGAGCACTTCTCTTTGCTTAGTATTTAGCTCATTTAGCCAACCTACTATCGAATTTGATAGATCTTCATCCTGCACTTTGTAATCAGGTCCAACCGAATCATCATCAGCAATGACATCTAATAAGGCTTTATCATTTTCGCCGCCTAATGGCGTATCTACAGAAGTGATTTTTTCGTTTAGCTTTAACATGCGGCTTACATCGCTAGTAGAAACATCTAACGTATCTGCGATTTCTTCAGCCGTGGGCTCATGATCTAATTTTTGAGCCAATTGTCTTGCGGTACGAAGGTACACGTTAAGCTCTTTAACGACATGAATAGGTAAACGAATGGTGCGAGTTTGATTCATGATAGCGCGCTCAATGGTCTGTCTTATCCACCATGTCGCATAAGTTGAAAAACGAAAGCCTCGCTCTGGGTCAAATTTTTCGACCGCGCGAATAAGTCCTAGGTTACCTTCTTCAATAAGATCAAGTAACGCTAGTCCACGGTTGTTATACCTTCTGGCAATTTTAACAACTAAACGTAAGTTACTTTCTATCATGCGGTTACGAGATTTCTCGCAGCCTTTGAGTGCTTTACGTGAAAAGAAGACTTCTTCTTCTGCACTAAGCAAAGGGGAAAAACCAATCTCACCTAAATATAGTTGAGTGGCGTCAAGATTCTTTTGCAGATCATCTTGAACTTGTTGGTCGATATCGGGTTGCTGTGCTGTTTTGGCTTTAGTTCCTGCCTTTAGTGCAACCTCTTCTGGTTGTTTAGCTAAATCCATAAGCTCTTCTGCTACTGCAGCGTTTTGTTTCTGGCTCATATGGTGCTCTCCCAAACCTGATAAAATTTAAGTATCTACTGCACTTGCCTATCCTCCGTTTTAATGTGAACTAAACAGTTAGCGTTTAGGTAAATAATTTAATGGGTTAACTGACTTACCATGGAGACGGATCTCAAAATGTAACATCACCTGGTTTGCCCCTGCGCTACCCATTTTCGCCACTGTCTGTCCTGCATTTACATATTGTTTTTCTTTGACCAATATTGCATCAGCATGGGCATATGCACTTAAAAAATCTTCGTTATGCTTAATAATGACTAAATTACCATATCCACGAAGTGCATTGCCGGCATAAACCACTCTTCCATCAGCTGCGGCTTTAATAATATCACCGCGAGAACCCGCAAGCTTAATGCCCTGATTCCCCTGTTGAGTGGTAGAGAAATACCCTATTATTCGACCTTTATTCGGCCAATTCCACTTACTTACTTTATCTGGCAAGCGTGAAACAGGATTTTTCGCTACTTGTACCGTTTTTTCTTGGGTAGTTTTTACAGAATACGCAGGCTTTGCTTTGTGATCAAGCTCTTTTTTTGTACTATTTTTATCAGCACTAGTGCCAGCCTGTTTTGTAGCTGTAGTTTGTTTTGCCACAGGTTTCTTTGCAGGCTTAGGTTTACTGTTCGCTACAGCAACCGGTTTAGCTGACGTTTTGCTAGGTGTAGGCTGATAGAGTTTCAGCGTCTGCCCGGGGTAAATTGTGTAAGGTGCTTTGAGGCGATTATATTTAGCAATATCGCTAAAATCCTTGCCTGCCCCCCAAGAAATTGAATACAAGGTATCGCCACGTTTTACTTTGTAAGTGCCAGAGGTGATCGAGCCTTTATTGTATTTCGGCCCAGCAGAAGCCGAAATGCTACTCACAGGTGCTGGAGTGTGAGCTTGAAAACTACAACCCGTAATTGAAAGCAATATGAAAGTGATTAAAACCCAATTGTGATACTTCAAGCATGTTCTCCAAAATGATAGGAAATATCACCCTAATTAAGCGAGTTCGCCATTAATTAATGGGACGAATTTTACTGCCTCAATAATCTGTGAACTGTACTCATTCCCGTGACGAGTAATTTTTAATAATTGCTGAGAGTCTTCTCCAACAGGGATCACTAATACACCGCATTCTGATAACTGCATCAATAAAGCTTCTGGCACTGAAGCTGCAGCAGCAGTCACCATAATGGCATCAAAAGGAGCTTTGTTCTGCCACCCTTTCCAGCCATCACCGTATTTAAAAGAAACGTTATGCAAATCTAAACGCTTTAATCGCTGCCGAGCTTGAATTTGCAACGCTTTAATTCGTTCAATAGTGCACAGTTGGGGCACTAACTGAGCTAATATCGCAGCTTGATATCCTGAACCTGTGCCAATCTCCAACACTTTGCTAGGATTATGTTGTAACAACAATTCAGTCATTCTTGCGACAATATAAGGCTGAGAAATCGTTTGTCCTTGCCCAATGGGTAAGGCGGTATTCTCATAAGCTTTATGCGCCAAAGCGCCATCTAAAAATAGCTCTCTTGGAGTATTAGACACGGCTTGTAAGACGGCATTATTACGAATCCCAGCTTCGTGTAACTTTCTCGCTAAATTAATGGCAACTGTTGAGGCTACCTGGCTCATAGTTTATTTATCCAGTTCTCTAAACCAGCAAGCTGATTATATGCAGTTAAGTCGACAGTTAACGGCGTTATTGAAACAAAACCTTGCTCTACAGTGCCAAAGTCAGTGTCATCACTCGCATCTTGTTCTTTACCTGGCGGGCCTAACCAGTATATATCTCGCCCAGCAGGATCTTGAGCTTTGATCATGCCTTCAGCTTTATGTCTCGAGCCTAGGCGAGTCACGCGTATGCCTTTGATTTCTTCTACAGGCAAGTCAGGGACGTTAACATTTAAAATTTGATCATTATTAATGGGGTGTTCAAGCAAGCCTTGTACAATTCTAGCCGCATAAATTGCAGCACTTTGATAATGTATCAGCTCTTTACCAACTAAAGACACTGCAATGGCAGGCAGTCCTAAAAATCGCCCTTCCATCGCAGCTGCCACTGTGCCTGAATATAATGTGTCATCACCCATATTTGCGCCTGCATTAATGCCAGATACGACAATATCGGGTTCATTATCACATAGCTCACGAATTGCTAAATGAACACAATCGGAAGGTGTGCCATTAACCGCAATATACCCATTATCTAAGTTATTAATTCTTAATGGGTTAGTCAAGGTCAAAGAATTACTCGCTGCAGAACAGTTACGATCAGGAGCGACCACTTTTACCTTCGCGATTTTAGCAAGTTCAACAGCAAGGGCTTTTATACCAGGAGCCGTTACTCCATCATCATTACTAACAAGTATATTAATCACTTTGTCGACTCTTGCGCTTTTTGTAGGTTTTCTGCTTGCATTGAAGCTTGCATTTGCTGTTCAGCAACCCTTTGCTGACGTGCAACTTCCTGCACATCTTGATAATCCAATAACTCTCGCAAAACGGAAGTTGCATAGCTACCTGCAGGTAATATGAACTCTATGAGCAAGGTGTCTTGTTCAAAACGATATTTCAATGCTTGCGGTTTTAACAGCATAGGCCGTCTTTCTTGCTCTAACCCAGCTTGCTCTAACCCTTGTAGATCGTTTGTTAGTGCTATTAACGCAGCTTGCTCAACATTAGCAGCATCAGCTTGAGGGAGTATGCTACCTCTTCCCCATAACGGCGCCGATAACTGAATATCATTACTTGATAATCTTGCTAATGTTTCAGGATCCCATTTATCTGTCACAAAAAAACTTTTACTCCCCGCAAGCATGACGCAATCTCCTGTCAGAGGCGCAATACTATGATGGTTTAATCGATAAGACACCACTTGATTAAACACATTAGAGCGAACTGCCGAAAGATACATACTGCGCTTTTTTCGATCTTTTACTTTTTTTCCAGCTAGCATTTGCTGGCCAAAAATCAAATTCTTACCTTGATGACCAAAGCGCTGTTCCCCAAAATAATTAGGGACACCAGTTTGCATTACCTGTTGAATACGTTTCTCAAGCTCAGCCTTGTCACTGACATTGCGCAGGGTGAGTTCAAAACGATTTCCAAGTAATGCCCCAATACGCAATTTTTTACTATGGCGCTGACTAGATAATATGGTTAAGCGAGGGGTATTTTCTTTATTCGCTAAGTCAACTTCATTCGCCTTTGCATCAGTATTATCTTGTGTTGAAAGAGACTGCCAGTCAGGGGTTTCTTTTCCCGGAATTCTGACGCCGAACCATTGCTCAGTAACGGCGTTTTTATCTTTTTGGCCCGCGTACGTCACTTCTTTTTGATGAACTTTAGCGAATTTAGCCAAGATTTCAGCCACCTGATTGGTATTCAAGCCCTCTTTACGCACATGGATCATATGATGCTCACCTTCACCTGTTGGACTGAAAGGGAGCATTTCTTTAACGATAAAATCACTGTTTACAGTACGTAAATCAGCTTTACATGCAGGCTTACCAAAAAGGTAATGTAACGAACTCATGATATTTTCTCTAACTCATTGGGGTTGTAAGTTGAACGGCACTTACAAGAAAACGGTTTAACTATTTTTGTGTCATTAATACAACTGACTCAACGGCTATACCTTCTTTGCGACCTGTAAAACCTAACTTTTCGGTCGTTGTCGCTTTAACATTAATATTCTCAACATGCGTCTCTAAATCAGTCGCAATACACTGACGAATGGCTTCAATATGAGGTAGCATTTTAGGCGCTTGAGCAATAATAGTGACATCAAGGTTGCCTACAATAAATTGCTTCTGCTTTGCGAGATTAAAGCAATGTCTTAATAAAACACGGCTATCAGCCCCTGCAAATTCAGCATCGGTGTCAGGAAAATGCTTACCGATATCTCCAAGCGCCATAGCGCCTAAAATCGCATCTGAAACAGCATGCAGCACAACATCACCATCAGAGTGAGCAATTAATCCCGTCTCATAAGGTACTGTGACACCACCTAAAATAAGTGGCTTATCGCCACCAAACTTGTGTACGTCAAAACCATGTCCAATTCGTATATTCATCATTATCACTTTTCGTTAATGTTTATGCGTATAGGTTTATCAAGCTTATTTGCTATTGATATGCGCTAAAAACAACTTTGCAAGTTGCAGATCATCAGGGTGAGTCACTTTAATATTGTCAGCTCTACCGTTGACCAAGCCTGGCTTCACGCCAGCCCACTCCATCGCACTGGCTTCATCTGTAATCGTGATATTTTGCTCAAGTGCTGATGATAGATGTTGTTGCAACTGCCCTGCTGGGAATAGCTGTGGCGTCAATGCATGCCATAAATTATCTCGGCACACGGTTTCTGCAATTGACAGACTCGATAACTCACACCTTTTCATGGTATCTCTTACCGGCATAGCCAAAATAGCGCCTTGTGGAAATTGCTCTCGAGAAGACAATAATTTATCGATATCAGTTTGGGTTAAACATGGCCTTGCTGCATCATGAACCAATGCCCATTTAGGCTGAGTGCTGTGATCATTTTTACAGATAGCGCTAAGAGCGGCGAGCACAGAATCAGCTCGTTCATCTCCGCCGATAACAGTTGTTATCTTTGGATGTTCAGCCTGAGACAATGTCTCAAAGAATCGATCGTCAGGATGCAAAGCAACAATGACTTCACTGATATCAGCATGAGCGATTAAGCTATCTAAGGTGTGGGCTAAAATACTTTGCTCACCAAGTGCTAAATACTGTTTGGGAATAGTGGCGCCCATTCTTGCGCCAATGCCAGCTGCCGGAACAATGGCAATCACATCTGATGTTACAGACTTCATCATTTTTTTACTGACCAAAGGTAGAATTATTACGAGGATTATTACCTACGACACGAAAGAAAGTTTCTCCTTCCTTTACCATGCCTAGCTCATTGCGAGCACGTTCTTCAATTGCTTCAGTGCCACTTTTAAGATCAATAATCTCTTCTTTAAGCACGAGGTTTCTTGCAATAAGTTTATTATTACTTTCTTGTTGGCTGGCAATTTGCTTTTGCAAATTCATATACTGAGAAAGGTTGTTCTCGCCTAACCATAGTCGATACTGCAACAAGCCTACTAAGATAAAAAGTAATAGTAAAAGTCGTTTCATATAGTTGGTTTTCGGCGAAATTTAAAAATAATAGTAATGCTATAGTACAACAAAAAAGGCCACCTAGTGGTGACCTTTTTAAGATTTAGCTAAGATTTGAAATTAAGCTTGGCCTTTCACTTCTTTTAAACCGTTATAAGGTGCTTTTTCACCTAGTGCTTCTTCGATACGAAGTAGTTGGTTGTACTTAGCCACACGATCACTACGGCTTAATGAGCCCGTTTTAATTTGGCCTGCAGCAGTACCAACAGCTAAGTCTGCAATCGTTGCATCTTCTGTTTCACCACTACGGTGAGAAATAACGACAGTAAAGCCTGCGTCTTTAGCCATTTTGATTGCAGCTAACGTTTCAGTTAACGAACCAATTTGGTTAAATTTGATTAAGATTGAGTTAGCAATACCGTTGTCGATACCGCGCTTCAAAATTTTAGTGTTTGTCACGAATAAATCGTCACCAACTAATTGGATTTTGTCACCTAACAATTTAGTTTGGTGTGCAAAACCGTCCCAATCAGACTCGTCAAGACCATCTTCAATTGAAACAATTGGGTATTCTTTCGTTAGATCTTGTAAGAAGTAGTTAAACTCTTCTGAAGTGAACTTTTTACCTTCACCTTTAAGGTCATAGATATTTGCTTCTTTGTCATAAAACTCAGATGCGGCACAATCCATCGCTAGTGTGATGTCTTTACCTAACTCGTAACCAGCATTCGCTACAGCGACTTTAATTGCAGCTAATGCTGATGCATTAGATGGAAGGTTAGGTGCAAAACCACCTTCATCACCCACTGCAGTTGAATGACCGTCAGCTTTTAAGACTTTCGCTAGGCTATGGAATACTTCAGCACCCATGCGTAAACCTTCACGGAAATTAGCAGCGCCAACAGGCTGAATCATAAATTCTTGAATATCTACTGAGTTATCAGCATGCTCACCACCATTAATGATGTTCATCATTGGTAGTGGCATAGAGTAAACACCAGGCGTACCGTTTAAATCAGCGATATGAACGTATAAAGGCACTTTCTTTGATGCTGCAGCAGCTTTAGCCGCAGCTAAAGAAACAGCTAAAATAGCGTTAGCACCAAATTTAGCTTTATTTTCAGTACCATCTAAGTCAATCATGATTTGGTCAAGTTCAGCTTGAGCCAATGCATCTTTACCTTTTAGTGCATCTGCAATTGGGCCGTTTACCGCTTCAACTGCTTTTAAGACACCTTTACCTAAGTAACGTGCTTTGTCGCCGTCACGTAATTCTAATGCTTCACGTGAACCAGTAGATGCACCTGATGGTGCCGCAGCCATACCAAAAGAGCCATCATCAAGATGTACTTCAGCTTCTACTGTTGGGTTACCACGCGAATCCATGATTTCGCGACCAATGACGTTAATAATGTTAGCCATAATATCCTCGATATATGTAAGATAAAATTAAAATAGAAAATCAATACCAATAATCAGTAACATTAATCTAAATAATGAATCACTATTGGTATTTCACTTTCAGTTTGGTAATTTAAAATCAATTCGCAGCATAGCATAGACCTATTATGTTAGCGCAGCAACTATCAAAGCGCACAAGATTGTCTATGGACAAAAAAAAAGCCATTGATGTTGGCATCAATGGCTTTCATTATTTAGCTAGCATCACCTTTTTGATGGGCAGCAGCGGCAGCTACAAACCCTTCAAATAGTGGGTGGCCATCACGTGGCGTCGAGGTGAACTCTGGATGGAATTGACCCGCAACAAACCAAGGGTGATTTGGCAGCTCGATCATTTCAACTAACTTGCGGTCAGATGAAAGACCGCTGAATACTAATCCTGCTTTCTCTAAGCGCTCAACGTAGTTGTTATTCACTTCAAAACGATGACGATGACGTTCAACACACGTATTCGAATTATACGCCGCTGCAGCTTTAGAACCTTCCAGTAAATGACAAAGCTGAGCGCCTAAACGCATCGTGCCACCTAGATCTGACTCTTCATGACGCTTCTCAATATTACCTTCTTCATTGATCCACTCAGTGATCAAACCAATAACTGGGTGGTCAGTTGAAGAATCAAATTCTGTTGAATGCGCATTTTCAAGGTTCGCAACGTTACGAGCAAACTCAATCAATGCCACTTGCATACCTAAACAGATACCGAAATAAGGTACGTTATTTTCACGGGCGTATTTAGCAGCATAAATTTTGCCTTCAACACCACGTTCACCGAAACCACCAGGAACCAAGATACCGTCTAAGCCTTCTAAAACTTCAGCACCTTTTGCTTCAACAGTTTGTGAATCTACGTATGTGATATTAACGGTTAAACGATTTTTCAGGCCAGCATGTTTTAATGCTTCATTAACTGACTTGTAAGCATCAGGTAATTCAATGTATTTACCCACCATACCAATAGTGATTTCACCTGTTGGGTTAGCTTCTTGGTAAATTACATTTTCCCACTCAGATAAATCTGCTTCTTTACAATCAATACCAAAGCGCTTGATAACTAATTCATCAAGACCTTGCGAGCGAAGTAACGCTGGGATTTTGTAGATACTGTCAACATCTTTAAGCGAGATAACGGCTTTTTCTTCTACATTACAGAATAGCGAGATCTTTGCTTTTTCATTCACAGGGATCGCACGGTCACCACGACATACAAGTACATCTGGCGCAATACCAATTGAACGCAACTCTTTAACAGAGTGCTGTGTAGGTTTAGTCTTAATCTCACCTGCAGCACCTAAGAAAGGCACTAAGGTTAAATGCATAAATAAAGTGCGATCACGTCCTAGCTCTGCACTTAATTGACGAATAGACTCTAAGAAAGGCAATGATTCAATATCACCCACAGTGCCACCAATCTCTACGATAGCAACATCATGGCCTTCACCACCTTCAAGTACTTTCTCTTTAATCGCATTAGTAATATGCGGTATGACCTGAATGGTTGCGCCTAAATAATCACCACGACGCTCTTTACGTAATACTTGCTCGTAAATACGACCAGTAGTGAAGTTGTTACGACGGTTCATTTTGGTACGAATGAAACGCTCATAATGACCTAAGTCTAAGTCAGTTTCAGCACCATCTTCAGTCACGAATACTTCACCGTGCTGAGTCGGGCTCATGGTACCTGGATCAACGTTAATGTATGGGTCCAGTTTCATAATGGTTACATTGAGGCCACGCGCCTCTAAAATTGCTGCGAGCGACGCTGCTGCAATGCCTTTACCTAGTGAAGAAACAACGCCACCAGTAACGAAGATATACCTTGTAGTCATGCTGAACCTGAGAATGTGAGTTTGAAAAATACGTGCTTGTAAGAAAGCACTAGGACGGGGCGACATTCTACCAAATTAGCCTGATAACAACAAACAATAAACTCATTAAATTGATATAAAACTTATGCTCACTGTTTTAGCGAGCCTGTTACCCATCTATCCCCGCAACAAAGTTTAATTTAACCAATTGATTCTATTCTTAGTGGTGCGATTAAACACGGCAATAAGTAAAATTCATTGCCTCAGCTGTGAATGCCACACTTTATTTCAAATACTTATGGCCATAATCTATTCCAATATCTTTTCCACAAGTACCTTAGTCACAAGTACCTTAGCCGCCAGTTTCTTAGCGCATAATGGTTTAACGCCCAGTATTTTAACGACTGATGCCTTTGGGACTGATACCATAATGAATAATGACTGTCGTTATCTTTCAACTTTTGACTTAATTAATGCTAAATAATGGGCTCATCGTTGTTAAGTTCATCGTTGTTTAGCTCAAAATTGTTAAGTTCAATCTCTATAAACAACTTTCTCTTATTCAAGCCTGCAATTATTTGCTTCGCTCGGTTTGCTTAACGGTATCCCAATATGCGTCTAGCTCTTCGAGTGTATGCTCACTCATGGGTTTTGTACTTTTTTCAGCTAAACTTTCAACACCTTTAAATCGACGCTCAAATTTTTGATTCGCTTGTCGTAAAGCAGATTCAGGATTAACACCTAGATGCCGCGCCATATTGGCTACAGCAAAAAGTAAATCCCCCATTTCATCAACCACTTTAGCTTGGTAGATTTCTGGCTCAGCTTGTAAATGTTTCGCCTCTTCCATGACTTCGTCTATTTCTTCATGGACTTTAGCGACAACAGGGGCTAAATCAGGCCAATCAAAGCCGACTTTTGCAACTCGTTTTTGAATTTTAATCGCGCGATTTAACGCAGGAAGTGATACTGGAATATCATCAAGTAGAGAAAACTGCTGTTTTTGTTCACGCTCTGTTTGTTTAATCGCCTCCCAAGACTGTTTGACTTTTTCGGCGTTGTCTATTGCCGTGTCATTGTTAGTTGGCACAGTGTTAGTAGGCGCACTGTTAGTTGAACCTAGCTTTAGAGCGCTTTGTTGATGAAATACATGCGGGTGTCGGCGGGTTAATTTATCGCAAATTTTATCTACTACGGTGGCAAAATCAAATAAACCCTGCTCTTTTCCTAATTGACAGTAAAACACCACTTGAAATAACAAGTCGCCTAGCTCATCTGGTAATGATGTTAAGTCGGCTTGCTCAATGGCATCAGCGACTTCATAAGCCTCTTCAAGCGTAAACGGCACTATGCTCGCAAATGTCTGTTGTTTATCCCATGGGCATCCCGTTTCAGGATCTCGCAGTTTTTCCATTATGTTTAACAATGGTTGAATAATGTTTTTTGGCTGGCTTACTAACAGGGCATCTAATTCAGCAGAATCTGGAGTTTGTGACATGGTAAATACTCTTTTGCGCGTTTTAAAAATGGGACAAACAGTAAACTAAAGCTATGAAAGAAAAAGGTGGTAAACCAGTTGATTTACCACCTTAATTAAAACGTATCACTTTCAACTAGTCGAATGATTATAAACGTCTTGCTTCAATCACACCCTCTATCTGACCAAGCTTAACTAATATTCTTGATAAGCCATCTAAATTATACAGTTCTAATTCAAGGTCGACTGCAGCAGTTTGATTTTTTTCATCCGATGTTGAGCTCATCGCCATCACATTGGACTTTTCAGCCGCAAGCACCGTTGTGACGTCTCTTAACAAGCCGCTTCTATCGTGAGCGCTCACTTGGACTTTAATGCGATAACCACCTGAATAGTTCTCGCCCCAAACGACCTCCACGCTGCGCTCAGGGTGAGCACGCATTAACTCTTTAACTTGTGAGCAATCACTACGATGTACCGATACGCCACGCCCCATGGTGATATAACCAAATATTTCATCTCCAGGAACAGGTTTACAGCAACTTGCAATGTGGCTTAATAAATTGCCTACCCCATTAACTTCGACCTGACCTTTGCCTTTGCGAGCAGGCTTTGTATGGGAGCGTTTAATGATTTCTTCGACAATTTCTTGTTCTGTACTCGGCTCTTTACGCAAGCTAGTTTCAACAAAGTTGACCACTTGGTTTAAACGTAAATCCCCCCCACCTATCGCCGCTAACATGTCATCCATAGAGTTCATGTTAAAACGCTCAACCGCAACTTGAGCATCTTTAAGTTTCAGCGACACTCTTGCTAGTTCAGCCTCTAGTAATTCTTTACCTGCAACCATGTTTTTGTCACGGTCTTGTTGTTTAAACCAGTGCTGAATTTTAGAGCGTGAACGAGATGACTTAATGTAGCCTAAGTTAGGGTTAAGCCAATCGCGTTTCGGGTTAGGGTGTTTTGAGGTGATGATTTCAATTCGTTCACCGGTCTCAACTTGGTATGTAAACGGCACAATACGCCCATCCACTTTAGCGCCAATACATTTGTGACCGACATGGGAGTGAATGTAGTAAGCAAAATCCAGTACCGTGGAACCTAGCGGTAAATCGACTACCTCACCATTGGGGGTAAATACATATGCTCGGTCTTCGAAAACCTGACTGCGCACTTCTTCGACAAGGTTGCCAGTTTCAGCCACATCCTCTTGCCACAATAAAATCTTACGTAGCCAGTTAATTTTTTCTTCATAGCCACTTTGTTTACCACCAGCAGTACCTTCTTTATACTTCCAGTGAGCTGCCACACCGAGCTCTGCATCTTGATGCATGGTTTCTGTGCGGATTTGTATTTCAACGGTCTTGCCTTCTGGGCCCACAACCACAGTGTGGATAGATTGATAGCCATTAGGTTTTGGGTTTGCGACATAATCATCGAACTCTCGCGGAATATGGTGCCACAAGGTATGCACAACCCCTAAAGCACCATAACAGTCTTGCAAGCGATCAGTGACAATTCGCACCGCTCGTACATCAAATAGCTCATCAAAGGTAAGGTCTTTACCCTTCATTTTTCGCCAAATACTGTAAATATGCTTTGGACGACCGTAGACTTTAGCGCGAATATTATCTTTATCTAAACGCTCTTGCAGCTGAGTAACAAACTTATCGACAAACACTTCTCGATCGACACGTTTACCGTCTAATTGCTTAGCAATATCTTTATAAACAACTGGGTGCAGGTATCTAAAAGAGATGTCTTCTAGTTCCCATTTAAGTTGGCCGATACCTAACCGGTTGGCAAGAGGGGCATAAATATCAGCAACTTCACGCGCAATCAAAACCCGAGTTTCTTCATCGCCATTTTTGACTTCACGAAGTAAACGTAACCGCTCAGCAAGTTTTATTACTACAGCACGAACATCTTCGACCATAGCCAATAGCATTTTACGAATATTATCAATTTGCGGTTCGGCTGCACGAGAATCTTGGCTGACTTTTAGTGCACCAATGGCTTCCATGGTGACAACACTCGCCACAAGTTTACTTAAACTTGCACCAAATTTTTCTTCGATATCCTCAATGGATAATATGCCTTCATCATGAACGATAAAAAGCAGTGAGGCCTGCAGGGTTTCGATGTCCATGTTTAAAGGGGCAAGAATCTCGACCATCTCTCGTGCTCGGTCAAGTAATCCACGATGAACATCTGGCGTTGCGGTTGGCAAAGCATCGAGCTGTTGAATAAGTTCCAGCAACATTTGGGCTTCTTCGGCGTTTTCTATATAACGCTTAACCCATTCATCGATATTAAAATCTGATGAATTGAAATGTGCTTCTCGGACTGAGACCATAGTAAACTTCCTTTTCGGTACTTATTTTACCCTTACAATGAAACAAGCAATATCAACAAAACTAACGCAGCGCATTTCGCCCTGCACAGATAAAAATAGTCATCTTGAGGGTTGAGTATTTTATGTCAAATTAATATTACTCAATTTACAAATTCTTACGTAAAATTCAAATTTCAGCTTATTGTTTGGCCAAAAGTGAGTTGTTCTGGGTATTGGCGACACGTAATATCAATAATAAATCATCTAGAATGAATTTAGTGTTACGTGAGCAACATTCCCCAAAAACCTTTAGCCAATAACCAAAAAATGAGCCGACTTGCTTTGGCTGGTTCAACTTAGCGAGTTTCAAATAATGCCATCGCTTCAATATGATGCGTTTGTGGAAACATATCTAACATAGTCAATTTACTCAATTGATAACCTTGCTCAATTAACACCTGACTATCGCGCGCTAAACTCGCTGGGTTACAGGATACATAGACCACTTTTGCAGGTTTCATTTTAGATAACCATTGCAAACTTTCATATGCACCGGCACGAGCCGGATCGAGAAGTAATTTATCAATTTGTCCTAACCAGCTTGCCTCAGATAAATCAGCACTTAAATCGGCATGGTAAAAATGAATATTGTTTAATTGGTTTTCTTTCGCATTTTGATTGGCTTGAGCCACCATTTCAGGCACGCCTTCAACCCCAACTACATCTGCGGCTTGTAACGCCAATGGCAAACTAAAATTACCTACCCCACAAAACAAATCTAAAATTCGTTCATTTTCTTTAGGTGCTAACCACTCAATAGCTTGAGCAACCATCTTTTGATTAATATCCGCATTCACTTGCACAAAATTACCAGGACTGAACTGGCACTGAACTTGGCCTTCAGCTAACCGATAAAAAGGTAATCTAATATGATTCTCAGTAATGACATCGGCTGGAGGCTCATCTGCCACAAACAGAGACTGTAATTGACCTTCATTATCTTGAGTTAGCAAATGAATCTTTTGCGCTTTGGCAAACTCGATGAGTAACTGACTATCACTTTCTTTCAAAGCTTTAGTGATGCGTAATACCGCAAACACGCCATTTTCTGCTTCAGTTAACTCCACATGCCCTAACGTTGTCTTAGCATGAAGTTGATTAAGTAATGCGGTAAACGGTGTAATTAAATTTGATAATGACTTCGCTAATACATCACATTGTTTTATTTGCACAATATTATTGCTATTGGCAGCACGGAAGCCTAATTCGAGCATTTTTGATTTCTTATTAAACAGCGTAGCTAGCCTTGCTCTTCGGCGATAATGCCAATCTTCACTGACGACAGGCTCAGTAAGAATACCGTCTTCGACATCTACTGCCAGTTTGCTCATTAAATTAGTTAAGGCAGCTTGTTTATGTTGACGTTGTGCATCTATGCTTAAGTGTTGTAAATCACAACCGCCACACTGTTGATAATGTGGACATTTTGCTTTGGCACGATTTGGTGTTTTTTCGTCTATACCGATTAATTTCGCTTTAGCGTATTTTTTCTTTTGTTCTGTTAGCTGTACCGTCACTTTTTCACCAGGGAGCGCACCAGGTATAAACACGACCTTACCATTATGCTGTGCTATACCAGCGCCAAGGTGATCAAGTTGTGTTACCGTTAAACTCAACTTAGCTGATAACTGCTTCGTTTTGTTCGGTTTTGCTTTAAAAAATTGCGCCATTTTGGCCTCTGGTATGGAATAAAAAACTGGTCAAGAGTGCTCTATTTCTGGCAATCTAGACAACATATTTGATAAAAGTCTTTAGGAATAATTACTTCACGATGAATAATGCTAACAACATGACCAAATACAGCCTCCGTTCGTGGGTGCTTGTACTTGCGTTAGCGCCTACCGTGATGGTGGGTATTCTACTTGGAAGTTACTTCACCATAAACCGTTTTTATGAACTTGAAGAAACCTTAATCGCCCAAGGCCGTAGTATTGTCGAACCATTGGCTATTGCAAGTGAATTTGGTCTTGTCACCGAAGATAGAGAAGCCACTAAACGCTTATTAGCCGCATCGCAATTAAACAACTCCTCTTTGATTCACTCTATCGCCATTTTTGATAGCGACAACCAACTGTTTGTCACCTCGCACTACCATAAAGATTTCGAAAGTATGCGATATCCACTAGCGCTGAGAAATTTAATCGCCAGCCAATATGAAACCATAGACGATACTATGGTCATTCGTGTGCCTATTTTATCCCATACCGGTATTGCGCCCAAAACCAATAACTATATTGCAACAGCCTCTCCTGCTCCGACAGGAACTAGCGTTATCAATAATGCTGAAGGTCAGCAAATACTGGGCTACATTTCAATATTATTAAACAAAGAAAATGCATTATTAGAACAACATCGGGCAGCGATAGCGGCTTTTGTTATTGTATTAATCGGGGTGCAGTTAAATCTATTTTTCACCTTTCGATTAGTAAAGCATGTGAACTACCCAATTACAGAAATGGTTCGGGTCGTCGCAAAAATCCGTGAAGGAAAGCTCGATACTCGCCTTGAGGGACAACTTATCGGTGAGCTAGATTTACTGAAACGTGGCATTAATGCCATGGCAAGCTCCTTGTCTGAATATCACGATGAAATGCAGCAAAATATTGACCAAGCGACTTCTGATCTACGTGAAACCTTAGAGCAAATTGAGATTCAAAACGTTGAGTTGGACTTAGCTAAAAAACGGGCGCTTGAAGCTAGCAGAATAAAATCTGAATTTTTAGCAAACATGTCTCACGAGTTACGTACTCCGCTTAATGGTGTCATTGGTTTTTCTCGACAACTGATTAAAACGCCCCTGCACTCTAGCCAGCTTGATTACATCAAAACCATTGAAAGAAGTGCCAGTAACTTACTCGGCATCATTAATGACATTCTTGATTTCTCTAAACTCGAAGCGGGTAAAATGGTCCTTGAAAAAATGCCTTTTGCTTTGAGAGAAACCATTGCCGACACCATCAGTATCGTGGCGGGTAGTGCCCATGAAAAAAGCATTGAATTAGTTGTCGATATTGATGACAACGTGCCAGAAAGTGTCAGCGGTGATGCAATGCGCGTAGGTCAAATCATGACAAATTTAATTGGTAATGCGATTAAATTTACTGATGAAGGCAGTGTGATTTTAAAAATGCATTTAGTTGGCCAGCGAGATGAAAACATTACCTTGCGCTGCGAAGTGATTGATACGGGTATCGGTATCGATGAAGGCCAACAAGAATATTTATTCCAAGCTTTCGGGCAAGCTGACTCGTCTATATCTCGACGCTTTGGCGGTACAGGATTAGGCTTAGTGATTACCAAACGCTTAATCAATCAAATGGGCGGACAAATCGGTTTTACCTCTACGCCTAATAAAGGGTCGACTTTCTGGTTTATGCTGCCGCTTGAGCTAAGTCAATTCCATATCGGTGAAGTATTACACTTAGAGTCTTTGCGGGATAAAACACTATTACTGTTTGAATCACGAGAGCTCACTCGTGATACCTTTAATCGCCGCTTTGAAGCTTGGGGAATGCATTTAACGTCTGTTGGACAACTACCACATTTAGAAACCACATTGTCTTCGAGTAAAGTGCACTTCGATTATGTTCTTTTAGGCTGCCATGGCTTTAAAGATAATGAGCAATTACTCAGCTTCTTAAAACTTGCTCGTGAAAAGACAGCTTGCTTGGTGTTATTGCATGACGGTATCGAGCAACAAGAAATCTTAAACCAAGGATTAAGACCTAATACAGACATACTGTTGAGTATGCCGGTCAGTGACTATGATTTAGCGAATCAGTTGATACATCCACCAACGCAAACAGCGTTATTAACTGAAACATTGCCTGAAACAGTTTATGAGCGTAAAAACCTTAATGTTCTGGCCGTTGATGACAACTTAGCGAACCTTAAGTTAATTGATACCTTACTGAAAGAACTCGTTGTGAATGTGGTATCAGTGAATAACGGTGATGATGCGATTAAGTACGCTAAACAACAAGTATTCGATGTCATCTTTATGGACATTCAAATGCCTGGCACAGATGGCATCACGGCAACCAAGTTGATTCGTCAAGAGTCACAAAACCGCAATACGCCAATCATTGCCGTCACTGCCCACGCAATTGCAGAAGAGCGAGAATTAATTTTAGGTAGCGGCATGGACGGTTATCTGCCGAAGCCGATTGATGAGGCAGCCCTTAAAGGAGTTATTGATCGCTGGATCAATAAACCTAAGTTTACCCATTTTGATATGCACACTTTAAATTGGGAATTATGCCTTGCTCAAACGAATCAAAAACCTGATTTAGCCCTCGAAATGCTGCAGATGTTAGTTGATTCATTGCCTGATAACGTTGTTAACATTGAAACAGCCCTTAAAACCGTCAATAGCGAACTCATGTTACAGACCGTGCACAAACTTCATGGGGCAAGTTGTTACTGTGGTGTACCTAACACTCAGAAGCTTTGCCAAGAAATTGAGTCTGCGCTGAAGCACAAAACCAGCATTGAAGATCTTGAACCAGAAATACTTGAGTTACTTGATGAGTTAACTAAGGTAGAATCAGCAGCAAATCAAGTGATATCACAGTTATCAGCGGATGTACCCAATGAGTCATAAACCCGGTTTTTTTAAACGTTTAAAAGCGTTGTCTTTACCTCAAAAGCAATTATTTGCTACCGCACTTTGCCAACGCATGTTGCCAAATTATCAGTTATTTTCTGAAGTTTGCGAATTTGGCGAGCCAAAAACACTCAGCACAGTCTTAGAGCTATTGTGGCAATCTCAATACGATAAAAAACTTAAATTTAACTATGACATTCATTTACAACGCTTAGAAGACAACACCCCTGAGCCAAGTAACTTTGAAGCATACGGAGTTTACCCAGCAATGGATGCAGCTGTCGCGTTAACCACCTTACTTGGCGGTATTCAGGGTAAAATTGAAGAAGACATTACTAACATCAGTAAATTATCTTCAAGTACAGTAGCCAACTACATTGAAGCTATCAGTGTTGATGAACTTCAAGATGAATTAAACGAAGAAGTCGTAGAAGAGTTTGTTTTCGCACATCCTGTGATGCAGGAAGAAAAAGAACTACAAGGGATGCTACTGGATATTATTGAAGCTAACCCTAAATTATCAGCTGAATTCGTTAAAGAGTTACGTAAAGAAATAGTCGACGCTGGTGTTTCTAATATTGGGATCAGTGTTCAGTAACTGAGTTTTTTGTTAGGAATATTTATTGGCAAGATTTATGGGCATTCAGCCTATAGATAAACTTTGAGCTCACTCGTTCGTGCGCTCAGAGTTGCACTTGCATCATTAACTTATTCGCCAACCCAATGACTGTCAAATCAACAATGTCATTGACTTCCAATAGACACACATAAGGAGAAGATGATGGCCAACATTTTAACTCCCCTTATTGCTGTCTTTGGCATCATGTTGCTAGGCTTTATTGTTCAAAAGCTAAAAGTGCTTCCTCATGATACCGACTTTACATTAAACGAATACGTCTATTACGTGGCGTTCCCCGCTATTTTATTCATTGCGTTAGCCGAAACCGATATACATGAGATCATGCAATGGGGCTTTATTGCGGCCTTTGGTATTGCAATGGTTGTGACCTATTTCATTACGGTGCTCATTTCATCTATCGCAGATAAAAAACAACCGGCACTAGCCGCTATCAGAGGGTTAAATACCAGCTTTGGTAATACCGCATTTATTGGTATTCCACTAATGATGATGCTTTATCCAGATAACAATCACGCAATCACAGCTGCTGCTATTGCGAGTTTGTTATCTGTCATTATGTTTGCCTTTGCAATGGTCAATATGGAACTTGCCATCAATAAAAAGCAAAAACGACACCCTGTGCATATTATGTTGAATGCGTTAATTAGTAATCCCATTGTTATTGGTTGCACTTTAGGAGTCATGGCATCAGCTTTGTATATCCCAATTCCTGATAGCATCAGCATGATGATGAGGTTAATTGGCAATACCTCAAGCCCATGTGCGCTGTTTGCGATTGGTATGGTTCTCGCTAAAGCAATGCATGGAGGTACAGAGCCTGAAACACCACCTCACCATCTTGCAATCGAAATGGGCATATTAAATATACTTAAACTCGTGATTCAGCCATTGATTGCTTATGGTTTACTACGCTATTTTAATGTCGATAACGAGTTACTTATCATGGGGGTCATCTTAGCTGCATTACCAACTGCAGCAAGTGTTTACTTACTCGCACAGCGTTATCAAACCTATGGGTTATCGAGCGCTAAATGCATCTTGATTAGTACCCTTGCCACCTTTATTAGCCTTCCCCTGATTGAACAATTACTTGAACAGCTCAGCTAAATACTAAACTTCTTGCTGCTAAAAACTTCCGCATAAATACAACTCAAAAAAATTAGCAACCAGCACTTTACTGTATATAAAAACAGTGTAGACTGTTTATAAATACAGTGGTTTGGTGTTTCTTTACACAGGGATTGATTATGCTTTGCCAATTAAGCATTAATAATTTTGCGATTGTACGTTTTCTTGAACTTGACTTTAAAGCCGGAATGACCAGCATCACGGGGGAAACTGGTGCCGGTAAATCTATCGCTATCGATGCGCTAGGCCTATGCTTAGGCAATAGAGCCGATGCCAATACCGTTCGCCCTGGGGCAAACAAAGCGGAAGTTTCTGCACGGTTTTCGCTTGAAGATGTGCCGTATGCTAAACGCTGGCTTGAAGATAATGATCTTGATGTCGATGAAGAATGTATTTTACGTCGAACGATTAGCGCCGACGGTCGCTCTAGAGCCTACATTAATGGTAACCCTGTCCCACTCACTCAACTTAAAGCACTAGGACAATTATTTGTCGGAATTCATGGGCAGCACGCTCACCATGCCATGCTTAGAAGTGAGCATCAACTTACCTTACTCGATAGCTATGCCAACCACAGTATCCTTATCGACAATGTGAGTAAAAGCTATCAACGCTGTAAGCTCATTGAAAATGAATTAAAACAATTACAGTTAAACCAACAAGAGCGTATTGCCCGCAAACAACTTCTACAATACCAAGTCGAAGAACTGGACGAATTTGCTTTAAAGCCTGGTGAATTTGAGCAAATAGAGCAAGAACACAAACGCTTGGCTAACGGCAGTGATTTAATTGAAAATTGTCAATTAACGCTTCAGTTGCTTAGCGAAGATGATGAGCACAATATTGAGTCCTCATTAAATCGGGTGATAGGTTTTGCCGATCAATTACAATCATTTGATCCAGCATTGCAAAGTGTTGCAAACATGCTCAATGAAGCCTTAATTCAGGTACAAGAAAGTACCAGTGAAGTTCAAGACTATTTAAGCAAAATAGAGCTAGATCCCGAACATTTTGCATTTTTGGAACAACGAATTTCCAAGGCCATGCAACTGGCGAGAAAGCATCATGTTCAAACAGAACATTTAGCTGAACACCATCAAGCATTAGCCATAGAATTAAAAGAGCTAAATAACGATGCAACTCGACTAGATGAGATTCAACAGCAAGTTGACGACAGTAAACAAGCTTATATTAAAAGCGCTCAAAAACTCAGCCAAAGCCGACTTCGCTATGCAAAAGAGCTTAATAAACTTGTCACTCGTTCGATTCATGAATTGAATATGCCTAAGGGTAAATTTTCTATAGAAGTCAATTTTAACCCAGACATTCAATCTGTTACTGGTAGCGATCAAGTTGAATTTCAAGTGACCACTAACCCAGGACAACCCCTTCAACCGATTGCAAAAGTCGCTTCTGGTGGTGAGTTATCACGTATTGGTTTAGGTATTCAGGTTATTACTGCGAAAAAAGTTGCCACCCCGACACTCATATTTGATGAAGTCGATGTCGGTATTTCTGGGCCAACTGCGGCTGTTGTAGGACGAATGCTGCGCAGTTTAGGGGAATCTACTCAAGTTATCTGTGTGACCCATTTACCTCAAGTAGCAGGTAATGGTCACCAACATATGCTGGTGAACAAGTTTAGTAAAAGTGGTGGCACTGAAACACAAATGAAACCCCTTGATAAAGAGCAAAGGATCAGTGAATTAGCAAGGTTATTAGCTGGTGATGTTATTACAGAAAACACACTTGCTAACGCTCGAGAGCTACTTCAATAGCTAAGATAGTAAAGTGCGCACTAATCACTAAAAAGCCCACCAATTGGTGGGCTTTTTAGTGATTATCAATCATGACTTATACGAAATAATAGATAAGCTGCAGACAGATTAATGCAAAAAAGCCTGCTAAAACATCGTCAATCATAATACCAAAGCCGCCATGCACTTTGGCATCTAGCCAACGAATAGGCCAAGGTTTCAAAATATCAAAAAAACGGAATAGTGCAAAACCAATGACTAACCATATTAAGCCCGCTGGGGCAGCTATCATGGTAATCATTAAGCCAGCAACCTCATCCCAGACAATGGCGCCATGATCATGGACTCCCATGTCTTTGGCTGCTTTATCACATATATAAAAGCCAATAAGCGTACTTAACACAGTGATAATAATAAATGCGGTTAAGCTAAGGTGCCCCATTAAGTAAACTAATGGCACTGCTGCTAATGTACCGAAAGTGCCGGGGGCTTTAGCTGCTAGCCCACTGCCAAACCCAAGTGCTAGGAAATGCACTGGATTTTTAAGTGATAATTTTTTTACCGCTGGATCGTTTGATAATAGATTCATTAAAAGTGCTCAAAACTTTTTAGGTCTAGCTCAAATGGTTCGCCATTGGATACCAACCTTAATTTATCACCCGCGCATATTTGTCCAATTTTGACAAATTTAACACCTGCGTGAATTAAGGCTGTATCTAAGGCGCCCCGCTGTGCTTCAGGTACAGTGAAAAGAAGCTCGTAATCTTCGCCCCCAGTCAAAGCATAATTGATTGCTTGCTCTGGCCCCACTGAGCCAACCAATGAAGTCGATAACGGTAATTCATTGACATCAATGACGGCTCCAACGTTTGAAGCTTTTAATATATGAGCAATATCGGAGTTAAGACCATCAGATAAATCAATTGCACTGGTTGCTAATGAACGCAGGGCTTGTCCAGCCAAGATCCTTGGCGTTGGATGATAATGGCGATTAATCAAAAACTCTTTAAACTGAGGGTCAACATCTTGCTTACCTAGCAAAATATCCAAGCCTAATGCGGAATCACCTAAGGTACCAGTGACATAAATCCAGTCACCGATTTTTGCACCACCACGAGTTAAGGCTTTACCGGTAGGAACTTGACCATGGATCGTGATATTGATACTGCGAGGACCACGAGTAGTATCACCACCAATCAAGCTCACACTGTAGTATTCCGCAGCTTCAAACAGCCCTTCACTAAACTGCTGTAACCAGTCGTTATCAACATCAGGCAAGGTTAACGCCAGGGTCATCCAAGCGGGATCTGCTCCCATTGCAGCTAAATCAGATAAATTTACAGCCACTGATTTATAGCCTAACTCATGCGCAGGCATTGAAGGTAGGAAGTGAATATTTTCGACGAGGGTGTCACAAGAAATTGCAATAGATTTGTTTTCAGCTGGTTGTACTAATGCACAGTCATCACCAATGCCGAGATGAACATCACGACGTTTCTGACCTTTATCACGGAAAAATTGTTCAATAAGTTGGAATTCTTTCACGATAAAATTGGTACGGTTGCCCGCCCACCTACTGTTATAGAAATCGGTAAGCCATACAAAAACGGTATCCGAAGATACCGTTTTATTTATTACTTACGAGTAACAAGCTTATCTAGCATACCATTGACAAACTTATGACTGTCATCGGCACCAAAGGCTTTCGCTAATTCGATACCTTCGTTGATAGCCGCTTTAAATGGCACATCTTTACGATAAGTGAGTTCATACGCAGCTAAGCGCACAATGGCTTTCTCAACTGGCGATACGTCTTCAATATCACGATCTAAATGTGGCTTTAAAAGCGCATCAAGTTGAGTCGCTTTTGTTGCTACACCTGATAGCAACTCACGAAAATAAGCTACATCAACACCGTTAATGTTTTGCTCAGTTAAAAATTCGTGTTCAACGTCAGCAACGTTATTTTGGCTTAACTGCCACGAATAGATAGCTTGAACAGCTAAACGGCGTGCCTTACGGCGCTCTGAAGGCTTCATTACTTTTCCTACTACTATACCAACTGTTGTTCTAATTCTTGCAGAACATTAACCATTTCAAGTAGGCCAAGGGCAGCTTCAGTACCTTTGTTACCTGCTTTAGTACCAGAGCGCTCAATTGCTTGCTCAATGGTATCTGTGGTTAACACGCCAAATGAAACAGGAATATCAAACTCTAAAGCAACTTGAGCTAGACCCTTATTACACTCGCCTGCAACTAAATCAAAATGCGGAGTACCACCACGAATCACAGCACCAAGTGCAATGATACCGTCAAATTTCCCACAAGCAGCAACACGTCGTGCAGCCAGCGGTAATTCAACAGCGCCAGGAACACGAACAACAGTAATGTTGTCATCTTCAACCTGACCAAAACGTTTTAGTGTATCTATTGCGCCATCAAGCAGACTCTCAACTAAGAAACTATTGAAACGCGATACAACGATCGCCACTTTGGCATTTTTTGCTTCGATATTACCTTGAACTACGTTCATTATCTTACCTAAATTAGCTAAAGCACCCAGCTCTGGGCAAAAGTGGCGGTATAATACCACAGCAAAATGCCCTGAGTCCTGTGCAATTAATGATAAATGTTAACTTCACTAAATTAGTGAATTATTCTGCAATGTAATCAGTCACTTCTAAACCGAAGCCTGATAACGAATGATAATGTTTCGGCGAACTCAATAGTCTCATGGTGCTGACACCAAGACTTGAGAGTATTTGCGAACCGATGCCCACTTTACGTGAGGTGCCGACCCATTTCGCCGCTGTTGGTGCTTGACCTTTGTCTTCTGCTTCAAACGCTTTTACTTTGGCTAGCATCTCACTTGAATGCTCTTCATGGCCTAATAACACTAAAACACCACCTTCATTAGCGATGCGTTCCATCGCTTTTTCTAGTGGCCAGCTACGTTTTTGATCTCGCTCAGAGTGAAGCAAATCGTTAAATGTATTTTGCAAGTGCACACGGACTAAACAATCAGCTTTCACTTCACCTTTTACCAATGCATAGTGCAATTGATTATCGATGGTGTCTCTAAATGTCACCATAGTAAACTCACCGAAACGTGTGGGTAGTTTACATTCTGCTTCACGCACAACAGTGGTTTCTTTGGTATTACGGTACTCAATTAAATCAGCAATTGTCCCCATTTTAATACCGTGTTTTTCACTAAACACTTCTAAATCAGGACAGCGTGCCATCGTGCCGTCATCATTTAAAATCTCAACGATCACACCTGAAGGCTCCAAACCTGCTAATCGAGCTAAATCGCAACCTGCTTCAGTGTGTCCAGCACGCGTTAATACGCCGCCATCTTGCGCCATTAATGGGAAAATATGCCCAGGCTGAACTAAGTCAGCGGCTTTAGCATCTTTTGCAACAGCCGCCTGAACTGTAACAGCACGATCATGAGCTGAAATGCCTGTTGTTACACCTGTTGCAGCTTCAATTGATACAGTAAAGTTTGTCGAGAACTGTGCATTATTATTAGTTACCATTAAAGGTAAATTTAACTGCATACAGCGCTCTTTGGTCATCGTTTGGCAAATCAATCCACGACCATAGGTCGCCATAAAGTTAATTGCCTCAGGCGTCACCTTTTCGGCCGCCATGATAAGATCGCCTTCATTCTCTCTATCTTCATCGTCCATCAAGATAACCATTTTACCCTGACGAATATCTTCGATGATTTCTTCTATACTGTGTAGTGCCATGTTAAGACCTTTATGTTTAGTTTTTCTATATCAGCAACATAGGCTAAATATATTCGGGTATTCTATTTTCTATCGCATAAATCCGGCGTTGGCTAGCATTTCCATAGTGATGCCGCCTTCGGATTTTGTGGCTTTTTCAGCGCTCATCAAGCGCTCTAAATAACGTGCAATTAAATCCACTTCAATATTGACCTTACTGCCGGCTTGCAAAGCCAACAAGGTCGTTTCTTCGGCTGTATGTGGCACAATCGTTAACCTAAAACGATGCCCATCAATTTCGTTAACTGTTAAACTAACTCCGTCAACGGTTATTGAGCCTTTATGAGCGATATATCGAGATAAGTCTTCTGGTGCGAGTAACCAAAACTCGATGGCTTTTCCGCGCACATTTCGTTGCTCAACTCTTGCAATACCATCAACATGCCCGCTTACCATATGGCCGCCTAAACGCGTCGTTGGCATCACCGCTTTTTCAAGGTTAACCTTTTGTCCGACTTTATAATCAGCAAAACCAGTTAGTGCGACAGTTTCAGCTGAAATATCTGCAACATAACCATCAGGTAGACATTGTACAACCGTTAAGCACACGCCATTGGTTGCAATACTATCTCCTAGTTTGACATCAGATAAATCCAAACTACCACTTGCAACATTTAAACGAATATCATCGCCTTTGCGATCAATTTTTCTTAATGTGCCTAGGGCTTCAATAATGCCGGTAAACATAAATACTCACTTGTTATCTTATTCAATATTATTTAACAGTGTTCGTTGCCTAATACCGTTTAAATAATGGCAAAAAATCTTGTTGCTTATAGAGCAAATATCATTCTTAGATCTGCACCGACTCGACGCGTATCGTTAAGTTGTATTTTAGGGATATCTGACATGGCTTGGTAATCATCAAGCTGGACTAAATTACGACCTTGGCTACCCAGTAACTTCATCGCTTGATATAAATACAATTCATCACCTAAGCCTTGTTTGATGACGCTACCCGCTAATGTTGCTCCAGCTTCTACGAGAACCGTATTGCATTGCTTACCTAAATAAGTAAATAACGCATGTAAATCAACGCGTCCATCATCATTTGCACCAATAGTGATACAACTAACATGATTGTTAAATCTTTCTCTCACTTCTGCGGGGTATTCCACACATGAAACCAACAGTATAGGAGACGCTATTTCAAACAGTGTAAAGTCATTTGTTAGCCTAGCTTTACTATCTAGAATAACCCTTAATGGTTGTTTAATTTCACTTTCTGCTAAATGCTCTTTTACACTGCCTAATTCTTCATAACGGACATTCATCGAAGGGTTGTCAGCAAGTAGCGTTTCTACACCAGTTATAATAGCGCATTGTCGAGCACGTAACTTTTGCACATCCGCTCGGGCTTCAGGTCCTGTAATCCATTTAGACACCCCATTAGACAATGCCGTTTTGCCATCAATACTGGCAGCAAGCTTAATGGTAACAAGTGGCAAGCCTGTGAGCATTCGCTTAGTAAACCCAAGATTAAGTTGTTTGGCTTGCTCGGTTAATAATCCGACTTCAACCTCAATTCCCGCTTCTTGTAGCATTCGAATACCATTACCTGCCACTTGCGGGTTGGCATCAACCTCAGCAATAACAACCCTTTTTATCCCCGCATTTATTAACGCTAATGCACAAGGAGGGGTTCGGCCATAATGACTGCAAGGCTCAAGGGTGACATAGGCAGTGGCTTGGCTTAATTTATCTTGCTGCTGATTGGTTTGTACTGCATTTAAAGCGTGAATTTCAGCGTGCGGGCCCCCCGCTTTAATATGATAACCTTGACCAATAATCTGCTCGCCAACGGCAATCACACAGCCTACGTTTGGATTAGGCCGAGTTGTATAACGTCCTTTTTCTGCTAATGAAATTGCCAGACTCATCATTGAAATATCAAGGATAGACCACTGAGACATAAAAACCTTCTTGATTGCACCAAAACGATAAAAAGCAATATTTTGCTAGCGGCAAGTAATGATAATGCGGTTACTTTTGTAACTTAGCGATTGCTTCACCAAATTGAGACACATCTTCAAATGCACGATAAACAGAAGCAAAGCGAATATAGGCAACCTTATCAAGCACCATTAACTGCTCCATCATTAAGTTACCGATCATAGCAGAGTCAATTTCTCGTTCGCCTGTCGCACGAAGCGTGGATTTTATTTTTGTTAATGCTTGCTCAATTTGATCCATAGAAACAGGGCGTTTTTCAACTGCTCTGAGCATACCGCCACGAAGTTTCTCTTCATCAAATGGCTGACGAGTGCCATCTTGTTTGATCACTCTAGGCATCACCAGCTCAGCACCTTCAAAGGTTGTAAAGCGTTCATGGCACTCTGTACATTCCCGGCGACGACGTACTTGGTGGCCATCAGCCACAAGTCGAGAGTCAATCACTTTAGTATCTGTCGCGCTACAAAATGGGCAATGCATATTCGCTCCTGAAATTAAAAAGAAAATGGCTGTAAGTACTCGGTACTTACAGCCATTAAAGTTTATCCTATTTACTTTATAAGGTTAACCTTATCGATAAGATTATCCTGCCAAGATAAATTGAATAAAGCCAGTCTTACTCAATCACGTTCCTGTTACAGAACACTTGAAAGGTATTAACCGTAAACAGGGAACTTAGCACATAATTCAAGCACTTGATTCTTCACACGCTCAATCGTGGCTTCATTATTAATATCGTCAAGTACATCACACATCCAGTTGGTTAATTCAACTGATTCAGTTTCAGTAAAACCACGACGTGTAATTGCAGGAGAACCAATACGTAAACCTGAAGTCACAAACGGTGAACGTGGATCATTTGGCACCGAGTTTTTGTTCACTGTGATGTTAGCTTTGCCTAAGGCAGCATCAGCATCTTTACCAGTCATATCTTTGCTGATTAAATCAAGCAGGAATAAGTGGTTATCAGTACCGCCAGATACCACATCATAGCCACGTTCGATAAAGGTTTTAGCCATCACTTTAGCGTTGGCAACAACTTGCTCTTGGTAAGTCGTAAACTCTGGATCTAATGCTTCTTTAAATGCAACTGCTTTAGCTGCAATAACGTGCATTAATGGACCACCTTGACCGCCAGGGAATACTGCTGAGTTTAATTTTTTATAGATATCTTCATCGTTTGATGCAGATAAAATTAATCCACCACGAGGACCGGCAAGTGTTTTGTGTGTCGTCGTTGTCACTACGTGAGCATGTGGTAACGGGTTCGGATAGATACCAGCAGCAACAAGACCTGCAACGTGGGCCATATCAACAAATAAGTAAGCACCTACTTTGTCAGCGATTTCGCGGAATTTACCCCAATCGATGATACCTGAATATGCAGAGAAACCAGCAATAATCATTTTAGGCTTATGTTCAACAGCTAAACGCTCTACTTCTGCATAATCGATTTTGCCAGTCGTTTCATCAATACCGTACTGAACCGCATTGTATAATTTGCCTGAAAAGCTCACATGAGACCCGTGAGTCAAGTGACCACCGTGTGCCAGGCTCATACCTAAAACGGTGTCACCACCTTGTAAAAGCGCCATGAAAACAGCTGAGTTTGCCTGAGAACCAGAATGCGGCTGAACATTAGCGTATGTTGCGCCGAACAACTCTTTAGCACGTGAAATAGCTAATTCTTCAGCAATATCAACATGCTCACAACCACCATAGTAACGCTTACCAGGGTAACCTTCTGCGTACTTATTGGTTAACTGAGAACCTTGTGCTTCAAGAACACGTGGGCTGGTATAATTTTCTGATGCGATTAATTCAATGTGCTCTTCTTGGCGACGAGTCTCATCTTCAATGGCTTGAAACAGTTGTGGATCGTAATCCGCGATATTCATAGCTTTCTTTAGCATTGGTGTCTCCAACAGCAGTTCTTATATATAGGGTTGCGCGGTATTCTACTCTGCTCTGCGTCACAATCCCAGCATTTAGAACATGAATTTCATTGGAAATTATCTTTAATTTGATTAATCCAAAATTTGAGTTAAACAAAAAATAAAGTAGAATTATCATCATCATTGGTCACTAAAGAACCTTAAAAATGGCTCAATTTGTCTATAGTATGCTGCGGGTAGGAAAGATTGTTCCGCCTAAAAAACAAATTCTCAAAGATATTTCACTTAGTTTTTTCCCTGGCGCCAAAATTGGTGTACTTGGTTTAAATGGTTCTGGTAAATCAACTTTGCTAAAAATCATGGCAGGTTTAGATACCGAAATCGAAGGTGAAGCACGTCCGATGCAGGACCTAAAAATTGGTTACCTGCCACAAGAACCCAAGCTTGATGAATCACAAACAGTTCGTGAAGCAATTGAAGAAGCAGTCAGTGAGGCTAAGAATGCGCTGACTCGTCTGGATGAAGTTTACGCACTTTATGCTGAACCTGACGCCGACTTTGATGCATTAGCAAAAGAGCAAGGTGAACTTGAAGCAATTATTCAGTCTCAAGATGCACATAACCTAGATGTAATTTTAGACCGAGCAGCTAACGCATTACGCTTACCTGATTGGGATGAAAAAATCGAAGTGCTATCTGGTGGTGAACGTCGGCGTGTCGCAATTTGTCGCTTACTACTTGAAAAGCCAGACATGTTGTTACTTGACGAACCAACTAACCACTTGGATGCTGAATCTGTCGCGTGGCTTGAACGTTTCTTACAAGATTATACTGGCACCGTAGTTGCGATTACCCATGATAGATATTTCTTGGATAATGCTGCGGGTTGGATTTTAGAACTTGACCGTGGTGAAGGTATTCCTTGGGAAGGTAACTACTCATCTTGGCTTGAGCAAAAAGATGCACGTCTACAACAAGAGTCTGCAACTGAAAGCGCCCGCCAAAAAACCATTCAAAAAGAATTAGAATGGGTACGCCAAGGCAGTAAAGGTCGTCAATCGAAAGGCAAAGCCCGTATGGCTCGCTTTGAAGAATTGAACACCAACGACTATCAAAAGCGTAACGAAACTAATGAATTGTTCATTCCACCAGGGCCTCGTTTAGGTGACAAAGTAATTGAGGTTAATAACTTAACTAAGTCTTATGGCGATCGAGTGTTGATTGATGACTTAAGTTTCTCAATCCCTAAAGGTGCGATTGTCGGTATAATCGGTGCGAACGGTGCGGGTAAATCAACATTATTTAAAATGATTTCAGGCGCTGAACAACCTGATAGCGGCAGCATCGAAGTGGGTGAATCAGTACAAATTGCTTCGGTTGAGCAATTCCGTGATTCAATGAACGACAAGAATACCGTCTGGCAGGAAATCTCAGATGGACAAGATATCATGCGTATCAACAACACAGAGATCCCAAGTCGTGCTTACGTTGGGCGCTTTAACTTCCGTGGTGGCGATCAGCAAAAAATCATTGGTACCTTATCTGGTGGTGAACGTAACCGTGTTCATTTAGCCAAACTGCTACAAGCTGGTGGTAACGTACTCCTACTCGATGAACCAACCAATGACTTAGATGTTGAAACACTACGTGCGCTAGAAGAGGCACTATTAGAGTTCCCTGGTTGTGCCATGGTTATTTCTCATGACCGTTGGTTCTTAGACAGAATCGCCACTCACATTTTAGATTATCGTGATGAAGGCCAAGTCAACTTCTATGAAGGAAACTACACAGAATACACGGCCTGGTTGAAAGAGCACCTTGGTACTGAAGCCATTGAGCCACATCGTTTAAAATACAAGCGTATTGCTAAATAGTCGCAGGATTATCATTATCTGATTCAGAATAAAATTAATCACTTAATAATAGCCTTAGTCAGTTGATTGTATTGCCATTATAAAAGTCCTATTGATGGTGAAATTCGTTAATTCGAGTTTTCACTTTAAATAGGACTTTTTTATGTTTACCCGCCATTACTTTCACTAATCGCTAAAATAACCACTTACCTATAAAGGCAGTCATAAAAATGACGACTGTCTAAAAACCTGCAATTTGTTAAATTTCTAAATACCTCATGGTTAACTTACTCTGTTGAGCTAATTCACTCGCGTTAACAACATAACTAACATAGCCAACAAAAACTTGGTTCTTTAAAGAACATTAACAATAACTTAAGCACAAGAGGACAAAGCAACATCAGGTATAATAAGGTAACAATATATCAGTCAAACCGCCCTACTGTTGGCTTGTTGTAAAAAAGCGTCAAAAAACCACAATCTATTTGTAAAGACAAATTAACTTAAGTACTATAAAATTATTGACGGATTATTTTACTGTTGACCAGTTGCAGTAGCACAAGGCTATGCACGAACAATTACACAAAAATGGAGGAATCAGTGAGATATAGTCGAATTACTTTTATTTTATTATGTTTTTATGCCAGCAGCTCATTTGGTTTAGAGATTATTTCGAGTAGCGAAACCCAAAAACTACAAGAAATTGAGCAAAAGTATAATATTGATGATTTACTCATTTCTGCCAACGATAAATTGTCAACGCACAAAAAGAAAGAATCAGATTTCCACGCCTTAAGTGTCGAGATTAAAAGCAAGCAAACTGAATATGAACATTTGGTTTCTAAGTTACCAGCTAAAATCTTGTCACGCGCTAACCTAAGTTCTTTTTACCGTGATTTAGAAAATCTTGTCCTTAAAATAGATCAACTTGAAACCAAGTATGATATCGACGGTAAATCCCTTAAGAGAGAATACAAATCGATAATGGCAGAATATGATGTCATTAATGAAACTCGCACAAACAAAGATGAGCAGCTAGCCGCACTTAAAAGTGAAATCACCAAACGCGTTATTGCTGACGTTTCAAAAGCTGACACGGTTCAATCAGTTGATTTAGATGGTTCAACCTTATGTAGTAAATTTCAGTCAATTAACGATTGTTTGAAAGATTCAGAAAGCTACATTGTGACTAATACAATCAAAACTGATCCTTTTTTGAATGAGCGCAGTGTTTTACTTTCATATGACGTCATCGACGCCAGTATGAATATGTCAGGCAACTTAAACTATAAAATTAAGATGGCATTCAAACCTTCATATAACAGTAAAATTGACTCACTGATTAATGAAGAACTAGGCCTTAAATCAGCCATGATTACATTAGTTAGTAATGTCGCCGCTGATTGGTTTGTCGATGGTGTTAAAGTTGGGACTGGTCGTGAAATTTTTCATGAAGTGCCATTAGGTCAACACGGTATTTTGGCTTCTTATCAAACGAAAGATAAGTCGAGTGTTGAGTTCATTCAAGGTAATGGTGTTTTCAACTATAACTTTAACGAAACATCTCGTAATAATGACTTAGTGACATTGCCACAGACCGAAAAAACCAAAAAGCAAACCATGAAAATGAAGCCTAAGCAAGCGAATGTCGCTGCTAAAGATAAGCCTCAAATGAGCCTATCAAACAAGAGCTACGAATATTTCATGGGAATTGAAGCATCGACTAAAGAGCAAAACGAAAGCTTTAATGGAACACCTTCAGCAAAACTGTAGCGTCTCATATTAGAATAAAAAACCACTTAGTATGGCTAAGTGGTTTTTTTGTTTTCTAGCATACCAATTTAAAGAATCAACCTGCTTTACTGTATCTTCCCTCTGGTAACTGTTAAAAAATTGATACCAACTTAGACACAAGTTCACAACTCAGATCCAATAACTAAACACTAATGTTATCAGCATGTTTTGTTACAGTCTTATCTGCTACGCTTTACATTCCTTTACCCTTATATGCTGCTTTTTTTATTAAAATAGCCTCACATCAGCATAGGCATTTTTAGAGTTCATCAATGAAAAAATTAGCATTCCTTATTATTGTTTGTGGCGTTATGGCCGCCGCTTTTTCATTTAGTGGTATTAGTCAGGCCAGTAAATCTAAGCCCGATAGCAACAATAAACCGCAAAGAACTATTCCTGTGGTAACAGGCATTGTTGATCAACATGAGTTATCGCAATCGTTATCATTGATTGGCAAATTAGATGCTGAACAGTCCGTGTTTATTTCCTCACAGGTTGCTGGCCAAATCAGTGATATTCTCATTGAACCAGATCAAAACATTAAAGCGGGTCAAACTATTGTTCAGCTTGATAATGCGAAAGCTAAAGCCGCAACAGCGGAGGCTGCTGCCTACCTTGCAGACGAACAAAGAAAATTGAAAGAGTTTTTAAAGTTAATCAAAAGTAATGCCATTACCCAAACTGAAATTGATGCCCAACGCGCTAATGTCGATATGGCTCAAGCTCGCCTTGCCTCCGCTCAAGCCGATTTAAACTACCACACACTTAAAGCTCCGTTTTCAGGCTCAGCAGGATTAATTGATTTTAGTGTTGGTAAGATGATTTCGGTTGGTACTGAATTGCTTGCTTTTGACGATCTATCTAGCATGAGACTTGATCTACAAGTTCCTGAGCATTACTTATCGTTACTTTCAAATGGCATGGCCGTTAATGCACAAAGTCGTGCTTGGCCTGATCAAGTATTTACAGGCAAAATCATTGCCATCGACTCTCGCATTAATCAAGACACCTTAAACTTACGGGTGAGAGTACAGTTTGATAACCCCGAAAACCGTTTAAAGCCAGGTATGATGATGGCTGCAGTACTTAACTTCCCTGCAGTTTCTGAACCTGTCATTCCAGTCCAAGCAATTGAATACTCTGGCACAAAGCGTTTTGTGTATATCATCAACGAAAACAACATAGCAAAACGCACTGAAGTAACATTGGGCGCTCGTATTGACAACGAAGTGTTAATTTCTGACGGCTTAAATATTGGTGACCATGTTGTAGTTCAAGGGTTAGTTAATATGCGTGATGGGGTATTAGTGGATGTGCTTGAACAGCAAAATACAGCTGAGCGCCTAGCCAATGAAAACACAGCAGAAGAAAGTAACCAGCAGGAGAAAAGCTAATGTGGCTTTCTGATGTTTCAGTCAAGCGTCCTGTTGTCGCTATTGTACTCAGCTTATTATTGGGTGTATTTGGCCTAGTTTCACTGTCAAAACTGTCGATTCGAGAAATGCCGGATGTTGAAAATCCTGTAGTCACGGTAATGACCACCTATAGTGGCGCTTCAGCCACTATTATGGAAAGCCAAATTACCACCACGATTGAAGATGAGTTAACGGGTATTAGTGGTGTTGATGAAATTGAATCTGTCACTCGTAATGGTATGTCCCGCATTACTGTCACATTTTTACTTGGCTGGGATTTAACAGAAGGCGTGAGTGATGTGCGTGATGCTGTAGCGAGAGCTCAGCGCCGCCTTCCAGATGAAGCTGACGATCCTGTAGTATCTAAAGACAATGGCTCAGGCGAGCCGTCTATTTATGTCAACCTGAGTTCATCAACGATGGACCGAACTCAGCTCACCGATTACTCCCAACGAGTATTAGAAGATCGTTTTAACTTGATCACAGGAGTCAGCTCAATTTCCATCACGGGCGGACTTTACAAAGTCATGTATGTTCAATTAAAACCTGAACTCATGGCAGGACGTAATGTGTCGGCCAACGACATCGTATCAGCACTAAAGACTGAAAACGTTGAAACGCCAGGCGGCGAAGTTCGTAACGACACTACGGTCATGACGGTTCGTACAGCAAGACTCTATAACCACCCAGAGGACTTTGACTACTTAGTCGTTCGTACTGCCGACGATGGCACACCTGTTTACCTAAAAGATGTCGCGGATGTATTTATCGGTGCAGAGAACGAGAACTCAACCTTTAAAAGTGATGGCGTTGCTAACCTTTCTTTAGGCATTGTAGCCCAATCTGATGCGAACCCATTAGATGTCGCGAAATGGGTTCATCAAGAAGTCGATAGAATCCAAGACTTCTTACCTGATGGTACGGCGCTCGTGGTCGATTATGACTCTACCATTTTCATTTCTCGCTCAATCGATGAGGTCTATAACACCTTAATTATCACTGCAGTATTAGTGATATTGGTGCTGTATATTTTTATCGGCCAAGTCCGTGCGACGTTAATTCCTGCGGTGACTGTGCCTGTATCGTTAATTGCGGCATTTATTGCGGCTAACTCATTCGGTTTTTCAATTAACCTTCTCACATTGATGGCGCTGATCCTAGCCATCGGACTGGTTGTTGATGACGCTATTGTGGTCGTTGAAAATATTTTCCATCACATTGAAAAAGGTGAACCTCCTTTACTTGCTGCCTACAAAGGAGCTCGCGAGGTTGGCTTTGCAGTTGTCGCCACTACTGCAGTATTAGTTATGGTGTTTTTACCCATTTCATTTATGGAAGGCATGGTTGGATTACTGTTTACTGAGTTCTCGGTAATGCTTGCAATGTCGGTGTTATTTTCATCGCTTATTGCATTAACGCTTACCCCCGTACTCGGTAGTAAATTGCTAAAAGCCAATGTAAAACCTAACCGTTTTAACTTATGGGTAGACGGGTTATTTGATGCACTAGAAATACAATACCGCCGTGTCGTGAGTAAAGCTGTGCAATTCCGTATGGCTGCACCATTGGTTATTGTTGCGTGCGTGGCTGGTAGTGGCTGGTTGTTAAATCAAGTACCTGCTCAATTAGCTCCTCAGGAAGACCGAGGCGTTATTTTTGCCTTCATTAAAGGCGCCGAAGGCACTAGCTACAATCGCATGTCTGCCAATATGGAAATCGTAGAGCAGCGACTATTACCTATGCTAGGTGATGGCGTTATAAAATCATTTAGTATTCAAGCACCGGCATTTGGCGGCCGAGCTGGCGATCAGACTGGTTTTGTTATTATTCAGCTGGAAGAATGGCAAGACAGGAATATTAATGCACAGCAAGCGTTAGGGATAGTCGCAAAAGCACTAGAAGGCATCCCTGATGTCATGGTACGCCCAATGTTGCCAGGCTTTAGAGGTAAATCAAGTGAGCCAGTACAGTTTGTATTAGGTGGCTCCGATTATGAAGAGCTGTTTGATTGGGCGCAAAAACTACAACAAGAAGCGGATTTAAGCCCGATATTAGAAGGGGCTGATCTTGATTATGCTGAAACAACCCCAGAACTATTAGTTAGTGTCGATCGTGAGCGTGCAGCAGAACTTGGCGTGAGTGTCACTGAAGTTTCAGACACCTTAGAAATCATGCTTGGCGGTCGCAGCGAAACCACCTTTATTGAGCGTGGCGAAGAGTATGATGTGTACCTACAAGGCGATGAAAACAGCTTTAACAGTGTCGCCGATTTAAGTCAGATATATATGCGCACTTCAAAGGGCGACCTTATCACCTTAGATACCATCACCCGAATTGATGAAGTGGCTTCAGCGCAAAAACTTAGCCATTTGAATAAACAAAAGTCCATCAGCTTAAAAGCCAATTTAGGCGAAGGATATACCTTAGGTGAAGCATTAGATTTTCTCGATGCGAAAGCCATTGAAATGCTGCCAAGCGATATCACCATTTCATATACAGGTGAGTCAAAAGATTTTAAGGAAAACCAAAGCAGCGTTTTCATCGTGTTTGGTCTTGCGTTATTAGTCGCATACTTAGTACTTGCGGCTCAGTTTGAAAGCTTTATCAATCCGTTGGTCGTTATGTTTACTGTACCCATGGGCATATTCGGCGGATTCCTTGGGCTGTATTTCACTGGCCAAGGGCTCAACATTTATAGCCAAATTGGCATGATCATGTTAATTGGTATGGTCACCAAAAACGGCATTTTAATTGTTGAGTTTGCTAATCAGTTGCGTGATAAAGGACTCTCTCTCGAACAAGCAATTATCGATGCCTCAGCCAGACGTTTAAGACCGATTCTCATGACGGCCTTCACCACTTTAATTGGAGCAATCCCATTAATATTATCGACAGGGGCAGGTTCAGAAAGTCGCATCGCTGTCGGTACGGTAGTGTTCTTTGGGATGGCATTTGCTACTCTAGTGACACTCTTAGTCATCCCAGCTATGTATCGACTCATATCAGGGGCAACAAAGTCGCCAGGCTTTGTGGAGCAGCAACTTAATTTGGCTATTGAGCAACAAAAAGCAAGCGCCAGCAAATCATAGTTAGCTCTAAGGGTTTAGCCTACCTTGGCTAAACCCTGCTTGAACAAGTTAAATTAATTAAAATGGATAATAGGTGTCACATGGAAAAAGTTGCCGTATTTGTTGATGTGCAGAACATCTATTACACATGTAAACAAGCCTTTGGGCGTTCATTTAACTATCGAGCCTTATTCCAAAACCTCAATTATACAACTCAAATTGAATATGCCATTGCCTATGCCATCGCTCCGGCGGACGATGGCCAAGTTAAGTTTCAAGATGCACTTAAACATATTGGTTTTGAAGTTAAACTCAAACCTTATATTCAAAGAAGTGATGGCAGCGCCAAAGGTGACTGGGATGTCGGCATTACCATCGATGTTTTAGACTATGCCGAGCAAGTAGATAAAGTCATTTTGCTTTCTGGTGACGGTGACTTCGACTTACTGATGGCAAAAGTAGCGCAAAAATTTAACTGTAAAACCGAAGTCATTAGTGTGACAGAGTTAACCGCTAAATCTTTATTAGATGTGATTTCCCATCATACCCCTATCGATAACCAGCTTTTAATTTAGCCCTAACACTCCTCCAACCAAACCTGCTTAAACGCACTTATGTAGCACAAAGAACAGTCTAAGCAGGCCAAAGTCTTTACAATCCGCTGCTAATTCGAGCAATAATACATTTCAACAAACTATTTCCTCAAGAAACGTAACGATTGCCGATACAAAGTCACACAAGAAGTATTGTTTTACCGCATTACATACGTTTACAAAATTGGTTAAAATGCGTAACGATATAATAACCACATAAAATAAGGGCTTTAAATGTTATCAGCGTTAAAACATCTGCTTTTATTCTCTATTGTGGCTACTATTTTTTTGCTGTTTCTCTGTCTCCCCATAGCGCTCAGGCTGAGCAATTTCAGCTGGAAACCCTTACAATTAGTGATGGCCTACCGTCCTCTAGCATTACCACGTTGTATCAACAACGGGATGGATTTATTTGGTTTGGTACCGATACTGGAGCCAGTCGCTATGATGGGGTTAACTTTACCAATTTTCAGTTCTCTGAATCTGACAAGACCCACATATCCAACAACTACATCACCAAAATCCATGAAGATCGCAGTGGCAATATTTGGATAGCTACCGAAGATGGCTTAAACCAGTTAACCCAAGACAATGAAATCATCATTCATAATATGATTTCCACCCAGTCCAGCTTAGGTTCGAGTTGGATTATAGAAATTTATGAACAAGAAAATGGCTTGCTATGGTTTGGCACTGGCTCAGGACTAACCCAATATAACCCGCAAAACAAACAGTTCACTGCCTACTCATTATTTGATGAAAATCAAGCATACGAAACCTCAGTCAGCGGAGTTTTTAGCGATCACAATGGTACTATTTGGGCCGTCACTGACTACGGCTTAGCCACACTCAACACACAATCGAATCAACTCGAAATAGTGAAGTTTGAAGGTGAACTTGCAAAGCAACTAGACCCGGTCATTTTCTATGGCGCCAAAAAAGCCAAGAATGGCGAAATATGGCTCGGTAGCTATCGAAATGGATTATTCAAACTCAACTTAGAAACTCGCAGCATCAACAATATCCATTTCAACAAGGATAACCCGAGTAATCAGCAGCTCCCATCCAATCACATTCAAAGCTTCACCTTTAAAGACGACAACACCCTATGGGTAACACACGGTAAAGGTGCTAGCCGCATTACATTAGACACCATGAGCTTTTCACACCTGACTCATGAGGCATTTAACCCTAATTCGATGCCAAGTGATTATGTCCCGATTGTAATGGTTGATCAGTCTGGTGGGGTTTGGTTTGGTACCGGTAATGGCGCATCGCTGTATTCTAATTTTAAACAAGGAACACGTTTATACAGACCCAAACCGATTAGCTCTGAATTATCCGGAAATATGGTCTATTGGTTCGATTTTGATAAAGATAACAATACTTGGATAAGCACGACAAAAGGCATAGATAAACTAAGGTTAAATAAAGATTTAATCTCTTTGCAGCCTATTTCTGAGTTAACTCCTTCGATGATTTATAGTGCAACAATCGATGACGCCAACACCATGTGGATTTCCCAAGCAGATGGTTTGACAGTATATGATATTGATACAGAACGTTTACGCCACTTCAGTAATGCTAAAGATAACCCTCATGGTTTGCCTGAAAGCGAATTTTATTTAGCACTGCCTGATAATCATGGCAACGCATGGATCACAGGCTACCTTGATGTAGGGCTCATTTTATTTAACCCTGACAAAGGGATACTAAAGCAGCTACTGCATCACAATGATAATTCTTATGCCGCGGGTGGAAACTTCACCTTTGATAAGCAGCTTCTCCATAATGGCGAGCTATGGCTAGCGACAACCAATGCTATATACCGAGTCAATCCACAAACCTACGAAGTCAAACACCTTCCTTTAGGTAGTGAAGCGCAAAATATTCGTACCGTTAAAATATATCAAGATGAGAACAATACTGTTTGGGTCGCAAGCCAAGGTCTAGGCCTGGTCAAAATTGAAGTGAGTGACTTCTGGAGTGACGATTTACAACTTGAATATATTACTAAAGAAGATGGTTTAGCTTCGAATACTCTTAAAGGTGTCACAGGCGATGGTCAAGGGCATTTGTGGATCACGACACAATCTAAATTCGCCAAGATGCACATCGAAACTCAAAAAATCACTAAATTTCCTAGTGCTATCAATCACAAAGATAGCTCTTTTTCAGATGCTGCCATCGCATTTCAAAAAGATGAGTTGTATATAGGTACAAACAACGGTGCCTTTAAAATTGATACACGAGCAATTAAAAGTAACCAATTTTCCCCACAGGTTCATATAACATCGGCATTAATTGCCAATGAAGAATATATCCACTTAAACAGTAACCATAGTATTGATGCATTAACCCTAGACTATGAACAAAATATGGTGCAATTTTCATTCGCTGCACTGGATTTTAATGCGCCGCAAAAAAACCAATATCGATATAAACTGCATGGCTTTGATGAACGCTGGATATATTCGCAAAACATTTCCACAGCAACCTATACCAACCTTCATGCAGGTGATTATCGTTTTGTCGTGCAAGGCAGTAATAGCGATGGTATTTGGAGTCCGTTAATTGCAGAGCTTTCATTCACCATTAAAAAACCCTGGTGGTATTTTGCCATCATTAGTTTAGTACTTGTGTGTGCGTTATTGACCTTTTTATTTTTGTTAACCCGTTATCAAAAAGTCACAGAGTTGAAAAACCGAGCTAATTTCGACACGTTAACAGGCTTATCAAATCGATTCCGTTTTAATACTGTACTTGAAGCCACTGTGAATCAAAAACATCAGCATGCTGCGGTTGCTTTTATCGACCTTGATTACTTCAAGGAAGTCAATGACTCGATGGGACACGACATAGGTGATGAGCTGATTATTCAAGTGAGCAAACGCCTATCATCAAACCTCAAAAGTGATGACCTATTAGCCCGCTTAGGCGGTGATGAGTTTGCAATTATTCTTCGAAATCCGGGCGAGCTTTCACAGCTAGTGAATATCATTGAACGCCTAAGATTAGCAATTAACACAGGCTATCAAATACAGGAACATTGGATTAAGAGCTCTGCCAGTATTGGGGTTGCTTGCTACCCTGAAGATGGTCTGGATGCGAAGACGTTACTAAAACATGCCGATACCGCGATGTATGCTGCTAAACAAGCAGGACGTAATAGCGCCTACTTTTTTAATGAAGCACTGTCAGTCGCCTTACAAGAAAAAATTTCGATTAAACAGCAGCTTCAACATGCATTAACCAATGATGAGTTTGAGTTGTATTATCAGCCTAAAATTTGCCTTAAAACAGGTAATATCCGTTCATTTGAAGCATTGTTGCGCTGGTTCCACCCCGAAAAAGGTTTGATACCACCCGATAAGTTTATTCCAGAAGCTGAAAGTAATGGTCAAATCATTGAAATTGGTTATTGGGTTATTAAACAGGCTTGTATCACGGCAAATCAATGGCACCAAGAAGGCTTGCTCAAAGGGAGTGTGTCGGTCAATATCTCCCCTGTGCAGTTATCTCAGCCAGATATTAGCGAAAAAATCGAAGCCATATTAGTGGAAACCGGTTTCCCAGCAGAGAAACTGGAACTGGAAATTACCGAATCACTTCTGATTGAGAATGTTGAAACCGCTAAAAAGGTGCTAAACCAATTACATGATTTAAAAATCAGACTCAGTTTAGATGACTTTGGTAAGGGGTATTCATCCTTAAATTACCTCACCCGATTCCCATTAAATACCTTAAAAATCGACAAAGGTTTTATCGATAGCTTTTTAGATAATGAAGCCGCAAAAGCGGTCTTAAAAAACATTATTAATTTAGGTAATGACCTAAAAATGCAAATTATCGCAGAAGGGATTGAAACTGAAATGCAATTAATTAAACTCATTCAGTACCAGTGTCATACTGGTCAAGGTTACATTTTCAGCCCAGCGGTAAATACCCAAAGTGCTTATAAGATGCTAACAGGTGAAATGGTATTACTGCCTAAATTTATGCAAAACAAAGTTGGCTAAATAAGCATTTTAAACGGTTTGAACTGAGTAACCTCTGTCGAGATATTAAAGGGGATGAGTCAAACTCTGGTCTGAGCAGTCAATGAATCGCCATAGCAAACCGAAAAACACTGTTGTAACATCTAAGAATAAGTAACAATGCCCTCATAAAATGACTTAGTAGCATCAAGATGACTCAGAAAACGATTGAATATAGCCCAACTTTTCACTTTCCTGTACAAATTTACTATGAAGATACAGACTTTTCAGGCGTGGTATATCACCCCAACTTTTTAAAGTATTTTGAACGAGCTAGAGAACATGTGATTGGCGCTGACGTACTGAACTTATTGTGGCAACAGCAACAGCTAGGCTTCGCTGTATATCGCACAGATATGCTGTGTCACGATGGGATTGAATTTGCTGATATCGTTGATGTTAGAACGCGTTATTACTTTGAAAGTAAGTACCGTACTGTTTGGCAACAAGAGATTTGGCGTCCTAATGCTAAAAAGCCTGCTGTGACAGCCACAATTGAGATGGTCTGCATGAATCAGCAACGTCAGATGGCCCCTATGCCACTCAACTTGATTAGCCAGTTACAGCAACAATTTAATCAGTCATAAGCGCGTTAATCACTTTAATGTTTAACGTTATCTGAGCTTGGTAGGAATAAGAAAGGTTGTTCAATGAGTTGCGTGTATCGTAGCTCAAAATCTGTTGCGACAAGAGGCTTACTAAAATACTCCCCTTGAATGGTATCAGTACCGAACTCAATTAAGGTATCAAATACATCTTTGGTTTCAACCCCTTCGACCGTAACATCAAAACCAAGGCTCTTAGCCAGTTCGATGCTAGTTTTCACAATCTTATTAGCTTGTAAATCGCAGTTAAAGTCGTCCAAAAAGGCTTTATCAATTTTAACTTCATCAATGGGGAGGTGGCGTAAGTAAGCTAAAGATGAATGCCCTGTACCGAAATCATCAATGGCAATTTTAACTCCTAACTCACGAATTTCTTTTAGTGTTTCGATGGTCCGTGCTAAATCTAACATCAACACACTTTCAGTGATTTCAATCATTAAGTTCTCAGCAGGCACTTTGTACTGCATAAGCAAATTACTGATATCAATTGGCAAATGCTGATTTTCAAGATCTTTAGTGGATAAGTTAACTGCCACTTTGATATTAATGCCTTGCTGTAACCACTTAACCTGCTGCTGTAACACTTGTTCAAGAGCCCACTTACTGATTAAGTCAATCATGCCAGTATGTTCAGCTAAAGGAATAAACTCTGTAGGCGGTATAATGCCTAAGCCATCATGCTCCCATCGAATTAACGCTTCAACTTGTGAACACTTACCCGAGCTGATATCCAACTTAGGTTGGTACACCATATGGAGCTGGTTTTGCTTCAGACTTTTAGGCAAGCTATTAATGATTGTCAATTCACGATATTGAGCTTTGTCATCATCTTGATTATAAAATGCGATATCGTTTCGGCTGAGCTTGGCTTTTTTTAGTGCTAAATCTAATCGACGTAGCATTAAACTCACATCCGCATGATGGTCATGCAGCTCAAGTACCCCTAATTGTACTTTAATGCTGATTGGAGTTTGCTCGATGTCGAATGGCTTTTGTAGATGCTGCTTTATATTAGATAACTCGTTGACTGAAATAGCTTTAGGGTAGAAAAGTAAAAACTCATTACCGTTCATTCTTGAAACGAATTGTGGCGGATTGTTTAGCCCCTTAATTCGTAATGCAAAAGATTTTAATAACTGGTCACCAAAAATAAATCCAAAGAGATCATTTACAAAGCGAAACTGCTGAATGTCCACCAGCACGAGCATCCCCTCAGTCGCAGGCATCTTGGCAAACATTTTACGCTTGAATCCAACTCGATTAGATAACCCTGTCAGCTTGTCTCGCTCAAGCGTTATAGGGTTGTTTTGCTGGAATAAATTGAGGTTTCTAACCAGAGGTTTGAATGCTCTTGGAGTATGTTTAAAGTTAAGTGGGGACTGGGTTGCATTATTCGACTCTAAGGTTTGAGTCAGCTCTGCGATGAATTTGCCTTGTTGGAAGTAACCGCCTAATACAATACCCAATAACAAAATAAGGGCGATAAACAATACAATTATAATTTCAATACTTAACACAACTTATCGCTCCTTATTCAATTGGGGTTAATTCCATAACCAAGCTCATTCATGTCTGCTTGGCGGCTATATTCTCAGCTGTTATTGGTAACTTTGCTTAATAGAATGATACACATCTAAAAACTCGTCACTCTCTAGATCTTCCGGTGTTACAGGTAAGCCGCGAGTTGCAAAAATATCTAGACGTTGTTCCAATTCAGGCCCTGCTCTTAACTCGCCAGTATAATAAGCTGCTGAGCGAATAAAGTCTAAATAGGTCACCGACTCAGGCATATAATGAAGATCAGCCCAGCGTTCAACCACTTCCATCACTTCAGGCGCAAAGTCCCAAGTCTTTAAAATAGCACGACCAATTGGCCCTTGCATTTTACGGACTAAACCACGTAACTGTTCAATACTTGTAAAGGCATCAGGCTTTGTTTCTGCCTCAGATAACACAGGTAGAGCGCCAATATTATGGACTAAGCCTGCCAATGTTAATGTTTCAGGGTCTAATTTCTTACTCGGGTGACGTTTATTGTAAATAGCCAACATAGCACCGGCTGATGCGGTGACCTCGATAGAGGTTTGCCACACTTCATCCATCACTTCCCAAACCATCTCATTGGTTGAGATAAATAATTGCTCTAATGCGACAGAGGTAACAATCGCTTTTATTTGTATTAGTCCAATACGATTGACAGCAGCACTGATATTTTCAGCTTTGTTACCTCGGCTATATAAAGCACTGTTTGCCACCTTAATAATACGCGCAGAAATTGCGGCATCTTGACCAATAATGTCGCCAACTTGTTTAAGACTTGAGTCTGGTTGCGCAACAACTTCCTGCACCCGCATGGCGACTTCAGGCAGTGTCGGAAGCACTAAAGCATCGTCTTTTAGCTTCTTTAATAGCCCTACCAATAATTGGTGTTCAGTTGTCATAGATCCCGCCTGTAATTTTATTGTTGTTGCTTTGTTTCGATTATATCAGCTATGTCATTTAATAGAATAAAGAAAAAGCACTAATCTTTATAAAGCATGTCAATTAATTAGCAAACATTAAATTAGACAAGCAGCACAATCACAGATGAATTATTTGCATTCAGCGACCATACTTAAGTAAAATGCCGCCCCCGCGCTGTGTGCGAATTTCCATCAAATTGAGAGTGATTATGTTTAGACCAGAGCTATTGTCTCCAGCAGGAACGTTAAAGAATATGCGCTATGCCTTTGCATACGGTGCAGATGCTGTTTATGCAGGCCAACCTCGCTATAGCTTACGGGTTAGAAATAATGACTTCAAAATGGAAAATCTGGCTATGGGCATCAAAGAAGCCCATGCGCTAAATAAAAAGTTGTATGTCGTCAGTAACATTGCACCGCACAATGCAAAATTAAAAACTTACATACGTGATATGGCACCTGTCATTGATATGAAGCCTGATGCTGTGATCATGTCAGATCCTGGTCTTATTATGATGGTGCGTGAGGCATTCCCAGATCAAACGGTTCATTTATCAGTGCAAGCTAATGCAATTAACTGGGCCTCTGTTAAGTTTTGGCAACAACAGGGGATTAAACGAGTCATCTTATCTCGTGAATTATCATTAGATGAAATTGAAGAGATTCGTCAACAGTGCCCAGATATTGAATTAGAAGTGTTTGTCCACGGTGCGTTATGTATGGCTTACTCTGGACGTTGTTTATTATCAGGCTATATCAATAAACGCGATCCAAACCAAGGCGCATGCACTAATGCTTGTCGCTGGAAATATGATGTACATGAAGCTAAGCAAACTGACACAGGTGATATCATCGCCGTTAACCCACAAGGTATCGTCGATGCAAACGGTGTGCAAATTGAGACACCGACGTTAGGTGCTGGTCAACCTTCAGATGAAGTTGTCCTATTACAAGAGCCTGGGCGTCCAGGTGAATATATGCCCGCTTATGAAGACGAGCACGGCACTTACATCATGAATTCTAAAGACCTACGTGCGATTCAACACGTCGAACGTTTAACAAAAATGGGCGTAGACTCTCTTAAAATTGAAGGCCGTACTAAGTCATTTTATTATGTCGCACGTACAGCTCAATTGTACCGTCAAGCTATTGAAGATGCAGTTGCAGGTAAAGACTTTGATCGTACATTAATGCACAACCTTGAAGGGTTAGCACATCGTGGTTACACCGAAGGTTTCTTACGTCGCCATGTTCATGATGAATATCAAAACTACGATTACGGTTACTCAATCAGTGACACTCAACAGTTTGTTGGTGAGTTCACTGGCGTTCGCAATGATAGCGGCGCTGCAGAAGTCGATGTTAAAAATAAGTTCTCTGTCGGTGATAGTGTTGAAGTCATGACGCCACAAGGAAACTTTACCCTGACGATTTCAGAGCTAGTCAATCGTAAAGGTGAATCAGTTGAAGCTGGGTTAGGTTCGGGTCACTTTGTATTTTTAGCCGTTCCTGAAAGCGTTGAGTTAGATAAAGCAATCTTGATGCGTAACTTACCGCAAGGCAAAGATACTCGCAATCCTCATCAAGCTGCAGAAAAAGCTGAGTAATCTGTTATGGCATTATTAATCGATGATAGCTGCATTAACTGCGACATGTGTGAGCCTGAGTGCCCTAATGAAGCGATTACCATGGGCGAAGAGATTTATGAAATAGACCCAGCCCTGTGTACAGAATGTGTTGGCCACTATGATAAGCCGACTTGTGTCTCTGTATGTCCTATCGATTGTATTGATCCCGATCCTGAACATGCTGAAACACCTGAAGAGCTTAAATATAAATACCAAGTCATCACAGGAAAGGTATAGCCCGAAAGCACAAGCTTAATCCTTCGGTGAAAACTGAGATACACAAAAAAGGCGCCTAAGGCGCCTTTTTATTAATAGAATTTTAATGCTCTGCTCAGATAGTGCTCAACAATAGTAATAAGTTGCCTACAGACATTAAGCTGACGCTTGGGGCTGCTCAGATGAGTAGCCTTGAAGAGTTTGTAGTGTTAAAGCCAGCTTCTCTATTGTTAATCTAGCGGGTTTAGGCAGAGATTCTAGCTCAATACCGAGTAGTAAATTTTTCACTTCTAAGCCTAACTCAGTATCCCCTTCAATTTTTAACTTACGTTGAAAGAATAAGGTATCAGGATCTTCTTTTCCTGCCGCAACTAACAGTAACTCAGGAACATTAGCCGTAAAAGTCACATCTGCTTGTGTTAATGGTCTAAGCAACAATTCATCATTGAAACTGATTTCAAAGTGCAAGCCAATATCCATCACAGAAATAGCAACCCATTTAGACTGCAAAAAGTCTAACTCACCAAATTTTATCTGTTCAGACAATGTCAAAGACAATAATTTAGCCAACACATTCATTTTGGCTTTTTCTGGTACTACCGCCAAAGATTGCGTTGCCACTTTAGGGGCTAACCCTAGTACATTTTTAGCCACACTATTGGTGAAACGAAAAGACATCCCTACTCCTACACTGCTTACTCTAATAATTAAGCTAGTTTACTCACATTTTATCAATTGAAACCTGTTTCAAATCAAATCATGTGACGTCATTCAACTTTACACTCCCTTTCTACGACAGTTTGAGAGAGAGAATATGGAACTCTTGTGCCCAGCAGGAAATTTAGCCTCATTAAAAGCCGCTTTTAGAGCAGGTGCTGATGCGGTTTACCTCGGATTAAAAAATGATACAAATGCACGTTCATTTGCAGGGTTAAACTTTACACCCGAGCAAATGAAACAAGCGACGAAGCTTGCCCATAGTCAAGGCAGAAAAGTATTTTTAACCTTGAATACTTACCCAAAACCAGGTGAAGAGTCACGCTGGTATCAGGCCATTGATCTGGCAGCCCAACTTCAAATGGATGCTTTAATCACTGCTGATATTTCGCTGCTCGACTATGCAAGCCGTCGATACCCTCATTTACCGCTTCATTTATCAGTTCAAGCTAGTGCAACGAACCTTGCTGCACTAGAGTTCTACCAACAGGCATTTAATATCGAGCGAGCGGTATTACCTCGGGTATTGTCGATGAAGCAAGTCAAAGATCTTGCTAAAAATAGCTCTGTTGACTTGGAAGTGTTCGCCTTTGGTAGCCTTTGCATTATGGCAGAAGGACGATGCCACCTATCATCTTATGTTACAGGTCAGTCACCCAATACCGGTGGTTCTTGCTCGCCAGCAAAACACGTTAGATGGCAAGAAGACGGTAATCAATGTTTAACACGTTTAAATGAAATACTCATTGACACTTCTAATATCGACCAACAGTTAGGTTACCCCGTTGTGTGTAAAGGGCGCTACATTGCTGAAAATGAATCCCAAGCCGACTACTTACTCGAGTCGCCAACAAGCTTGAATACACTCAGTTTATTGCCTCAACTTGCTAACGCAGGTATTTGTTCTCTTAAAATTGAAGGCCGACAACGCAGTCCAGTGTATGTTGAACAAGTCACCCGTGTTTGGCGTGAAGCAATAGACAGTTACTTGGCCAACCCAAATGCATTTACTGAACTTGCAAGATGGAATGAAACATTAGCAAAGGTATCAGAAGGACAGGTCACCACATTAGGCGCCTACGAGCGTCAATGGCAGTAGGTAAGAATTCATGAAAATTTCACTCGCACCAATTAATTATTGTTGGGAAAAAACCGCAGTAGATGACTTTTACCAGCAAGCTACTCAAAGTCGCATAGATACCATTTACCTTGGTGAAACCGTCTGCAGTCGCAGAAGATTACTCAAATTCAATGATTACATTGAACTGGCAACCATGCTTAACGCTCACGGAAAAAATGTCATTTTATCTACCATGGCATTAATTGAAGCTCAATCGGAGCTGACCGAGTTAAAAAAGTATGTCGATAATGGTGAGTTCAGCATCGAAGCAAATGACATGGCTGCAATTCAAATCGCACAACAAGCAAACCTGCCATTTATCTGTGGTCCTTCAATCAACAACTACAACCGAGCCAGCTTAGATATACTGCATAAAATGGGAATGAGTCGTTTTGTTATGCCATTTGAACTGTCTAAAGCTTGGTTAGATACAGTATTAAATCATCCTAATAGGCCTGGGTTTGAAGTTGAAGTGACTGGATATGGGTATATTCCATTGGCGCATTCTGCTCGTTGTTTTACCGCTAAACATTTCGGGTTAAGTAAAGATAACTGCGAGACAATATGCCGCCAGCATCCCAAAGGCATTTTGGCGCAAACTCAAGAGCAACAAAGTCTATTACGTCTAAACGGAATTCAAACTCAATCTGCAGCTCATTTGGACTTAACCTCTGAAATCGCCGATATGATAGCAATGGGCGTTAATTTCTTTAGGGTCTCACCCAATGATATTCACGATATTAAGCGAGCCGATGAATTAGTGAGCTTAATTAGCCACCTTAAAAACCACAGCGATGAAGCAGACAATAAGACCACATCTTCGAACGTTAATGCCTGTAATGGCTATTGGTTTGGTCAAGCAGGATTACAACAAGTGTAGTGTAGTTTACTTGCTTAATTGCCCCTGTTGCAGGGGCAAGAAGTACCAGCGACATATACTCAATATCCATAACCACATAGTGACAATGCTGCACCAGAATAAAATGGATAGCCACCAAATATCAGGTTTCGGCGATTGAGAAACTATCGCCTGAAATAATTCACCATCTGAAATCGGGTTTAAGCCTAAGCTCTCCCGCCAACATTCATGAGCTAAAATGCTGCCATGAATGAGCACAATAACAAAGCTCAACATCAGAGGTAAGAACAAGCGAATTCTTCGCTCAATAGCACACTCTATAAAGCAAAAAATCGCAGCTAATAAACCAAAGTAAATGTAGATAGACACAGCTTTGATGTGTAAATGAAACACATTAAGCGGAAATAAGCCCGTTGCAGCTAAAGCAATAAACGTCACGATGAGTGAAAACCAAAAGAGTCCGCTGGAAATACGTCGACTTAACTGTAAGCCAAATAAACAACTCATTGTCAGGCTTAAACTACCAAAAAACAGCCCTCCGTTGATCCATAACGCACTAGAAGAACGATTGTAGGTGCCGAGTTCACTGATAGAAAATTGCAGTAAACTGTATTGATCGCCAAATTGAATATATTCCATCAATACCGATAAACTAATACCAAGAAAAAGGCCAAGCAACCCTAGCAAACCAAACAGGTAAGCTAATCTGGCGATTTTTTCTCGTTTACTTAATATCACAGTAGTCAAATTTCCTTATATGGTTTGCTTTATCATACTGAATCTACATTGATAAAACCGCTATGCACATCTAATGTTTAGTAACTCATTTATATGACGACAACAGTACCCTGCTATGCACAATCGAACAAAGCACCTTAATAATTGTAATAACAAAGACCAAAACACACAACAACAGTTAGCTAACATTATGATTACAAACAAATTATTACGTGCATTTATTGCCAAACCCTATAGAATATAGATAAGCAAAATAACTCAATAACTATTCGCCAAAGTGAATAGTTTTACATAGACTAGATAAGCAGGTACCCTTGCCTCGCTTTATTACTTCTGAATGGACATTCAGCATTTTTCCCACTGGACGGTTAGACACAATCAGCCAAGCTTATTTGGCCAATTGCAAAGGCATATAAAAAGTGACTCAAGAAAAACAAAAATACAACATTAAGACAATATTGACCTTTGTCATACCGTCATTGCTAGGCTTGTTATTATTCATGACGCCTATCAGTTATAACGGCGCCATTACGATTCCAATTGCTATTGTTTCCAAAGCAGTGCAAAGCCATTTTGCCGACGTATTACCTTTATTGGTAACTTGTATTGTCGTGTTTATGGCTATCATTTCGGTAATCAGTAAATTACTTAAGCCTAAATTGGTATTAGAAAAGCCTTTTCTTAATACCCTTCTCAATGTGTCACCTTTTTGGTTAGTTGTTCGTATTTTAGGTGCGATATTCATTGTATTAACTTATTTAGAGATTGGCTCCGAAGTTATCTATTCTGCAGATACTGGTGCATTAGTCCTTAATGACTTGCTACCTGTATTATTTTCTGTGTTCATTTTCGCAGGTATGTTGCTGCCGTTATTATTAAATTTTGGTTTGCTCGAGTTTTTCGGAACCATGCTGACTAAATTAATGCGTCCTATCTTTAACTTACCTGGCAGAAGTGCAATCGACTGTATGGCATCATGGCTAGGTGATGGTAGTGTCGGCATTTTAATGACCAACAAACAATATGAAACACGCCTTTATACTGAGCGTGAAGCCGCTGTCATCGGTACAACCTTTTCTGCTGTTTCGATTACCTTTAGCTTAGTCGTTATCTCTCAAGTCAAACTTGAACACCTTTTTGTACCGTTTTATTTAACAGTATGTTTAGCTGGTTTTGTCGCTGCTGTAGTGGTTCCTAAGTTACCACCACTGTCATGGAAAAAAGATTTATACATAGATAACACCCCTCGTCATCCTGACGATGAAATGATCCCTAAAGGTCATGGGGTTATGTCGTGGGGATTTGAGCAAGCAATCAATAAAGCATCTCGTGCTGGCGGCGTTAAACATGTACTGCGTGAAGGCGTAAAAAATGTCGTGGATATGGTGTTCGGTATTATCCCAGTAGTAATGGCCATTGGTACTATTGCCCTTATACTTGCAGAAAACACTCCTATTTTTGAATACTTAGGTATGCCGTTTATTCCACTGTTAGAACTACTGCAAATTCCGGAAGCTGATGTCGCATCAACCACAATCGTAGTCGGTTTTGCTGATATGTTCTTGCCATCTATTTTAGCAAGCTCTATTGAATCTGATTTAACGCGTTTTGTGATTGCGGCTTTGTCAGTCACACAATTAATCTACATGAGTGAAGTCGGTGCATTATTAATTGGTAGCAAAATCCCAGTTAACTTCTTTGAGTTATTTGTAGTATTCATTCTACGTACACTCGTTACACTGCCTGTCATTGCACTTTGTGCTCATTTACTCATTTAGTGTAAATCAGTAAACTCATTGAGTAATTATTTTACTCAACATTAAAAAAGGAGCTGAATGCTCCTTTTTTTATGCGCTATTTTTAATCCGGTTGGTTCCTCTAACAACTGACTTATATTGGCAATCAAATACAGATAGCGTATTCTTAAGTGGTTATTTGAATGGTGAAATTAGCCCTTCCTTCCCTATTCAATTTAAATCGAGTGACAATCTAGGTAACATTTTATGGATGAAAGAAGACAATACACTCGCACATTGTTTGCCGCGACAGCCACCCTCAGTTTTAACGATAAAACCTATCGTACCAATATATTAGATCTCAGTATTAATGGCGCATTAGTATCAGAGCCAGAAGCCTTATCCCTCACATTAGGACAAAAAATTGGCTTAAGCTTTTTACTGCCTGAATCTGATATCGTCCTGAATATGGATACTGTACTCGTGCATCATAAAGGCCAGCAACTTGGGCTAGAGTGTCAGCACATTGACCTTGATAGCATTAGCCATTTAAAAAGAATCATAGAGTTGAACATTGGTGATGCTGAGTTATTGCACAGAGAATTAGCACAGTTGCTGCATCTAGATTAAGCATCCCTATGTGTAGGTGAACACTCAATGCATCAAGATATCAACTTATCGATGCTTAATCTGGCTGTGACTCAAAGTCAGTTAAAGCCACCAGCTTGAATCGATAGGTTTTTCGCTAAGGTAATCTTGGTTTTCTAAATGAATAATTGTTCGCTGGGGTAATTTCGCCTTTAAAATAGCGTCACTATAATATTTTAAAAATAACTCCTGAAACGATAAGTCTTCAATGGCTCTTTGTAAGCCCTTCTCAATCCGCTCCGCCAACTCTGGATTCTGTTTATTCACAAACACATACATAGGCAAATGATAAACAAGTGCTAGGTTAGGTTCGATAATGAGATCGGGCAAATCAGGGCCTAGCCTTTTCTTTTCAGCCCAAATCTCGCTCACCCCTCTTGGGAAGTAATCGAAACGCTTCGCTTGTAACATACGATACAAACTTTTCGCGGTGCCAACTTCCTGCGTTGGCAACTCGTTATGGCGTAAAACGTCTAAATCAGCCCAATGTGAGCCAAAGCCAGCAACAAATGAATGGCTTAGCTGATTTGCACTGTTAACTTGCTTAAATTTATCTTGATTATCTTGATGAATATACAGTAACCGATACCCTAATAAGCCTTGCAACAATGGGACTTTTATCGGAATAAACATCTTTTCACGTTGCTTACTTGAAGCAAGAAAAGCGACATTGACTTCGCCTTGCTCCAACATTTTTAAACCGCGACCAGGGGTAACTTGCTCGGTAAATTGTACTCTAGCCTCAGGGTATTCAGCAGCCGTTTTATCCAATGCCATTTTTAATAATTCAATATGGTACTGAAAGTGAAACTCATTTTGATATAAGCGCAAAACTTGAGGAGTGGACTCTTTAGCGAACAGACTTGTTGAGAAGACACACCACAATAATAAACTGACTTTAAATCGAATAAACACTGCTATATTCCATTTTAAATGTGATGAGATTGAGTGAATGAGGCTTAACGTTACAAATAAATAAAGATTATACCTTTGTTAATTTTAAACTTTCTAGCTTTTTCCGATTAAACCGCTCAACGCTATTGTCAACACATGCTGACAATAGCGTAAGCGATAAAACCAACTAATTAATTAACTCAAGTAATTCATGAATGGTTTTAATCGGATGAATTTTAGCGCCTAAACCTTCCATCGATTTATGATAATTACGATGCGGAATAAACACCTCTGTAAAGCCATGTTGTACCGCCTCTTTAACACGCGGTACACCGCTGTCGATTGGCCTAACATCACCATTTAAACTGAGTTCGCCCATAATGCATGTGGTTCTTGGTACCACAAAATCATTCAAGCTACTTAAGAGTGCTGTCACCAGTGCTAAATCAATACAGGTTTCTGACTCATCAATTTTTAACCCACCGACTAAATTAAAATAAGTATCGTGATAAATTTTGGTTTTGGTGTGTTTACGTAATACGCCAGTGAGCATTTTAATTCGGTTCATATTTAAACCGACACAGACTCGCTGTGGAAATTCGCCTTCTGTTTCAGTTGTTAGGCATTGAATCTCAAGTAAAAGGTTGCGATTCCCCTTTCGAATACAGGTAATGGCAGCCCCAGGAGAATTGGTTGTAGACCCAGATAAGAAGATTTCACTCGGATTATCAACACTTATCATGCCACGTTCGGTCATTTTGAAAATACCCACAGTATCAACATCACCGAATCGGTTTTTATTCGCACGTAGGGTTCTGATTTGACCATCATTACATTCAATATGAGTCAAACAATCTACAATGTGAATCAGTGTTTGCGGCCCAGCTGTTTCATTATTTTTATTGACGTGAGCCACTAAAAACATGGTCACATTATTTTGCTTACAATACTGTGTTAAGGCTTGGGCACTGCTTTTAACCTGTGAAGGCGAACCTGGACTGCCATTCGCCGTTTCTGACACAACAGCTTGTATCGAATCAATCACAGCAAATTTAACTTTTTTGGCTTCAAGTTCTGCAATAATCGCTTCGACACTGGTTTCAGCCATTAAATACAAGTTATCTTCGTTATAATTAAGCTTCAACCGATTAACTCGGTTCTTAAATTGGGATAACGACTCTTCAGCAGTACAGTAGAGTGATGGCATGCTTTGAGACATTCTTGCAATCAGATCAGACAATAATGTGGTCTTACCCGCCCCTGGATCGCCTGAAATAATATTGACTGAGCCGGTCGTGAGCCCCCCACATAACACTCGATCTAATTCACCAATACCCGTTAATTTTTTCTCGGCTTCAAACTCTTCAACTTCACCGAGCTTTTTTGAACCTCCACCAACAGAGCCTGCGTAACCCGCCACTGAGTTTGCTGTAGATTTAACTGCTGCAATACGCACTTCAGAAATCGTATTCCACTCCTGACATGCACTACATTGCCCTTGCCATCGTGGAAAATCTTGCCCACATTCATTACATACAAACGCTGTTTTATTCTTTGCCATGCTTCAATGTCATTTCGTTTAGAGTTAAACCAATTTGATAATGAATGAATTATCAATTCATTTATAATATATTTTAATGATTATCTTACTTGCTTTAACAGGCACATAATTTAAATTTATATAAAGTAAGCTTACTTTAGGCCGATAAGATTAACAGTCAGGCTTATATTTATCACCTATATCTCGTATCTAAACTGAAAAGAGCTAATGAGCATAGAAGACCATAGTCAGCTAATAGAACAACTCAAGCCGCTATTAATGGAGCCCGACTTCAAAGAGGTCTTTGAAAAACTCACCATCGATGAGTCTAACTCTACTCGCTTTTTAGTTAAAATGGAGCTCAACCGCCTTTCAGCCAGTTGCACCCGAATTATTGATTTACGAGATAAATCTGAACTTCAATGTGAAGAAGTGACCGTTGCTAAACAGCGACATTTTCTTGATGAGCCCGCTAAACTTTCCCTTGTTCAAGCTCTTGGACTATACCGTAATAAATATACTGTTGGCGTATACGAGCATGTCCTGAGCCAACACAAACTTCGCAAAGAAAGCCTTCGCAAAACAGAACAAGAACCCACTGAAGAGTTATCTGAACTCGTCGTCCCTGGTGTTGTATTAGGGAGCTACTTCAGTCGCAGCGAAGAGAGAATGAATTATTCCATTCGTATTTCTGCATCACAAGATGGCGGCGGCGAAGTCTTAGGTGCCAGTTTAGATTTATCCGTGGGTGGCGCTAGAGTTCGTTTACCCGCCAAACATCGCTTTGACCAAGATAAACCACTTAGAGTAAAACTACTTGAGCTTAATGAAGAGTTCTTTTTCGAAGATTTACAACATGGTGTAGATTATCAAATTGTTGATATACAAAATAAAGATGACAGCGCCATCATGCGCCTTAAGCGTCTTGGAGATAGCAAAGAATTAGACAAACTACTCAGTCAGCTCATTCGCGGTTACAAGTTTCGCTACAAAGTTGATGTCAATGATGTCATCGTCAATGCCACCGGCTTAGGGTTTGAGCGTCACTATTTACCTATGTTGTCACACATGCCGCTGTATCTGTCTGTTGAAAATGGGAAGCCATTTATCAGTCATCAGTTACTCAGTCGTGGCAACCAGCCTATATTGCAGTATTTTATTGACGAAAACGAAGTTAACCAATTACCTAACTTCCTCACCAATAATCGATTAGTTAACTTAATCAAGTCGCCTGATAAAGCAGATCACAGTCTATTCTTTTGTTTTACCCATAGTAATAAAGGCATTACTCAGTATTTTTCAGCCACCTTACATGAACTAAAAAAGCATCAGGCTATGCAGCTCTTTTTCGGTTTTGGGGCCTCTAAATCCAGCTGGCGAATTTTTAAAGTATGCCAACAAAAGGTAGATCATAAGCTTAATTATAAAACCTCGACACTGCCTGGTGATGAGCAGCAATACTCAGCGTTAACAGAGCAACAACTGGCTCGTTTTGCCTATACATTACAGCTTATAGACTTAACTAATGAAGATATTAGACCAAACTATCGTGCTTGGTTTAATGAAGGCGATAACGTCAATCAACTTAAAATCTTTAATCAAAAGAAACTGACTAAAAATACGATAAAAAGATTATCAATGCCTTTCAGCGAGCGTAGACGAGAAGCACGCTTTGCCTTTAAAACCATTATAGAAATTGAGCATAATGGTAAGAAGTCTCGTGGGATTTCCCATGATATCTCATCACGTGGTATCCAGTTTACCTTAGAGGATGATACTCAGTTTAGCAGTGCAACAGATGTCATATTGAGTTTTCCTAAGTTGCAGGAAATCGCTGGAAAAATGCAATTAAGCCAACTGCCATATCGACTTATTCGTGCTCGCACTCAAGGTAATAAGAAACAGCAAACTTTGCATTTATCCGCATTAATCGGTCATGAACCGCACCAAGGAGTGGAGTTTCTCAATAAACTAATCAACCATAACCGAGATAAATTTGAGCAGCTTTCAGAAGATGAGGGCGAGCTAAAAGAACTGGCTGATGGGATGAAAAATTTATTGCTTCGACAACTAGTCAGTGTGCCTTACTTTGTTGAAAAAACGAAAAAGTCAGCTCAATTAGCCTGCATTGGAATTGGCACCAAAACCGACGATATTAGTCATTTATTTGCAGCGGGCTCAACTACACCACTCAGCTTCAACCTCACGCCATTGTTTAATGAAACCGAGTTTAAACAGCTCATTATTGATCCTGTCAGATCAATGAAGCCCATAGACGGCATGCAGTACTTTGAGGTTTTTCTGCAGATATCAAGGCAAGGTCGAGGAGCAATTAACATTCAATCACAGTTAGTCAGTGATTTTAGCCATCGCAGTGCACAAATAAAATTTATTAGTCATGCACAAGCTGTAGGCAAGTTTATGGCATTGAGGATTTATTTGGGCGCAACAGAAAAACCTGATATGAGCTATATTCGCCGTGAAATGGAATACATTACTATCCATGCCAGCCATAGAGCTAAAGCCTTAGAGGAACGTTTGTGGCGAATTATTGGTAGTGGTGAACTGTTAGATATTACATCTGAAGTCGAGGTCAGGTTTCCAGAGCTGCATTTACTAGAAGATTAGCCGTCAAAACCCGCCTATCACAAGCTTAATATCGTTATGAGTTTATAGTCGTTTTTACTATTTTGTTTAAAATCGATTATACCAATCACTCACTAATGGAAAGTGATCCAAAACAGCCACTTTATCAGTCAGCATTCCTCCATGGGTATAGTCACGCTTAAAACCTTTTCGTTTTGACAAGAGTGTATAATCAGCGTTTTCTAAACCACACTCAAGCATCATGTCTTTTACGTCTCTAGGGTTTCCTAGTACGTAATCTTTTTGAGCAGCGATAAACCAGGTTTTCGGCCAGCTGATACCTTTAACCGCTTCGGAATAATCGAAGTGATCTTCAGCGTCTACCCAATCACCACCTACCCAGTCAATCGTCTGTAATAATGATTGCCTGCTTTCATTATCCATCCCTATCCGGTATTTATCTGCCGCTAAGTAACCTTGATATTGCGTCATTAATGGAGCAAGTCTGTTCCAAAATACATCCACCATCATCGTTTTTCTTAATGATTTAACCTTAATGGTTCGCTTGGTACCAAAAGTAACAAATGAGGCAACCTCAGGGCGTAATGACTCAAATCGAATATAACAGCTCGCCATTAATACGCCCCCCCATGAATGAGCGCACCAATGCACTTTATCCGCGCCAGTTTGGGATAGGATAAATTGATGAGCTAAAGGGATTTGCTCCAAAATCACCTCTGTTTGTCCCAGAGAATATGAAGCATTAATTCTAGGCTCACTCAAGCCTCTTCCTGCAGTATCAAGCACATAAACATCATAGCCCTGCTCAGCCAAATAACAGGCAAGACCTCGCCCTGATGGACTATAAAAAACCCGTCCGTTCGACATCGCGCCGTGAAGCATCAGTATAGGTTCTCGAGAAGCAATTGGCATAGAGGGCTTGATATGTCGAAGGTGTAACTTGCCATCACGATATGGCAGAAAGTGAGATTCTTGCTTCATTGGTATTGGTAAGTTTTATCAGCAGAAAGGAATATACCTAGGTTAAACAGCATAAATGTTAACTTCAAGTTAATTAGAGTAAAAAATCTAATCAATAATATAAGCGACGGTTCAGTTCTTTCTATAAGCCAACAAAAACCGCATTACTACTTAACAGTAATGCGGTTTTAAAATTAACAACCTCACCTGGTTAACCTCCAGCTAAGCAGGCTATCCTAGTGGCGAGTTAACCTTGAAGGTGGAATACTAAACAGCGTAAATCTAATCGCTGTATACTCGCATTTGATGCTGCTAATAACTTAGGTTTAGCATGGAATGCAATACCATAATCTGCCGCCTTAACCATTGGAATATCATTGGCTCCATCACCAATAGCCACTCGTTGACCTGCAGCTATTTGCCATTTAGCAGCGCTTTTATCTATCACATCGGCTTTATATTGCGCATCGACAACCTCACCAGTCACCTCACCTGTTAGCTTTCCATCTTCGATGACTAACTCATTAGCATAGGCAGCATCTAACCCCAGTAAGTCTTTTAAATGGCCAACAAACGGCGTAAATCCACCTGATGCTAGCACCAGCTTCCAGTCATTAGGCTTTAATTCAGCCACAATAGACTCAAGCCCAGGCATTAGCGGTAAATCCTGACAAAGCTGATTAATAATACTGTCACTCGCCCCTGCAAGCTTGCTTACTCGAAGACGAAGACTTTCTTCAAAATCAAGTTCACCTTGCATTGCTCTTTCTGTTACTTCTGAAACAGCTTCACCAACTCCAGCCATCGCGGCCAATTCATCAATACACTCAATTTGAATCGCAGTCGAGTCCATATCCATCACCAATAAGCCCGGTTTAAATATACTCGGCAATGCTTGTGTGACTTCAAATAGCTCTGCATTACTGTCAATAGGAAAGCATTCAATTAATTGCGCTAACCGAGAGGATGAAGCGATCTCAAACCCTTTTAGCTCGTTATGGCGCATTAACACAGCCACAGAACAATCCTGATTAAGATGATTCAACCACGAAGACACAGCATCAAAATCTACCTCATCAAAAATGACCCGAAACCGATGCGGTTGTTTAACTTGGATATTATTGAGAAATTCGTCTTCAAAGTAGCGAGTTAAGCTAAAATCTCCATGAGAAAAAGAGCCATCTTCCCCTGAAAATAACCAGGTTAGAGCATTAGAGTTTTTCTGACTTTCCATCGACTGCATTTCCTCAATGATTGCGACTATCTACAATTAAATATTTCGATTAGTATTAATTAAATAGAAAAAACACCAAGGATTAAAGTGATTTTTGTTAAAGGTCTTAAGAAAAGTCAAAAAATCAGCAGATTAATTCAAATCGTGATTGCGATAATCTTGTTAATTGGGCTAACTCATTTATGGAAATCTAGCCTCAACAACGGGCAACAATTGCTCAATTCGCAAACGCAGATTATGGCAAGACTATTAGCCCAACAAGCGGCAAATGGTGCGGCGCCAGCGATGTTTTTACAAAATGATGAACAGCTACAGTGGCTTGCAAATGCCCTCATCGATGACCCTAAAGTCATGTCCGTCCACATTTATGACGCTCAAGGTGTTAGGCTTGCTTTCGCTCAATCGGTCAGCGAAGAAGCACTTGATGCCGATGATGAAGAACTTAAAGAGTTACTCTCGCCTTATCCGCCAATGATTGAAAATGTACTCCAAGGTGACAACAACCTAGGCTACATTGAAGTACGGGTAAACTTGCGAATATTCTTCGACGAAATCAAAACCTTGTATCAAGAAAATATGAAGCTACAACAAACCATGTTAATTGTGGCTGGAATTATAGGCTTGCTTCTCTCTCGCGCCCTGTCATTTAAACGAGCTGACTTTGACCGACGTAAAACTCGAGCTAAACAAGGAAGAAAGAACAGTCATTTATTACAGCTTAATCAAAGTGACTCAGTCGATGGTATAGATGATGACATGAATGATGGTATGGATGATGGTATGGATAGCAGAGAAGATCTGAAAGACCACATCCCCTCAGGTGAGCATGCAGAACTCAGTGATACTGAATTGGCCGATATTGAATATCAAGAACTAAATGATTTGAATCAAGGTAGCCAAACGACTACTGATACGAAAAATAAAGGTGCCAAAGCGCAAGCCTCTAAATCGCCTAAAGCATCTAACTCATCTAGCGCCGCCAAATCACGAGAAGAGCAGAAAGATAAATCCGAGCCAAAGTAAGCTATTTAGCTTTATCTTAGCTCTTTTAAACAACAAAAAAGGGATAACATCACTGTTATCCCTTTTTATCAAACTTTAAAATAAATTAAAGTGTGATAGCAGCATCTAATGTCATCACAATCATATCGTTGAACGTAGTTTGACGCTCATCTGATGATGTTTTTTCACCGGTTCTGATGTGGTCAGAAACAGTAACAACACATAAAGCTTTAGCGCCTAATTCGTGTGCAACACCGTAAAGACCGGCAGCTTCCATTTCGACACCTAATACACCCATTTTTTCCATTGTATCGAACATTGAAGGATCTGGAGTGTAGAATAAATCTGCAGAGAAAACGTTACCAACACGGATTTTAGTACCGTGTGTTTTAGCTGACTCAATAACAGCATTCATTAAGCCGTAGTCCGCGATAGCAGCGAAGTCTTGGCCTTTAAAACGAAGACGGTTAGCTTGTGAATCAGTACATGCACCCATACCAATAATCACGTCACGAACTTTAACGTCTGTGCTGATTGCACCACAAGTACCAACACGAATAAGGTTTTTAACACCGTATTCTTTGATTAGCTCGTGAGCATAAATTGAACATGAAGGAATACCCATACCTGAACCCATAACAGAGATACGAGTCCCTTTATAAGTACCAGTAAAACCGAACATGTTACGAACGTCAGTCACTTGCTCAACATTTTCTAAGAACGTTTCAGCAATGTATTTTGCACGTAATGGATCGCCTGGAAATAAAACTGTTTCGCCAAAAGCACCTTCAACAGCATTAATATGTGGTGTAGCCATGAAAAACCCCTATATTTTTATATTAAATCTTTAATATGAGTAATTAAGTCATCCCCTTAATTACTCAGTGCGATTCTACTATATTTATTAACAAAATAGCGTTAGAAGATAATAATCTTTTATTGTTAAATGAAAGATTTACCATATTCCATCGGCTCAAGTTCAAAGTAACTAGCAATTGACTGACCAATATCAGCAAAACTGTTACGACGACCGAGTGAGCCAGCAGCTAAACCTGCCCCCATAGCCAATACAGGCACACGTTCACGAGTATGATCTGCTCCCTGCCAGCTTGGGTCACAACCATGATCGGCTGTGAACACGATTAAATCTTCTGGATTTAACAGTGCTAATAATTCAGGTAAGCGTTGGTCAAAATACTCTAACGCTTTGGCATAACCCGCGATATCACGGCGATGACCATAATGAGAGTCAAAATCAACGAAGTTGGTAAACACTATGGTGTTATCACCCGCTTGTTTAACTTGCTCAAGTGTCGCATCAAATAGCGCCTCAAGGCCTGTCGCTTTCACTTTTTGAGTAATACCGCAATGAGCGTAAATGTCTGCAATCTTACCAACGCTAACCACTTCACCACCTGCAGCAGCTAATTTATCTAGCACGGTTTTTGACGGTGGCTCAACAGCGTAGTCGCGACGATTACCTGTACGTGCAAAATCATCAGGACCATTACCAACAAATGGGCGGGCGATCACTCGGCCTATATTATAAGGCTCAAGCTCTTCACGAGTAATTTCACATAAACGGTATAGGTTCTCTAAACCGAACGTTTCTTCATGACAGGCAATTTGAAATACCGAGTCAGCTGAAGTATAGAAAATAGGCTTACCAGAGCGCATATGCTCTTCACCAAGCTGTTCAAGAATGGTAGTACCTGATGCATGACAATTACCTAAAAACTCAGTTAAACCGGCACGAGCCAGGATTTTATCAGTCAATTCTTGTGGGAATGAGTTTTCTAGATCTGAAAAATAGCCCCACTCATAAAGAACCGGTACACCTGCCATTTCCCAATGACCGCTCGGCGTATCTTTACCTGAACTTAGTTCGTCTGCATGGCCATAAGCGCCGATGAGCTCAACGTTATCACCGAAGCCATCAGCAAATTTACCTGTACTTTCGAAACCTGCATGGCCTAAGCCCAACTTTGCTAAGTTAGGTAATTTTAGTGGACCTTGACGGCCAATATCTGCTTTACCTTCTGCACATGCTTTTGCAATATGGCCAAAGGTGTCTGAACCGACATCGCCAAATTTATCAGCATCAGTTGCAGCACCAACACCAAATGAATCCAGCATCATAATAAATGTACGTTTCATATTTGAGCTCCTTATAAATCCGATGCGCGGATATAGCGATAAATTTCAGGCGTTTTTTCTGGCGCCGAATCTTTAATATGTATCGCTTGTTGTACCGCGGCAGAAGCTTCTTCAAATGCCGCTTCTGATTGAGCATGTATCATAGCAATAGGTTTATCTTGAGTAATCTCATCACCTAAAGCACAGACATCGGTTAATCCGACACTGTAATCTAATTTATCACCAGGCTTTCTGCGTCCGCCACCTAAAGTAACAACAGCTAAGCCGAGCTCTCGAGTATCCATGCTATGCGCAAAGCCTTGTTGGCTGGCATAAACAGGACGGATAATCGATGCATGAGGTAAATATTTATCGAATGACTCAATGAAGTCAGCCGGACCACCAAGACCTGACACCATACGGCCAAAAATCTCAGCGGCTTTACCATTATCAAGTACAACATTAAGTTTAGTACGAGCTTCAGCATCATTTTGGGCAATGCCACCTAACACTAGCATTTCCGCACATAAGCCCATAGTCACTTCATATAGACGCGGATTACGATATTTACCAGTGAGGAAGTTAATCGCTTCACGAACTTCGACAGCATTACCTGCACATGAGGCTAGTACTTGGTTCATGTCAGTGAGTAATGCAGTGGTTTTAGTCCCTGCGCCATTAGCAACAGCAGTAATACTTCGAGCCAACTCTTCAGATGCTTCGTAAGTTGGCATAAACGCACCACTACCGACTTTGACATCCATCGCTAATGCATCAAGGCCCGCTGCGAGTTTCTTTGAAAGAATAGAAGCAGTAATCAAAGAAATAGACTCGACTGTCGCTGTATTGTCTCGAATAGAATAAAAGCGCTTATCAGCTGGGACTAAATCACCAGTTTGGCCAATGATGGCGACACCAGCTTCTTTAACTACTTTACGGAAGAGTTCACTTGAAGGTTCGGTTTGATAACCTGGAATTGCATCAAACTTATCGAGAGTACCACCAGTATGGCCTAAACCACGACCGGAAATCATTGGTACATAACCGCCGCAAGCCGCAGCCATAGGGCCAAGCATCAGACTGATAACATCACCGACTCCGCCAGTACTGTGCTTATCAATAATCGGTCCGTTTAACGATAACGAATCCCAACTAAGTACTGTGCCAGAGTCACGCATGCCTGTGGTCAGTGCAATACGTTCATCCATGTTCATATCTTGAAAATAAACTGCCATGCCGAATGCAGCAATTTGTCCTTCAGAAACAGTATTTTGGGTAATACCGTCTACAAAGAATTGAATTTCAGCAGAACTAAGTGCTTCACCATTACGTTTTTTACGAATAATTTCTTGAGCGAGAAACATAACATTTCCTCCAATGAAACCCTTTTATTCATACTTAAAATCAAGAGTTTCACCTTAACAAGATGGCACCAAATAAATAATGCAATGTTACTTGGTGCTATCAATTAAAACCGTTAAGACGTCTAACTAAGCAAATCGACCTGCTTAGTATCCTTGTTTACCTTGAGGCGCATCAGCAAGATCTAGAGTGTGAAGTAAGCTAGTTAATAAGCTTGATGCACCAAAACGGAAGCTAGCTGGAGAAATCCACTCTGCACCTAAAATACGCTCTGCCACGCCTAAGAACTCAGCTGTTTGTGCAGCATCGCGCACACCACCTGCAGGCTTAAAGCCAACATTACGGTTTTTCTCACTGATAACTGTCAGCATAATTTCTGCAGCTTCCAATGTCGCATTAACAGGAACTTTACCCGTTGACGTCTTAATAAAGTCAGCACCTGCATCAATCGATAACTCAGAAGCTTTACGGATTAACGCAGGATCTTTAAGCTCGCCTGATTCGATAATCACTTTTAAGATCGCTTCATCACCACACGCTTCTTTACATGCTTTAACGAGCTCAAAACCTAAAGACTCGTTACCAGCCATTAATGAACGGTATGGGAAAACCACATCAACTTCGTCTGCGCCATAAGCAACAGCAGCACGAGTTTCTAATACTGCAATAGCAATATCATCATTACCGTGTGGGAAGTTAGTTACGGTAGCGATTTTGATATCTTCGCAATCTAACTCATTCAATGTTTTACGAGCAATTGGAATAAAACGCGGATAAATACAAATGGCAGCAGTATGGCCAGCAGCAGTATTCGCTTTGTGGCATAAATCAATGACTTTTTGATCAGTATCATCGTCATTTAATGTGGTTAAATCCATTAATGAGATACCAAGTTGTGCTGCTTTTTTTAAATCACTCATGTTTGCTCTCCGAAACAAAAACCTAATAAAAATCTTGTTTTGGCAATGCATAAAGCTGGCAGTTGATTGATGTAGAGGCCGGGCCTTCGAGCATTGCCAGTAAATTAATTGATAAGTTACTGAACTAAGTATTCAATCTGATAACGAGTACCACGACTTGAATCCTTGAAGACCGGAAGAGGTGAAACAAAGAATAATTGTTTCATCCATTCCGCGAAAATTCCCTTTTAGCGCGCAAATCAATCCAAACATTTGATACCGAACCACTAGTATATTAGTTCACTATTTTAAATTGTTTGGACTTTAATATTTATCTAAATACATTCTAACAAATTTTTGTATGTACTTAAGTAAATACTAACATATTTTGCAATAAATTTGGAGCCACATAATGTGGCTCCAAAGCTTACAAATTAGATTAGAACTTGTAAGTAGCTGTTAGGTAGTGAGCCCAACCAGTTGTTTCTAGACCAACGATACCAGCACCATCTTCAAGAAGGTATACATCTTTGTAGCCTTTTAGGCCGTAACCAAGTGCGTAGTTATCTGAATGCCAGTGTAGACCGAAGTATGCTGCACCACCATTGCTAGACATTGGAACGAACTCATCGCCGTACTCATCATCAGCACCAAATTGGTAATCAACATAACCTTGGAACGCTACGAAAGTACCGTTATCGAAGTTATGAACAGGCTTGAACCAGTTAGCAGAGAACTGGTAACCATTCCAATCTTTACCATTCATGTCGTAGTGAGCGTATAAGTTCATGCCAGTTTTACCTAACCATGGAACCATAACGTCAGCACCTAAACCCCAGAAAGAAGAGTTTACGTCTTCACCAATTGCTCCACCACCCCAGTTGAATAGAGTAGAGAAGTACACTTCTTGGATAGGACCAACTGAAAGGTCAAGACCAGTAATTGCATCTAAAGAGAAACGAGGTGCAAACTTCATGAACATACGGCTTTCACCGTAGCCTTTGTCACCAGAATCTTGAGTGAATAAGTTGAATACGTCTACGTAACCGTATAAATCAACAACACCAGCGCGGCCGCCAAATTCCATTTCTAAGTAATCGTGGCCACTTTCGCCAGCACTTGGTAATTCGTCAAATGCGTACATTGCATTGAACTGCATCCAGCTGTAATCACCAGAACGGATATCTTCACCACGGTCAGCAGCCATTGCAGGTGCAGACATAGCAGCGATAGTTGTAGCAGCTAAAGCTAAAGTTTTAACGTTTTTCATTATCAACCCCATTGATATATTTATTTTACCACCTTCGTGGGTGGCGATTTTTATAAACGTTTGCATTGTACATAGATTGGATAAAAGCTCAATATTATTTGGTAAAAATACGAATACTTAATCCCAAAATGTGAACAATATCTCTACTTTCTACTAACAACTTAGAACATTTATGACTAATAAACTGCATTTTTTGAGTAAAGTAATATAAAAAACTGGTGATTTAACAAAGCAAGTCATATGCCAGCCAACGGGCTAGCGAGATTAAACTTCAATTAACTTAGGTAAAAAAACCTAAAAAAAAGCTGCTATTACCGAGGTAACAACAGCCTTCATTTACTCAACTCAAGGTTGTCTTAGACAATTAAATCGCTAAGAATAAACCAGCTAGAGTCGCACTCATTAAGTTAGCTAAAGAGCCGGCAATAACAGCACGGATACCTAGTCTAGCTAAGTCATGGCGACGGCTAGGAGCCATTGCACCTAAACCACCTAATAGAATTGCAATAGAAGATAAGTTAGCAAAACCACATAATGCGAATGAGATAATCGCTTTGGTTCTGTCAGTCATCATCATGCCTGTTTCTGCTACCACTTGGTAACCTTCTGCTGATGCATCAAGTAAGTAAGGAGCAAAGTTAAGGTATGCTACGAATTCGTTAACAACAATCTTTTGACCGATGAAAGAACCAGCAACTAATGCTTCGTTCCAAGGTACACCGATTAAGAATGCTAATGGCATGAAGATGTAACCTAAGATTAGCTCTAAAGTAATACCTTCAAGACCGAACCAACCTGTTACACCACCGATGATACCGTTGATCATTGCAATCAAACCAACGAAAGCAATCAACATTGCACCAACGTTAAGTGCTAAGTGCATACCAGATGAAGCACCTGCAGCAGCAGCGTCTAACACGTTTGCTGGCTTGTCAGGATCTTCAGGAAGATCTGACATTTCGTTTTTAGCTTCTTCAGTTTCAGGATGCATTAGCTTAGCCATCATAAGACCACCTGGAGCAGCCATGAATGATGCAGCAACTAAGTACTCAATCGGTACACCCATTTGCGCATAACCAGCTAATACTGAACCCGCGATTGATGCTAAACCACCAACCATGATTGCGAATAATTCAGAGTTAGTCATTGTCGCGATGAAAGGACGTACAACTAAAGGAGCTTCAGTTTGACCAACGAAGATGTTAGCCGTTGCAGACATAGACTCTGTACGGCTAGTGCCTAATGCTTTTTGTAAACCACCACCGATAATACGGATGATCCACTGCATGATGCCCAAGTAGTAAAGAACTGCAATTAAAGAAGAGAAGAATACGATAACCAGAAGTACGTTTACCGCGAAGATGAAACCAACTTTAAATTGGGCTAAGTCGCCAAATAAGAAGTTAATACCATTTTGAGTGTAACCAATTACGCTAGATACTGCGTCAGAAACACCTTTTAAAATGTCTTTACCAACTGGAACGTATAAAACAAAACCAGCAAAGAATGCTTGAATTGCTAAAGCGCCACCAACAGTACGAACATTAATAGCTTTTCTGTTGTTTGATAGTGCATAACCGATTGCTAGTATGGTAACCACCCCAACTAGACTCATTAGTATATCCATTAATCATCACCCTTATTTATGTTAACGATTTGTATAATTGTTGTTAACTCACCTATTTTCCGTTAATGATTATAACTGAGGAGCAGATGAAAATCGTGGATTAGATCATACTTTTAGAGTTTAATTTCAGGATCTTATGAAACATTAATATTTATTAATAACCATGTTTAAAAAAAAATTACGACAGCTCAAACAGTTGGGAGAAGTTTTTATTCAATCGTTCTAATATAAAAACAGTTGTTTTTTTCTGTAAATTTGCGATCTCAGAGGCCACATTTGGCAAAATAAGCGGAGTATTTCGTTTTTCGGTTGCATTATAGGGGGTCATGCTAGGCGAGTCTGTTTCAATTATGAAATGTTTAATATCCAATTCAGTGATCGTTTTTCTTAACTTTTTGGCTTTTGGATTGAGTAATAAGCCACCGATACCCAATTTATATCCTAGTTCAATATATCGACTTGCCAACTCTGGCGCACCGTAAAAACCATGAATAACGCCCCCTTTGGGATTAGGGAATCGGTTTAATAATGACAATAACTCTTGGTGACATTTCACTCCATGAAGAATCACTGGGTACTCCATGTTAATTGCAATTTTTAATTGTCCAGATAACAGCTGTTGTTGTCTATCAAAGTCTGGTTTTAGCTTATCTAATCCGCACTCACCAACGGCTACAAGTCTGTCATTTGCCGCATGTTTGGCGAGCATATTCTCCAGTGATACGAGTGATGCGTTAATGTCTTCGGGAACATACCAAGGGTGAATACCCAAAGCAAAATAGCAATGATATTGCTGTGCTATCGCTAATTGATTTTCCCAACGCTGTTCACTAATCGCAGGGATTAAAGCCGAGTTAATTCCTTTTAATGCCATAGCATTAAATAATTCAGCCCTGTCATGATCAAAGTCAGCAAGATCTAAATGTGCATGAGAATCAATCATGTATATCTCTCCCTTTGACTAAAATCATTTATACATCAGGTTATTATTAATCGTCGTTGCTAAGTTTAACCTATCAAAAACGGCTTAAAGAATACTGAATGCTAAAAGCTTATCGCACACAAATAATGGAATAGTCGATGCTGATAAGTATTTCTTGCTCCAAAATATACTGATTATTCCGTTTATACAAACCGATTTATTTGGCCTATTTGAGCATAAAAAAAGGCGGAAAATCCGCCTTTAATATTCATCAATACCGACTCTTTAGAGTTTATGGATTAATTTTCTCGTGTTTTGGCAAACTCAACATCTGGGTAGCGTTCCATTGATAAATTCAGATTTACCATGGTAGGTGCGATATACGTTAAGTTATCGCCACCATCTAGTGCTAAGTTTGCACTGCACTTACGGCGGAACTCTTCTAGCTTACGCTCGTCTTTACAATAAACCCAACGGGCTGTCGACACACTAATGCCTTCATAAATCGCTTCTACGTTGTACTCGCTCTTAAGACGGCCTACAACCACTTCAAATTGCAGCACACCAACAGCACCAACAATAAGGTCATTGGTATCAAGTGGTCTAAATACCTGCACAGCGCCTTCTTCAGCTAGCTGCACTAAACCTTTAAGCAATTGCTTTTGCTTCAGCGGATCTTTTAAGCGAATACGGCGGAACATTTCAGGTGCGAAGTTAGGAATACCCGTAAACTTAAGCTTCTCACCTTGTGAGAAGGTATCACCAATTTGAATAGTACCGTGGTTATGTAACCCGATAATATCACCAGGGTATGCTTCTTCTACTTGCTCACGGTCACCCGCAACAAAGGTTAACGCATCAGAAATGCGCACATCTTTGCCGGCACGAACATGGTGCATTTTCATGCCTTTCTGATATTTACCAGAAACAATACGCATAAACGCAACACGGTCACGATGTTTAGGGTCCATGTTAGCTTGAATTTTAAATACAAAGCCGCTGAACTTTTCATTTTCAGCATGGATATCACCCATCTCCGTTGCACGAGGTTGTGGCTTAGGAGCCCACTCTGTTAGACCATCAAGTACATGATCAACACCAAAGTTACCTAATGCAGTACCAAAAAAGACCGGTGAAAGTTCACCTTTCAAAAAAGGCTCAAGTTCAAACTCATGTGAAGCACCAATAACCAGCTCTAACTCTTCACGTAATTGCTCAGCCAGCTCACTACCAACGGCTTCATCTAAATCTGGATTTTCAAGCCCTTTAACGATACGGACTTCTTGAATCGTATGACCTTGACCAGATTGATAAAGCACAGTTTCATCACGCAGAATATGGTAAACACCTTTAAAGGATTTACCACAACCAATTGGCCAAGTAATTGGAGCACAGGCAATTTTCAGCTCATTTTCTACTTCGTCCATCACTTCCATAGGATCGCGAATATCACGATCACATTTGTTCATGAAAGTGACAATCGGCGTGTCACGAAGTCGAGTAACTTCCATCAGTTTACGTGTTCTATCTTCGACACCTTTAGCAGAGTCAATGACCATTAAACATGAATCAACTGCTGTTAAGGTACGATAGGTATCTTCCGAGAAGTCTTCGTGACCAGGTGTATCAAGAAGATTGACTAAGCAATCACTATAAGGAAACTGCATCACAGACGTCGTGATAGAAATACCACGATCTTTTTCCATTTCCATCCAATCAGACTTTGCGTGCTGCTTTGATCCACGACCTTTTACAGTACCTGCAGTTTGGATAGCTTGTCCGAATAAAAGAACTTTCTCGGTGATAGTCGTTTTACCGGCATCGGGATGCGAAATAATCGCGAAGGTACGACGTTTATCGACCTCGACTGTGTGAGCTGACATGAGTTACTTTGCCCTAGCATAAATAAAATGGCGCAAATTATAGCGTTTCCGAGGATAGTTGGCTAGGTAAAGTCTTGAGTATTGGTGAGTCAAAACCAAAAGCTGATTGACGATGTCAGTGAAGTTTGAACTAGCCTTGCTTAACTGCAGAATTTGAACTAGAAAATCTGAGCTTATAAATCTTAGCCCTGAGGAGTAAAAAGAAAAAGGCCGATAATAACATTATCGGCCTTTTAGATATTCACTCAATTAGTTTGTTTGAGCCGATTCTTGTTCAATTAATTGCTGCTGCGCTTGAGCAAGTTCGATTCTTGCATAGCGATGCTCTACAAAATCATAAATATTAGTTGCCAAGCTCAATCGATAGTAATCAATAGCAAGTTGGTAATCTTGTTGCTCAACTGCTTTTTTGGCAATGTAAAAATAGGCTTCACATAAGCGCTCAGAATATTCTTTAGGCTGGTTTAAATTGACCTTAGCAGCCTCAAAAACCTGCTCTTTAGTCATTTTACCTAAGTAGTAGTCAACTAACACTGACGACCAAGCCTGATCATTCAATGACTGACGATTTTCCGCTAATGCTAGCTGTGCTGACTCTGCATCTCTTGGTGAGTCGACTAGATATAACCACAAAGCACGGTAGCCATCAGAAGGATCCTTTCGTAAAAAGTCTTTCATGTCTTGAGCGGCTAATTCATAACGCTCGCCGTAATACAAAGCAATACCACGGTTCAAATAGGCATAATCATATTCAGGTGATAACTCAAGTACGCCATCAAATGACTCGTAAGCACTTTCAAACTCCCCCTCTTGGGTGTAATAAATCCCTAAGAAGTTATAAGCGTCGGCTAAATTAGGCTGTAGTTTAATGGCTTGATGAAAATCTATTCTTGCAAGTAAACGTAAACCAACGCTGTCATATATTACGCCACGATCATAATGAAAACGCGCTCGTTGTTCAGGCGTTAGTTCCATCGTGCCAAGAATTTCATTTAATTTGGCTAAGGTTACTTCAAGTTTGTAGTCTGGGACATTTGGCGCAACCATGATTTTGCCATTCGCTGCGCTATCGGCACTACCAGATAAAGAGGCACAACCTGACAATAACAAACTGGCACCCACACATAATGCGACAACTGTGGTACGTAATTTCTGTTCCATTTAAATACCTTATCAGGTTCTATAATTACTTTGCATCATATCAACCAATCTCCATAAGGGCTATGCAGATACCAATAAAATTTCATTTACCAGCATAACTGATGATATAGCCAGCTTTAGAGTTAATAAGCTACGGTTGAAATTGATAACTTACATGACTTGCTCAACGTATTCATTCAATATCCATAACGTCTACACTAAGCATTTATCGACAAATTATAGGCACAAAAAAGGAGACCCGAAGATCTCCTTTTAATTTACGCTTAGTGTCAGATATTATTCTGCAGCAGCTTCTTCTTTAGCGTTCGCTTCTTTGATAGAAAGTCTTACACGACCTTGACGGTCAACTTCCATCACTTTAACGTCAACTTCTTGATTCATTTCAAGATGGTCAGAAACGTTAGCTACACGCTCTTCACTGATTTGTGAGATGTGAACTAAGCCGTCTTTACCAGGTAGGATGTTAACGAATGCACCGAAATCAACGATACGGATAACCTTACCTTTATAGATGCGACCCACTTCAACTTCAGCAGTGATTTCTTCGATACGACGGATAGCTTCTTTCGTTGCTTCACCGTTTGAAGATGCAATCTTCACAGTACCGTTGTCGTCAAGCTCAATTGTTGTACCTGTTTCTTCAGTAAGTGCACGGATAGTCGCACCACCTTTACCGATAACGTCACGGATCTTCTCAGGATTAATCTTGATAGTCGTGATACGTGGAGCGTGATCAGAGATATCTTCACGTGCGCCACCAATTGCTTGGTCCATAACGTTAAGAATATGAACACGTGCGCCGTATGCTTGTTGCAGTGCGATGTCCATGATCTCTTTAGTGATACCTTCAATCTTGATATCCATCTGCAGAGCAGTAATACCGTCACGAGTACCCGCTACTTTAAAGTCCATGTCACCTAAGTGATCTTCATCACCTAAGATATCAGAAAGAACAACAAAGTCGTCGCCTTCTTTTACTAGACCCATTGCGATACCAGCAACAGAAGTCTTGATAGGTACACCCGCATCCATTAACGCTAATGAAGTACCACAAACAGAAGCCATAGAGCTTGAACCGTTTGATTCTGTGATTTCAGATACAACACGAACACTGTATGGGAATTCTTCAGCAGAAGGCATAACAGCATTGATACCACGCCAAGCTAATTTACCGTGACCAATTTCACGACGCTTAGGCGAACCAACCATACCTGTTTCACCAACAGAATAAGGAGGGAAGTTGTAATGAAGCATAAAGCGATTAGTACGCTCGCCCATGATGCTGTCAATTTTTTGAGCATCACGTTCAGTACCTAAAGTACAAGTTACTAATGCTTGAGTTTCACCACGGGTAAATAAAGAACTACCGTGTGTACGTGGAAGTACACCCGCTAATACGTTTAATGCGCGGATCATATCTGGTTCACGACCGTCGATACGTGGCTTGCCACTGATAATACGACCACGAACTACGTCTTTTTCAAGACTACCTAATAAGTTGTCAACTTCACGAGTATCAACATCAGGATTTTGAGCAATCAATGCTTCTTTAGCAGCCGCTTTAACTACGCCAACTTGAGCATAACGGTCTTGCTTAACTTCGATTTGGTAAGCCGCAGTCATGCCTTCTTCAGCTAACTCTTTAATTTGAGCTACTAAATCTTGATCTTGTACTGGAGCAGTCCAATCCCAAGTAGGTTTACCCGCTTCAGCTTTGAATTCTGCAATAGCTTGAACAACAACTTGCTGCTGGTCGTGACCGTAAGTCACCGCACCTAGCATGATTTCTTCAGCTAATGATTTTGCTTCTGATTCAACCATCAATACAGCTGATTCAGTACCAGCAACAACTAAGTCAAGGTCACTTTCAGCAACTTGATCAACTGTTGGGTTTAATAGATATTCGCCATCAATGTAACCAACGCGTGCTGCGCCGATAGGGCCATTAAATGGGATACCTGAAATAGAAAGCGCAGCTGAAGTACCAATCATTGCAACCATATCTGGTTCAATTTGTGGATCAACTGAAACTACCGTAATGATTACTTGAACTTCGTTTTTAAAACCGTTCGGAAATAAAGGACGAATTGGACGGTCGATTAAACGAGCAATCAGTGTTTCATCTTCAGAAGGGCGACCTTCACGCTTGAAGAAACCACCAGGGATTTTACCTGCTGCGTAGGTTTTTTCTTGGTAGTTAACTGTTAATGGGAAGAAGTCACGGCTTGGATCCGCTACTTTTTTACCAACAACAGTTACTAAAACTGTTGTATCGCCCATGCTCGCTAAAACTGCAGCATCTGCTTGACGTGCAATAACACCTGTTTCTAAGGTGACGGTATGTTGACCATACTCAAAACTCTTTACAATTGGATTCACGTGACCCATTCCTTAATTATTGACCTTTAAATTACGCGCATAAGTATACTGCAATTTTTTACAATAGTTAAAGCGCATCGCAATATACCGCTAAAAAATAATTAAATTTACCAAAAATGAAGCCGATAACAGCCATTGTAAATAATTGCATTTGATGACAGCAGGATGACAAAGCCGCTCAAAATTGCTTAACTGCTTGAAGTACCTCTCTTGTTGAATAAGGTTATCGCTATAATTAATGACATTTAATCTGATTTTGTCTAAAGTGAGATGATGCGAAAGCGATATAAATTAATAAGTGATTAGGCACAGCAGATTTACTCTCTAATCGATATCTGCTCTATGAAACTGTAATAAAAACAAATGGAATCGTTTGAATGACACCAAGGTTTAAATCTCTGACATGGAAGCAAACTAACTTAGTTGTATTTACTGCTTTGTTTTTTGCGATTGCCATTTTTGTTGTCGAGATAGCTTTAGTTGTCGTCACAACCAAACAGCAGCTTACCGCCTCTCAAGAAGAGTTACTTAATTCAGTAGAACAAACTGCCTCTAATGCAGTTTGGGCACTAGATGATAAACAAACCGAACAAACCTTAGAGGGTATTATCAAAATTGATAATATTAGCTCTGCAGTCATTACCTTAGATGATGGTAGCCTTTTCGTAACAGCCAGTAATCAACCAAAACAATTCTCTGAAAACTACGACAATTTAAGCCACTTTTTATTTAAAGACTTAAATGAGATTTCACGACCGCTATACCGCCCTTTTTATTTTGAAGGCAATAAAAAACAGCAACTGATTGGAACGCTTACCATCTTTTACAACACACAAGAGATGACTAATAACCTATTTAATCAGTTACAACTCGGCTTTATTGCAACGTTAGCACGAGCTTTATTACTCACCTTAGTATTAACTATCGTTTTCCACCGCTTTTTGACTCAACCCATTGCCCAAATTAGTGAAGCAATTGATAAAATTGACCCAGACTTGCCCGATGAAAACTTACTGCCTATGGCTAAGGCTCACAAAGATGATGAGCTTGGGCTAGTGACCTCAAAGTTCAACCAGATTTTATTACAGTTTAGTCAGACTCAGAATAAACTCAGAAAAATGGCAACTCGGGATCCATTAACCAGTTTGCCTAATCGCACCTTATTGCTCGAAACTTTGGATGTAACCATTCAACGAGCACGGGTTCACAAAAGACACTTTGCACTACTCTTTATCGATTTAGACCGCTTTAAAAACGTGAATGATTCATTGGGTCATGCTATTGGGGATCAATTCCTAGCACGTGTCGCGAGGATTTTAGAAACCGTTGTAGGTGACAGAGGCGGCGTAGCAAGATTAGGTGGCGATGAGTTTGTTATTGTCGCTGATGATATAGAAACACCAGATCAAGCAGCTGACTTCGTCGATAAACTGCAAAAGCAACTTAATGCCCCCGTACAACTTAACGAGCACGCCATTCACCCTGCGGCATCAATCGGTATCTCTATTTATCCTGAAGATGGCCCTGGCGCAGAGGATCTTATTCGACACGCTGATATCGCTATGTACAGTGCTAAAGCTGCTGGTTCTAATCAATGGGCTTTCTTTAAGCAACAAATGACCGAGAATGCAGCTGTGAGGCTCAAAACAGAAGCCTCACTACATGATGCCCTGAAGCACAATGAATTCTTATTATACTTCCAACCAAAACTTGATCTAAAAACGAATCGAATTATGGGGTGTGAAGCACTTATCCGTTGGCAAAAGAATGGCGAACTCGTGCCGCCGATGTCTTTCATACCTATCGCAGAGGAAACAGGGATAATCATTCCTATAGGCCGCTGGGTTATCGAGCAAAGCTGTAAGGTCATTCGTGAATGGGAAAAGAAATACAATTATGCCATTCCAATTGCAGTGAATGTGGCATCGCAGCAGTTCGCTGATGCCAGTTTGGTTTCTGACATTAAACAATTAGCGCTTAGATATCAAATTCGTCCTGAACTCTTAGAAATTGAGATAACTGAGACTTCTTTGATGAATGATGTCGATCAAGCAATTACTAAACTTGAGCAGCTAAAAAGTGCAGGGTTTGGTATAGCGGTTGATGATTTTGGTACAGGGTATTCATCATTGTCATACTTAAGACATCTGCCTATTACAACGATGAAGATTGACCGAGGGTTTGTATCTGATTTACCCCATGATGCATCAATTGCTTCAACCATTTTGATGTTAGGTCAGCAACTGAATTTAGATATTGTTGCAGAAGGTATTGAGAACCAAGAACAACTCACTTGGCTTCAGCAGCATAATTGCCAAATTGGCCAAGGCTTCTTTTTCAGTAAGCCCTTACCGCTAGACGAGTTTGAAGCGCAATATTTTACTGAAATGAGTATGCCGTTAGAACAGGTATAAATGCCAGCAACTAGCTTTAAAGAATGACGTAAAGCGATGATGTATGACTGAATTGGACATAATAAAAAAGGAGGCTTAAGCCTCCTTTTTTACGGTTAGAATTTGACTATGTAAACACAATCAAATTAAACATCGTTATTAACGACGTAAACCTAACTTCTGGATAAGAGCAGTATAACGAGCTACGTCTTTACGCTTTAAGTAAGCAGTAAGTTTACGACGTGCGCTAACCATACGTAATAGACCACGACGTGAATGGTGATCATGGATGTGCTCTTTGAAGTGACCTTGCAGATGGTTAATCTGTGCAGTCAATAAAGCAACTTGTACTTCAGTTGAACCAGTGTCGTTTTCACCACGGCTGTATTCAGCTACGATAGCTGCTTTTTGTTCATTACTTAGTGACATATTTATCTCCAGAAAAAATTAAATTAACTCTAGCCAATCACTAACTCAGCCAGAGGGGGCGACATTCTAACTATATTCAGTCACTATCGCAATAAAAAACACTTAACAGCCGATAAAAGCTAGTAATTAATGATTATTCTGCACTGTGATCAACAACTAGACGCTTAGGAGCCAGCAAACCATCATCATTCATGGTACCTATTCCGATAAAGCGACGCTGCTCACCTAACGTCATTCTGACCAATTCACCTGCTTTTAAGCCTGTAGCCTGAACAGGCTGACCTTGCATAATAAATTGCTCACAAGCATCCGGTAAATTAACTTCGGTGAAGTTTGCTACAGCAGTGTCCATTGGCAACAACAAATCATCTAACACGCTAAAAGAAGACTCATCTTCTTTATCGACGTGTTCAGCTAATTCAGTTAACTGCTCAAGCGTCACCATTTTCTCATATGGATAGCCTGCAACTTGGGTTCGTCTCAGCATAGTGACATGTGCGCCACAACCTAACATTTCACCTAAATCATCAATGATGGTACGAATGTAGGTGCCTTTTGAGCAATGAATATCAAGTGTTAAGTCATCGCCTTCTAGGCTAACAAATAGCAACTCAAATACGGTAATAGGACGGGCTTCTCGAGGAACCTCAATGCCTTCACGAGCATACTTGTATAAAGGCTGCCCTTGATACTTTAGTGCAGAGAACATTGAAGGCACTTGCATGGTGTCACCGCGAAAATGCTCTAAAGAATCCTCTAACAGCTTTTGCTCAAACTTAACCGGTCGGATCTGAACAACTTCACCATCAGAATCACTGGTGTCTGTTCTTTCACCTAATTTAGCTGTCACCAAATAACGCTTGTCCGCATCTAAAAGGTGTTGAGAGAACTTGGTTGCTTCGCCTAAGCAAACGGGGAGCATACCTGTGGCTAAAGGGTCTAAAGCACCAGTATGGCCTGCTTTATTGGCGTTATAAAGACGTTTGACGCGTTGCAAAGCATGGTTAGAACTGATACCAGTACCTTTATCTAAAAGTACGATGCCATTAATAAAACGACCTTTGCGACGACGAGCCATTAATCTTTATCCTCAGTTTTATCTTCTGATGCATCAACATCGTCAGAGCCAAACTCATCTTGTCTTGCTTTGTCTTGCTTAGCTTTATCTTGTGTAATCACTTGGCTCACTAAGTTAGACATGCGCATGCCTTCAACTAACGAACTATCGTATACGAAACGCAGCTCCGGCATAACACGCAGTTTCATTCGACTTGCAACCAATGTTCTCACATAAGGCGCAGCCGCTGTCAGAGCTTCAATTTTTTGTTCAACCAACTCTTGATCTTCTTCGAAGAAAGTCACAAAAACTTTCGCAAAGCTTAAATCACGAGAGACATCAACATCGTTTACTGTCACGAAGCCGATACGTGGATCTTTCATGTCGCGCTGTAAAATCATCGCTAACTCTTGCTGGAGTTGCTGTGCAATACGGCGTGTACGACTAAATTCTTTTGCCATAACATTAATACCTTATAGCTTTATATAAATAAAAAAGGCGGCTTACGCCGCCCTTTCTGTGTTACAGCGTTCTGGCCACTTCGACCGTCTCGAAGACCTCAATCTGATCGCCAACTTTGACGTCATTGTAGTTCTTCACACCGATACCACATTCCATGCCATTACGGACATCGTTTACATCATCTTTAAAGCGACGTAATGATTCTAGTTCACCTTCGTAGATAACCACGTTTTCACGTAGTACACGGATAGGAGCGCTACGTTTGATGGTACCTTCAGTAACCATACAACCCGCAATTGCACCAATCTTAGGCGACTTAAATACGTCACGTACTTCAGCTAGACCGATGATTTGCTGCTTGAACTCAGGCGCTAACATGCCGGTCATTGCCGCTTTAACTTCATCAATTAGGTCATAGATAACGCTGTAGTAGCGTAAATCAACGCTTTCAGCTTCAATTGTCTTACGCGCTTGTGCATCAGCACGAACGTTGAAACCAACCATGATAGCGTTTGAAGCTGCTGCAAGTGTTGCATCAGTTTCTGTTAATGCACCAACACCACGAGCAATAATGCTAACTTTAACTTCGTCAGTAGACAGTTTAGTTAATGAATCACAAATTGCTTCAAGTGAACCTTGAACGTCTGCTTTAAGTACGATGTTTAGCTCTTGTACTTCGCCTTCAGTCATGTTCGCAAACATGTTCTCAAGTTTAGACTTCTGCTGACGCGCAAGTTTAACATCACGGAATTTACCTTGACGGTAAAGTGCAACTTCACGAGCTTTACGTTCATCACGTACAACTGTCGCTTCATCACCCGCTGATGGCACACCTGAAAGACCTAAAATCTCAACAGGGATTGATGGACCAGCTTCAGTAATGCTCTTACCGTTTTCATCTTTCATCGCACGGATTTTACCGTACTCAAGACCACAAAGAACGATATCACCTTGGCGTAACGTACCTTCTTGAACAAGAACAGTAGCAACTGGGCCACGACCTTTATCCAATTTAGATTCGATAACCACACCTGCAGCCATACCTTCACGAACAGCTTGAAGCTCTAGAACTTCAGCTTGTAAAAGAATGCCTTCAAGTAGCTCATCGATACCTGTACCTGCTTTAGCTGAAACGTTGACGAACATATGCTCGCCGCCCCAATCTTCAGACATTACACCATGCTGTGCTAATTCACTCTTAACACGTTCTGGATCAGCTTCTGGCTTATCCATTTTGTTCACAGCAATGATTAACGGCACGTTACCGGCTTTAGCATGTTGGATTGCTTCAATTGTCTGAGGCATAGCACCATCATCAGCAGCAACGACCAATACAACGATATCTGTTGCTTTAGCACCACGAGCACGCATAGAAGTGAACGCTGCGTGACCAGGAGTATCTAAGAAAGTGATCATGCCGTTGTCAGTTTCAACGTGGTAAGCACCAATATGCTGCGTAATACCACCGGCTTCACCATCGGCAACTTTTGCACGACGAATATAATCAAGTAATGATGTTTTACCATGGTCAACGTGACCCATGATGGTCACAACTGGAGCACGTGTTTCTAGAACAACGTTCTCTTCATCACGATCACCAAGTACTTGATGCTCTAATTTGTTTTCACGTAGTAGTACAACTTTGTGACCCATTTCTTCAGCAACCATTTGTGCTGTTTCTTGGTCAAGGATTTGGTTAATCGTAACCATTGAACCCATTTTCATCATTTGCTTGATGATTTCAGTTGCTTTAACAGACATACGCTGCGCAAGTTCAGCAACAGAAACGGTTTCACCAATACGAATGTCGCCTTTAACTACTGCGACAGGCTTGTTAAAGCCGTGTGCCATTGATTCAGGAGCAGTACTTTGGTTACGAGCGCCTCTTGAACGGTTATCACGACCGCCTTTGCCACCACGTTTCTTGTTCGCATTCTTGTTACGAGAACGACGGCCACGTTTTTCTTCTGCAGCATCAGAGCTATCTTCAGCAGCACGAGCAGCTTTAGATGTTGTGATGTGATGGTCGCTGCTTTTCTCAGCTTCTATACGTTGACGCTCTTCTTCAGCCCAACGCTTAGAGTTTTCTTCAGCAAGTTTACGCGCAGTTTCAGCAGCTTGTGCAGCTTCTTCTTTTTGCTTTTTAGTTAACGCTTCTTCTTGAGCAGCTTTAATACGCTCAGCTTCAGCTTTAGCTGCAGCAGTTTCAGCATCATCAGCTTTAGCAGGTTTTGCTTCTGCTTTTGCTTTAGCTTCGGCTTCTTTCTTTGCCTTAGCTTCTGCATCGGCTTTAGCTTTTGCTTCAGCCTTAGCTTTGTCTTCAGCAGCTTTAGCTTCTGCTGCAGCTTTTGCCGCCGCTTCTGCTTCTTTTTGCTGTTGTGCTTGTTTTTCTGCTTCTGCGGCTAATTCACTTTCATCACGTTTAACGAAAGTACGTTTCTTACGTACTTCAACTTTAACGTCTTTAGATTGGCCACCACCGGCATTCACGCTTAAAGTAGACACAGTTTTGCGTTGCAAAGTCATTTTTTGCGGCGCATTTTCACCACCATGCTGCTTCTTTAAGTGATCTAACAACGTTTGCTTTTCTGTTTCAGAAACGCTGTCAGTTTTAGTCTTCTTAATTCCCGCTTCGGCAAACTGTTCAATCAGTCTGTCTACATTCTTGCCCACTTCTGTGGCCAATTTATCTATACTTGTATCTGCCATCAATTAAATCCCCCTGTTGATCGACTTATGCTTCTTCGCCAAACCAACAGATATTACGGGCAGCCATGATGAGCTCACCTGCTTTTTCTTCTGTCAATTCTTCAATATCGATTAAATCGTCAATACCTTGTTCTGCTAAGTCTTCTAAGGTCGACACACCTTTACTTGCAAGAACATATGCTAAATGCTTTTCTAAACCATCTAACGCTAATAAATCAGCAGCCGGTTCTGCACCATCAAGTGCTTCTTCCGTTGCTAATGCTCGAGTCGAAATCGCTGCTTTGGCACGTTCGCGCAAGGCAGCAACAATATCTTCATCAAAACCGTCAACTTCTAACAGTTCTGCTTCTGGTACGTATGCAATTTCTTCTAAAGAAGTGAAACCTTCTTCAGCAAGAACGGTTGCAAAATCTTCGTCAACGTCTAATGTTTCAACAAACAAGCTAATCACTTTAGCGCTTTCAGCTTGATGCTTAGCGTTTAGCTCCTCAACGGTCATCACGTTAAGTTCCCAACCTGTTAGTTGAGTAGCTAAACGAACATTTTGACCGTTACGGCCAATTGCTTGTGCCAAACTATCTGCTTCAACAGCAATATCCATTGAGTGGTTGTCTTCATCAACAATGATTGAAGCAACATCAGCTGGTGCCATTGCATTGATCACGTATTGTGCAGGATTGTCATCCCACATAACGATATCAACACGCTCACCGCTTAATTCATTTGATACAGCTTGAACACGTGCACCACGCATACCAACACAAGCACCGATTGGGTCGATACGCTTATCGTTAGTTTTCACTGCAATCTTAGCGCGAGCGCCTGGATCACGTGCTGCGCCCATGATTTCAATCATTTCATCTAAAATTTCAGGTACTTCTACTCTGAATAGCTCGATGATCATCTCAGGCTTACTACGGGTTAAAAATAGTTGCGCGCCACGAGCTTCTGGGCGAACGGCATAAAGTAATGCACGAACACGGTCACCTGGGCGGAAAGATTCACGACTGATGATGTCTTCTTTATAAATCACACCGTCTGCGTTATTACCTAAATCAACGACTACACTTTCGCGGGTGCTTTTCTTGACAACACCAGTAACAATTTCACCTTCTCTTTCGATGAACTGCTCTACGATTTGTGCGCGTTCAGCTTCACGTACTTTTTGTACAATAACTTGCTTCGCTGTTTGCGTTGTAATACGGTCAAAAACAACTGAATCGATTTCATCTTCGATGAACTCACCCGGTTGAATTTCAGGATTTTCAAAACGTGCAGCTTCAAGTGTAATTTCACTATAAGGGTTTTCTAAAGCTTCGCCTTGATCATCAACAACCATCCAACGACGGAAAGTGTCGTAGTGGCCCGTTTTACGGTCAATAGCAACGCGAACTTCAATTTCGCCTTCGTATTTTTTCTTAGTTGCTGTGGCTAGAGCAATTTCTAGCGCTTCGAATATTTTCTCGCGTGGGACGGCTTTTTCATTGGATACCGCCTCTGCGACTAGCAGAATCTCTTTATTCATTATGTCTTGCCTCGTTCACCTTGAAACTATCAAAACTTCGCAATAATGTTGCCTTTACGCACATTATCTAAAGCCACAATCAAATCTTCACCATCAACGGTAATTGTCAGCATTTGCCCTTCAATTGCCGTAATAGCACCTTTTAAATTACGACTACCTGCAACAGGCATCGTTAACTGTACTTTTGCATCTTCGCCGATATAAGCAGCGTATTGCTCAGCCGTAAATAGTGGTCTATCTACACCTGGCGATGAAACTTCTAGTGTGTATTCTGTCGAAATTGGGTCTTCAACATCTAGAACAGCACTAACTTGGCGGCTGGCTTCAGCACAATCTTCAATATTGATACCGTTTTCACCATCAATAAATACACGTAATATTGAATGACGCCCTGCATGGACAAACTCAATACCCCAAAGTTGAAAACCTAACGCTTCAACAGGTACTGTCAGCATTTCTGTCAGTTTAGTTTCTAATGTTGCCAAAAATGACCCCCAAAAACGAAAAAAAGGGCAAATAGCCCCAAGAAAGTCCGTAAAATCACGGAGTTACTAAGCTCCATATAACAAAAAACCCCGCAATAACGAGGTCTTAAATATAGAACCTTTTAATTATTTATCCTTAGAAATAAGAAATAAATAATAAGCTGGTTGCGGGGGCCGGATTTGAACCGACGACCTTCGGGTTATGAGCCCGACGAGCTACCAAACTGCTCCACCCCGCGTCAACTTGCGCAATTATATTAACTTACGTCTTTGCTTGCAATAATTAATCAGTGTTAACTTGAGGCTGATTAATTAAATTTTGGTGCGGATGGTGGGACTTGAACCCACACGAGCATAGCTCACCACCCCCTCAAGATGGCGCGTCTACCAATTCCGCCACATCCGCATTCAAACTTTTTACACTAGTTAGCTAAAGCAATCACTACTAGTTTTTTGCCAATTAGAGGCAATAATTTAGTCAGGAATTTCTGATTCTGAGGTTTCAGCCTGAGTAGGAGCTTGTTCAACTTGCTCTACTGCAGAACCTAAATCATTCCAAGCATCATCTTTTTTAGAGTGGTTTGCACTTAAGTTACCTAAAATAAGGCTTAATGCGAAAAAACCAATCGCTAAAACAGCGGTGCTACGGGTCAGGAAGTTACCTGAACCATTTGAGCCAAATAGAGTTCCTGATGCACCAGCACCAAAAGAAGAACCCATATCTGCGCCTTTACCTTGTTGAATTAAAATCAGTCCTACTAGACCAATCGCAACAACCAAGTAAACAACAATTAAAACTTCATACATAATATTATGCGCTCATCGCTATGGAACATAAACTTAAAAACTCGCTAGAGTTTAAGCTAGCTCCGCCAATCAATCCACCATCTACGTCTGGTTGGGCAAATATATCAGCAGCATTTGATGGGGTAACACTACCGCCATATAAAATGCGAATATTCTCTCCAATAAATGGAGACACTTCAGAGAGTCGATTACGAATAAACGCGTGAACTTCTTGCGCTTGCTCTGGAGTTGCACTTTTACCAGTGCCTACAGCCCATAAAGGCTCATAAGCGATAATGGCATTATCAAAAGCCATGGTGCCATTCTTTTCGATCACAATGTCTAACTCTTCAGCAATGACTTCAAAAGTGCGTCTTGCCTCACGAGCTGGACCTGATTCACCAACACAAAGAATCGGCGTTAGACCATGTTTTTGTGCTGCAGCGAATTTCTCTGCAACGATATTACTTGTTTCGCCGTACATTCTACGACGTTCGGAATGGCCGATAATCACATATCGACATCCTGAATCTTTTAGCATTTTACCGGAAATTTCACCAGTATAGGCACCGAAGTCATGTTGACTTAGGTTTTGTGCGCCCATTCTTACAAGCGCACCATCTAAGGTTTGCTTATTTGCTTCAAGTAGTTGTCTAACACTTTCAAGATAAATTGAAGGTGGACATAAAACTACTTCAGCAGAATCATTTTGGAGCTTTGTAGCAAACTTGCTGAATAACTCTTGAGCTAACGCTGCACTGCCATTCATTTTCCAGTTGCCAGCTACCATAGGACGTCTGAGTGCCATTACTGTCTCCTTTGAAAGCGGCGTGAATGATAACGAACCGCCAAACAACTTACAATAGCTAACTCAGGAATATTTATCATAACTTGACGGAATGATGTTTTTTTATTCGCTGAGCTAAGATATTAAATAAGTTAATAATAAATAAAAACGCTAAATGATTGTATACCGAACTTTGTCACAAACCCACGCTTTTGACTACATCGGCAATTTCGTTTGCAAAAGCCGTGACTTGAACATCATTTTTACCTTCGACCATCACCCTTATCAAGGGTTCTGTGCCTGACTCTCGTATAAGTACTCGCCCATTTTGACCCAATAGCTTTTCAATTTTTGTCTGAACAGATCGCACAAGTTTCGATTCTAATGGCTTTTTGTCGACGTGATAGCGGACATTAATTAATACTTGCGGGTACATTTCTAGAGGGGCAACTAATGCAGCAAGCTTGCTGTTGGCATATTGCATGGCTGCTAATACTAATATCCCAGCAACGATACCATCACCAGTCGTACCATGATCTAAATTAAGAATATGACCTGAATTTTCACCGCCGATACGCCAGTTATTTTGGCGCATAAGCTCCATAACATATCGGTCACCAACATTTGAACGAACAAACGGTACATCTAACTCATTCAATGCGACTTCCAATCCCAGGTTTGACATCAAGGTCCCCACAACTCCGCCTTGAAATTCACCTTGTTTGATCGCATCTCGAGCAAGAATATACAATATTTGGTCACCATCAATAATATTGCCTTGATGATCGACCATCATGATACGGTCACCATCACCGTCGAGTGCTATTCCCACATCTGCATTGTGATTGATAACGGCTTCACAAATAGCCGCCATGGAAGTTGCTCCAACTTTATCATTAATATTTAATCCATTGGGTTTATCACCAATGGTAATCACGTTGGCACCTAACTCTTTAAATACATTGGGTGCAATATGATAGGTAGCACCATGAGCACAGTCGATGACTAAAGTTAATCCGTTTAAAGTCAGATTTGCCGGAAAGTGGCCTTTGCAGTATTCAATATATCGACCGGCGGCATCATCAATTCGAGCCGCCTTACCGAGTAGGTGTGACTCAACACATTGCATAGGCTTAGTCAGCTCATGCTCAATTTCCAATTCTATTTTGTCATCTAACTTACTGCCGTCAGCAGAGAAGAATTTAATGCCATTATCATAATATGGATTATGTGAAGCGCTGATAACGATTCCCGCTTCAGCTCTAAACGTTCTAGTAAGGTAAGCAATTGCGGGGGTAGGCATTGGACCAACGAGCAGAACATTAAGTCCTGCTGCAGACAAACCAGCTTCTAATGCTGATTCGAAAAGATACCCGGAAATGCGGGTATCCTTACCAATAATAATTTTCTTTGTCCCACTGCGTGAAAGCACTCTGCCTGCAGCCCAACCCAATTTTAAAGCTAATTCAGGGGTCATGAAGCCTGCGCCAACTTTTCCCCTAATTCCATCCGTGCCAAATAGATTACGTTGTTGCATTAGTACCTCACATTAAGTGAATTCACACTAACTCAATCAGCTAAACTAACAGGTTATATCACTTTATTGATGTAAACTCGCCATGGTTGCTGACATAACCGTTAACGCATCGACGGTTTCTTTTACATCATGTACTCGTAAAATTTGCGCGCCTTGTTGCGCCGCAATCATTGCTCCAGCAAGACTACCGGCGAGTCGTTCATCTACATTTCGCTGGAGTAAATCGCCAATCATGCTCTTTCTAGAAAGACCGATAAGTACAGGTAGGTGCATGCTATGAAGTTCAGGTAATTTTGCCAATAGCTCATAATTGTGCGCTAAGGTTTTCCCAAAACCGAAACCCGGGTCAATGATAATATTTTCGCGAGGCATACCTGCTGCAACACAATAATCAATGCGTAGTGATAAAAAATCGACAATTTGTTGAATGACATTGTCATAACTTGGGTTATCTTGCATTGTTTCAGGCTTACCTTGCATATGCATTAAGCATACAGGCACATCCAAGTTAGTCGCCATCGCGACTGCGCCAGGTGCTTGTAAAGCGCGGACATCGTTAATAATATGCGCGCCTGCTGCGACCGCTTTCTCCATCACCTCAGGTTTACTCGTATCGATTGAAATCCAAATGTCAGGATGTTTAGCCGCATACTCAATCACTGGGATCACACGAGCCAATTCTTCTTCAACTGATACATCAGTTGCACCGGGCCTAGTTGACTCGCCACCAATATCCAAGATGGTCGCACCTTCTTCGATGACTTTATCAACCTGTTTACAGGCATTTTCGAACGTAGAAAACTGACCACCATCAGAAAAAGAATCAGGGGTAACATTGATAATTGCCATTACGACAGGGCTAGATAACGATAATGTTTTATCGCCAGACTTCAACTCAAACACACAACCTCACTTACATTAAAAAGTGCCACACCAGCAATATGACTTAATTATGACACTAGTACAATAAATATAAAAAAACCCCTTTCGGGGTTTTTTATTTCAAAATACAGCTAGTTATTTTGCTGTAGATTCATCTGTTTTAGGTTCAACATCAGGCTTATCTTCTGTTGACTCTTCGGCTACAGAATCGGTATTAACCGGTGTGCCTTTATCTTGGTCATCCATTGAATCATCCGCTTGCCAATCCGCAGGCTGGCGAACATCACGTCGATTCATAAGATCATCAATTTGTTCAGCATCAATGGTTTCATACTTCATTAATGCATCTTTCATTGAATGAAGGATATCCATATTTTCAGTCAGGAATGTATGTGCACGCTCATAGTTAATATCAATAAGGTGCTTCACTTCCTGATCAATCATGCCAGCAGTTTCATCAGACATATTCTTAGATTTCGCCATGCTGCGACCTAAGAACACTTCGCCTTCATCTTCCGCATATAGAACAGGCCCTAACTTCTCAGAGAAGCCCCACTGTGTCACCATGTTACGGGCAATCGATGTAGCATATTTAATATCTTGAGATGCACCTGTCGATACTTTCTCACCACCATAAATGAGCTCTTCAGCTAGACGGCCACCATAAGCTACCGAGATTTGACTCTCAAGTTTACGACGACTTTGACTGATAGCATCCGCTTCAGGTAGGAAGAATGTTACACCTAATGCACGGCCACGAGGGATAATCGTGACTTTATGAACCGGATCATGCTCTGGTACTAAACACCCAACAATCGCATGGCCTGCTTCATGATAAGCCGTCATTTCTTTCTCTTCTTCCGACATCACCATAGTGCGGCGCTCTGCACCCATCATGATTTTGTCTTTTGCGCTTTCAAACTCTTCCATACCAACGACGCGGCGATTACCACGTGCTGCGAAAAGTGCAGCTTCGTTAACAAGGTTAGCGAGATCAGCACCAGAGAAACCTGGTGTACCACGAGCGATAACACTGGCTTTAACACCATCAGCTAGAGGTACTTTACGCATATGAACTTTAAGAATTTGCTCACGACCACGGACATCTGGCAAACCTACAACCACTTGACGGTCAAAACGGCCCGGACGCAATAAAGCAGCATCAAGAACATCTGGACGGTTAGTTGCAGCGATAACAATGATACCTTCGTTACCCTCAAAACCATCCATTTCAACCAACATTTGGTTCAATGTTTGCTCACGTTCATCGTGACCACCACCCACACCAGCGCCACGTTGGCGACCTACGGCATCGATTTCATCGATAAAGATAATACAAGGTGCTGACTTTTTCGCTTGCTCAAACATGTCACGTACACGAGATGCACCAACACCGACAAACATTTCAACGAAGTCAGAACCAGAAATAGTAAAGAACGGTACTTTAGCTTCACCAGCAATGGCTTTAGCGAGTAGGGTTTTACCTGTACCCGGAGGGCCCACAAGTAACACACCCGTCGGAATACGACCACCCAACTTTTGGAAACGTGTCGGTTCTTTTAAGTAATCAACCAATTCTTTCACGTCTTCTTTAGCTTCGTCACAACCTGCAACGTCACCAAAAGTCGTTTTAATTTGGTCTTCGCTCATCAATTTGGCTTTACTTTTACCAAATGACATTGCGCCTTTACCACCACCGCCTTGCATTTGACGCATGAAGAATATCCATACACCGATCAATAGCAGCATTGGGAACCAAGAAATGAAAATTTGGGTTAAGAAACTAGACTCTTCAGCTTCCTGCCCTTTCATTGAAATCCCTTTACGATCAAGATCATTAATTAAATCTTGGTCATACATTGGCATAATAGTGGTGAACTTCTCTCCAGAACGCTTGATCCCTTCAATAGTTCGTTGATCACTCTTAATTTCAACCGAATTGATATTGCCATTACGGACACTATCTAAGAATACGGAATAATCCATCTTCTGCGATGACGAAGAAGAGGGGGAGTAACCCTGAAAAACTGACATCAGCACAACGGCGATGACAACCCAGAGAATTAAATTTTTTGCCATGTCACTCAAATTTCTAGACCTCTTAAAGACCCACGATAATTAATCGTTAGACTACTATAACTTGTAACCAGTCGCCACTATATACACTTCACGTGAACGTGGTCGCGATGAATCTGGTTTTCGTGTTTTAACTGTAGTGAAAGCTTGTCGAACTGCTTTCATATATTCATCAAAGCCCTCCCCCTGAAAGACTTTAACTGCAAAACTACCATTAGATGCCAATACTTGATGACACATATCTAATGCTAATTCAACAAGATACATCGCCCTAGGTTGGTCCACACCGTCTGAACCACTCATATTAGGCGCCATATCAGAAAGCACTACATCCACTTTATCCTCACCAACACGGTCAAGTAAAGCATCAAGTACTTTCTCTTCACGGAAATCACCTTGTAAAAAGTCAACTCCCACAATTGGATCCATTGGTAAAATATCACAAGCAACAAGCTTGCCTTTTTCTCCAACCAATTTAACAGCAATCTGTGACCAGCCACCAGGCGCTGCACCTAAATCAACCACTGTCATGCCTGGTTTAATCAATTTATCTTTCTGTTGGATTTCTTCCAACTTGAATGCAGCTCGAGAGCGTAAGCCTCGCTTTTGTGACAGTTTAACGTAATGATCGTCAAAATGTTCTTGCATCCATCGGCTTGAACTTGCCGAACGTTTTTTCGTTGCCATTTAAATTCCGTAACGATTTGGAGTTACATAAAGCTTATATAAGGGTAGAATAGCCGTTTTTCAACAGTAACATTCAAAAAGTTGGTACAAATGAACTTAACAACCAAACAAAAACAGCATTTAAAAGGCTTAGCGCATAATCTTAAGCCAGTGGTGCTGCTGGGTGCTAATGGTTTGACCGAAGGTGTGCTGGCTGAAATTGATAGTGCACTCACTCATCATGAACTAATAAAAGTGAAAGTAGGCTCTTCTGATAGAGAGCTTAAAAATGCTGTCGTTGACGCGATTATTCGCGAAACTCAATCAACCAAAATACAGCTTATCGGACACACCTTAGTTATTTTCCGTCAGTCTGCTGAAATGAAAGTTGCCATTCCAAAAGCAAAGTAATTTCGTCAAACAACTCGGTTTAAATGTTCATATTGCCTCAATACGATTCAAATGTTCATTTTGACCTAAAAAAACCACTGTTAATCAGTGGTTTTTTTATTACTATAAAATATCAATCTTAAGTCGTAATTAATATTGATATTAATTCTGGCTTAGATGTACTCAACAGCCGTAATTTCATATTCTGCTGTGCCACCTGGCGTTGTAATAGCCACTTCATCATCGACACTTTTACCAATCAGTCCACGGGCAATTGGCGAATTTACTGAAATTAAATTCTCTTTAATATTCGCTTCATCATCACCTACAATACGGTAGGTTGACTCTGCATCAGTATCAATATTTAAAATGGTAACTGTTGTACCAAAAATAACACGACCAGTATTTTGCATCGTGGTCACATCGATGATTTGGGCATTTGATAGCTTGCCTTCAATATCACGAATACGAGCTTCACAAATCCCCTGCTCTTCACGAGCTGCATGGTATTCAGCATTTTCTTTTAAATCACCCAATTCACGTGCTTCTGCAATAGCAGAAGTGATCTGTGGGCGGCGTTCAAATTTTAATTCGTCTAATTCTTTACGTAGCTGCTCAGCTCCGATAATCGTCATAGGGACGGTATTCATAATGTCTTATGTCTCCTTTAAAAACAAAAGCACCCCGTGCTGGTACAAAACCAACACAGTTAAATCTCGATTAATTCGCATAGCGCACGATCTTTATAACAATAAGTCTAAATGATGCGGTGTCTTGCGTTGAGGATGCATCTAATGATGATGCCTTAAGCTTACATAAACTTGAGATTACTTACTACTGACTGTCAAAAAATAGTAATAAAAAAGACTGCACGAATGCAGCCTTTTTAATCAAATCATCAATAAATTAAATAAAATTAATTTTTAGCGATTCGCTCATGTAATTCTTGTACCGAATTCACATTATTTCTGTCATCTGCTGAATGTGCTAAACAAGTAGCAAAAGCAGCATTAAGCGTTGTCGTGTAATTCACTTTGTAGCGAAGTGCACCACGTCTAATTTGACGAGAATCCTCAATTGCTTGACGACCTTCAGTCGTGTTAACAATGTAGGTGTACTCATCATTCTTAATACGGTCAAGAATATGAGGACGTCCTTCATGTACCTTGTTAACTAAGCGAGGGTTAATTCCTGCTTCGCCAAGAATCACGGCAGTACCGTGTGTGGCATCGATTTGGTAGCCAAGTTCAATTAACTTAGCAGCAAGCTCGGCAACACGCTCTTTATCACTGTTACGTACAGATAATAATGCTCGACCTGATTTTGGTACTTCAGCTGTCGCACCTAGTTGTGCTTTTGCATACGCTTCAGCAAAAGTTTCACCTACACCCATAACTTCACCCGTTGAGCGCATCTCAGGGCCAAGCATTGGGTCTACACCAGGGAACTTGTTGAACGGTAATACCACTTCTTTTACAGAGAAGTACGGTGGAATCACTTCTTTAGTAAAGTTTTGCTCAGCTAAAGATTGACCAGCCATCACACGTGCTGCGATTTTCGCTAATGGTACACCCGTTGCCTTAGAGACAAATGGAACTGTACGAGCAGCGCGAGGGTTAACCTCAATCATGTAGATCTCATCGTCTTTAACAGCAAATTGCACGTTCATCAAACCAATAACGCCTAGCTCCATTGCTAATTTAGCAACTTGCTCACGCATACGGTTCTGAACATCTTCACTTAAACTGTAAGGAGGTAAAGAACAACCTGAGTCACCTGAGTGAACACCCGCTTGCTCAATGTGCTCCATGATAGAGCCCACGACAACAATCTCGCCATCACATACCGCATCGATATCAATCTCGATTGCATTATCAAGGAATCTATCTAGCAATACTGGAGATGAGTTAGATACGCTCACTGCTTCATTGAAATAGCGACGTAAGTCTTGCTCGTCATACACGATTTCCATTGCGCGGCCACCAAGTACATAAGATGGACGAACAACTAATGGGTAACCGATACGCTCAGCAGAAATAACCGCACCTTCAACTGTTGTTACAGTGTCATTTTCAGGTTGCTTCATTTCTAAGCGTTGAATTGCTTGCTGGAAACGCTCTCTATCTTCAGCACGGTCGATTGCATCAGGACTTGTACCAATAATCGGTACCCCTGCCGCTTCAAGAGCACGTGCTAATTTTAGAGGTGTTTGACCACCATATTGAACGATAACGCCTTTTGGCTTTTCAATGCGAACAATTTCAAGCACATCTTCAAAGGTTACTGGCTCAAAGTATAAGCGGTCTGACGTGTCATAATCCGTAGAAACCGTTTCTGGGTTACAGTTAACCATAATAGTTTCGTAACCATCGTCACGTAAGGCTAACGCTGCGTGAACACAACAGTAATCAAACTCAATGCCTTGACCAATACGGTTAGGGCCGCCACCAAGAATCATGATTTTATCGCGATTTGATGGCGCAGCTTCACATTCTTCTTCGTATGTTGAGTACATGTAAGCAGTGTCTGTTGCAAATTCTGCAGCACAGGTATCAACACGCTTATATACAGGGTGCATATCAAAGCGGTCACGAATCTTACGCACTTCTGTTTCGCTAACACCTAAGATTTGCGCTAGGCGAGCATCAGAGAAACCTTTACGTTTTAGTTTCAGTAAGAATGCTTGATCAAGACCTGACATGCCCACTTCAGCAACTTTCGCTTCTTGCGCAATTAAGTCTTCAATCTGAACTAAGAACCAGTGATCAACATTCGTTAGCTTGAACACTTCATCACGACTTAAACCTACACGGAATGCATCCGCAATATACCAAATACGGTCAGCACCTGGTTCTTTAAGCTCATGACGGATTTGCTGCATGCTTTCAGGTAACGCAATATCAACAATTGGGTCAAAGCCTGTACGACTAACTTCTAGACCACGCAGTGCTTTTTGCAAAGACTCTTGGAATGTACGGCCAATAGCCATCACTTCACCAACAGACTTCATTTGCGTTGTAAGACGGTCATTCGCACCAGCAAATTTTTCAAAGTTAAAGCGAGGAACTTTAGTTACAACATAATCGATAGCAGGTTCAAATGATGCAGGAGTTCGACCACCTGTAATATCATTCATCAACTCATCTAAAGTGAAGCCTACTGCTAATTTAGCGGCCACTTTCGCAATTGGGAAACCCGTTGCTTTAGATGCTAATGCAGAAGAGCGAGAAACGCGTGGGTTCATTTCGATGATAACCATACGACCAGTATTTGGACAAATACCAAACTGAACGTTAGAACCACCTGTTTCTACACCAATTTCGCGCAGTACTGCTAAAGAAGCATTACGCATTAACTGGTATTCTTTATCAGTCAGAGTTTGTGCTGGAGCAACGGTAATTGAGTCACCAGTATGCACACCCATCGCGTCGAAGTTTTCAATAGAACACACGATAATACAGTTATCGTTGCGGTCACGAACCACTTCCATTTCGTATTCTTTCCAGCCGATTAATGATTCATCGATCAATAATTCACTGGTAGGAGAAAGCTCAAGACCTTGCGAACAAATGTCTTCAAACTCTTCTTTGTTATAAGCGATACCACCGCCACTGCCACCCATAGTGAATGAAGGACGGATAATACAAGGGAAGCCAACTTGGTCTAAAACGCCATAAGCTTCTTCCATTGTATGTGCAATACCGGCACGTGGACATTCAAGTCCAATTGCTTTCATTGCGGTGTCAAAACGACTACGGTCTTCAGCTTTATCAATTGCATCCGCTGTCGCACCAATCATCTCGACATTAAACTCTTTTAGCACACCCTCAGCTTCAAGCTGAAGTGCACAGTTAAGCGCAGTCTGACCACCCATAGTAGGTAAAATCGCATCAGGCTTTTCTTTAGCGATAATATTACGTACCACTTCCCAATGAATAGGCTCGATATATGTTGCATCGGCCATCTCAGGGTCGGTCATGATGGTTGCAGGGTTTGAGTTAACTAGAATAACTCGATAGCCTTCTTCACGCAGCGCTTTACACGCTTGCGCACCCGAATAGTCAAATTCACACGCTTGGCCAATGACGATTGGACCTGCGCCTAGGATTAGAATGCTTTTAATATCAGTACGTTTTGGCATTGCTTCTATCTTCTCCGAGTGACCTAACTATTTAGTGTTTTGACGAAATTGCTCAATCAATTCAATGAAATGATCAAACAAAGGTGATGCATCCGTCGGTCCAGGGCTCGCTTCTGGATGCCCTTGGAAACTAAACGCAGGTTTATCAGTCAGGTGAATACCTTGTAATGACCCATCAAATAATGACTTATGTGTCACTTTAATATTCGCTGGTAACGTCGCTTCATCAGCAGCAAAACCATGGTTTTGGCTGGTGATCATCACATTACCTTTTTCGATATTGCTGACAGGATGGTTGGCACCATGATGACCAAACTTCATTTTTAATGTTTTAGCCCCAGATGCTAGTGCAAGTAACTGGTGACCTAAACAAATACCAAACACTGGAATGTCAGTCTTTAGAATTTCTTGAATGGCTGTAATCGCATAATCGCATGGCTCTGGGTCACCTGGACCGTTTGACAGGAATATACCATCTGGATTCATTGCTAATACTTCTGCAGCAGAAGTTTGAGCAGGTACCACAGTCACATCACAACCACGGTCAACTAACATACGTAAAATGTTACGCTTAATACCGTAATCGAAAGCAACAACTTTATATTTAAGTTCTGATGCTGGTGTCTCATCAGGTAAACCGCCAACTAAACGCCAGCTAGCTTTACGCCATTGATAAGTAGACTCAGTCGTCACTTCTTTGGCTAAGTCCATGCCTTTTAAACCAGGGAATGCCTTTGCTGCAGCTAATGCTTTAGCTTCATCGATATCGCCAACCATAATACAACCGGCTTGCGCACCCTTTTCACGTAAAATACGGGTTAATTTACGGGTATCGATATCCGCGATGCCGACAACATTATTTGATTTTAAGTAATCACTTAATGATTGTTGGTTACGGAAGTTGCTGGCTAATAGAGGTAAATCTCGGATGATAAGACCACAAGCATGAACTGAATCAGATTCAGTATCTTCATCATTTGTGCCGGTATTACCAATATGAGGGTAAGTTAAAGTTACGATCTGGCGAGAATATGACGGATCCGTTAGAATCTCTTGATAGCCTGTCATTGAAGTATTGAATACTACTTCACCAACAGTGAGTCCATCGGCACCAATTGCTGTGCCAGAGAAAACGGTTCCATCTTCGAGTACGAGTAAGGCAGACTGTGTCAACGCGACCTCCAAAAAATAAGAGCCAAGCCACTGAAATTATTTGTATTTAATTTTTACAAATCCACCAATTTACAAAATTTTGGCAAATTCCAGCGATTTTATATGAATTAAGTTAAAGCGTCTATGCTTAGTTATTTTATTTTGGGAAAAATAATTTCCAAAAAAAAACCACCAACGGTGGTTTTTTTAAATATTAATTGAGACCTAATACTTGCTGCATGTCATACAAGCCTGAATCCTGATCGGATAACCAATAGGCTGCACGCATTGCACCATTAGCAAATGTCATTCGACTGGTCGCTTTATGGGTTATTTCTACTCGTTCACCAATATCAGCAAACATCACTGTGTGGTCACCAACGATATCGCCGGCACGAATAGTAGAAAAGCCAATCGTATTCCTATCACGCTCTCCGGTCATACCTTCACGACCATAAACAGCACATTCTTCAAGATCACGACCTAGAGTGTCGGCTATTACCTCACCCATTTTTAATGCCGTACCTGAAGGAGCATCTTTTTTAAATCGATGATGACCTTCGGTTATCTCGATATCAGTGTAATCACCCATCACTTTAGCGGTTAACTCTAATAATTTTAGGGTTAAATTCACACCAACAGACATATTAGGGGCAAAAACAACAGGAGTTTGCTCGGCAAAGGCGTTAATCATTTCTTTTTGAGCATGATTAAAACCTGTTGTGCCAATCACAATCGCTTTATTATTCTTTGAACACCATTCAAGGTGAACAAGAGACGATTCTGGCGAGGTAAAATCAATTAATACATCAAAGTGTTCTGATGCAATGTCTAATGAATCTGTAATCGCGACATTCATAGTACCAACGCCAGCGAGTTCACCAGCATCTACACCTATAAGTGTAGAGCCTTTACGCTCAACTGCGGCACCTAAATAAATCATTTCATGTTGCTTAGCAGCTTCAATCAATGTGCGACCCATACGGCCACTGGCACCAACAACAGCGACTCTTACTTTTGCAGTCATGTCTTTCTCCCAGTGATACAAAAACGCCTAAGATTAACTTAGGCGTTTATCATTAAACGATTGCTAATAATTCAACTTCGAATACCAACGCCGAGAATGGCGGGATTGAAGCACCAGCACCACGTTCGCCGTAAGCTAAGTGTTGTGGAACGAATAATTTAAGCTTAGTACCAACTGGCATTAGTTGTAATGCTTCAGTCCAACCTGCGATAACACCAGGCACTGGGAATTCAGCTGGCTCACCACGAGTCACAGAGCTATCGAAAACGTCACCGTTGATGAAAGTACCGTGGTAATGTGCACGAATAGTAGAATCAAGTGTTGGCTTCTCACCTTCACCTTGTGTGATCACTTCGTACTGAAGACCTGAGTCAGTCACAGTAACTTCGTCACGTTTAGCATTTTCAGCTAGGAAGTTTTCGCCTTCTGCAGAAGCAGCTTCAGCAGCTTCTTCTTGAGCAGCTTGTAAACGACGGCTGATTTCAGTGAAAGCCACTTGTAAGTCTTCCATTGCAACAGCGCTTTCTTTACCTTCAAACGCATCCGCTAGACCAGCTTGTACAGCAGGGATATCGATACCTTCGAAAGAGTTAGCTGCAAGTTGCTCACCCATTTGACGACCTACACCATAACTTGCTTGCTGTTCCATTGTGTTGAACTCTGACATAACTTATTTACTCTCAATTCATCAGTTAAAATTTGCGGGGCAGTTTAGCACACTTTACCACCTGATGTAGGCTAATCTGCGGTGATATTGACTATTTTTCATAAGCCTTATTTACATTGGGGCAATGACTGTTTTTTTGCAGCCAGATATAACGGGGATACTTTGTCTTGAAGTGCTTGTAAATCAGCTATTCGTGTAGAGTGTGACGGGTGAGTTGAAAACAATTCAGGCCCTTGTTCACCACCCGCTTTGGCCATGTTTTGCCATAAAGTGACACTCATTGCTGGATTAAAACCCGCTTTAGCCATTAACTCTAAGCCCAGCTCATCAGCTTCACTTTCTTGATCTCGTCCAAACGGTAATAAAATGCCAACTTGTGCCCCTAAACCCAGTCCCGCCATATACAAATCTTTATTCGCGACACCACCAGCACCTAAAGCAACGTCAGCAAGTTGAATACCCGTGTTCGTCATCTGTGAGCGAGAAACTTGCTCATTGCCGTGTCGAGCAAGAACATGGGCAACTTCGTGACCAACGACAGTTGCTAACTGATCTTGGTCCGCAGCGACCTCAAGTAACCCGGTATAAACACCAATGTATCCACCAGGTAAAGCGAAAGCATTTACCTGCTTTGAGTCAAAAAGTACCACTTCCCATTGCTGGGTTTGGTCAGGTAGTACCGCTGTTATTCTATTGGCAACGCAATTTACATATGCCGTTTTTTGCTTATCTTGACTAATTTTTTCAGATTTTTTCATGGCAACAAAAGATTGTTCACCCATCTGGCTCATTTTATTTTTATCAAATAACAACATTTGACTACGACCAGTGGGAGATTTATGGGTGGCACACGCTGACATCAACAGCGAAATAAATAACAGCGGCACTAACTTGTTCATTTTATATCCTTTAAAATAATTCTTATTGGTGAGATAACTCTGTATTTATATGCATTATTTTAAACCAAAGCGCGGTTTAAATGCACGGCTCTATTGCTGCCTCTTTTCATCTAAGTCAACAAAGAAAGGAAGCGCTGTTCGAAAATCAAAAAAAAACTGCTTACCGAAGTAAGCAGTTTTTTGATACTCAATGAGTGAGTTCAGTTAATCACAATTAGCTATTTAAATCGTGAAAGAACTTCTTAACACCATCAAAGAATCCTTCAGCCTTTGGGCTATGCTTCTTTGACTCGCCTGTTAAGGTCGATTCAAATTCGCGAAGTAATTCTTTTTGTTTCTCATTTAAGTTAACAGGCGTTTCCATTACCACCTTACACAGCAAATCGCCAACGGCATGACTGCGTACAGACTTAACCCCTTTACCACGCATACGGAACATACGGCCCGTTTGAGTTTCTGTAGGGATCTTAAGGTTCACTTTGCCATCTAAGGTCGGAACTTCGATTTCGCCACCTAATGCAGCTTTGCTGAATGAGATTGGCACTTCACAATAAAGGTTATTACCATCTCGAGTGAAGATTGCATGGTCACGTACACTAACCTGAACATATAAATCTCCAGGAGGTGCACCAAACTCACCCGCTTCACCTTCACCAGATAAACGAATACGGTCACCAGTATCAACACCAGCAGGGATCTTAACTGATAAGGTTTTGCTCTTTTCAACACGACCTTCACCATGACATTTCTTACATGGGTCTTTAATGATCTTACCGCGACCATGACAAGTTGGACAGGCTTGCTGAACAGCAAAGAAACCTTGACGCATTTGTACTTGGCCTTGGCCATGACACGTGCCACAAGTCGTTGCTGAAGAACCTTTATTAGCACCGCTACCGTCACAGCTATCACAAGATGCTAACGTAGGAATGCGTAATTCTTTTGTAAGGCCACGAACGGCTTCTTCAAGCGAAAGTTCAAGGTTGTAACGTAAGTCACTGCCTCGAGCTGCTTGACGCTGACCACCGCCACGACGTCCGCCGCCAAAGATATCGCCAAACACATCACCGAAGATATCACCGAAATCGCCTGCACCACCATGGCCGCCGCCACGGTTAGGATCTACACCAGCATGACCAAATTGATCATAAGCCGCTTTTTTATTGGCATCGGTGAGAATTTCGTAAGCTTCTTTTACTTCTTTAAAGCTTGCTTCAGCTTCTTGATCGCCAGGGTTACGGTCTGGATGAAACTTCATCGCCAAACGTTTATAGGCTTTTTTGATTTCTCGTTCACTGGCATCACGACCGATACCAAGAACTTCGTAATAATCTCGCTTTGACATAATCTCAGTTTTCTCAAGCAGGTATTGTACGAACGGGCGTTAGAGATTTCTCCCAACGCCCGCCTGAAAGTTAACTAAAAATTTAGCTTACTTTTTGTCGTCTTTTACTTCTTCAAACTCAGCATCAACAACGTCATCTTCAGGCTTAGCTTCTTGAGCATCTTGTGCAGGCGCTTCACCTTGTTGTGCTTGTGCATTTGCTTGAGCAATTTCCATTAACTTAGCAGATGCTTCCATTAATGCTTGTGTCGCTTTATCAATTGCTTCTTTGTCGTTACCTTTAGTTGCGGTATCAACTTCAGCCATTGCAGCTTCAATTTTCTCTTTGTCTTCGCTTGGTAATGCGTCACCCGCTTCTTCGATTTGCTTCTTCGTAGCGTGAACCATACCATCAGCTTGGTTACGTGCTTGAACTAGCTCTTCGAATTTAGCATCTTCATCAGCATGCGCTTCAGCATCACGAACCATTTGCTCTACTTCTTCATCAGATAAACCAGAGTTTGCCTTGATGGTGATGTTTTGCGCTTTGCCCGTTTTCTTATCCGTTGCAGACACGTTTAAGATACCATCGGCATCAATGTCGAATACAACTTCAATTTGTGGCTGACCACGTGGAGCTGGCTCAATACCTTCAAGGTTAAATTGACCTAAAGATTTGTTGTAGCTCGCTTGCTTACGCTCACCTTGCAATACGTGAATAGTCACAGCAGCTTGGTTGTCATCAGCAGTTGAGAACGTTTGCGATGCTTTTGTTGGGATAGTGGTGTTTTTCTCGATTAGACGAGTCATTACACTACCCATAGTTTCGATACCGAATGAAAGTGGTGTTACGTCAAGTAACAATACATCTTTCACATCACCAGAAAGAACACCTGCTTGAATTGCCGCACCTACTGCAACAGCTTCATCAGGGTTAACGTCTTTACGTGGCTCTTTACCGAAGAAATCAGTTACTGCAGCCTGTACTTTAGGCATACGTGTTTGACCACCAACTAAGATAACTTCATTGATGTCAGATACTGATAAGTCTGCATCTGCTAACGCAACTTTTAACGGCTCTAAAGAACGTTGAATTAGATCTTCAACTAAAGACTCTAATTTAGCGCGAGTCACTTTAACAACTAAATGCTTAGGACCTGTTGCATCAGCAGTGATGTATGGCAGGTTAACTTCAGTTTGAGTTGTGCTTGAAAGTTCAATCTTAGCTTTTTCAGCTGCTTCTTTAACACGTTGCATTGCTAATGGGTCATTACGTAAATCTAGACCTTGTTCTTTTTTGAACTCATCAGCTAAGTAGTTAATTAAACGGTTATCGAAATCTTCACCACCTAAGTGAGTGTCACCGTTAGTAGCAAGTACTTCGAACGTTTGGTCACCGTCGTTGCTATCGATTTCAATGATAGAGATATCGAAAGTACCACCACCTAAATCGTATACAGCAACAACGTTGTCGCCTTGTTTCTTATCGATACCGTAAGCAAGTGCAGCAGCAGTTGGTTCGTTGATGATACGTTTAACATCAAGACCAGCAATACGACCAGCATCTTTAGTTGCTTGACGTTGTGAATCGTTAAAGTATGCAGGAACAGTAATAACTGCTTCTGTTACTTCTTCACCTAAAAAGTCTTCTGCAGTCTTTTTCATCTTTTTCAAGATTTCAGCAGAAACTTGTGGTGGAGCCATTTTCTTACCGTGTGCTTCAACCCATGCATCACCATTGTCTGTACCAATGATTTTGAAAGGCATGACGTCTACGTCACGTTGAACTTCGTCATCTTTAAAACGACGACCGATTAAACGCTTAATCGCGAAGAAAGTGTTAGTTGGGTTGGTAACCGCTTGACGTTTAGCTGGTGAACCTACCAATGTTTCATCTTCAGTGTATGCGATGATAGAAGAAGTAGTACGTTCGCCTTCAGCATTCTCAATTACGCGAGCTTTGTCGCCATCAAGGACAGCTACACAAGAGTTTGTTGTGCCTAAGTCAATACCAATAATTTTGCCCATGAGGATCTCCGAAATATAAATTTTAGTGTTACTAATTTGCTTATGGTTGTTGATATGGGGTCAGGATTATTAATTTCAAGTCCTAATTTTTTAGCCTCTCATATCAGCCTTAATGCATATATTGGGACAGCGATCTGAATTACAAGGGGGAAGATCGAAATTTTTATTAAAAATATATTAAGGATCGATAAATAAACCGTGCACCACTTTTGCATATTGCATACAATCCTCACATTAACCGATAGCAACCTCATCATTTCACTGGAAAGGCCGTGTCAAATACTACTCTCGCATACCTATATGGCCTGCTGGCTGTGTTACTTTGGTCAACTGTCGCCACAGCATTCAAAATTGCATTAGGCTACTTCACCCCATTGCAACTTGTATTTGTTGCCGTGATGACATCAATACTTGCTCTTGGCATTATTGTCACCTTTCAAGGAAAACTCACTTTAATCTCAAAGCAATTGAAACGTCGTCCGTTATTTTATTTGTTTACGGGACTGTTAAACCCTTTTCTTTATTACTATGTGTTATTTGAAGCTTATGATCTTCTACCAGCGCAACAAGCGTTGTCACTCAACTATACTTGGGCAATTTTATTACCGATATTAGCTGTGCCTTTATTAGGTCATAAGCTCACTAAGATAGATTCTGTTGCGGCAATCATCGCTTATGCCGGAGTGTATGTTATTGCCACAGGCGGCAATATCCGTGAATTTAATTTCGAAAGCCCTACAGGAATAGCCTTTGTATTAAGTAGCACAGTGATTTGGTGCCTTTACTGGGTTATTAATACTAAAGATGATGGTGATGCAATCGTTAGCCTGTTGCTCAGTTTCTTAATTGGTTTGCCATTTGTCACTGTGGCAATGATGTTACACCAACCTATTGAATCCATCAGTTGGCAAGCTCTAGGGGCTGGCATGTATGTTGGTTTGTTCGAGATGGGGTTAACTTTCGTGTTGTGGCTAATGGCACTTAAAACAACACAGAAAACGGCCAACATTACCACCTTAGTTTTTTTAACGCCTGTATTATCTGTTGGCCTTATTGCTGTTATCTTAAAAGAGCACATAACCATTAGCACCTACATTGGCTTGTGTTTTATTTTGACGGGCTTAATGCTGCAAAAATTATTACCTCGATTACTAAAAACTAATAACCCGTAATAAAACAGCGATAAGCTCGATTAAGCTAACATTCAACTGGTACATCCTCTTATTGATAGTTGATTGCTTCATCATTACTTGCTACTAATATATTGTACAAATATTCAACTACATGGAGAACTGGGCAATGGGAATGCCACGTTGGAATTTAAGCGATACGATTGAGCGAAAAATAAGGCTTAGCAGTTTAGTGGTCACTGCATTAATCATATTCTACGAACTGTTAAATGGCGATATTTCGACACAATTTCCAGCGATGTACCTATGTGTTTTTGTATTCCCTGCGGTGTATTTTACAAATAAGACTCAAGACAAATACTTTCCATTGCTAAAAGAATATGTTCAAGCAACTCGCATCGTTGCCATCTTTATGACTTTAGCCAGCTTGTGCGTTTGGGGTTATGCCACTTATTTAAGGCTCTCTATCCCTCCTATGCCCAGCCATCTTATTTATAATATGTAGATCTAGCAGTTACTTTCTGCATTCAAGTCATTAGCTTTTCCACATTGCTAAAACAAAAAAGCACCGAAGTGCTTTTTGTATAAAAACGAAGTCGAAACCCCAACTCATTTTCTTGCTGTGTAATCGCCAGTTGCAAGCCATTTATAGGTCGTTAATGCATCCAACGCCATTGGTCCACGGGCATGTAACTTTTGTGTACTTACGGCAACTTCAGCTCCTAAGCCAAATTGAGAGCCATCGGTGAACCTAGTACTGGCATTGACATACACAGCAGCAGAATCAACTTCATTCAAAAAATGGGTCGTTGCATGAATATCATCAGATAAAATGGCTTCTGAGTGTCCGCTTGAATGCTTTCTAATATGCTCAATAGCATCATCAATATTACTGACGACTTTGACACCTAAGGTCAAGGATAACCACTCTGTAGAATAGCTCTCATCAGTTGCTGAATGTAGCTCAAAAGCAGGGCTATCAACTAAGGCTTTGGTTTTATCACAGGTATAAAAACTCACCCCTAATGCGGCCATTTCTTCAAATAATCTAGGTAAGTATTCTGCAGCAATCGCTTCATGAATCAACAAAGTATCTAGCGCATTACATACAGTAGGGCGTTGTACTTTAGCGTTAATGATCACTTCTGCACTGCGACTGAGATCGGCCATTTTATCCAGGTATAAATGACAAATACCAATCCCACCTAAAATGACAGGAATACTGGCTTTTTCAGCACATAAGCGCTGCAAAGTTTGACCACCACGAGGAATAATCATGTCTACATATTGATCTAATGTCAGTAAGCCAGTTACGAGTTCACGATCGGTTGAATTAATCAGCTGCACAGCATCTTCTGGCAAACCTTGAATTCGCAGGGCTTGGCGAATGACATCACTTAACACTTGGTTTGAGGTGAGCGTTTCTTTACCGCCACGCAAGATAACGGCATTACCCGTTTTAAGTGCTAATACTGCAATATCTACTGTCACATTGGGACGTGCTTCATAAATAACCCCAACGACACCTAAAGGCACTCTGCGTTGGGTAAGGCGTAAGCCATTATCTAACAATTGACTTGCCGACTCACTACCAACAGGATCTGCTAGATTAATGACATTATCAATATCCGCAATAATGCCTGCCAATCTTGGTTTATCAAGTAATAAACGATCAATCATCGCATCAGTTAGCCCATTCTGCTTAGCTGCTGCGACATCTTTAGCATTGGCAGATAATATCGCATCAGTATTCAATGTCAGTTGTTCGCTAATGCAATGTAGTAGTGCTGATTTTTGTTGGCTTGATAGATTAGCTAGTTGAAAACTTGCAGTTTTAGCTTGCTGACCTAATGTTTGCAAATATTGCTGATTCGACATTTTTTTGTCCTGTAAATTATTCATCTAGTAATACCATGTCATTACGATGTACAACGGCCACGCCATAGTTATAACCGAGTAAACTTTCTATCTCGTTTGAGTGTTTACCTGCGATTAAAGCTAAAGCACTTGCACAATATCGGCTCATCCCTTTTGCGAGTACCTTACCTTTTTCATCGACTAACATTATCGGCGCACCACGCTCAAATTTGCCTTCTACTTTTATAATGCCTTTTGATAATAAACTTCTACCGTTTTGTGTGACGGCAACTGATGCGCCAGAATCCAACACTAAGCGCCCTTCTGATGCTGGACCTGCTAAAATCCATTGTTTGCGACTTTCTAGCGGATTATCAATAGCACTAAAATGTGTTCCTACGGGTTCTTTATTGGCCACTTTTGTGATGACATTGAGATGATGCCCAGAAGCTATAACGACCTCAATGCCTGCACGTCTAGCAATGTCAGCCGCTTCGAGCTTTGTCGCCATTCCTCCCGTGCCCAACCCTGAAACAGCCCCGCCAGCGAGCGAGCGTAAATCAGCATCAATATTTTTTACCGACGAGATAAGCTTGGCATCAGGGTTGGTTCGAGGGTCAGCATCAAATAAACCCTTTTGATCCGTTAATAACACCAATAAATCTGCGTCACAAAGTAGTGCTGCGCGAGCGGATAAATTATCGTTATCGCCAACTTTAATTTCGTTAGTCGCAACCGCATCATTTTCATTAATGATTGGAATAATATTATTATCTAGCAAGGCGTTGAGCGTATCTCTAGCGTTAAGGTATCTCTCTCTATCTCGCAAGTCTGCACGAGTCAGTAATAACTGTCCGACATGCAGACCGTATATGCTGAACAATTCAGACCAAGCTAAAATCAGCTGGCTTTGCCCTACGGCTGCTAACAATTGCTTATTGGGCATCGTATCGGGAAGTACGGGGTATTGCAGATGTTCACGTCCGGCAGCTATTGCGCCTGAAGTACATAATACGACTTCAACGCCTGAGTGCATTAACAAAGCCATTTGTCTAGCCAATTCAACCATATGCGCTTTATCAAGGCTTCTGCTGCCTGATGTGAGCACACTGGTGCCTAACTTGATTACGATCCGCTGGTAACCCATTTGTACCTTATCCCAACAAAAATTGTTTAATGAAAGATTTTTATACCTAATAAATACAGAAAATAACAGCTATCCATTACTAGGGATAAATATATTCACTGTTAAATTTTAGATGACGCACAAAAAAGGGCTATGCATTGCATAACCCTTAATATAAACATAACAAAGCCATCGAATATTGCTTTACACGCGATAACGACTGCTACATACCATTTTAGCCATAAATGAATTTAGCTAAAAACAATAATGCGATGAATAAAATCCCTAAGTTAAGATCTTTAAAGCGGCCCGTTAATACCTTAATGACGGCATATGAGATAAAGCCAAAACCTATCGCATTAGCGATAGAAAACGTCAATGGCATTAGTAAGCACACTATCACCACTGGTGCTGCTTCTGTAAGATCTTCCCATTCCACATTGACTAAACCAGACATCATTAAAATGGCAACATAAAATAATGCACCACTAGTCGCATAAGCCGGAACCATCCCTGCTAACGGGGCAAAAAACAAAGAAAGAATAAACAAAAGACCAACGACAACCGCGGTTAAGCCGGTTCTTCCACCAGCGCTCACCCCAGCTGTACTTTCAATATAACTGGTTGTTGTTGATGTACCTAAAGTCGCACCAGCCACTGTCGCTAAACTGTCAGCACTTAATGCACGCTTGACTCTTGGAAGGCGGCCTTGCTCATCTAAAAAGCCACCACGCTGAGCAACTGCAACCAGCGTACCTGATGTATCAAATAAATCGACAAATAAGAACGCAAAAATCACCGAAATCATACTGATTTCCAGTACGCTAGACAGGTCCATTTTCATGAATGTCGGCGCAACTGAAGGCGGCATAGACACAATGCCGCCATAAGTGACATCACCAAAAATCAAACCAAGAATGGTAACAATGAAAATACTCAAAATAACCGATGCTTTAAGTCCACGCTGAACCATTGCAATAATGAGGAAAAAACCAAGTGCCGCCATCACAGCCGGAAACGACGTAATATCTCCCATGGTAACTAAGGTCGCTGGGCTCGCCACGACTATTCCCGCTGCTTTTAAGCCAATAAAAGCTAAAAAAAGACCAATACCTGCGGCAATACCAAGTCGTAAACTCATCGGAATACTATTAACAATCCACTCTCGAATTTTTACCAGCGACAATACTAAGAAACAGATACCAGACATGAACACAGCGCCGAGTGCTGTTTCCCAGCTGTAACCCATTTCCCCTACAACGGTGTAAGTGAAAAAGGCGTTTAATCCCATTCCAGGAGCTAAAGCAATAGGATAATTAGCGACCAACCCCATAATAAGACAACCAATTGCAGCGGCTAAACAAGTCGCAACAAAAACAGCACCTTGATCCATGCCTGCATCAGCTAACATCATTGGATTGACAAAAATAATGTAAGCCATTGTCAAAAAGGTCGTTATACCTGCGATAACTTCTTGTTTTAAACTAGATTGATTTTCTTTTAGCTTGAACAGTTTCTCTAACATGAAACGTAAATCCTTAAAAAAGGGAGTTAATAAGCGTGATTTAATTGGGCTAAAGGTCAAATAACGGACTGAAAGCACATCAAAATATGACACTTTAATGAACGCGATTATAGGTATTTATATGGCGTATAGCCATGTTCACACTATAAACACTCATATTTGTAAGAAAGACAATTTAATCGTTTGATTTGAAGTAAGACGTGTTAGGCAGGCAAAAAAAAAGCCTGCTCAAAGAGCAGGCTGACAAGTTAAAAAGTTTTCCAGTATGGGGAGAGGAAAACTGCATCACAATTAAGTGATAAAACTTCAATATAAATTAGCAATAGAGAACTAATTTATCGTTTGTCTAAATTCGTCTAAAAGACGACAGAAAAAAGGGTTGATACGGGTCAAACTTACAATCAAGGATGGGTTAGCCCTTGAAGGTCATGGCATATAAACCACCAGCTAAAGCATTAGAACTTAACCAAGTGTTTTGCCAATAAATATATTGATTGCCTGTATAAGACATAGTAAATACTCCAAATAAAGTTGTTTAAAACCTAGTCTTGCTGGGCTCGGTTCCTTGGAACTTACTTTTCTCAATCCGTTGAGACAACTTATCACTCGATTCCTTGGAGACTTTATCCATCCTGGATTAACTAGAATTGAAAAGCACCGTTGCTCTTCAACGAGAACAATAATACCAAAATGTAATTTAATTACAAGTATTATTTTATTTATTTAAAAAAAACCTTAAAAAAGGAAATTTATTACAGATTTTGGTCATTTTATAAATATTAAGCTTTGTCACCTAAGTGACAAAGCCACTACATATAGTGTTTGAACAAAAATAATACAACTAGATACTTATTTTATCGCATTCTGTAATAAAGTTACCAAAGGTTCACCTGTCGGTTTGCCGTATAAAGGGTGCCCTTCTGTTGCACTACCTGCGATATCAATATGAGCGAACGGCATAGGTTGTGACGAATTTAACCCATGGTTATCAAGGCCTGCTGCATTTATTAAGAAGGCAGCAGGGTATTGATGTCCTCGAGCAGTAATGGCTGATGGGCCATTATTGGATGATAATAATTCGCCTTCTCCAGAAATATTATTCACTTTATTAAAGTCATCACTTCGCAACCTTGAAACCTCAAATGATTCACCCCATAAGGCTGATATTTGCTCTAAGTCTTGGCTAATGCCCACTTTTTTTGCAACAGCATTTTCTACAACAGCCGTATAACCGCCGTAGCAACGTACTACGTGTCCAGTTAATGTTGCCACAGAAAATAATTGAGGGTTGACTGCAGTCGTCGCTTTTATACGTAAATGTGACAATAAATCAGCCAACACTAGGCGCCCTTCTGCATCGGTATTACCAATGCGAACCCTGACACCTGCATGACTTTTAATAATTTCATCAGGGACAAATGCATTACTGCCAATACTGTTTCTGACTAACCCTAATTCGGCCACGACTCGCAGCCCTCTTGGTTTTAGAATAGATAATGTTTTCATTAAACCTGCGACTACCGCAGCGCCACCTTTATCTCGGCTCATGCCAGCCATACCACCTGCGACTTTAATGTCAGCACCACCGGTATCGTAGATCACCCCTTTACCAGCAAAGAATAAGGTTTTTTCGATAGTACCTTCACCCACATACTCAACTTTGACAACGCGTGGTTGATGCCTTTGCACCGAGAAAGAAGCCCGTCCAACCGCACAAAGTAATGGGTAATCACGTTCAAGCTCTTCTTGCTCTTCTATTACAGATACAGATAAACCAGATCCTGTGAATGCATCAACACAATAATCAGCAAAAGCTGGGGCGGCCATTCTTTCAGGCTCTGTACCACACAGATCTCGAGTTAAAATTTTACCGGCTTCAACAGCATTGATTAGATCACTAAATGAATGACCTTCAGACTGACTGGTTAACAAGCCAATTTCAGTGACTGATGCTTGTATAGATTGCCCTTCAGCTTGAGTCGCCTCTCTTAACTCTAGTGATTGCCATAACTCTTGACCACAAGCTAAAGCTGACACTTGTTGAGCATATTGGTAGCGGCTTTGGTTTTGTTGATTAACAACTAATAACGGTTTAACTGCGCCTGCACTTTTTGCAATAGCAAGTCCTTCTCTAGCCGCTTTAGCAAACACGCTAACGTCACTGTATTCATTAGACGCTGCACTTACAGGGGAAATGATTAACCTTCCACCCGCTAACCCCGGAGCAAATAATAAAGTGGCACTTTGGCCAATACGGTTATCAATTTGTTTGCCGTGACTGGCTAACAATTTAATTTCATCTTGCTTGATGTCATTTAAGTCAGTGGTGATAACAATGACGGCATCCCAGCCTTGTCCTCCAAATATCGCATCTTCATTTTTTACATCGACAACATTTGCTTGCAACATGAGCCTTCCTTTTGATTTTTATTATGTAAGGTATGAGAAATTTAGTGCGCTTTATATCCATTGATAATAGCGGCTATAAGTGAGCAAAGTACATATTTTTACTCTGTAAAATGGTTAATATTTATTTACAGATTTTAGTCAGGTTTCGAACAATCAAATCCCCCAGATCACTGTCTGTACAATTCATTATGGTAAACTGTGGTTCATCTATTCCCACCTCATAACTATAAGGGAGTCTCCGTGACAGCGATTAATCAATTATACCCTCAGCCACTATGGCAATGGTTCGAACAAATTTGTTCTATCCCGCATCCATCAAAGTTTGAACATGCTTTAAGTGCACACATTCAACAGTGGGCAAAATCAAAAAATCTTAGCGTTATTGAAGATAAGGTCGGTAACCTTATCATCAAAAAACCAGCCTACCCAGGCATGGAAAATAGAAAAGTCGTAGTACTTCAAGCCCATATTGATATGGTGCCGCAAAAAAATGCAGACAAAGTTCATGATTTTGAAAAAGACCCTATTGAAGCCTATGTCGATGGTGAATGGGTAAAAGCTAACGGCACCACATTGGGCTCTGATAATGGTATCGGTATGGCATCAGCTCTTGCAGTGTTAGGTGCTGATGACATTAAACATGGCCCATTAGAAGTCTTGTTAACTATTGATGAAGAAGCTGGCATGACCGGCGCTTTTGGACTCGAAGCAGGCATGCTTGATGCTGATATTTTAATTAATACCGATTCTGAACAGGAAGGCGAAATTTATATGGGTTGCGCTGGCGGTGTCGATGCGCAAATAAGCGTGCCGATGTCGTGGCAAGCCCCTGAGCAAACCAATGCTAGCTTCAAATTAACCTTGTCGGGACTTAAAGGTGGTCACTCTGGTGTGAACATTCATTTAGGTCGTGGTAATGCGAATAAATTATTAGCACGATTCCTATTCATTTATGCGGACGATTTAGCACTTGAATTAGTCAACTTTACTGGTGGTTCATTACGTAATGCGATTCCTCGTGAAGCGAATATCAGCTTTATGTTACCTAGTGAAAACCAAGTAAAACTTGAACAAGCGATTACTGAGTTCCAAGCCTTAGTACGTGCAGAGCTATCGATTGCCGATCCTGACATGTTACTGACACTTGAATCAATCGAGACACCAGAAAAGGTCATCGGCGAAGAAGCGCAGAATACCTTAATTGACTTACTTCATGCTTGCCCGAATGGCGTTATGCGTATGAGTGATGAAGTTGAAGGCGTAACAGAAACATCACTGAATGTCGGTGTTATCAACACTGAAAATGAGTCTGTAGAAGTCCTATGCCTTATCCGCTCGTTAATAAACTCCGGTCGTGAAGAAATCGAAACTCAGTTAACAGCATTAGCTAACTTATCAGGTGCAAGTATCGAACTTTCAGGCGCATACCCTGGCTGGAAACCTGACAATAACTCGCCTGTAATGGCGATAGTTCGTGACACTTATAACGACATTTATAAAAAAGACCCTACGATCATGGTGATCCATGCAGGTCTTGAATGTGGTCTGTTTAAAGAGCCATACCCGACTATGGATATGGTATCTATTGGTCCTACAATTCGCTTCCCACATAGTCCTGATGAGATGGTTAATATCACAACCGTTGGACAATACTGGGAGTTACTGCTTGCAGTACTTGAACGTATTCCAGCAAAAGACTAATTAGTAAAAACGTCAAAAAGGCTGCCATTCTCTTGAGAATGGCAGCCTTTTTCATTTAAGCGAAGCGAGTAGTCAGTAAAATACGCATCAGCTTAAAAGTTTAAATCAAGTTGTTCAGTGTTCGACTGTTTATCCTTGGTGTCAATTTCAATATCAGCTAATCCGACCGACACGCCGACTAGACGAATCCCCCTGCCATTTGCTCGCGCTAGAGCTTGGCTTAATAAATCATGAAACAGGTTCAATGATATTTCATCACTACGGTGTTCAATCGTGGTCTGTTTAAAATCATTAAACTTGAGCTTAACAACTTGCTTATGAATTTGCCTATCCTTTGCACTGCGGTGAACTCGAGCAATGAGTTCTTGAATTAACTGCGGCATAACATTATTGCACTGATCAAGCGTAAAAATATCTTGTGCCAGTGTGGTTTCAACTCCGACCGATTTCCTGACTCGATTGGGGCTGATTGTCCGATTGTCGATACCTTGCGCACGTTCAATCAGAACTCGCCCAAATTTACCAAATGCTGCAATCAGTTTATCACTTGGGTAATGTTGCACATCTTCACAGGTTGTTAGACCAAGGGCGGCTAGCTTTGCCGAAGTCACTTTACCTACGCCAGGAATTTTGTTCAGCGTTAATGGCTTTACGAAGGCGTTAATATCTTCAGGAGGGATAACATACTGACCATTAGGCTTATTTAAATCTGAAGCAATTTTGGCAAGAAACTTAATGGGCGCAACACCTGCTGATGCTGTTAACCCGGTTTCATCGAGTATTTCTTGACGAATCGCCTTAGCAATTAAAGTGGCACTGCCCTTGTGGGCATGACAGTCCGTGACATCTAGATAAGCTTCATCTAAAGATAAAGGTTCAACTAAATCGGTATAGCGATGAAAGATAGCTCTAATTTGTACGGAAATTGATTTATAGACATCCATTCGACCTGGCACTAAAGTGAGATCTGGGCATAATTTTAACGCCTGATAACTCGACATAGCAGAGCGCACACCAAACTGGCGAGCTTCATAATTACACGTGCTGATCACGCCCCTGCGATCGCTTCTGCCCCCCACAGCTAAGGGTTTGCCACGCAATTCTGGAAAATCTCTCATCTCCACCGCTGCAAAATAACAATCCATGTCGATATGAATAATTTTACGGACCATTTTCAAGCAAGCTCTTTCTAGCTCATTAACTGATTAATTAATTTATCATAGCAGATGGACAAAATCACTGTATAAATAAACAGTGCCGTGTAATAACACTAGTAACGCTGATATTTGAATCAAATCTGCTTATCAATGAACCGGTATTAGCTATTTCAACGAGCGTTTGCGACTTAACATGGTGATTTAGTTACGGAGATGTCTGTTACACATTTTTTATCTAAGCCCTTATATAGTGACCTTTTCACCAAGTAACTTAGTACAAAAACAAAAAAGCCCAACATTGTTGGGCTTTTTAATACCAGTGACTTTTTACATTTTCGTCTGTAAATAGTTCTGTAATCCAACACGATCAATCAGTCGAATTTGTTTTTCTAACCAGTACATATGATCTGATTCAGTATCATCTAATAATACTTCTAAGATTTCACGAGTTTGGAAATCTTCTTTTTCTTCACAAAGTGCAATGACTTTACGTAAATGATCAGCAACGGCATACTCGTAGTTCAAATCATTTTTCAGCATCTCTTCAACATCTTTACCGATGTTGAGTGCTTCACGACTCGCAACGTCTGGAGTACCTTCTAAGAATAAAATACGTTGTACTAACTTGGCAGCATGCGCTTTTTCATCGTCTGATTCATGAAGAATACGAGTGTATAACTCATCAAATCCCCAATCTTCATACATATGAGCATGAACAAAATATTGATCCATCGCCGACAATTCACCGGTTAATAGTGCGTTTAGCGCTGCAATAACTTCTGGATGACCTTTCATGTTAAATTCCTATTAATCTTTAATTTGTGATTGAAGGTAATTTTGAATACCTGTTTGATTGATGAGTTCTTTTTGAGACTCAATCCAATCAAGATGTTCTTCTTCATCTTCGAGTAAATCTTCAAGTAGATCACGACTCACATAGTCACGCTCTGCTTCACACAACTTGATGGTTTCTTTCAGTACGACAAGCTGCTCGGTTAACGCTTGCTCGTCACAATCAAGCATCTCTTCACAATGCTCACCAATACGTAACTTATCGAGTTGCTGTAAATTGGGTAATCCTTCCAGAAATAACACGCGCTCAATTAGCTTGTCGGCATGCTTCATATCTTGAATCGATTTCTTGTATTCTTTTTCATTCAGGTTTTCTAAACCCCAATGTTTGAACATGCGTGCATGTAGGAAATACTGGTTAATGGCAGTTAACTCACACGTCAGCACTTTATTCAGCTGACTAATTACTTTAGGGTGGCCTTTCATAATTCTGTCCTTTAATTCAAGATTGATCTGGATCAATTTCCAACAGGATAGTACATGCGCTCATTAATTACAAATACCCTTTAAAATCATACACTTGATTAGTGATAATCATTATCATTACAACTTAGGTTATTAACTAGTTTCACTTCAGTTTAAATACCGTTAACTTCAATGGAATCACGGTTATAGGGTAAAAACACAAAAACGCTACATGCGCTTGATCACAGAATAATCGTAAAATGTTACCTAAAAAGATTTTTGTAAATTTTGTATCGAATGAGATGACAAACTATTTCAGACATAAAAAAGCCCAATGAGATAAACCTCATTGGGCTATTTAATTAACCTAGATCCGCTAAATCGCTTTGAGTATCGCGATGAGATACAGGTTAAATAATACGGTTCTGATTTAGCTTAGCTTCACGCTCAGATTCCGCCATTCGACGTTTTCTTTTATCGCACGGATCATCGCAATCACAAGCTTTTTCGATGCCAAGAACACCAAGACCACCGCAACTGCCTTCTACAGCTTTACGCTTAATAATGTAGCCAACAGACATTAATAGGAAAAATAATAACAACACGACAAAGGCCGCTATAAAGGTACTCATCATAATTTCTCACTTATACTTCTTTATCATTGTATTGCCAATAAAGCTTAATCGCCACTTACTGAATATAAGGCCCGTAAGCTTCACTATAAAAGACTTCGTAATGGTCGTCATCTTTCTCAATCAACATAACTGGTAAGTTCTGCTCATGAGCAAGTGCCAACGACGCTTCGGTACCCAGTACCATCATTGCCGTAGCATACGCATCAGCAGTCATACTACTAGGATGTAATACTGTGACTGAAGCTAACTTGTGTTTAATTGGGTAACCCGTTCTAGGGTCGATGAGGTGCGAGAATCGCTCACCCTCTTCTTCATAATAAATACGGTAATCACCTGATGTAGCTAAAGCCATATTGCCAGGTTCTACGACCTGCTGGATGACGCCACCCTCAGTCGTTGGCTTTTCAACTGCAATACGCCAAGGTGAACCATCATCCTTCACACCTTTAACACTGATCTCACCACCAATTTCAACTAAGTAACCCGCTACCTGATACTTGTTAAGTAAAGTAGCTATTTTATCTACGCCATAACCCTTAGCAAGTGAAGACAAATCCACATACAAGTCAGGGTTAGTTTTAGTAATCTTTAGTCCATTAATGGTAAAGCCATGAATATCAGCCTTTGCTTTAACGATATCGATGGTTTCTTGGCTTGGTATTTCAGTAGGGCGCTTGTCTGGCCCAAACCCCCAAAGATTAACCAGTGGGCCTAATGTGATATCTAACGCACCACCTGTCACATTGTATAATCGTACCCCTTCTTTAAATACCTTTATGGTATCTTCCGAAACAGTGATGCTTTGGTTTACTAACAGCTTATTGAAACGAGACAATTCTGACTTAGGTCGATAAGTCGACATTTGGTCATTCACTAACTCAAGCGCAATGTCGATTTCCGCTTGCAATAGTTGGGTGGTCGGTAAGCGATCATTTCTCACCACTTTGATGTGGTAAGTCGTTCCCATAGTATTGCCCGATAACGACACAATATCGTCTTCACTTCCACAAGCAGTTAGAAGTAATACAACCAAAGATACAAGCAGTGCTTTTAAAGAAATATTAATCATCTCAAACTTCAAATTAGGGTTATCTAACATAAAAAAATGCAGCTTACTTAACGAAGATGACCTCCGTGTCAGCAAACTGCAATTTATGACGTTCAATGTCTTTTAGGATTATATCTAATCATTTGCGATTAGCATATTAGCCACCAAAGTCATCGAGTAAGATGTTTTCATCTTCAACACCTAAGTCTTTAAGCATACCGATAACAGCAGCATTCATCATTGGAGGTCCACACATGTAGAACTCACAATCTTCTGGCGCATCATGGTCACGTAGGTAGTTTTCATACAATACGTTGTGAATGAAACCCGTGTATCCGTCCCAGTTATCTTCTTCTTGCGGATCAGATAACGCAACATGCCATTCGAAGTTTTCATTTGCTGCAGCTAAGCCATCAAAGTCTTCTACGTAGAACATTTCACGCTTAGAACGTGCGCCGTACCAGAAGCTCATCTTACGCTTAGAGTTAAGACGCTTAAGTTGATCGAAGATGTGTGAGCGCATTGGCGCCATACCAGCACCACCACCAACAAACACCATTTCAGCATCAGTTTCTTTTGCGAAGAACTCACCAAATGGACCAGAAATAGTGACTTTATCACCTTCTTTCAGGCTCCAAATGTACGAAGACATTTTACCACAAGGTAGAGTTAGGTTACGTGGAGGCGGCGTAGCAATACGCACGTTCAACATAATAATTCCAAACTCTTCTGGGTAGTTAGCCATTGAGTATGCACGAATAGTTTCTTCATCAACTTTAGATTCAAGGTTGAAGAAGCCAAAGTGCTCCCAGTCGCCACGATACTCTGCAGGTACATCAAAATCTGCATATTTAACATGGTGAGCTGGCGCTTCAATTTGGATGTAACCACCAGCGCGGAAAGGCACTGATTCGCCATCAGGAATTTGTAGCTTAAGCTCTTTAATGAAGGTTGCTTTGTTATCGTTAGAGATAACTTCACATTCCCACTTCTTGATGCCGAAGATTTCTTCATCAAGTTCGATATCCATGTCAGTTTTAACGTTAACCTGACAGGCTAAACGACAACCCTGACGAGCTTCACCTTTACTGATGTGATCAAGCTCGGTCGGTAAAATATCACCACCACCTGATTTCACATTCACACGACACTGACCACAAGAGCCACCGCCACCACAGGCACTTGATACGAAAATACCGTTATCAGCTAATGCGCCAAGTAACTTGCTTCCCGCACCTGTTTTAATTGCTTTGTCGCTATCATCATTGATTGAGATAGTGATATCACCGCTTGCAACCAGCTTAGATTTAGCGAATAAGATCACTAATACTAAGATCAAAACGATTGCAGTAAACATACTCACACCTAGATATACATCTATTGGAGTAGCGTTAAGAATATCCATTAACTTATCCTTTAAGGTTCAAAGTAATACGTCGTAAGGTCTCTCTTAAAGAGAGACACCTGAGAACGACATGAAACCTAGCGCCATTAAACCAGAAGTGATGAAGGTAATCCCTAAACCACGTAGGCCATTTGGCACATCAGAATACTTCATTTTCTCACGAAGACCGGCTAACAATACGATTGCTAATGCCCAACCAATACCTGAGCCGATACCGAATACCAAGCTCTCACCCAGGTTGTAGTCACGCTCAACCATGAATGATACTGCACCAAAAATCGCACAGTTAACGGTAATCAATGGTAAGAAAATACCTAACGCGTTATACAAAGGAGGAAAGTACTTATCTAACGCCATTTCCAAAATTTGTACGAGTGCAGCGATAACACCGATGAAAGTAATGAACTTCAAGAAGCTCAAATCTGCATCAGGTACACCTGCCCAAGCGAGTGCGCCGGGTGCTAATAAACCTTGATAGATGATTTGGTTAACTGGTACAGCAATGGCAAGAACCACAATTACTGCTACACCAAGTCCCATCGCAGTTGTGACTTTCTTAGACACAGCCAAGAAGGTACACATACCCAAGAAGAAGGCTAATGCCATGTTCTCAATGAATATTGAACGAATTAACAGACTAATATAATGTTCCATTGCGCTTACCCTTTCGCTTCTACTTGCTCTGGCTTGTAAGTACGGATAATCCAGATCAACATACCGATCAAGAAGAACGCACTAGGAGGAAGAAGTAACAAACCATTTGGTTGGTACCAGCCACCGTCAGAGACCTTGCTTAGGATTTCAACACCAAATAAAGAACCGTTACCAAATAGCTCACGGAAGAAGCCAACTGATAATAGGATTGCACCGTAGCCTAAGCCGTTACCGATACCGTCCATAAAGCTCATTAAAGGTGGCGTTTTCATCGCATAAGCTTCTGCACGACCCATTACAATACAGTTAGTAATAATCAAACCAACGAATACTGATAACTGCTTAGCTACGTCATAGGCGTAAGCTTGCAATACTTGGTCAACCACGATTACTAACGAAGCAATAATCGTCATTTGCACAATAATACGAACACTGCTTGGAATGTGATTACGTAAAATCGAAATAAATAAATTCGAAAATGCGGTCACTGCAGTTAACGCTAATGTCATTACAATAGCGGTTTCCATTTTCGCGGTAACAGCTAGCGCACTACATACACCCAGAATTTGCAGAGCAATTGGGTTGTTATTAATGATAGGTCCAGTCAGAACCTGTTTAAGTTCTTTAGCATCAGCCATTAGCTAAGTCCTCCATTGCGTGCTTTTTCGATAAAGCGTGCAAAACCTTCTTCACCTAACCAGAAAGTTAATGAATGCTGAACACCATTACTTGTCAGTGTCGCACCAGATAATGCATCTACACCGTGAACTGAAGAAGCGATAGTTGGAACTTTAGTCACTTGAATAGCTAAGTTGCCATTGTCATCATAAAGTTTCTTCCCTTCCCACTTCGCAATCCATTGTGGATTTTGAACTTCACCACCTAGACCTGGGGTTTCACCAGAACCAGTGAAGTCGTAATACACTAAACTACGAATCGTGTTCATATCAGCTTCAACTGCTAAGAAAGCAAACATGGTTGACCATAAACCGTAACCTTTAACAGGAATAATAACGGTTTGTAGTGCATTGTTATCATCTTTTACAAGATATATAACACCTTGATTCGCTACACGTTTAACAGAAGCAATATCGTTCTCAGGCTTGAAAGAAGTCGCTGGAGTTCGCGCTGCTTTTTCAACATCAAACGTATCAGCATCACCATCTACAAAGTCACCTGTTTTTAAATCAACTAGGCGAGCTTCAACGTACTTATTGTACTTTTCGATGATAACGTCTTTCTCTACTTTGCCAGCTTTAGTATCCACTAAGCCCGCAGCTTCAAGAATATACTTTTGCTTATCTAATAATTTATTTTGTTGTTGAGTCGGCTTTAATAATACTGCTGCAGTCGAAACAAACATTGAGCAGACAAAGCACAAACCAATAACAACAAATAATGTTTTGCCGATTGATTCTTTATTACTGGCCACGTGAAATCCTCCGCTTAACATTTGCTTGAACCACAAAGTGGTCAAATAAAGGTGCGAATAAGTTAGCGAATAGAATTGCTAACATCATGCCTTCAGGGAATGCTGGGTTAATAACACGGATAAATACCGCCATCGCACCAATTAACAGACCGTAAGCCCATTTCGCATTATTAGTAAATGAGGCTGAAACAGGGTCAGTCGCCATAAACATCATACCGAAAGCGAATCCACCTAAAACAAGGTGCCAATACCATGGTGTTGCAAACATAGCGTTGGTATCACTACCAATAACGTTAAGCAATGTTGATACCGCAATCATGCCAAGTAACACACCACCAATGATGCGCCATGAAGCAATACGGGTATAAACGATAACTGCGCCACCAAGTAAAATAGCAAAGGTAGACACTTCACCTACAGAACCAGGAATGAAACCGAAGAATGCGTCCCACCAATCTTGCGTTAAGCCATATTCTAATGTGCCTTGTGCCGCTTGGCTCAGTGCAGTAGCACCAGAGAAACCATCAGCAACAACCCATGGCGTGTCACCTGACATGTTAAGTGGGTAAGCAAAGAATAGGAAAGCACGACCAGCTAATGCAGGGTTAAGGAAGTTACGACCTGTACCACCGAAGACTTCTTTCGCAACAACCACACCGAAGGTAATACCTAGTGCAACCATCCATAATGGAATTGTTGCTGGCAGTGTTAATGCAAAAAGAATCGAGGTAACAAAGAAACCTTCGTTAACTTCATGGCCACGAACAGAAGCGAAAAGCACTTCCCAGAAGCCACCGACCGCGAAGGTCACCGCGTAAATAGGTAAGAACCAACAGGCGCCATACCACATCAAGGCTGCAACGCCAGAGTCTGCGGTAAGCTCAGTTCCAAACAAGCTAAATAAGCTAACTTGCCATACATCAGGAGTAGCAAAGCCAGCAATTAACGCATCTTGCGCTTGTAAGCCAACGTTGTACATACCAAAGAACATCGCAGGAAAAGTACATGCCCAAACCGTAATCATCATACGCTTAAGGTCAAGATTATCACGCACGTGCGTGCTACCTTTGTTTACTTTACCCGGAGTATAAAACACAGTCGCAGCCGCTTCATACAGGGCATACCACTTTTCGTACTTGCCGCCTTTTTCAAATTGCGGTTCAATACGCTCGATAAAATCTTTCAAGCTCATATTAGCCTTCCCTCTCGATCGTATCTAAACAATCACGCAGGTATGTACCATAGTCATACTTGCCCGGACATACGAAGGTACACAATGCTAAATCTTCTTCGTCTAGTTCAAGTGCACCTAGCGCCGCAGCACCATCGTAATCACCTGAAACTAAGTCACGTAGTAGCATTGTTGGTAAAATGTCTAGCGGAACAACACGCTCATAATTACCAATTGGCACCATTGCACGGTCAGAACCACCAGTACTGGTCGTCATATTAAATAAACGTGAACGGTTTAAGTGGCCTAAGAATGCACGTGTAATAGAGAATTTGTCGCTACCAGGCATCGCCCAGCCAAACAATTCTTTTTCAGTGCCTTCAAGCAACAAACTGATTTGTTGATGATAACGACCAAGGTAAGCATGAGGACCTGCAGCTTGACGACCACTTAATACTGAACCAGAGATAACACGTACAGCATTACCTTCTACCTCATCAGCGGTAATTTCAGTTGTGCTTGCACCTAAGACCGTACGAATTAAACGTGGGTTCTTAGCTTGTGGGCCACCAATGGCAATAACACGTTGAGTGTTAAGTTCGCCTTGAGTAAATAGCTGACCGATTGCAATCACATCTTGATAGCCAACATGCCATACAGTGCGTGTTGCAGATGCAGGAAGTAAGTTATGAATATGAGTACCCACTAAGCCAGCAGGATGCTTTCCAGCAAACTCTTCAACTTGTGCATTCCCAGAAGGAATATCGGCACCAGGTGCTTTAGCCAGGAATACTTTGCCTTCAGTTAACTTAGCAAGTAGGGTCAAACCGTTTGCGAAGTCTTCTTTGTGCTCAGCAATCACAACGGCAGGATCTGCAGCTAGTGGTTGGGTATCTATTGCGGTGACGAAAATACCAGCAGCGACTGAGTCAACAGCAGGTACTTTACTGAAAGGGCGAGTACGCAAAGCTGTCCATAGACCTGATTCAATCAAGTTCTCTTTGACAACAGCTGCATCTAACGTGTTTAACGCATCAGCACTGTATTGAGTAAAGCTGACTTTTTCATCACCTTCAACTTCAATAACTACTGACTGAAGTACACGTTTCGCACCCCGGTTAATTTCTAATACAGTCCCACTAGCTAAAGCAGTATATTTAACGCCAAGGTTCTTTTTGTCTTCAAAAATTACCTGACCTTTTTTAACTTTATCGCCAACCTTGATTTTCATCGTTGGACGTAAGCCAATATACTCTTCACCCAAAGTGGCGACATTCTTAATGGCTGGGCCATTATGGATAACTTGCTCTGGGCCACCTGCTAGAGGTAGTTCCAATCCTTTCTTTATTGTAATCATATCCACAAGCACTACGTTTGAAGGAAAGACAATGCGCCGCGTTCCTACCCAAAAAAACAAAGTGTTAACAAACACTTCAGTGTTGAGCTAGCGCAGATTTATCACGGAAATGCGATCGCAATCACGCTGGTCGCGCGCATTTTACCCCAAAATGTGCGCTATCGCCACGAAAATAATAGGTGATTGAAATTTTTGATTGTTCATTTTTAAACAATTACACCTATTTAGGGTGTGGAATAGGCCGATAAATAGCGATCCGATGCAATATTTCAGTAACAAGGGCACTATAGCATTAATTTTAAAAGAATTAATATAAGAAGTGTTTTATCTATTTGTTAACAAATGTAGCGTTTAGCATAGGCTAAAATAGCCCATGCTAAAGCGCTTTTAAAACAGTAAGGTAGGAAGGCTGACACTCAAATTAATTAGAAACGCGCTTGGTAACCCACATAACTCAGCATTTCACCCTGCGAGGTAATACCTAAACTTGATTGCTGACTGACTAAATTTTCATCAAGCACATTTTCAACACGTAGATAAATTTCATGCACATTCGATAAATGATAATTTGCAGCAATATCAACTTTCCACTGGCCATCTATTTTTTCACCACCAGAAATTGCCGTAGCATAACCCAGCTCTGATTGATAAAGCGCCTGTGTCATAAAGCTAAAGTCCCCTACTACAACACCCGTGCTCAAGGCTATTTGTTGTTCAGGAACCCAAGGTAATTGCTCACCTTCAACGTAAAGGCCAATAAGCTCATTGACACCAGATTCACCAAACTCTGCTTGGCTATACTGATATTGAACCGATAACGGTATCGCAAACGAATCAAAACTAAATTGGTAATCTGCAGATAGATCGACACCATTTGCTGTTACGTCTTCGATATTGACCTGCATATAACGTTGTGAGAAATCACACGCCATGCTCCACATACAAGTGACATGCTGATTATCAAAGTCTTGCATGTATAAGTTAACACCAAGATTCAATACTTGGGTTTGATAAGTAAAACCAAGTTGATAATGCATTGACTCTTGCGCTTTCATCTCAGCATTACCTGCAGATGCAGCAGTCCAAGACTGTTTGGCGGCAAAAGCGGCTTTCCAGTTACCTGTTGTATAAGCTATTTCAAGAGACGGGATCCAACCATCATCAGAGAAGTCAGCTTCTTCAACACCATAAGCTTCCACTCCAACTTCACGAGTTGTACTGACACTCTCGAAGGCCACACCAAGGTTAAATGACAACGCGCCGTAGTTTAGCTTTGCATCTGCAGTTGTCGTGAAAACATTCACATCATCTACATAAGCCATAAGCGCTTTATCCACCGATACGCTTGATAAACTTCTATCAATATTCCATAGCCAGTCTTGTTGGCCAAATTTCATTTCTGCTTTATCTGAATGATATAAAGCACCGTAGGTGACTTGATGAGCACCGTATTGACTGACGCCTTCGGTTTGTAAACCATAACCAGCATAATGATTATCTTCGAGCATTGAGGCTAAGTTTGCCGTTGCAGAAGGGTTGGCATCCATCGCAGCAATGGCTTGCAACTCTGCTACACCAATCGCAACGCCTTCTAAACGATTCAGTTGCGAGATTTTTTCATCGTAGGACTGATAATAAAAATCTGACACCATTTGAGTGCCACCAGTTAAATCAACCACATGGCTAACTTGATACTTATGCCGTTTACCTTCTTGCTGATCGTTTTGAGTTGCTGAGTAGCGGGAAGCGGGCTTACTGTTCCAGTCTTGTGCAACTAGGCCAACATTAGAATAACCACTTTCAGAGTCGGTATACTGATACATGAACTCGGTTTTTTGTGGGTTACGCGCACCAACTAAGCTATCAGCATTAATCTTGAACATGATATCGGTTTGCGTTTTTTCATTATCAAATTGACTGGCAAAACCTACTTCTTCTGCCGTATTTTGATAATCAACCCCAAGCAACATGCCATATTCTTTATTCAAGCCGCTGGCAATTGCGCCAACATGCCCATCGCCATTATCGTTAATTTCAATATTGGCTCGGCCCCCCATTTCATTAGGGCTAATTTGCGCTGTAGTGTAATTAACATGACCAAATGCGCCCATCCCACCCTTAGTCACATCTGTCAGACTTAAAGCAGCGATAGACTCTTGTAATACTAAGTTAGGTTGCAGTACTAAATGAGGCGCTGCATAAGGAGAAGGAGAAAAGCTGACTCTGTCTTGGGTCACCGCCACGCCATTAATTGCTCCGCGGTGGGTCACTGTTGTTGTTTGGTTTGTCGGCAATACAGTCATGCCTGATAATGCTAAAGGAATATCACTATCACGATAATGCAAAGACGCAGTCTGAGGTTGAGTGAGAATAACGCTATTATTTGATTCATCCATCGCAGCTGTAACTGAGGCGGCTGCATAAGTTGAACCTGAATGACAAACAAATAGCACAGCAGAAGCAATTACAGACAAGCTGAATTGACTTTTAGACATGGTTAACTCCCAAAATACATCATCGGCACCGTAGAGTTCGGTCCCTTATTGTTATGACAAAATCCTTCCATTGACTGATAACAATAACGTTTTCATACAAATAAAAACAGTATTTTAATAAAAAATTAACCACTAAAAAACAAAGCGGCCTAAGCCGCTTTTATCAAATACCTAATGGGATCATTAGCAACAATTATAAAGTCCCTAAAATATCATCACTCAATTTTAAGTCATCATTACGATTCACACTTACACCCGCTGCAATAATCGCACGTGCAATATCTTGTGCTTGCTCTAATGAATGCATTTCGAAGGTGCCACATTGATATTCGTTTAACTCGGGAATTTCAGTTTGTTCAACTACTTTTAGTACATCTTCCATGGCAGCCAACCATGCATCAGCAACGATACGCTCAGATGGCACACCAATAAGGCTCATATAAAAGCCCGTTCTACATCCCATAGGGGAAATGTCGATAATCTCAACATTGTCTCCATTAAGATGGTCACGCATAAAGCCTGCAAATAAGTGCTCCAAAGTATGGATACCACGCTCACTTAGAATATCTTTGTTAGGGGTGCAAAAACGTAAATCAAATACTGTAATGGTGTCACCTTTTGGTGTGCTCATATGCTTCGCTACACGTACAGCTGGTGCTTCCATTCGAGTATGATCAACGGTGAAACTATCAAGTAAAGGCATTGCTTATTCCTTAAAGTGGGTGAAATCTTTTGGCATCATAGCATCAAAATTAACAGCAAGCAGCTAGGCCTATTTCAGGCCTACATTAATCTTTAACAATGATTGATGACACTCTTATGACAAACTATCAGTAATGGACAAACAAGCCCCAAATAGCCAATAAATCCCACATCAAAGCTTAGAAAACACTCAGTTAATCCATAAGAGTATGAAAATAACTCATGTAAAAAATAAGATAAAAAATTTGGTTTAGTAAATGTAAGGCAATAAAAAACCCCATACGAAAGATGAGGTTTAGGTCATGTGTTAATCGCTAATTGTTAAGCTGTATTAACCTTTGCAGTTTGGTGTTTTTGGCACACTGTCTAGCGCTTGCCACTCTTCTTGTGTATAAGCATTAATCGACAGCGCATGCACTCCATTAGCTAACTCTTCTGCTAGCACAGCATTGACAGCACGGTGTCTAGCAATGAGACGCTGAGCATCAAACTTGTCGCTGACGACAACGACTTTAAAGTGGGTTTCAGAATTAGGCGGCACATGATGACGATTGCTTTCATTAAGCACGTCTAAATGGACAGGGCTAAAAGATTGGTTCAGTTTTTCGGTAATAACGTGTTCAACTGACATAACAAGCTCTTTTTATCTACATCGTAAAAAGTGAAGACTACTGATTAACGTTTCAAAAATCAAACTTGCAACAACCCAACAAGATCCAGTTGGCAAAACAAGTTTACGATTACGTCTTGTATACTTTATCTACTGCTCACTCTCTTACCCACCCTGATGAAATCCCACAATCATTTGCCTAAAGGTAAAATTAATTCTTGGCTCATTCACTTTTAGGCGTTTAGGTATGGCGTGTTGCCACTCATCTTGCATACCTGCATGCATGATCAGTAAGTCGCCACAGCTAAGTTCAATGGCGTGTTTATGCCGTGTTTGCATGTGTCTCATAACAAAAGTACGACTGGCTCCTAATGTTAACGATACAATATCTGAATTGGCAGCAATCTCAGGCTCGTTATCACTGTGCCATCCCATGCAATCTTGTCCATTTTCATAGCGATTAACCAACACGCCATTGGTCATGATATTAAATTGCGACTCAAGTATTTGTCTTACTTTCAGCAATACAGGTGGCCAAGGTTGTGGCTTTATCATGAGTGATGAATATTGATATTCGCAACCTGAATCACCAAACCAGATCTGGGAGCGTGGAATAGGATGTTGCTTGCCAAATATCGTTACGATCGGTTTTTCAAATTGATATGAGTTCGCTTCTTGAAGCAGTGAAGTTTGCAATGGTAAAGGTAAGAAGTTGGCTAAATATGTAATGGGCGCAACAGGTAAACTTGCCTCAGCAGTTTGATTTTCACCGATATCATCAGCCCCCTGAGTAGTACAACTCACTGGTTGAGAGTTAACAAGTTCAAATCCTAATTGTTTCATGCTAAATAACCTGCCTTTGTATCACTTTATGATGATGCACAGCATCTAACCTGACCGTTGTGACTAATCCTTTAGTATATAAACAAAATTGATACGCATTTATGATATTAAGCTTAGTTATATTATGAGAGTCTAAATTGAGCTAGGCTTGTATATTATACTTATTTAGCTAAAAACGTTCACTCAGAGCGATATGGATTTATACCCTGTCGCCATAAAGTTGGATTACTTTTTTGTAAAAAAGTAATGAATGGATTTCTCGATGACATCATAACAATGGCATGTGACCGCATTTATGAAATGGATATTGACGCTGATTATTTGTTTATTTATCTGCATGAACCCTAACGCTGTTCACGCCAAAGAGCTGTATTTATCTGATAAACACAACAAGCCTATCGGTTTATCACTAAAGCAATATATTGAAGATGAGCGACTCAATGCCTCACAAGCATATTCGTTATTACAGCAAGGCCAGTTTAGTCCTGTCAGTCAACATATCAGTAATTATGGTATCAATGCCAAACCAGTTTGGTTAAGTCTCACACTCATTAATAACAGCCAAACAGAACAAGAAAAAACCATTCATATCGATAACTATTGGCTAGATGAAGTCAGTAGTTTTTGGTTTGCGGATGATCACATCATCCATTTTGAGCACCAAGGTGACTTATCATTGTTTTACCAACAAGAGTCACAGCAGCCTAGTTTTAATTTAAACTACCGCTATCCACCAGGTAAAACCACGGTGTTAATTCGGGTGCAAACCCCTGATGCTATGGTTATCCCTGTGTATTTATTCGACCAGCAGGAAATGGCTAAGAAAAATGCCTTCAATGCTTATAGCTATGGTTTTTTGTATGGCTCAATCACTGCGTTATTAATTTATAACTTTATTTTATATGTTGGTCTTCGTCTAAAAAGCTACTTATTTTACAGTTTATATTTATTGAATTTTTTGCTGCTTAATTTTGCCTATAGCGGCCATGGTTCATTATGGTTATGGCCAGATTCACCGATATGGCAACAATGGTCTATCCCGATACTGATGGTCAGCTTTTGCACCAGTGGGATACTGTTTGCTTGCCACTTTTTACGACTTAAATTCCAACTCCCCACTTTAAACAAAATTCTCAAGAGCCTCTGTATTATCTTTCCGGCACTAATGCTGCTTGCTGCAGTGCTTCAAGACCGAGTTTTAGGGCTCATTTTTGCGTTTGATTTAATGCTGCTGTTTAGCGGCTTGATGATAGTGCTGGGAATACTGTCACTGAACTTTGGTAACATCTCAGCAAGATTTTTCTTAATCGCCTCAATTTCGTCAATGATCGGGATTGCCATTACCTGTCTTGCCGTTTGGGCTTATATCCCATTCAATCAATTTACTTATAGGGCTGCTGAGCTCGAGGTGTTTATTGATGTATTACTGCTCGCACTGGCATTAACAGAACGCTTTAGACGGGTAGAAAACGAAAAAACAATTGCCGAGAAAATGGCTAACATGGACCCGTTAACAAGGTTGAATAATCGCCGAGCTTTTTACCAATTAGTTGAGCCTCAATTTACAGAAAGGCAAGTCAAAAAAGCAGCGTCTATCTTGATGGTAGATATCGATCGTTTTAAAAGCATTAATGATACCTATGGGCATAATTTTGGCGATGAAGTGCTGGTCAAAGTCGCCGCGTTAATCAGAGATACATTACGAAAAAACGATATTTTAGCGCGCTGGGGCGGCGAGGAATTTATTATCTTTTTACCTTACACCCAAGAGCAAGAAGCCAGTACCCTAGCAACAAGGCTGTGTGAAAACATTGCTAAACTCTCCTTTACTCAAAGTCAGCAAAAGGTCAACGTCACAGCCAGTATTGGCATTGTCACCAGTTGTAGCGCCATCAACCAATTACCTATGCTTATTGAGGTCGCCGATAAACACCTATACCAAGCTAAGCGAGCTGGCAGGAACCAGATTTCAGCGGGCACATCCCCCAGCAAGGAAAGAATAGATAAATTAGCGACCTAGATAAAAGAGGGAATCCCCTACTACCATTAAGGTATCGTCGTCTCTAATTGTGTTGTCATACACACATAATTTTGCTCTAACCATTGCGGGTTAATGGGGCCCCAATCATCAATTTTATAATAACCAGCATTATGACGTTCACCCTCTTGAATAAACTGAACCGTCACACCAATATCAGACATTGATGCCAATGTATCTTGAATGGTTCTGCGGGGCATTTGGGTCATTTTATGCAAAGATAATAAATTATGTTTATCTTGGCTAATCAAATAGCAAAGATAGAGTTTTCGCAAAAATGCTTTATGTGCTTTAGAAACAGTTTGAGTCAATTTCGCCTCTTTTTTGATGAAAATAATAGTTAAATACCAACAAAGGAGCCTTTGTCTTATACTTTCAAAGTAAAAGATTATTGCATGAATATAAAGCTATTTTAGTCACTTAAGCTTACATGAGTGCTCAAAGACCTTTTCGACTTACTGCACAAGGCTGCTATGTCTGATTAGCATTACCCTTTACATTGCAGCCTTACATTGAACCCTGACATTGCAGCCAATGAGCATATAAATGACAAAAATTGACGATAAAAGCCAGCTTGAGCCAACACAATGGCAACCATACAACACGCTAACGTTAACTCCCGTTGATAAGCGCTACCCCATACAAGCCGCGCTTCAAATCAGTATTATTGTGCTAATCATTCTAACCGCCATCATGGTTATGATGAATATTCAGCACACCCAACCACTCGCAGATATCCTGATTGCTGTTACTGCCATAACGTCTATTGGCACTCTTTGGATCTCACTGAAGTATCAAGCTGCAAAAAAGGTCTATTACGGCGTACTCAAGCATGAACTTGTCATGAGAAAAGGCTTGTGGTGGGTAAAAACCACCACCCTACCTTTTAGCCGGCTGCAGCATGTCAGCTTGTCGCAAAACCCGATTCAGCGACAGTTTAACTTAGCGACGTTAAAATGCTTCAGTGCAGGAAGTGGCGCTGCAGAAATTAACTTACCCGGCTTGAAGTTTGAAACAGCAGAACACCTAAGACAACACTTACTGCATAGAGCGACTTCGCACCAACAAGACAAATCAATGCCTGAACAAGTCAAAACAGAGCTTCAGCCAGACAGCACAGATATTGAGCCAGTCAACACAGAGCATCTGCAGGTCGAACAACAGTTTATTCCCTCTGCCCACCAAACATCAGCAGAGCAGCCTGTTATCTCACATCAAACGACTCAATCAGCAACCGCTGAAAATAAGCTAAAGTCGGAAAAGCAAGATGACTGAACCTTCCCAACAAAGCACCAATCAGCAATCCATGGGCAAATTTAGTCAGTGGCAAGCTTTATCACCTTGGGCCATGCTCAGTTTTAGTTCCGGGACTGCAAAAGCCATTTTATCGAATGGTTATGCCATGATCCCAATTGTCTTCGCAGGTTGGAAAAACGGCTTTGATTTATCCTTTGCAATGATTGCTGCACTATTTCTGATTATCTCGTTAACTGTGTTTTCATTTATACAGTGGAAAAAATACCGTTTTAAGCTTGTTGATAATCAATTGAATATTAAGCGAGGGCTACTGTTTACTCGCAAAGACGAGATCCCATTTAATAAAATCCAAAATATTCGCTACGAGCAACCTCTATATTTTAAGCCCTTAAAGCTAGGAACGTTAATCATTGAAACGGCAGGCTCAAAAAATGATGAAGCACATCTTGCAGCAGTGGACTCAAATACCGCCTATAAAATTAAGCAGCAACTGTTACAGATAACAGCAAATAGTCTTGAGGAAAACGGCAATAGTGAATCTTTATTGGATCATGATGATGCCAGCAGCGAAAATGATGTAACCAACTTAGCGACACGAACTCATGCATTCGATAATAAAGATCCAGCAAATAATTCTAGCCAGTCACTGCCGAACATTATTATTAAGCGCAATTTATTACAGCTAATCAAATTTGGATTTTATCAGAATAACCTTATCTGGCTCGCCGTTATCGCAGGACCAATCTTAGGACAAATACAATGGGAAACACTCGCCGAAATCCCGTTTTTTCAACAACTTTGGCATAGTATTATCACGTTAAGTGGTGACAATATTACCCTACAAGTGAGCATCATTTTGCTATTAATTGCCTTGGTATATTGCCTGTTCGCTTTGATTTCTATTTTTTCTGCCGTACTAAAATATTTTCCCTTCACCCTAGAGAAGCGACAACAAACTCTGCAAAGAAGTGGTGGAGTCATTTCACATCAGCAAGATGCATTAGCGATTAAACGGATTCAACTTGTACAAATCAGCCAACCTGTATTAGCAAGGTTATTTAATGTTTGGACTGTGTATTTAAAACAAGTAAAGGGGCAAGAAGTTGAGCAAAAAACTGAACAGCACATGCTCATTCCTTCAGTCAAAACCACAGAGCTACAATCCACCCTTGGCAAAATAACCGGACTTGCAGGCGGCTCGTGCAATGTTCCGCGCCAGTATCAGTCAATCGCTTTTGCTTGGTTTTTACGGCGAGGGTATTTGCCGTTCATTCCCGCTGCGATTTTGTCACTGTTTTTGGGCGCCAACTTAGCAAGTTTAATAATTTGTGTATCCGCAGTTGTTGTCAGTGGGCTTATCTACTTGCGCTACCGACAATGGGGATATGTCATTGATGAGGAAGCGGTATGGCAACATAGTGGATTGTTCAGTCGAGAATGGAAGCGCATTCCTTTTACTAAAGTTCAACATGTCACCCTCACTCAAACTCAAGGACAAAAACAAAAAGGTTATGCGTACCTGACATTAGGATTAGCCAGTGGCGAAATGACTTTGCCTTATATTAGTCAAAACGATGCCCAATATATATCGGAAAAAGCCATGATGGCGACGAAGTATGACACCACTAATTGGATTTAAGCCTAACTACCAATAACATTATAAAGACGTTTTTATCCGCTAAAGTCACGATTAAATAAGCTTAAATCGTGACTTCTCGCTTTACAAAACAATCACATATCGAGCGCTGTGCACGCTAACTATTTCACAACCAGTACTGGACAAAGCGCTTGATTTGCTACTTCCTCCGCGACATTGTCATGGAGAAAATGTGCTAACCCTGTTCGGCCATGACTAGCGATCACTACCATACCAATATCACCGCTATTGGCTTCTGCAACGATTTCTTCAATTGCATCGCCGCGACGAATTAGGGTTTCGATGGGTAAGTCAGTTTTAAGCTCAGCTAATAAACCGCGCATTTTATCTGCAGCGGCCTGCTCCATACTTTTTGCTAACCCTTCTGGTGTGATGGCGAGAATCATATAATTCTCATCACCTAGAGGCTGATCAACCACATGAAGAATACGAATACCAACTTGATATAAGTTTGCCATTTCGATGGCATATCGCAAAGCATGAGAAGCCGTCTCAGAAAAATCAGTCGGCCATAATATATTACGTGAACGCATAGTGACGCCCTCTTGTAGATTGAAAAAAATTAAAATTTTTCAGCTAACTAGGTGTTACTGATACCGCCTAAACAAGACTTAATGTGACAATATCCATAGGCAGAATATCAACACATTTTTAATTAATACTTAAATCTCGTGTGGCTTACGTTAATTACTATCTCCTAATAAAAGTGTAGTGTAAAACACTAATTTGCTCCTTGAGCTGTATCAACTTCTGTGACTCAAATTATCTAAAACTTGCCTTTTGATGATTTATAGCCCATATTAAACCGACTAATCAGTCGGTTTAATTTTAAACGATAACTAGGCTGCAGAAAAACACTAGGAGAAGCAGATGAATATGGCGCTCAATGAAACACACCAAACCTCATTGAAACAACACCTCGACCTACAGCGACAGGCTTACAACTCAATGCCAGCACCTAGTTATCAGTCAAGAGTCAGCAAACTTGAACAGCTCAAAGCTGGATTATTGGAGCAAAGTGAGCAATTTGTTACTGCTCTCGCTGCCGATTATGGTCATCGCTCAAGTAACGACACCATGATTTCTGACATCATGCCATGTGTAAATAACATCAATTACACGCTGAAAAACCTTAAAAAATGGATGAAACCAAATCGTCGTCATGCGGGCTTACTTCTCGCGCCTTCATCTGTAACGGTTCACTATCAGCCATTGGGAGTTGTCGGCATTATCGTCCCATGGAATTTCCCTGTGATGTTAGCCATTGGTCCATTAATAACCGCCATTGCTGCTGGTAACAGAGCCATGTTGAAAATGTCTGAATTTACCCCAGCGACCAACCAAGTGATTAAAGCAATGTTGGCAAAAATCTTTAATGAAGATGAAGTTGCAGTCATTGAGGGTGAAGCTGATGTAGCAGCGGCATTCTCTGCCCTGCCTTTTGATCATATGCTTTTCACCGGTTCTACCACAGTAGGTCGTCACGTTATGCGTGCTGCGGCCGATAACCTCACGCCTGTCACACTTGAACTCGGCGGGAAATCTCCTGTTGTTATTGCACCTGATATTGATATTGCCACAGCAGTCGAGCGACTCATTTACGGTAAATGTTTAAATGCTGGCCAAATCTGTGTCGCACCTGATTACATTTTATGCCCAGAAGATAAGGTTGATGAGCTCATCAGTGAATATCAAAAGCGCTTCAATAAGATGTACCCTGACTTTGACTCTAACCCTGATTACGGCAATGTCATTAATGAACGTCAATATTCGCGTTTATTAACTGTATTGGAAGACGCTAAACAAAAAGGTGCGGTGATCCACTCTGCAACCGAATACAACATTGATACTAATGTTCGAAAATTACCGACTCAATTAATCACTGCTACCAGCGATGATATGACCGTGATGCAAGAAGAGATTTTTGGCCCCTTGCTTCCTATTGTGAGCTATAAAAATATTGATAATGCGATCGGATATATTAATCAACGAGAACGTCCATTAGCCTTATATATCATGAGTTTTGATAGCTCAACCCAGCAACACATCGTTCAGCACACCCATTCGGGTGGCGTTTGTATAAACGATACTGTGTTTCATGTTGCTGCAGATGATGCACCTTTTGGCGGTATTGGCCCATCAGGCATGGGACATTATCATGGTAAAGAAGGGTTTTTGACGTTTAGCCATGCCAAAACAGTCCTTAAGAGTGGCAAGTTTAATTCTGGTTTATTTGTTCATCCTCCTTATGGTACAAAAATCCAAGCGCTATTGATGAAGATGTTTTTACGTTAGTTCAAAGTGGGTGCAATATATCCTCACCCACTTTATTCTAAGCCTAAGTAAAACAAAGAATATAAATCAACATAGGAAATCAAACGCGTATGTCAGCCACCGTAAAACCTGCTGCAACAGATAAAAAACAAGCTATTTTAAATGGCGCGCTACAACTGTTTGTCGACCAAGGCTTTCATGGCACTTCCACGGCTTCAATAGCAAAAACAGCAGGGGTGGCAACAGGCACCTTATTTCATCACTTTCCTTCTAAAGAAGCCCTATTGAATCATCTCTTTGTTGTGGTAAAGCAAGAGTTTGCTGATTCGCTTACCCATTCGATGACGCAATCCTTATCGCCAATCAATGATAAAGAGGCTTCTTTAGAGCAATTGATTACTGATATAGATTTTCATACCAGTAACTCTATTTCAGCCGATGTAAATAACGCAGCGACATTAAAAAGCAGCGCCAATAAACTGTGGCAACATGCGATTGATTGGGCACTGTTAAATCCAACCAAACAAAAATTTTCCTGCAGTTTTCTTTATCATCTGATATTGATCCCGAAATCCGCTCTCAAGCGATGAACAGTATTTTACATTTCATTATTGAGCTTATCGCTAAAGGTCAGCAACTGAATATCATTGCCGATTTTCCAATCACATTAATGCTTGAGAATTGCCATGGTCAATATTTAGCTGCGATTCGCTACTTCACCGATAACCCTCAGTGGGGCCATGATAAAGTCCATCGTGAAGCAAGTTTTGAACTGTTTTGGCGCTCAATGAAGTTGTAGCGCTGAAATTACAGTATTTACTTTTGCATAATTAACAAAAGTTATTTGTATCATTTGCTGTTTTTGCAATGAGTTCTTGCCGTTATGATTTCCTTCATTAGCCCAATGTCGAGGAAAAATCATGACAGCAGCACTATTTAATCCAATCAAATTAGGCCAACTTACGTTGGCAAATCGCATAGTCATGCCACCCATGACCCGCTCAAGAGCGAGTTTGCCTGATAACAGAGCAAATGAAATGATGGCAGCCTATTACGCTCAGCGAAGTTCAGCAGGACTTATCATTGGTGAAGGCACACAAATATCCCCTTTAGCACAAGGCTATGCTTGGACCCCTGGAATATATTCATCAGCCCAATTAGATGGATGGCACAAAGTTACCAAAGCTGTACACGCCAACAATGGGATCATGTTTGCTCAATTGTGGCATGTTGGTCGTGTTACTCACCCGCAAAATATTGGTGGTTTGCAACCTATTTCGTCTTCTGCAATTAAAGCGAATAACGTCAAGGTTTTCATCGACGATGGTACTCATGCTCCCGGTTTTGTTGATGTGGTAACCCCACGCGAAATGACACAAGCAGATATTGATACAGTGATCGCCGAATTTACACAAGCGGCTAGCAATGCAATTAATGCAGGTTTTGATGGTATTGAACTTCATGCCGCTAATGGCTATTTGATTAACCAGTTTATTGATTCTGAATCTAATCACCGTACAGATAAATATGGTGGTAACTTAACGAATAGACTGCGATTTCTTGATGAGGTGATTAGCGCAATGGCTGCAGCTATTGGTGCCGACAAAATTGGTGTCAGGTTAGCACCACTCACGACACTTAATGGCACTGTCGATGCTAATCCAGAACAAACCTATGTTGCTGCAGCTGCGCTGTTAAATAAGCATAATATTGCGTACTTACATATTGCAGAGGCCGACTGGGATGATGCCCCCGTTATGAGTAATAGCTTTAAAAATGCCATACGCAATGCCTTTGCCGGAGTGTTGATTTATGCGGGTAAATACACCGTTGAACGAGCAATCTCAGCTATCGAATCAGGTGTGGCTGACATGATTGCTTTTGGTAGACCATTTGTCGCGAACCCAGACCTGCCATCACGGATAAAACACGGTCAACCTTGGGCAAATCATGATCCACAAACCTTGTTTGGCGGTAATGAAAAAGGCTTAACTGATTATCCCACGTTTTCAGAATCAGAAAGCGCCTAATCACCTTAGGTGTTTCATTTTAATTTGCATTTTTATCAACAATCATCAGGAATTGTTATGTTATTTACCGAATTTGATTTAGCAGGTTCAAGGCTTGCTAACCGCATTACTATGGCACCAATGACACGTTCACGCACCAGTCAGCCTGGCGATGTGCCTAACGCATTGATGGCAACTTACTATCAGCAACGAGCCAGTGCGGGGTTAATTATTTCAGAGGGAACGCCAGTTTCAGCAGTGGCCAGAGGATACTCACTGACACCTGGCATTTATACGCAAGCACAAATAGAAGGTTGGAAGTTAGTCACCGATGCCGTACACCAAAAAGGCGGTAAAATTTTTACTCAACTTTGGCATGTTGGCAGACGTTCTCATACTGATATTGCTGGTGAGCAACCTGTTGCTCCTTCAGCGATAAAACAAGCAGATAAAGTCTATGGTCCTCTCGCTGGCGGGGGGTATGGCATGGTTGAAACCTCAGTACCTCGTGCTATGACGCAAACTGATATCGACCAAACCGTTGCGGATTTTGTCCAAGCAGCAAAAAACGCAATAGAAGCGGGGTTTGACGGTATTGAACTTCATGGTGCACATGGCTATTTACTCGACCAATTCATGCGTAAAGTCAGTAATCAGCGACAGGACCAATATGGCGGCAGTCAACAAAACCGCATTAGATTGACAGTGGATATTATCAACGCTGTTGCTGATGCCATAGGTGCCAATAAAGTCGCAATACGCTTATCGCCTTTGGTAGGTGAAGGCTTTAGTGAAGTTGACAGTGATATTATTGACGTCACAAAGTTGCTGCTTAAAGAAATTGCCCCACTTAATTTAGCTTATGTGCATTTTTCTGAAAATATTGGTGAATACACAGAAGCAACAGATCACTTTAGACAAGAGATGCGAGCCATATATCCTCATACCATTATGGTCGCTGGTAAACTGACACAAGAAAGCGCACAAACATTATTAACCAAAGGCTATGCCGATTTGGTTGCTTTTGGCACGCCTTATGTCACAAACCCTGACCTAGTGGAACGCTTTAAACACAACAAGCCACTCGCTGAATTTGATGCCGATGCAAGATTAACCTTATATGGTGGAAATGAAGTTGGTTATATTGATTACCCAACTGCGTCATAACAGCACACTCACTCATCTTTAAAGGTGAGTGAGTTTTTTGGCGTGAATCATCCACTCTCCCCACTAAATCAATAACAAAAAATTATTAAAAATATAAAATTTGATAATTTTTAATCGGTGCGATATCGCCATATACTTCACTCATCAAAACGAACCAAACATTATTAAGGTGAAGCAAATGAAAATGAGTCATGTAGGTATTATGGTCAGCGACATGGATAAAGCGATTGAGTTTTATACCAAAGCATTGGGACTAAAAGTCGTAATGGGAAAATCTGCTGTCATCGAAGAAAAAGAAACCGCTATTGGAGCCATGTGTATCGCTGTATTTGGCGAAGGGTTTAAAGGCTTTAATATTGCCCACCTGGTAACCACTGACGGAGTCGGTTTCGAACTATTTGAAATGAAAGACAGAGAAGAGCGTCATCATGTCGACTTCTCAAAAATTGGTTTATTTCATTATTCTCTGGAAACAGATGATTTTGAAGGTGTCATTGAACGCGTAAGACAATATGGTGGCAAGACTCGAATGGAAACCATGCGATATCATCCAGAAGATGACAGCAAGCCTTATAAAATGGTTTATTTAGAAGATCCATTCGGTACTTTATTCGAGTTATATTCTCATTCTTATTCTGAAACCTACTCTTCTGAATACGAATAAAGCCACCACCCCATTGCAGTATTTGCCGTCAATAATGTTGACGGCTTTTTCGTTTTTAACTAACCACTATCTGGGCTGTCGATATTGATAAAGTGCAAACAACTAGGCTTAGCTAAATTGCTATGAACATTTGATAATGTGCATTCTTAGCCATTGATGACGGAGATCATTTAAGCGAGAACAAAACCAGTACATTGCCACCTGAATCAGTTCAATTAAGTAAGTTGTTTTAACTTCACATATTGGCAATATTGATCCGCTAATCTAATCTAAATTGAATTTAGTGCCGACTAAAACGCCTGCCAAAAAATCCCGAACGAACTGAAAATAGCCACAAACCAAGAAAGCGATCTAAGGGTCGATAAACCTTTGATATATAAGATGTGATAGGCCGCTCTTGCGACCACATGTACTATGGCTAACGTACTCACTGTCGAATTAACATTGTCTGTAGCAATTGCCGTTAGACAACAAATGCCAAACACAATGAGTGATTCAAATGCATTTTGGTGCCCGGCAAGCGCCCTAGCACCGAGTCCTGTTAGCTGGGATTGCTGCGCGCGAGGATGTGCATTGTCATACCCACCTAGTTTAGCCATCGCAACAGCAACGGGGCCTTTAGCAAAATAAGGCAATAATAAGGCGATAAAAAGACAAATAAGTAATGTTTGCATGGTGCTTCCTAGCTTGCAGTAATCAATGAGCGGATAGTAAAACATTTTTTTATACGTATAAAAACCCATTTCAGCTCATCGCAGCGGCTTCAATTAATCTCATCAGTTAATCCAACAACAAATAGGTCTAAGGCCAATATTGGAGCTCTCCTAACCACAATGACGGCTTAATTGGATATTCATTAGCTAAAATCCTAGCAATTGGGCTTCATTAGTTGAAAAAGTTTAACTAACAAATGTTAATAAAAAGTTATTTAAAATCAATCTTTAACGAAAATCCTTTCTTGTCATTTACCTTATTTCTTCGATAACAAATTAATTTTTATGAAATATCTGTAACGCCACCACGGTCAATATAACTACCTGCTATTAAGACAGATAACCGCGGATAGTATCGTTTAACAAGTAGGAAGATAGTCAAAAGAAGGCATGGAAGTGTCTACGATCTTACTCATTAGCAAAACACTAGCTCATCAAAGTCTCAATTTGTACTGATGAGTTAATGCAAGGAAATATCATGAATACTAAAGCACAAACCGCACTATCAGGTGCAGCGCTAGCCATGGCAATGGCTGGGTTATCTGGTCAAGTCGTGGCAGGCGAATCAGATACCTCTCCGGTTACAGCGGGTGAAACTGACTTAGTCCATTGTTATGACGTCAACATCTGTAAAGGACACAATGACTGCGGTACAGCTGACAATGCTTGTAAGGGTCAAGCGAGTTGTGAAGGCACAGGTTTTGTTGCTATGCCGTCTAAAGCGTGTAGCGATGTTGGCGGGAAAATAAAAGATGATTGGGTTGGTAAAATAACCAAAGCTGATTTGGTCCATTGTTACGGTGTTAACGTATGTAAAGGACACAATGATTGTAAAGGTGCTGACAATGCCTGTGGCGGTAAAGCAAGCTGTAAAGGCACAGGCTTTGTGAATACAACCGCAAAATCATGCGCCGATATCGGTGGTAAAACCGGCTAACGTTCAAGCCTGAACAACTTTTAAGCTTAATCGACAACACGAGTTGTAATAATGGCTTGGCAAGATTCGTCTCCTTATTGCCAAGCCGTTTATTTTGCTTAAATTCATTCGATAACAAGCAAGTCAACATCCGTCTTCCACCAGCATGAAGGTTATGATTAACCTAAGGAAAGCCCATGTCAGATTCGAAAATTACGCAAGACTTTATTGGTTTTGGCTTAGGGCTTCGTACAGATCATTTTGAGTACATCTTGCAGCATCAACCAGCCATAGATTGGTTTGAAGTACTATCAGAAAACTACATGGTTGCAGGGGGTAAACCTCGTTACTACCTTGAAGCGTTCGCTGAGCAATACCCTGTCGTGATGCATGGTGTTTCTATGTCGATTGGCAGCACAGATCCATTAGACATGGATTACCTTAAGTCTCTCAAAAAACTCAGTAATGACATTAATCCGAAGTGGATTTCTGATCATATTTGTTGGACCTCAATTCATGGTGTTAACAGCCATGACTTATTACCTTTGCCATATACAGAAGAAACCGTAAAGCACGTAGTTGAACGTATAAACGTCGTGCAAGACTTTTTAGGTCGTCGTTTATTACTCGAAAACGTTTCGAGTTACTTATCCTATAAAGACTCGACAATGGACGAATGGGAGTTTTTATCTCAAGTTGCTGAAGAAGCAGACTGCTTAATATTGCTAGATATCAACAATATCTATGTCAGTGCGCGTAACCATTGTTTTAACCCGCTTGATTATTTAAATAAAATAGATCCTAGACGAGTGCAGCAATTTCACTTAGCTGGCCATTCGGATCATGGCGAATATGTGATTGATACTCATGACAACGAAGTCCCACCAAGTGTGTGGACACTATATCAAGCCGCACTTGAACGCTTTGGTCCAATAAGTACCATGATTGAGCGAGATGCCAATATTCCTGATTTTCCAGTGTTATATCAAGAATTATTAGAAGCTCAAAAAATTGCTGAATTAACTTTACCTGGTCACCCTGCACTGGCTTGTTCATCATTAACCCCCATGGGGCTAGATTCTCATACTACAGCAGCCTTTCAGACCCAATCGTTATTGCCAAAAAGAAAGGTTGCAGTATGAGTAAACTAGCTAAAATTCAACAAGAGTTTATGCAGTATCTGCTCTTTGAGGCCTCTCCTGAACATCCGCAAAGTATTACCCACAGAGTGGCACAACAAACGGGGATTTCAGCGCAACATCGTTTGGAAATTTACGCTAATGCTTATCGTACTCGCCTTACTGAAACACTTGAAACTGACCATCAAATATTAGCGTTATATTTAGGTGATGAATTGTTCGATAAGTTATCGAAAGAGTACATTCAAACACACCCATCAGCCACCAGCTCATTAAGGCATTTTTGCAATAACTTAACTGAGTATTTACGCCAAGATGCATTTTTTAGCCAGTATCCTATTTTAGCTGACATAGCAGAATTTGAACGTCGCTTACTGGTTGCTTTTGATGCTGCAGATGCAGACAGAATAGGTTTTGAAGCGTTACAACATTTACCACCTGAATATTGGCCAAACTGCCAATTACGTTTTCATCCGAGTGTTCAAGTTTTCAGTTGCCAAAGTAACGCAGTTGAAAGCTGGCAAGCATTAAAAGCTGACACCCATCCAGATGCACCATACTACAAGCGAGAACGTCATTGGTTACTGTGGCGAAATAGCGAAAGGCTAACTCAATTTGAGTCCTTAACGGTTAGCCAGCACGCGCTGCTTACCGGATTTATTGCTGGTCAAAACTTCGCTCAACAGTGCGAGTTGATGCTCAATTGGTATGATGAACACAGCGCACCCGCTGTGGTATTACAGACCTTACAAGATTGGTTTAAAAAAGGCATGATCAGAAGTCTGTCTAACTAACAGCTGCCATAAATGAATCTTACTATGACTCTTTAGGTAACCATAATTTAACGCTCAGTCCGCCTTCAACTTTGTTTTGCATGGTAATGTGACCGCCATGCGCTTCGATAATCTCGCGACACAGAGGCAAACCGATCCCCGTACCTGATTGTTTGGTTGAATAAAAAGGTAATAAGGCTTGAGACAACACTTCGCTAGACATACCGCTACCTTGATCTGCCACTACAATCAAAATACCAGATACTGGATGAGTGACCTCATCGATATCCAAAGTGACATGCTGTGTATCTGAGCCTGACTCATGGGCATTTTTAAGCAGATTAATCAGGACTTGCTCAAGTTGAACACTGTCGAGCGCGATGTTCAAGGTTGGCAAAGTAGAGGTGAGTTTAAACGGGTATTGCTCAGCTAACTGATCGACTAATTGCGACCAATCTACTGTGGTTTTACGTGGCAAAGGTAACTTAGCAAATTGTGCATAATGAGAAATAAACTGACTTAGGTGAGCGGTTCTGTTTTCGATGGTATCAAAAATAAGTGCCAGCTTTTCATTATCAAGATCTTTGGTTAACACTCGCCCAGAGTTAACCATAGACGCAATTGGCGCGACAGAATTATTTAACTCGTGGCTGATAATTCGAATCACTTTTTTCCACACAGCCACTTCTTGACGGTTAAGCTCTTTAGTTAACTGTTTTAGTAGAATCAAATGATGCTGTTGGTTATTTTGAGTAAAGCTGCCACGAGAAATATGCCAGGTTTCCAGCTCTTCATTACCGCTGCCGTCCGATGTTAATTGCTCATTGTTCACATCAATTGAAAACAATCCTTCATGCTGACTATTCAATGCGTGCTTTAATGCACTCGGCAGCTCGGCGATAAGTGCATTTAACAGCATTCCTTCTATACGTACGCCTTGATTAAATAAATGCCTAGCGGCGTCATTTGCATAGATAATCCTTTGATTGTCATCAACTAACAACATAATATTGGGCGAGTTTTGAATCACTTTGTCCAACATTAATTCACGCTGATAAATAAATTGCCTTTCGTTTCGCAGCTTTTGGGATGCTTGATTATAAAGCTCAGCAATGGCATCTAACTGAGGCTCTCCATAACCATGCAACGACACACTAAACTCATTATCTTTAAAATTAAGTAAGCCCACTTCTAATGCTTTCAGGCTGTCATTCAGTGCAGTTGTTAACCACATGCTTAACACAAAACACAAGCCCAAGCTCGTTAGCAGCGCTAGCCAAACATGTTCACTGCCAAGAAAAAACCACACGCACCAACCGCATAAGCCGCTTAACGCAACGGAAAACACGTTACCAAGTACTAACTTACTGCGCAGTTGTAGCGTGTATCTCATTTATCGGTTCACTCTTATTATTCATCCGTTTTACTTTTTTATGATGTTCACAGCACTTATGGAATATCATTTTGAGGATAAACCATACTTATCCATCCTGCGATAAAGCGCTTGGCGACTTAACCCTAAGGATTTTGCCACTCTGGCGATAACACCATTGTGATGCTGCAACGCCTGCTCAATCTGTTGTTTATCAGGCTCAACTTGAGCGGCACTCACTTGTTGAGGGGCTTGCTGAGTATGCTCACCATTTTCCTGTGATGGTACCCCTTGCTTAGGTGTAAAAGTCGATGTTGTTACAGGTTCACTTGTTTTCACATTCGAAAGCGATGAGTTTGTTGAAGGTAATAGCCCCAAGTCATCCACCGTTAAAACAGCGTTGGTAGCAAGTAGCACCGCCCTTTTACACACGTTTTCTAACTCTCTTACATTGCCTGACCAAGCATGGGCTAACAAGGCCTGTTGAGCGGTTTTTTCAAACGTAAATCCATCACCCACAAAATGCTGCGCTAACGGCAAAATATCATCAATACGCTGATTCAATGCCGGCAAAGGTAACTCAATCACATTGAGTCGATAAAACAAATCTTCACGAAAAGTCCCTTTGGCAATATCGTCGGCTAAATCAGCATTCGTCGCACTGATAACCCGCACATTCACTTTGCGAGTTTGGTGACTGCCAAGTCGTTCAAACTCGCCGGTTTGCAGCACTCGTAACAACTTAACTTGCCCAGATAAAGGTAAATTACCGATCTCATCTAAGAATAAAGTGCCGCCATCTGCCGCTTCAAAACGCCCTATTCTGACTTTATTCGCGCCTGTAAACGCTCCAGCTTCAGCCCCAAATAGTTCAGCCTCTAATAGATCCATTGGTAATGCACCAATATTGACCTTAATAAAAGGTTGTTTATTTAATAAAGAGTTGGCTTGAACAATATCGGCAATTTTGTCTTTACCTGCGCCATTAGGGCCGGTAATCATCACCGAGACGTCTGATTTGGCAACTTGTAAGGCCAAGTCTATGCACCGCTGCATGGCTCCACCACCAAACACCATGCCGCATAAATCAGCGTTATTAATCACACTCATGCGCTCTGAGTCGACTCTAGCAAGCTGATTATTTTGTTTAGAAAGATGATAAATGGACAGTAAGTTATTGATACTCGTGAGCAGCTTGGCATCATCCCATGGTTTACCCATGTAATCTGCAGCGCCGGCTTTAACTAATTCAACTGCAGTTTCAAGTTGCGTCCATGCTGTCATCAAAATAATCGGTAGATTAGGCTGCTGTTGTCTTAAGGTATAAAACAACTGTTTGCCTTCTTCACCCGAGGTCGTATCTCGGGTGAAATTCATGTCTTGAATCACTAAGCTAATATCTTGTTTTTCCACAATAGCCAACGCTTGTTCTGGCGTTTCACAGCTCAGTGCTTTATAGCCATGAATGTCCAACATTAACGTTAATGCGCTGCAAATTGAACTGTTATCATCTACGACTAAAATACTGTCCATACTTCCCATCATTCTTATTTATCGAGCTTAATTATCGAGTTAATACGCTAACTATATCTTACCAAGATACGAGCAGGCTAATTTAGCGACATCAAATTAAACGCTGCGCGTCGCCATCGCTGGAGAAATCTTAGCCGCCTTTAATGCTGGAAGCATTACCGCCAATGTGGTCACCAGCAATAAGCCTATCACCGCTGCAATAGGATAAGTGACTGGCAGCATAGGTAAATTATACAAACTCATTAATTGTTGACCTAACTGCAATGCCAGCATGGCACCAATCAGTCCACCCGCTATACAAATAAGGTAGTTTTCAACCATAAAGTAATTAACAATATCGCGCTTTTTAGCACCTAAAGCGCGACGAGTTCCAATCTGTTTCGTGCGGCGCTGAATATTAAACATGACCATACCCGTTAATCCGAGTGCGGTAATCAAAAGTAGCAATATCACCATCATACTTAATAATGTCGCCATCAATCTATGATTGTTATAAGCGCCTTTTTTGGTCTCGCTTAGTGATGAAAAGCCATCAATTACACGGTTTGGGTTTTCTGCATGAAATGCCTTTATTATCACTTCTTCCAGAGCGGGTATATGCTCAGGAAGCGCACGCACCATATAGGTTTTGTTTTTAAACCCGCCACCAAAATCAATATTTTGAATCACACTGTATTCAAAGTTTTCATGATTCACCCAGGCGCCTTGTAATTTATCCACCACGCCGATAATTTCGATCGTCTGTTTGCCTTGATACATGGTTTTACCCACAGGCGACTCATCCCCCCAAAACGCCTCTGCTAAAGGTTTTGAGACTATTGCGAGCATGCCACTTTGATCTAACTGAGTATTAATTTCTTCAGGACGAAAATTGCGCCCATCTACCAGTTTAGATCCCATAACATTCAGTAAGTGCTCATTACCTAAATACAAAGCAAATCCAGGCATACTTTCTGCTGTATTTTCATCTGCACTATCAACATAGCGGTCCATCCAACCACTACCACTCAGTGGCACCATGTTAGTGGAGCTTGCCTCTATGACATTGGGCAAGCTACGTAAAATTTGCTGGTCAACTTCGTTTTGCAGCACATTATCAATTGCAGGGTCAAAGTTATAAACGTTAAAGGTTAAAATTTGCTCCTCGAGTAAACCAGAATCACGCTGCATCATGGTTAAGCGTTCATGGATAATAAAACTCGCATTGGCAACAATGGCGACCGATAACACGATTTGTAATAACAACAGCACAGGCCCACTTTTACTGCGCATTAAACTCGATAATATTGGCTTAATATGTAACATGTTGAATTCCTTCTCTACTACTGAGCTTTTAAATACACACTGGGTTTAGTACGACACACAACCCAAGCTGGATACACCCCTGCTAATACAGCGGTAGAAATGGCAATTAATGGCGTAATAATCCACATGCTGCTATCAAGCCCTGTAACGCTTTGCTCCATGTTGAATTCAGCATGAAGGACAGTCAATGCGCCCCACGCCCAAAGCAAACCGATAATTCCACCAATAAAGCCAATCAAACCAACCTCAACCATATATTGGCTAAAGATTTGCGCTCTACTTGCTCCAATAGCGCGACGAACGCCGACTTCGGGAGCACGTTTTAAAAACTTAGTCAGTAATAAGCCAAGGATATTGACCAAACATACACTCAAAAACAGCACACTTAATCCTACGAGAATCTTGTTATCTCTTGGCACGACATCATTATTTTCAAGCCATAAGGCAACATCACTAATTTGAAATGCCTCGGCTGCACTTTTTGCCGTGTCAGTAAATCGCCCTAAATTGCGTTGTTGCTCGACATAATGAGTAAGCCAAGTCGCTAGCTCAGATTTGTCGTCATCTGTTGCAAGAAATGTCCAAAATTGGATCCACGTTTTTTCTGAGTTTAATCGGTCTTGGTAAGTAAGCATCGGCTCGAAACGCCAGCCACTGGTGTTTCCCCACACATCAAACTCTTCTTGCTCATTTAGTGAAAATGGAATGAAAATTTCTTCTGCATCATTAAATGCTCCATTGGTCGGGTCGTAATACTTAGGCTGAGGATTCCAATCTTTAATCACCCCTACGATCTGGTAGGGTTTACGATTCAAATACAAGGTTTCACCGACGCTGTTGTTACCATTAAAGAATGTTTGATTAAGGGTCTCTCCAATCACCACTTGATAAGCTGGCTGACTATCGACACTTTTATCCCAGCGTTGCCCATATAAAAACGGCACATCAAAAATGTTAAAAAAGTCACGATCAGTAATTCGCACACTTTTTAATGACGGCTGAATATCAGGATTCTCAGATTGAACCGCAAGACCTGTACGATACGACGCTGCTTTTAATTCCAGCTGATTGTTGTTCCGCAGATTAATCACGTCGGTGTAAGTAAGATTTGAATGAAAGTCATCCCAGGTATCCAGGCCTTGACTCCACAACTGAATCGAATTTATCTGACTACTCTTATCACCTGCAGGGTTATGCGACATCGTTTTATACACGTTCAAGGTGGTAATCGTTATGCCAATACCGATGGAAATGGCCAGCACCATTAACATGGATAACATTGGGGTTTTCTTGATGCTGCGCCAAGCAAGATCGCAATAATAAAAAAACATAAGCTTCTCTCCTGCTTCAATTAGCGACTGGCGTTGGCAACTTGCTGCAGATCAGCAACAACAGATTGGTCAGCCTTTTGATACATAGAAAAGTCACATACCTGACCGTCTATAATTTGAATATTACGCTGTGCTCGTCTTGCTAACTCTGCGTCATGGGTCACCATAATGATGGTGGTACCTTGTTGATTAATATCTTCAAGTAATTCCATCACTTGCCTAGCCATTAAACTGTCTAAGTTACCTGTTGGCTCATCTGCTAACAAAAAACGTGGCTCGCCTGCTAACGCTCTCGCGATGGCCACACGTTGCTGTTGCCCGCCCGATAATTGCGTCGGTAAATGCTTCATTCTTGCGCCTAAACCCACTTGCTCGAGTGCCGATTTCACACGGCGTTGACGTTCAGCGGCATTAAAACCACGGTAACGTAATGGCACTTCAACATTTTCAGCAAGATTCAAGTCGGGAATTAAGTTAAAGCCCTGAAAAATAAACCCTATTTTTTCATTTCTAACTTTAGCACTGTGGTTATCGCTCAAATTAGACACGTTTTCACCGTCTAAACTGAACTCCCCCGATGTAAAGCCTTCAAGCAAACCTGCGATATTTAAAAAGGTAGTTTTACCTGAACCTGATGGGCCAGTCACTGCAACAAATTCGCCTTCTTTCACTTCAAGATTAAAGTCACGCAATGCGTGGGTTTCTACTAAGTCCGTTTTAAACACTTTGCTAATATTCTTCATTGATAACATGAGTCTGTCCTTGTCTTATTGGCTCTGTGTTTTGCCAATTTTTGTTTATTCAATTAATCGGTGAATTCGCGCTTAAAAATGCACTATGATTTGCAGTGCTGTTGGAAAATCTAATTCAAATAAAATCTTTACCATGTCATTCGTGAGACCATAACTCACTTGCTCTGATAGTTGATCCGTTAAGTCGATAATGTGGAAACTAAATGACAACCAATTGAAGCTTTCATCAATGCGATAACTCACCGCTAAGCTCAATAACATCAGAGCAATAAAGCCTGTCATTGGTTTACTTTGTAATAATTTCATCCTGAGATCCTTACTTGTACAGTCCAAGTCACTTATCTGTGATTATCTAATTTGAATTTGCGTATCATTTTTGAAGGTTTCGGTGCCTGAAATAACCCATACATCACCTTCTTTAGCGCCGTCGATAACTTCAATCTCACTCATGCTTCGTGCACCTAAAGTCACTGCTGTTCTTTGCACCATGTCGTCATTCATGACAAACGCAGTAGCACCGCCTCGATTAAGAAAATCCCCTCGTTTAACCATCAATACGTTAGGACGATTTTCAAGTAACACTCTTGCTGATAAACGTTGATTTTGACGTAATGACAAACTATCAATCGCTTCAAAGCGCACTCTTGCTGTTACTTCACGATTTCTGACTTCAGGTGAAATAGACGATAAATGCCCCATTACGGTGACGCTGCCAAAACTCAGTTCAACATCCATTCCTATACCTAAGTCATCAGCATATGATTCCGGTACTGCAAGTTCTGCTTCAAAAGCACTTAAATCCACCACAGTTAACATTGGCTGACTCGCTCCAATACGGGCTTTTTGTTCCACCAGCCAATTACCGATAATGCCTTTTACTGGTGCTTTAATATCCAATGCCGCAATTTGACGGGCAAGCTCGGTTACCACTAAGGCTTGTCTGTCGACTTCTAGCGCACGGTTTTTCAATTCAAATGTCAGCGTATCTCGCATTAAATCAACTTCTTGTAATGCATGTTGATGCAGTAAGTTGGCTTTATGCAGCTCATCTTTGCCTTTTTCAAAATCAATTCGGCTAATCAGGCTGTTTTCAATCAGTTGATCACCTCGGCGACTTTCTCTGTCTGCCGCTTCTAAGTCCACTTTCGCCATATCAAGCACTTGGCTAACTCGAAGTTGCTCGCGTCGTGCATCTAACTTGGCACGTTCCAAATCACTTTCCATTGCAGCAAAGACCGATTGTTCTTGCTGAAAACGACTGCGAAGTTTCGGACTATCAATTTGAGCAACCACTTGGCCTTGCTCTACTTCATCACCTGGTTGACTCAATAAAGTGACCACACCTTGCTCTGTGCTGTATAGCACTGGCGCATTGGCGGCAACGATTTTACCTGTGGTCGCAATGTCTCTGACTAAGGTGCCACGAGTGACTGTCGCCATGCGTAAGTCTTTACTATCAACAGAGCGAATACTGCTATCGTGACCTAAGCTTGCCCACACCAATGCACTCGTTAGTAATCCAGCAAGTCCTAGCACCATAGGTAGGCGAAGCTTACGACCCATTGTCGGTGTCACCACTGTATCTTGAGCACTTGTATCTTTAATCATTTCAGTTCCTTGAAATTCGTTGCTGTGGCCTTAGCAAAATAAATGGACACAAAGGTTGTCCGCTTTTCGGTCACTTACGATATCGTTGAATGTATGACGCTTATAGAGCACAAGCTATGCCAACAATTAAATGTCAATTTATTTCAACAGCTTAAGTAATTATAGTAATAACTAGATTTCATAAAAGTGTCCGCGGACACCTTTAAAAGTGTCCGAAAAACAAAAAAGTGTCCGAGTGGACACTTTTCAAAAGAAGCGATGACTGTTGGAGCTAAATGGAATAGAACGCTTTTTTCACATCAGTTGACTCTGGCGTTGTCTAAGGCTGCACATAATGCTTGCACACCTAAGATGGCTCTGGGGGAGGCTCGATGCAGTAAGTCTGCATTAAGCTGGTAGATATGATTGTTTTTAACTGCTGGTAATTCAGGCCACTTTGACCAATCGACACCAATAATATTGCCTTCATCTTGGCTTTGTAAAATCACTTCTGCATCGGTGAGTAATACATTTTCAACACTGATTTGTGGGTATTCACTCGCAGCATCAAGAAACACATTCTCGCCATGACATGCACTAATAATGTGCTCAATCCAACTGCCTTTAGATACTGTCATTAAAGGCGTAGACCATAATTGATAAAATACCTTTATTGCTGGTTTTTGGGCGTTACTTTTTTTGATTTTACTAAGCTGTAATCGATACTCATCAGCGGCTTGTTGTGCTTTTTCTTGATGGCCAGTTAACTCACCAAGTTGCAATAACTCTTTGGCGACATCATCTAAACTCTTAGGGTCGCTATTAAACACGTTAAAGCCTAATTGGGTTAATTGATTGATATCATCCAGCTTATTACCGCTTTGCCAAACAACAATAAGATCTGGATTGAGCTCAATAACGCGCTCCATTTGAATACCGTAATAACCACCAATACTCGGAATCGCTTTGGCTTCTTCAGGAAAATCAGCATGGTCCGTGGTTGCAACTATTGTCTCGCCTGCACCAATGGCAAATAACATTTCTACTGCATGAGGAGATAAGGCAATGACACGCTTAGCTGTTTTCTGGGGGATAGCGGTGTCTATTACCTTGCTTGTTGCCTTGCCTAACAGATGTGTTTCTTGTGCTGCATTGGCTGTATTGAGTGTTACTGACGTCATCAATACGAGTGCCGTTATTGCCCAAATACGGCTCAATTTAGTAAGAAACAACATGGGTACCCTTATGATATTTATTAACAACATTCGCGAAGTCATCGCCCCATTATACTAACTCACTTCGGCAAATAATGTGGTGGTTAATTACGCCAAGCTGACCGAGATTATTTCACTATATTAGTCAACCAAATTAATCGGCCAGCCGTGTTGCTTGATGTAGTTAACTAAATTTTTCGGTCGATATTGACTATCTTGCTCCCAACGTACCTTAACCGACTCATGTATTTGGGCCGGCAAACCAGCCTTATCAATGCCACGTATATACTCACCACGGATCCGATAGACGTGCTTCTTCGAGTTGTGTTTACTTGCTTGGGGGTTAGGATTAAGCGAATCCGTTAAGTGCGGTTCCGTACTAAGGGATTGCAAATTTGCTTGCGTAATCATCCATTGCAGGGATATATCACTCAATAATGTCTGATCTTGATCTGGCGAGTAACTGCCTCCCACATCACAATGAACCCCAGCAAACCAAACTTGCTCAATATCAATATCACTGTTGTTTGCCCAAATAGTGGGTTCAAAGTCACTCCTTATTTCGTCAATAGCCATAGCATGCCTTGCGACTTTAACGTTACGGCCTAACTTAGTGTCGTAAAACTCATCTTTATCATCAAATAACCCTAGAAATGAAAATGGAATTCCCATCGCCCCCACGGTATCCCACACACCGACAAACTTGACCTCTCTAGATGGGTGACTGTGGTCATTTCTGAATTGAATTGATTTTTCACCGCTAGGTTTATAGGCCTTAGCTTTGGTTTTGTAATGATTAAATGCTTGTTGAATTAAGTTAGCATCAGGACGTTTTAAAATACCGCAATTATTAATCAAACCACATAAACACCTTACGGTATAAGCGCCACGGCTAAAGCCAAATAAATATATCTCATCACCATCTTGATAGTTTTGAACGATATAGCGGTAGTTATCCATAATGTTTTTATGAACGCCTTTACCGGTAACCCCTCCAGAAAACGAGTCATAATACGAGCCAACACCCCAATCATAAAAAACTTGTTGAGGTGTTCCGTCTTCAGCAATAGGTTTTATAGCTCTCGCCATTTTTAGCACATTAGTCGGGTAATCATCTTGGTTTTTTTCCGGCCGATTCCAAGTTCCATCAGCACAAATTACAATACGCTTTTTCATTACCTAATCCTTAAAGACTCCGCTATTTATCAATATTAATAACCCAAAATAAACACTAATGCAGCAAGCTCAATGTCGTCCTAGACTGATTCCTTCCTTCGACTTATCGACAATAGGCGAAACACAAAAATTAGCGTTTACTGGTGTAAGAATAGCCAAAACAATGGTGCACATTGGCAGATTAACCTGAGGGATTTTTATGTTAACAAGTGAAAAGTCAGTATTGGTCATAATTGATGTTCAAGGCAAACTTGCACAAATCATGCAGCAGTCATCCCAATTACATCAACAACTTGAAACGCTTATCCAGGGGGCACAGTTATTTGATATTCCCATTTTATGGGTCGAACAACTACCAGATAAATTAGGCCCGACCACCGAGTCATTAGCTTCACTATTAACTAAAACAACACAAGCTATCCCTAAATCGCACTTTAGTGCTTGGCATTGTCATGAGTTTCAGCAACAACTAGCAAGGCTCAATCGTAACAATATTATTTTAGCAGGCATCGAAACCCATGTTTGTGTGTATCAAACTTGCCAAGACTTATTGGCTAATCGTTATCAAGTTCATGTGGTTGCCGATGCGGTGTCATCTCGCAACCAAGACAATAAACAATTAGGCCTACAAATGATGCAGCAAAAAGGCGCCTTTCTCACCAATACCGAATCATGTTTATTTGAGCTGCAACATCAAGCCACAGGTGAGCGTTTCAAGGCGTTACTCAAACTCATAAAGTAATGTGAATTTGAGTTAAGTTTTGAACATTAATTATTGCTTAGGCTAGATAAGTAGTGCTTCAGATAAAGCTTGAATAAACTCAGTTTCAAAGGCAACGAACGACCTCATGACAAATGTCATTGACACTCATGACAAAGCTCACTTATCTCATTGTCCAACGTTTTATATTCTGGTTGTGAATTCAAGGAAAGCCAAAGCAAACTAGCTTGGTATATCCATCACAAATAGTGACTAATGGCAGTCAATAAGGAGTATAAAATGGGTTGGGAACATGTTGCAGCACTGAGCCTTTGCGTAGGAATCGTTAACCAGTTAGTACCAGTATTAATGGCATTAATTGATAACCAGCAAAGTGACTCTTCAACCAAGCACCAGCAGTAATCTAAATACATCATCAAGCGCCAAGTGCGCTTTGATGTATAAACTCCCCACACCTTACATGCGTTAATTCAATTTACGTTATTCAAGAAAGAGCTGTATTAACGCACTTTAATAACCTCAGTTTCTATTCACAAAAAGCAATAACAGCACTTTTTGTATTATTTTTATTCAATATTGCCCGCTGTATTTTGAATTAAGCTAAACTAGCTGATAGTTTTATGGAAATGATTGTATTTCTGTTATTATTTCTAACCAAATAATCATAATTTAGTGGGATAGCATCAGTCTATCCAAGTTCAATCGCCATAGGTAAAAATATGATTAACCACTTCACAGTCCTCGGTGTTAAAGCCAGTGCCAAAGAAGACGAAATAAAAAAAGCCTATAAACGTTTATCAAATAAGTATCATCCCGATAAACTGATTAATGCTTCAGAAGAAGAAAAACATCATGCAGCCGAGCAACTGCACCGGGTTAAAAATGCCTACGATGTGTTATCTGATAAAAAATTAAGAACGGCATTTATTAAAGATTTTAATAATGTCATCGTGACCAACCCAACAGCTGCTATGACCGAGCTGTGGGACCAATTTTATTCTTGAGAAACCCATGAGCAAACCACTTAATATCTCTCGCATTAATGAGTTAAAGAATAATGCCTTCGATAATATCGAATCGTATAACGATCCCGATAGCCCTGAAGCTTTAGCAAAATTCACCGATTCGATGAAAGAGATTTTATTAGCCGATCCATCGATGTTAGCAGCCGTGCCAGAATATTTGCCTGTTGCACTATTCAATCGTGTTCGCTTTTCAGATGAAGCCAAAACCAAATGGGCGTCCTGGATTGATAACGCTGAATTACCTAGCTGGGATGAGTTTAAGGTAACGATTCAATTTAATAACGCTGATGTCCCGTTAGTGTTAGCGGTACGAAAATATTCTGAAGAGCTATTAATAGAAAGCTGTGCAGTGGTTTACCTGCTTAATACTCAAGATAATGTGGTTGCTCCAAGTAAATCTTTTAGTGCCAATGAAGCAAGTGATACTAATGATGACGGCCATGATCCCTACAATGATGATGGGGACTATGATGACAGCGATGAAGAAGGTTATTACGACCAATATGATGACGAGGAGCGATAATGAACAATCTTATTGAACTCACCGCAGCAGAGATAAAAGATCTAGCTGACGTCGAGCCACAACAAGCCAGTAAGCGATTCGAAATCATTGCAAACACGATGTCAGACGATCAACTTGTTGATGTTATTGAACATATGGACATTGTGACATTAACGCAGATTAACAGTCATCATGATATTTCATGTCCGTCAATTATGTCGGAGTTAATGACGCCTGAACAAATTCGCGACATCGTTTGTCAGCAACCTTTATATTGGGAAGAACAAATTAAAACCAATGCTGATGAGCTTATGCATCATACATTTGAGTTTTTAACTTACCTTATCCGTATTCAGGGTACCGAAGAAAAACAAGCGGCGATTTTAGAATGTATTGCAGAAGATCCTGCAGGCTTATTCTACCTTTCTATTCCGTTTATCGAGTTAATTTTATCGCCTTCAGCCGAGCAAGATACCAACAGTATTTACGAAAGCTTTGACGATGAAGATGACGGCGAAACCGTTGGTTATAGCAACTGGCAGGCAGATGAAGAAGCACATAGTTTAGCGATTGATGATCCGCGTAGCTTGCTTGCGTTAATTAAACAAATTGCGCCAGATGTGGCCTCTTCGATTAAAAACTTACTCCGTAATGAAAGTTCTGGATGGGAACAAATTATTGGTAAGTTCGTTAATGAGCTTGTACTGCAAGCTAAAGAGAAAAACGAAGTGGCTGATGAATACGCCGAAGTCGACGATATGTTTACTTTTCTTGATTAAGGAATCGAGTTAATGCAATTAGCATTACGTGATAATAACCAAGGCCCTTATTTTAGTAGAGTACTAGAATATGGGCGCACAGAAGAAAGATTAACTGATGAGCACATCACTCAAATAAAATCGAAAGCGATTTTAATGAGTTTAAAACTGGCTGATAAGTTTTATAACAAGCATAAAATGCATCTACTTGAGCAAGCAGGCCATGATGTTATTGGAGTTGTAAGCCTTGGACTTATTGCACTGACGGGCCAAAAGCCTGCTGGCTCAGTTGCCTTGCTGCAAACACCTGATGGTGTGTTGAAGTGTTTTCAAAAAGGCTGGAGCATGTTGACCGTTGTCAGCAAACACATGCACGGTAGTGATAAATCGCTTTATGGTGATATTAATCCACTGTTGTTAGAGAAAATCTCTACACCACCCGACACAGAAGAATGGCTAGGTTGGCAAGATTATCAATCAGCGCTACAAGATCATCGCAGCCAAGAAGCCACCAAAGTGTTACTTGAAACCTTTTATGCTAAAACTGAGCTCGATCCACTGTTCAGTTTAGGTCTTGAAAGTGTGCTGGCTGAAGCCGTCTTGTACCGCATCATGTTTGATGATGCCAAAGTACGTGAAGACATGAAAAAGCGTTTACGTAAAATAGAGCTTAATGAGCAATGGTTTAGCACTGAGTCGATTAAAAACCATACCGAACGCGCATTATCTCAACTACCTGAAATCTTAGCCGATGCCATACGCCGAGATTTAGGAAAACACTTTTATCAAGAGCTTCTACGCACCCTTAAATTTGCCAAAAAATATCGAGAATTGGCATTAAGTGACGCAAGCCCTGAAAAACTTGAGCGCTATGAGCAAAAGCATGGCTTACAAAGTGTCCTTTTAGGTTGGCAAGACACAATAGATTTTTAATCAATAGCTTAGGGCAACAAAACCTTCTTTGTTGCCCCAGCTTTTATGCTGGGTATGTTAATCGCTATTGTCATTCGTATTCATAATTATCATTACCTACCTCTTTCGATACTCCTCATTTCACTGCAGACCAGCAATTATCTCTTGATCAGGGTTACAGCTTATTCATACGTGTTAGCTTGGCTTTATTCATACCGTCTTATTTACCTCATCCAATTCCCTACGATTAACTGATTGATCTAAATTCACTAATAATCGTATTGTTATTTATAATTAAATAAAGACTCATGAGCTATTAAACTGCATGTTGATAGACATTGAGTACCCCATTCTTGATACAGTGTCAGCATCATTAAGTTGATGTTGCAGCTGAATCCATTAATTACATGAGTTGTCACTATGTCTAAAGAAGTTGCCAGTGTTCCCAGCAGTCGGTTATCTAGACTATCCAAAATAGGCGGGCTAGCCTCTCGCCTTGCAGGCAATGTATTCGTAGAAGGTGCAAAACAGCTGAGTAAGGGGCAAAAGCCAACATTACAACAACTGGTACTTACCCCCAACAACCTGACTCAAGTCGCAGAAAAGCTAGCGCAGCTTCGAGGGGCTGCCATGAAAGTTGGCCAAATGATCTCAATGGATACTGGCGATTTACTTCCCAAAGAACTCAGCGACATTCTGGCTAGACTTCGTGATGATGCTAAAGCAATGCCTCACAAGCAATTGGTTGCTACGCTGAAGCAGCAATGGGGTGATGATTGGCTTGCGCCATTTGCTCAATTTGAGTTACGCCCTTTTGCAGCTGCGTCTATCGGCCAAGTGCATCAAGCATATCTTGATTCAGGTGAAAAACTGGCGGTAAAAATCCAATATCCAGGTATTAAAGACAGCATTGACAGCGACATTGATAACGTTGCCACCCTACTCAAAGTAGCGCAGCTGGTCCCCGACAATGTGCAGTTTGATAAATTACTGACTGAAGCCAAAGCACAATTGCATCACGAGGCTGATTACAGCTACGAAGCAAGATTGCTAAAAGAGTATCAACAATGGGTCGCTAACGACACACGATTTATCGTTCCTAAACTATATGAACAACATAGCACCGACAGTATTCTTGTTATGGAGTTTGTCGAAGGTGTACCGATTGAATCCGTCAGCGAATTACCGCAGCTAGACAGAGATAAAGTCGCGACTGATCTATTAGCATTATTTTTAGATGAACTGTTTACTTTTTCTTTGGTGCAAACCGACCCCAATTTTGCCAATTTTATGTACCAAAAAGAGACAGGTAGCATTGTATTACTCGACTTCGGTGCCACCAGAAAAATGACTAAGACACTGTCTAATGGGTACCGAATGCTGATGCAAGGTGCAATGACAAGTGATAAAGCGCTCATGACAAGTGCAGCCGAATCAATTGGTTTTTTTCAAGACAGTATCACTCCAGAGCAACAAGCCTTTATCGTTGATATTTTTTATCAAGCTTGCGAGCCATTACGAAGTGAAGGTCCATACGATTTTGCCAGTAGCAATCTTGCTAAACGTATTACTGATGCAGCCAAGTCATTAAGTACCAAACAAGATGAATGGCATACCCCGCCAACTGACGCTATTTTTGTCCATCGTAAACTTGCAGGCATTTATTTACTCGCCTCAAGAATACAAGCCAAAGTCGATGTAAAAAAATTGTTTTTAGCTCATCAATAATGAGCTGTTGTTTTAGATTAAAAACGGTAAGCTAAAGGTCATTTTATTTCATGCTAATAAAGCGTTATCAATAATGGCATTTTAACTATGACCCCAATTATCCATGGCATTCTAATATTGATTGTCCTGCTTAGCTCAATGCTCGCAGAGCCCACTTTCGCTGAACAAGTCAATCAGCCCACAATGGCCACTAAAGCAAATGCAGCCTCCCTTAACGGTTCAGATCCAACGTTGCCTTTAGCATTAAAACCAAGCCAGCATGGTGAACTGTCAATATCGGCATTATCAGACAATCTTTACCTGCATGAGTCTTTCATGCAAACCAAGCAGTTTGGGTTTGTAGGCTCAAATGGGCTAATTTTTGTCGATGGCAAAGATGCCTACTTGATTGATACTCCTTGGAGTGAAGCAGACACAATTAAATTGGTGCAATGGGTTGAACATCAAGGCTTAACATTAACAGCAAGTGTATCGACTCATTCCCATGAAGACAGAACAGCAGGTGTGGGCTACCTCAATAGCATTGGCGTTGACACTTACGCATCGACGCACACTAACCAACTATTAGAAAAAGCAGGCCACCCACAGACAAAGCAACAGTTTACGCCCGGTCAGTTCGACTTTTTAAACCAGAAAATCGAAGTTTACTTTGTCGGTGCTGGCCACACTCACGATAATCTTGTCGTCTGGTTCCCTGAATCAAAACTGCTTTATGGAGGCTGTTTAGTTAAAAGCCTTTCGAGTAAAACCCTTGGTTACTACGGTGAAGCCGATCTGATTGCTTGGCCAAACTCAATTAAGCAGTTACAAGTTCAATTTGCCGATAGCGAACAAGTATTACCAGGTCATGGTGACATTGGTACAGGTGTTTTATTGAGTCACACAATCAAGCTACTTGAACAACATGCGGCGCATTAACAATTACCTCAGTAAATTATTACTATTAAATCTATAGGGAGATACACATGTTCAGTCACATTATGATTGGTGCAAACGATATCGAGAAGTCGAAAAAATTCTATGATGCTGCGTTAGGAGCATTAGGTCATGCACCAGGTCAAATTGACGAAAAAGGCCGCTGTTTCTATTTTACTGATACAGGTGTTTTTGCATTAACCAAGCCAATTAACGGTGAAGCAGCCAGTCATGGTAATGGCTCAACAATCGGTTTTGCGGCGAAAAATGAACAGCAAGCTGACGAGTGGCATGCTGCGGGTTTGGCAAATGGGGGCGAAAGTTGTGAAGATCTTCCAGGTTACAGACAGGGGCCAAACTTTAAATTGTATTTAGGTTACCTTAAAGACCCTGCAGGTAATAAAGTTTGCGTGCTTTATCGTCCTTAACCTTCTTAACTGCTCACGGCATAAGTAAGCTTAATGATGTTCAGGTATACATTTTAATGGCGCCCTATGAGGCGCCATATTCTTATCAGCTTGGGCAATCGATATACAATCAGCACTATTACTGATGATCCTATGGTTAACTGATGCACTTGTGTTGCATTCAAGGTAAAATTAACAATGCCCGTCATTGTTATAGTTAAACTCATTTTTCTATTATTAAATGAACAAAATGTTTGCGCTTAATAAGTGAGAGCATGAGCGATGATGGTACCTGACTATTTCTCAATACTTTTGATGTTTATTCTGTAAAAGGTTATCCATGTCTGAACTCGATCCCCGTTTCATCCAATTCAACGAATCGGTTGCTGATATCCCTTTACCAGAAAAATTCACCTTCCCATTTTTTTATCAGCCACACCCACTAGCCATTAAGGCATCTGAGCAGCTTCAGCAACACTTGATGCACCAGACTGATTGGCAACATAACTTCGGAGTGACGCAAAGTCATGCTCCTGAAGCGCTGCAATCATTGCCTGTTATTGGCAAAATGTTTGGGGTTCTCGTGGTTAAAGATGCTCATAATCAACTCGGGTTTCTGGCCGCATTTTCAGGAAAAGTCGCCGACCAAAATATTCTTCCATATTTTGTGCCACCGGTATTTGACATGCTCAGCCAAGATAGCTTTTTTAAAGACGAATATGAGGCAGTCAACACATTAAGTCATCAGCTGACTGTTTTACAAAGCGACCCTAACCTTGCGTCTTTGACTGAAAACCTTAAATTGCTGATGTTAAAAGCCGAGCAAGAGATTGCACAGTTTCGTCAGCAAATGATTGAGAATCGTAAAACTCGTAAAACAAAGCGCAGTAGTCTGACCAATCTAACGGAAGATGAGCAAAAAACACTGCCGATAGAATTGAGTCGACAAAGCGTACAAGATAAGCATCAACTCAACAGCATTAAAGCAAGCTGGGAGCACAAATGTGGCTTGGTGCAGCAGCAATTAGACGCACTGACAAATCAAATTGATTCTATCAAACAGCAGCGAAAGCAAGTATCGAATACACTGCAACACAAACTATTCGCCCAATATCGTTTTTTAAATATACGTGGTGAAAGCCGAGATTTAACCCATATATTTAAAGATGCACCTAACCAGCAGCCACCCGCGGCAGCAGGAGAATGCGCTGCGCCTAAACTACTACAATATGCTTTTCAACAACAATTCACTCCCATCACGATGGCAGAGTTTTGGTGGGGCGAATCACCCAAGTCAGAAATCAAACAACATAAAAACTACTATCCTGCATGCCATGGCAAATGTAGGCCTATTTTAGGTCATATGCTTGATGGTATGAACGTAGATGAAAACCCATTACTTAATAATCCCGCCGAAGGGGTTGAGCTGCCAATTTTATATCAAGATCCCTATATTGTGATTGTTAATAAGCCAGCTAACTTCTTATCGGTACCAGGTAAAAATATTACTGACTCGGTATACAGCAGAATGAAACAACGCTTTCCAAATGCAACTGGACCATTGATTGTGCATCGGTTAGACATGTCAACTTCGGGCTTGATGGTAATCGCGTTATCAAAAGAGGTTAATAAACACTTAGTACAGCAATTTATTGCTCGAACAGTCACCAAGCGCTATATCGCAAAAATCGACGGTGAAGTAACCGAAGATAGTGGCACTATCAGCTTACCTCTAAGGGTAGATCTTGATGATCGCCCAAAACAGCTCGTCTGTGATGAACATGGGAAGCACGCAGAGACATTTTGGCAAAAAGTCACCACAAAAAGTGGCAAGAGTTTATTACATTTATACCCTAAAACCGGGCGTACCCACCAATTAAGAGTACATTGTGCACATCATCAGGGATTAAACATGCCAATTTTAGGTGATGATTTATATGGTAAAACAGAACAGCGGTTACATTTACACGCTCAACTATTATCTATTACCCACCCACACACCAATGTAGCAATGACATTTGAAGTTAATGCCGACTTCGAATAATACAATCGTTTAAAACACTCATTTAAACAATGTTAGCTCCTGCTAATTTACCCAGCAATAAAAACTTGAAAATTTAACTATTTCGAAGTAGATATGTTAACGAATATAGGTTAATGTAACCAGTTCGTATGATATGCGGTTTAATTTTTTTTAACCCTGCAAGCTGACGTTTTCCTTCGTTATATTTTGAAATCACCAAAGCTGTTGATTGTATTCATAAAACTTTAGCTTACTACACGATTAAGGATAAGAGTGGACTATGAAAGAGTGGTATTTCTCAAATAATGGTGAGATCAGCGGACCGTTAGGCTTAGCTGATTCGAATAAATTTATTGCATCGAACCCTGATGTCTATGCGTGGCACCCGTCTTATGCCCAATGGGTACCAGTTAGCCACGTTGAAGAATTTGATATTACAGTGTCTCCGCCACCGCCTCCTGCGGAGATCCCACAACAGTTAATCGAGCGATTTACTGCTAAGGAACGTGAGTTGAATTCAGCCCTTGGCCGAATCGACACCACGCTAAAAACGATTAATTCTTCAATGTCAGATATTGGACGTGACTCAAGCCGTTATAAGGTCACAACAAAAGAGTTGAATGAAAAAGTAGAAGCGACGCTTCGTAGCGTTAATGAACAATATGCCGCACTTCAGAAAACCTTATCAGGTGTGAGTTAATTAAGTTTTACCCGACTTAAAAACTGATTAAATCTGAGTGGCATATAACAATTGTTGTTAACTAAATAAAAAGAATACGACTATGAAAAAATGGTATTTTTCCAAGAATGGTCAAGTAACAGGGCCGTTGAACGAAGTTGAAGCAAAAGAATTTTTAATGAAAGATGGCAACTGTTACGGTTGGCACCCTTCATTCACACAGTGGAAGCCGGTAAGTTGCATTAAAGAATTTGCCCACCTTGTGCCTGTCATCACACCGCCAGCATTGATTCCTCAAGATCTTATTGAAGAATTTACTGCCAAGGAAAAAGCACTTCAAGTTAAAGTCGCGAGCATGGAAGAAAGCGTGGCAGCAACTCAAGGCGTGCTGGTTGAGTTTGAGCAGGAAATTAACACATACAAAAAACTGACAATTAACTTAACTGATGAAGTTAAATCAAATATTGATCCTTTTGAAAGCAAGTACAACTCTTTCAAAGGGTCATTTGATGAGCTAATTTCTGCATTATCAATTGCCAAGACTGAAGTTAATGAGGTGACTACTGACTTCAATCAACGCGTTGCTAAGCAAGCTGCTGAGAATACGAATAGCCCAGTAAGTGCGCCAATTGTAGCACCAGCAGCACCTGCGCCAGAGAAAGCATCAAGCTCTAGCCTTTCTCCTGACAATGTTTCTGAAATCAGTAATCAAATTCAAAAAGCACTGGCAGAAAGTATGCTTAAATCAGCCGCAGAAGACTCTGCAGCAGAAGAGCTTACAGCCGCTAATACAGTAAGTGCAGCAAAAAGCCTTGACCCGGTAGCCGTATCTCCGAAGAAAGCAAAACCAAAAATTGACAAAATTGAATTCTCTGAAGATATCTCTGAAGACAAGCAAGCTGAGGATGCAGCCGGCATTAATGGCGTAACAAGCATCATCAAGTCCGTCTTCAAGGGGGACACTAAGAGAAATGAAAAAAAGTCCGAAACGCCGGATGATGTAGCTCAACTGGCGCAAAGTAACGAAGCTACCGCTAAGACCAAAAAATCTGGTGAAACTGCAGTTAATGATTCAGCAAACGATTCTAATAACGAATCGGACGATGGTGATAAAGAAGGTAGAATGAGACGTCGTAGAAGACGCACTCATTACATTGCTTCTTAATACTTAGCTAAATATGGCATTGCTCTGCATATCAGAGCGGCGCTAGTTTCTAAGTTTTACTTTGTAAAATGCTAAATGAATTGATTGAAAAAAGGCTTATCTAAACGATAAGCCTTTTTTATTGTTCAATATTGCCATTTAGCGACTTTATCAACGGATAACATATTTCCATTGGCTTTATGTAATCAATTGAGCATTAACGATCAAGTGTTAGCAGCAATCAACCTTGACGCCTCTGTTACCGTTTTGGCATCAGCACGATCGATAATCTTAACCAGTGTGGTTTGAATCACCTCATCTTCCCTTACATCAACTTTACTCTTAAAAGATTGCTGCTGCGGCTCAGCTCCTTCATCTAATACAAACTCAATTATCACTTCGTCAGCGATATCTTGGGTTTTCCCCTGATAGATGATATTAACTTGCGGATAACCTTTAAAACCTGCTTTTACTTTTTTAGCGATTCTCTTTCTTGATTTATCTAAATTCATATTCCATTCCTAAAAGTAAAGCACTGCCATTTGGCGATTAAAAATCTTTCAAGCTATTGTAATAACATAACGATTATTGCGTGATACTCGCAAAAGAACCTTGAGTTAACGCACAAAGTGATATTGGCGATAAACCGATTTCTAGACCGCGCTTACCTGCACTGACATAAATGACATCAAATTGTTCAGCGCTCACATCAATCACAGTCGGTAATCGCTTCTTTTGCCCTAACGGGCTTACCCCACCTAGGACATAACCTGTGGTTTTCTCAACCCGTTGCTTATCTGCCATCACAACTTTTTTAACCCTAACACTCTTAGCCATTTGTTTTAAATTAAGCTTTGAAGAAACGGGCGTAATAGCGACAGCTAATGTTCCATTATCTAACTGCACCACCAAGGTTTTAAAAACTTGCTCAGCACACAGGTTTAACTTAGTTACCGCTTCGTCGCCATATGACTGTGCACTAGCTTCATGTTGATAGCTAAGCACTTGATGACTAATCCCTTCTCTTTCCAATAAATTAATTGCAGGGGTCATGTATTCCTCTACGATTTTATCTCACTCGCCTATTGGGCTGACGTAACTTAGTGGCTGACCTGATTTATCACTCTTTTTAAGCAGAGGTGTTATTGACGACGTTTTCATAGTCAAAAGTTGTAATCTCAAATGGATTTCCATCAGGATCGCTAAAATAAAGCGACCATGAAATATCATGGTCGCTCACCACAAATGTCACTTCATGGGTCGTTAAATGTTGTTGCCATAATAAAAAGTTTGCCGCATCAACACCAAAAGCGACCGTGGTTCTTTTTTGAAGTTCAGATTCAAATAAAGCTAAATGCAAATCCTCATGTGCAACCACTAATGGCCCTTTATCAACAGCCCAAAACGCCAATGACTCAACAACAGAGAAACCTAAAACCGCTTGATACCATTTCACTGCTTGTTGTCGATTCTTAACGTAAATATGGATATGGTCAAATGATTGAAGCTTTGGCATTGACTGTCCTTTAAAATAAATAGATGAATTGGCAAGGGTAGCGCTTTGTAAACGAATGTATCTCAAATTTATATAAAACAATACTTTACAGTTTAAAATGGCTGAGTAATATATGGATATTAAATTCTACAAGGATGTCAAATGCCTCAAGAGTCGCCAGTCGATACGCCTAAAAATACCACTGAGAAGCCTGCAAATAACCAATCTCTAAGTCAATTTTTAAAGCAACTCAAAAGCCAAGTTAGCCACTCAAGCTCTATTGATGTCATTAAAGACGCATTAGATACAGCAATTCATTACCCAAACCAATTGTCTTATAACAATACTAACTTATTCATTGTTATCGCTATAGCCTTATTTAGCGGGATTGGATATTGGTTTTACCTAGAGCAGTTAACTTATTACTACCGCTATACTGACCTGGATTATGCCGTTTTCGCAGTCTGTATCATCACACTAATTATACCAATTTGGCAGTTTTTTAACCGCCGCAGCCAAATTAAAAAAGTCTCAACCCTGATAAGGGACGAAACCTTAAAACACCTATACAATATGCGAGATTGCGATGGCAGTTTTTTAAAGGACGCAGAAAACAAGTTTGTCGACTTTAATCGAGGTAATTACTCTCAAAAAGTAGAATGGGGTAAAGAAATTGATTTTCATGCAGAAAGCGGGTTAATTCGAGCATCTGTGGTTTATCATCATTATGTGGATAGAAGAACTGAAACCTATACTGAATCTGACGGTAAAGGTGGCACTCGAACACGTACTAGAACCGTATACGATCATTACTATCGACAAGGTGTCATCATTCCACCTATCAATAAAACCACCCACTTAGTGATGAGTGAGTCGAGATTATCAAAACGCTGGTCACAACGCTTTATGCCAGCGTCAAGAGAGTTTGAAAAAGCCTTCCATGTTCAAGCACAATCTGAGTTCGATGCGGCTAAGTTTCTGGAGCCTGCTGTCGTAGTGGCATGTGAACAACTCAATAATAAACTAAAAAATCTCACCATTGAATTTGCTCATGATGGAAGCTTATTAATTAATCAACACAATACTAACTTACTCAATCCTGCTATGGATTATGACATCACTGAACCAGAAAAATTTAAACAAGAGTTGCTTAATGACACTTCTCTGTTCACAGTGAATAGTATCTTTGGCTTCGTTAACCAAATCATTAAACACACAACCTAACCTAGGAAATAAGGAACCACTATGGAAATGTCGTATGTGATATTAGCCGTCATTGTTGTTATCGCGATTATTATGCTCACCATTTACAATGCCATTGTTAAAGAGCATAACGCAGTACAACGCGGTTGGGCTGATGTGTTAACGCAAGAAAGACAACGTAGCCGAATCATCCCTGAACTTGATCGTGTTCTGCAAGAGCACAAAGATTACGAAAGTGATTTGCTGCCTAAAATCACCGCATTACGTCAAGGTATTAATGCGCTGCAAGATAATAATATTGACCCGAAACTGCAAAGCCAGGTTGATAAAGCATCACAAGAATTAATCAAAGGCATCAATGTCGCTGTGGAAGCATACCCAGAACTTAAAGCCTCTGAGTCTTTCGCCAAGTTTATGGGGGAAATTACTGAGCAAGAAGAAAATGTCGGTGCTGCAGTGCGTATTTTTAACCAAAATGTGGCTAATTTTAATAACTGTATTCAAGCTTTCCCTAACAATATCGTCAACAGCTTGTTTAACAAAAAGCAGGTTATTGAAGTATTTACTGACAGTAAAGCCCAAGCAGCTTTTGAATATAAACCTAAGTTTTAGGCCATATTAGCAAGCCATAAACATCATGTTAGTGGGGCTTAATGCCCCACTTTTTTAGGCTTGCTGTACTAAGTTAGGTTGGCCGAAGTAATGTATGTTTTTTGGTATTAAGCTAGATTCAGTCGTTAACAAGCCACTGTGAAATACTACCGCATCATCATCTGAACACAATAATAAGTCTTGTTGGGTATGGGCCACAAAATCCATTATTTGAGCAGTGGGTTCTTGCGGGTTTTTAACGTGTGGTACAAATTGAAAAGGCACTATATTAAGCGCTGATGTGTTAGCTAACCCAATTGAATTTGTATCGCCACATAATATGGCGCTACTGATATCTGGCGTCAATATCATTGCACCAGCACTGACTCCAACAATCGGTAAGCCATTTTCAGCTAAATGATAAAGCTGTTTATCAAGCCCTCGTTGCTTTAGCCAATATAGAAATCGAAACGTATCGCCACCCGATAAATGAACCAAACCAGCCGCTCTTAAAACCTTTAACGTTGCTTGAGCATCAAAGTCCTGCTCTAGTTCCACATACTGAACAGTATTAAACCCAAGTTGACGATAACAATCGGCAATAGGATTAAAAAATTGCCTTTGTGCATCAGGTTCTGAAGCGATATAAACCACAGGTAGTGATTTTAAATCGTTTGAAAGTCCATTGATAAAATACCTTAATGCCTTGCTCGCATTGGCGGTATCGGTATGACTTAATAGCGCTACATTCACTATGAATCCTTTCTATTTTTGTGATTTGAACGATTAGGTGTTTGCTTAAGTAGTTACTGGCTTATAGCGAGTGACTAAAGTTAATAACCAAAGCTAATAACTAAAGCTGATAACTAAAAAGAGTAACTAAAACTAATAACTAGCACTTAGTCGTGTTCCCCCATCCCCTTCGCAGTTGCCTGTATTCAGCTAATTAATCATTAGATAATGATTCGAATAAAGCCCGTTTCTCTTCCATAAAAGCCTGTAATGCTGATGGGTTTTGCATTAAATCAGACATTGCCGTCATTGCCTGAATATGTGCAGGATCTTGCTGCTGAAACATCAACTTTCCATGCGCCTGACTCAAGGTTTGTATTTGTTCAAAATTGTCAGCTTGAAAACGCTCATCACAAGCGCCGCCTAATTGCTTACATGTCATTGTTTTCATCACTTATCCCTAATATCACACCAGTAAACAGCTTAAAACAAGCCTACAAATTACTATTATGTAGATAACGCACTATTGCAATCCATATCAATAACAACACCGAATTTAGCAATAAAAAAACCAGCTGTGCAACTCTATGCTCAGCTGGTTTTATGTGAGTTAGTCACTCATTTTATAAAACTGAATACTATGACTAACTTATATTAATGGTTACGCCATGAATCAAGGCAAACGCTTATGATTGACGACGACGCCAAAGTAACGGTAGCAGCATCAGTAAACCAGCACCCAAACTACCGGCGCCTTCTGGTTTGCTCCAACCATCTTCTAAAGTGTTGCTAACATTTACACTAACAGAGGATGTCACTTGCTCTTCACCATCGCTAATCACAAGTTCAAATACAAGCGATTGATCAACAGAAACTTCAGGGGAGTTAACCGTTAATACTAAACCATCTGCACTGTACTCAGCAGCGGCACCTGACACTTGCTGCCACGTGTATGTTAACCCTTCAGGCTCATCAGCTATAGCAGCAGTAATCGTCGTGCTTTCACCTTCATTTAGTTCAGTGTTACCACTAAAGCTAACATCAAAAGCTAATGGCACATTGATAACAGACACATTAACCACTTGAGTTTTATCCAGTACACCGTCACTGACCGTTAAAGTAAACGCTATTGCTGTATCTGCTGTCACCTCTGGTGCAGTTACAGATAATATAGCCTTAGTGCCATCAAAGGTTAACTCTGGTCCAGCTGTTTGCTCCCAGCTGAAACTAAGCTCTGAACCATCTTCAGCAACCGTAGCTGATGCATCAATAACCAGTGTTTCAGCTTCGTTCACTTGCTCTGGTGCATCAATAATTACGTCAACATCTAAGCTTGGGTTAGCTGGATCACCACATTGGTCACCATAAACTTGTTGAACCCATTCTGGGTAATCAATGTATGGGTTACGGTTTCCTTGATACTTATACACGGCATCATTACGCTGTGTATCAGTAGCATCAACTGGATCTTGTTGATGCCAAGCATAAAGTGTACATAGCTTGCCATGCAGTGGGTCGTTATTACTAACTTCATCAGCCGTAGTGATGCGATCCACTGCAACCAAGTCAGGCATGTTACTGTCATTGCCTTGGTAACGTGTATCCATGTAAAGGATCATACGTGCGACATCACCTTTAACTTGATCCCGTGGCTCAAAACAACGTGCCGCAGTATCTAGGTAATTACCTGGTGCGTCAGCCACCTCAGTTCCAGTGTCGCTACACTCATTAAAGTCATAGTTACTGCGAGTTGAGTTGACCTTTACATTCGTTGGACGTAAATGGTGCGCATCGGTGTAACCTAATTGCGACTCACTTGGGAAGCCATGGCTTTTAGCCCAAACGTGTTCACGGTTCCAGTCACTGGTATTGCCGCCATTATTTTGCTTAGACACAGATAGGCCTGTGTAAAGCTCAATAACATTACTGCTGTTAGCAGGATCTTCATCAGAATAAGACAGTGTAGTCCAAACTTGGTTGTAAGTTAGCTGTTGATGACCTGCTGTAATAGCAACAGAAATGGCATTTTTCATTGCTTCAGCATCATCGAAACTCCCCGTCAGAACGTTAGTATAATAAACGTTACCGTCAAAGGTGGTTGGGTCTGCAACAGGAGTTAACTCTTCACAACCTGAGCAAGGCGTATCTGGGTCTGGCTCAACTGGCGTTTCGCCACATGCATTTTCCCCAGCACAACCTAGGCCATCAGCAGTGTCCTTATCAAATGTCACCCACTGATTGTTATCACCAGGGAATGCTGCTGTTGCATCAGTATCACCAGCGGTGACACTGTCTTTGCGACGTAGCGTTTTGTCTTTTGTCGAAAAGTTTGCATCGTTCGGATCCGTCCATTCAGAACCAGGATCTTCACCTAACTTACCTAAACGGTCAATAACCACATCATCTTTATAAAGAACCAGCGCATCATCACCATTAAAATAAGTAACAGTTGAAGCCGTGCCCACTTTGAATGCGTCATCGGCACTGCTGTTATGGAAAACAATGCTTTCACCAGCAGCCAGCATACCTGTTAATGTTTCGGAATTACCCGCATCAGTGCTGCCATTGCCATATAAACTTAACGTGTATACAGCAGCATCTAAATCAATTGCACTGCCACCTACGTTAGATAATTCAACAGCTTTATTATTGCCACCACCTTCTACGTATTCGGCAATGATTAATACACCAGGTTCAGCTGTACAAGCACCTTCACCTGGGCAACCTAAGCCATCACTGGTGTCTTTATCGAATACTAGCCACTGGTTATCAGTACCCGGAAAATCAGCCGAGGCATTGGTATCACCTGTAGTGATACTGGCTTTGCGTCTTAACGTTTTATCTTTAGTCGAAAAGTTAGCATCGTTTGCATCGGTCCATTCAGAACCAGGGTCTTCGCCAAGCTTGCCAAAACGGTCAATAATGGCGCCGTCTTTTGTCAGCAATAACGCATCGTCACCATTAAAGTAGGTTACAGTTGATTCAATACCCACTTTAAAAGCGTCATCGGCACTGCCATTGTGGTAAACAATACTGCTGCCAGCAGCTAATGTACCGGTGAGAATTGACGAGTTACCCGCTTCAGTTGAGCCATTCGAGTAAAGTGTAATCGCGTATTGAGCAGCATCTAAATCTACTGCACTCGTGCCTAAGTTTGAAATTTCAACAGCTTTATTACTACCACCACCTTCAACATACTCGGTAATGACAAGATCAGCATTGGCAGCTGTTGACGATGCAGCTAACAGTAGGGTAACTGCTTTTGCGACTGCGTTAATTTTATTATTCATAGTCGTATCTTTTAATTAGAAAGTGAGGTGAAGCTAGCGCTAACACCTCACTTTGGGGTTGAACTTATTTACGATTACGGCGACGTAATGCCGATAATCCCAACAGACTCAGTAAACTGATAAGTCCGGTGCTACCGCCGCTGCCATCATGTGTTTCTTCTTTGATATCAGCCACTAATGCATCACGACTTGCGACTTCGATATCTAATGAAACCGTAGAACCATCAACCACTGTTCCGTCACGTTCCAGTGTCACTTTGGCAGTGAAACGAGCAGATGGAGCACCAAACACTTCGAAGTTCACCAACGTTTCGCCGTCTTGAGTTAATACCACATTCGGTTCAACCAATTGGCTCATGTCTAATTTAGCTTCATCATCTTTTGGTGTGAGCTTAATCTTAGCGATATCACCCGCCATAGCCCCTGCAGCTTCAGGGATCTGATATGGCACTTTAATCAACTTATTAAGCTTGGTTAAATAGATAGGCGTGCTTGAGTCAGCTTCACCAGGTAAATAACTTAGTGTCACAAGCGCTGGATCATGATCCGACGAGCGGAAGTGATCTTCTGCATAAAACTTGTTGTACTCGTTATCGTAGTCGCCTTTATATTCATTGTTGTAATCGTACAAGCTAGATTCAGCAGCATTAATGTGCCAATCCGATGCATCAATCACACGATCTTCAAGCGATGGAGAAATTAAGATGTGATCTAATGAGCCCACTTCGTCGTTATAAGAATAACTCCAAGGTGTTTTGCCTTTTTCTTCAAAGACTTTAGAAATAATATCGATGTAACCGTAGCTTTGTGTAATTGCCACAGGTGACCCATCGCTATTAAATTGCGGCTTAGTACCAACAAAGGTATGGCTTGCTGTCATCAAGGCTTTATTACGTGGGTTTTCGGTCAGAACCAGTAACGGATCCTCTTTAGCATAAGCATTTAAATCACCTAAGATGATGCTATCGCCTTCAACAGACTTTAACTCTTCAGCTAAATGTACTGCACCAGAAATACGGAACTCAGAACACGAACCTTGGTAATCAAGATCTGGCGCATCATCAGTCCATTTAGTGGCATCACCAAACTCAACACCTTGCCAGTCTTCCCAACAGGTTGACCCTTTAGATTTAAAGTGATTAACCGCTAAGGTTAAACGCTTACCTGTTTGGTTTACCATGAAGGTGACAACTAGCGCATCACGATGATAGTTTTGACCACTTTCTAGGATCTCATCGTTGTTGTCCTTAATGACTTCGTTATTGTCATTAACAATGGTAGGCGCTTTTTGTTGTGGCATTGTCACAACTCGTGTGCGTTCAATACTCAGCTTGCTTGGGCGATAAATAATACCCGTTGCAATTGCATCAGAACCTAAAGCATCTAACTCATCAAGCATTTGGTTACCGTTGTGGTCGAAACCAACAAACACATAACGGTTCTCTGTTGAGTAAGGCTTATCAAAGTTATCGGCATACTCATCGTTATAGTAAACGTTAACTTCATTGACTAAATCTGCAATCGCACTTTTTAGTCCATAACCATTGTTTTCAATTTCCATCAAACCAACAACGTCAGCATCGAGTGCACGAATGGCTTCAACTAACTTAGTTTTCTGTTGGATGAATTCATTGTAGGTATCAGCACCACGGCTTTGGCCGAATTGGTTTTGATCACCGCCAAATGGCGAATTAAAGTAATTGAATAGGTTTTGACTTGCGATACGAATAGCAAATTCATCATCGGCTACTGTTTCATCAATATCAGGGCTATCAGTTCTTGGCAGGTTGTGAACAAAGTTATTGCTCGTTAGCTCATTGGTAACTGTTAAGGTGTAGTCGCCGTAGCTGTAACTAATCACACCTTCCATACCCACTACACTGTCATCAATGCGAATGTAATTATTTTCAGGTGCAACTGAAAAATTAGGGTAATAAGGGATATTGTCATTACTTGCCTGTGTCGCGCTTTCAATCACTAAGCGATAGTCATTATTTTGCGCTGCAGCTGCAATTGACTCAGGAGTACCAGCAACATTTAACTGATTTGGCTGCATGTTAGGACGCATATAAGCCAACGTCATATTGTTGCGGAAACTGTCGTAGTTAAAGCTGAAACTACGAGAAACACGCATGTCTTGATTACCCTCTTGTTGAGGATTCAAGTCTTCTGGTAGATTTACAACCATGCCTTCGTAACGTGCTAATGTGGTTTCAAAAGAACCACCATCAGAATCGAGTATTTCGATATCTGTAGCAACAGTCGCAGTAAAGTCACTGTTAGTGATTTCCCAGTTTTCGGCACTTAACTGAGTTTGACCATAGCTTTCTGCAACATCACTACCTAAACAAACGGTGCGGCCGACAAGTTGGCTATCAGCGCTACCACTTTCAACAAAAATACCGTCAGACGTTAATGGATTACCATCTGCAACTTCATCGCGTAGATAGAAACCTTTCTTAGGTAGGTCAACAACAGCAGTTACCACACCTTGCACTGCAACCGCTTCACCTTTTAGTGGAGACTCGCCACCAGTACCTTGAATGTCACTGATGCGGGTTAAATTTTCACATACAAATGGAACATATGATTCAGCAAGATTTGGCGCACCAACTGTGCTCATATCCAGTGGCGTAATCACTTCCCACTGCGATGCATCAAAGTCACTTGACGGTGTTGGCGCATTGCCTTCACTGTCTTGGCGACGACGTAAAGTTGTGTCTTCAGCCCATACGCTTGTATTATCCGCAGCGCCAACTCGGTCAATGATCACATCACCGTTTTAATATAAAAACCGTCATTACCGCTTAAGTAAAAATCACTGTAATTACCATTACCTTCACCAATAACGAAAGCTCCGCCATTATCAGTAATGATTTGTTTGTACTCGTCACTCGCAGCCGAATTAAGTACAACAACAGATTTACCCGCTTCAACTGTAATACCGGTTAATAGCGGCTCACCTTCAGCTGTTAACATTTGATTTTCGTATTTACCATTACCCCACATAAATGCGGCAGTTTCATCGGTAAAAGTGAAAGATTCAGTTGCGTGAGTATTCGTAATTTCTACAGAGCCAACTTCAGCACCATAATTTTTTTGCACCATTTCGGTGATCAGTAGATCGTTGACGCCAGCGTTGGCACCTACACTGATGACACTGGCGATTGCCAGTGAAAGGAAACTTTTCTTCATAGTAAACTCGATAATTGTTTAACTGAAAATGAAACTAGAAGTACATGCGTACGTATGCATAGCCGGCTTCTGGCGCTTCGCCTACACGACCTTCAACAGACAACACAATGTCTCTTGCTGGACGGTAATTAAAACCTACGCTTGCCCAGCGACGATCTTTGCCATATTCAGCGGGTAATTCCGTGAAGTCATAGTTCGGGCTTTCAACATCCCAACTCTCATACTCTTCATGGTTAGCTGAAGCTATAAATTCCCAAGATTCATTCAGTTGGTATTTACCGCTTAACGTGAGGCCATAATTACGGAACGTTTCATAAGCGAGATACACATCGCCACTTTTACGTGTTGCAAGATCTTCATCTTCAATAAAACCATTTAAGCCTAATGCAATATCAGAGGTCACTTGAACACGCATGCCAAGTCCAAATAACTGCTGTTCGCCATACTTAGATTCACCTTCTGAACCGCCACGCGCTTCAACACCAGCAACAACAGAAACAACGTCTGACATCCAACCGACGTAGCCATTTACAATGTCACCTTGAGGTGAACCATTCTTATGCTTTCCTTCATAAGAATAAGAAACGCCGTAAAGCAGATGATCGAACTTAGCTTCGTACTTAACCGTGTTTTCTTGATCGCCCGCTTCACCAGTTTCAACAGACTTATTAAATGTAAAATCACCGAAATGATCGTATTCATCAAAAGCGGTATCCGTTAAACCAAGTTCAACCCAATGATGATCATCAAACATATAACCGACATACATCTTGTCGATAGCAAGTTCAAATTCGCCGTCACCACCTAGCCAATTGCGACGTTGATAATCCAACTCCAATCTGTATATGTAGTTTGAGCGCTGTCCTTTTACTCCCAAGGTTGCAAAACTGTCATCAACATACCCTTTGGTGTCATAAAACTCGTCATGGTTGTAATCTGAATTAGTACCAAAATGGCCACCAACACCCACTTCACCATAAAGGTCAAGGTAATCCCCATTGTCCTCTTGTTGTAATGTCACTGCACTGGCAGTTGTCATACAAAACAAAGAGGCTAATGCGATTGCAACTGTTGTTTTTTTAAGCATCGCGTTTATTTCCATTAGTAAACTTCAGTGACTTCATTTGAAGGCTGAATTCTGACTTATTTATTATTTGTGTGAGGTTGACTTATTGACGATGAACATATTGGAAGAGTTTTCATATTTAAAAAACTTATTAATAAAAACCGAACAAAAGATATTCAAAGAAATGTAAACCAAGCAAAAACAGAGGTGAATTAACACTGTTAACACTCGATTTGTTAATAACCAGTTAATATTAACTTGTAAAAAGCAGGAATAAATTGAACAAAAAACACTCAATTTTAAAGCGGCATTTTAAAACCCCAATATTTACATTGTCATTACATTTGTTTGATTAACTTATATAAGAAGTCGTCACAATCAACATTCGAATATTAAGCAAGTTACATATGTATAGCAAGGCACAGATAGAGATCTACATCACAAAACATAAGCACTACCAAAGCTTAACAAAAGAGAAATAATCTATACATTATATGCACTTAACTTACTACCAAGTGATACAAGAACCTAAACATAATTAACCGTATTGCAAAACAATAGAGTGATATAAAAAGGAGGTTTTTAATAAAAATAACGCCACACAAAAACAACAACTGGAAACCACCACAAAATAAACCAAACAAACATAGACTTAACCAAAAACAATGATAGATATTTAAATTGTAATATTACAAATATAGTTCGAAATAAAAAACAGAGATAAAAAATCAACAAATATTAAATAAGATACAAATTTACACAAACTGTTATTTAATCGATTTAGTTACACTTATATTCATCACATGCGACGTTAAATTAAAATCAAAGTTATTTAGTTACAAAAAGAACACAAAAAAGCTGATTTAGTAATGTAAAACAGTTTCTCGAGCGGATTGACTTTACTTTTTAGCAACAAATATGTTCTTAATTCATTCAATTTAGCGTCTTGCCAAAAAAAAGAGCGAGAAGATGAAGCTCAATCGCACAAGGTTATACTGCTAAAAATGAATCAGCATATTTATACAGCGTAAATGAGGCATTGAAGAGTCTGCTTGATATGCGCAGAGTTGGAACTGATGTTAATTGATTGGCTAAGTTAGGAGAGACTAGGTTAAGAGAGGCTAGGTTAAGAAAGGCTGGTAATAGTGGTTAGCTAAGAGCTTCTGGAAACATACTAAGGTTATCAGTGAAAGTTTGAGCGTTAATTTAGGCGGCACGGTCAAATCTGTATAACAGCCGCCCATAAACACAATGATGTATCGACAGCTTTTTTATTAATAGTCGAAACCAATTTGCGCTTTGATACCGTCATTAAAAGCATGCTTAATCGGTTGTACTTCGCTTACGGTATCTGCCAATTCGATAATATCGCGGTGACAGGCACGTCCAGTAATAATCACATGCTGCATTGGTGGACGATTATTCAGCGCCTCTATCACACGGGCTAAATCGATATACTTATATGTCACCATATAAGTTAGCTCATCTAATAACACTAGGTTTATCGATTCATCTTTAAGTAACTTCTCGGCATCTTGCCAAGCAGACTCCGCAGCAGCCACGTCTTTTTCACGATCTTGGGTTTCCCAAGTAAATCCTGTGCCCATGACATAGAATTCAACCCCAACTTTTTCAAGTAGATTACGCTCTCCGCACTCCCATCCACCTTTAATGAATTGCACAACGGCCGCCTTTTGTCCATGACCAACACAACGTGTCACAGCACCAAAACCAGACGTTGATTTACCTTTACCATTGCCCGTAAGCACTAATAAAATGCCCTTTTCATCTTGAGCTGCAGCAATTTTTGCATCGACACCTTCTTTGAGTTTTTGCTGGCGAGCTTTATGACGTTGCGCCTTAGTATCAGCATGATTAACCTCTGTTGATTCAATGCTGTTATTGGTGACATTTTCAGACTTTTCCATTAAAGACTTCCTGTTAATTTATCCATATCAAGATGTGTTTCTAACACATCCGTTAATCTTTCTAATTGTTGCTCTCGAATTTGATTAATATCCAACGACTCAGCAGATGAAAGTCCTGCCCAGCGTAAAATCAGTTGGCAAGCATCGGGGTTGTCAAATAACCCGTGCATATAGCATCCCAGTATCTGATTATCATGACTTACTTGTCCGTCAAAACGAAGCGAAGGTAATCCTGTTTGTTCATCCTCTTCGTTATTACCGATATTCTTATTAGCAACGCTATTAACGCTGGTATTAGCGCTGGTATTAGCTTGTTCATAAAAAATTTCTATAGGTTGATTCAGGTTAGCCTCAGCCAATAAGTGACTTTCACCACAATGAATTTCATAACCTGACACCGCTACCTTATAGTCATCAAGCTGTAAGTAACCGCTTACTTTGGTAAGTAATTTTTCATTCGTGAGTGTGGTGTTTAATGCTAACAAGCCTAAACCTTTGCTTGAGCCGGCTTCGTCTTCAATGCCTAATGGGTCATCAATGTGATGGCCTAACATCTGATATCCGCCACAGATACCAATGACTTTACCGCCATACCGTAAGTGCTTATTAACCAGCTTGTCCCAGCCTTGCTCACGCATGAAAGCTAAATCGGCGCGCACATTTTTGCTGCCTGGCATGATAATTAAGTCGGCGGCAGGCGGCAGTGATTTCGCTTGGTTTTGTTGACTTATATAATGAAAATCAATCTGTGGATGTAAGCGAAGCGGGTCAAAATCAGTGTGATTACTGATCCTGGGAAACACAAATACAAGCACAGTGATTTTTTGCTGATGCTCGATAACGTCACTCGTTTTTAAAGGGCTATCAATCAAGGCATCTTCTGCATCAAGGTGTAAATCATGTAAGTAAGGTAATACCCCTAATACTGGCTTATTAGTATAACTTTCAAGCCAGTCAATTCCCGACTGCAACAAACTAATGTCGCCTCTAAATCGGTTAATAACAAAGCCTTTCACTCTGGATTGCTCAGATAAACTTAACAGCGCTAAAGTGCCTACAAGGTGTGCAAAAACGCCGCCCTTGTCGATATCTGCAATAATAATGACAGGGCAATCAACGGCTTCAGCAAAGCCCATATTAGCAATATCACCCTCACGTAAATTAATCTCTGCTGGGCTACCAGCACCTTCAACGATGACCATGTCATATTGATGCGTTAATCGCTCAAATGATTGCAAAACAGCATTCATCGCTGTTGCTTTATAATGGCGACTTTCTGGGCCAAAAAACGTTTTGGCCTCTAATGAAGTCAGTGCTTTACCATGAATGATGATTTGCGCTCCCGTATCAGAGCTTGGCTTTAACAGTACAGGATTAAAGTCAGTATGTGGTTCAAGCTGACATGCAATCGCTTGCAATGCTTGAGCTCGACCTATCTCGCCGCCGTCTTCTGTGACTGCACTATTTAACGCCATATTTTGGGGTTTAAATGGCGCAACCTGCGTGCCTTTTCTGGCAAATAAGCGACATAAGCCTGCCACTAAGGTGCTCTTACCTGCATCAGATGTGGTGCCTTGCACCATTAAGGTTAACGCTTTACCCGCTTGATAAGAATGGGGCTTACTCAACAGATGTAGTATTTCCGAATCATCAGTATCAGCTTGAGTCACATCTTGGGGGGCAGTGTTCATATGGCGTTGCTGCTGGCTTTCGGGCTTTTCTTGATTGCTCATTAACGCCAATCATCCTTCAAATTTGGGTTATGTAAGTAAGTGATGACATGATGTCATTTCAACATTGACGCATTATTTTATTGAGATGGGAATGCCCGCGACCACTAGGCTAACCTTATCAGCTTGCGCAGCAATAGCTTGATTAAGCCAACCAGCCTCATCAGCAAAACGACGAGTTAACTCCCCTAACGGAACAATCCCTGACCCCACTTCATTACTGATAAAAATCACCTGCCCTTTTAATGACGGTAAACAAGCTAGCAAAGCTTGCTTTTGCTGTTGCCATAAGTCATCCACACCATTACGGTGCGTTTCTTCACTAGCAATTAAGTGATTAGATAAATATAAGGTGAGGCAATCGACTAATATTACGCAATCATCAGCGTGGTAGTTTTGCAATGTTGAGGCTAATGCCATTGGTGTTTCAATTAATTGCCATGGCAGATTGGAGTCAACTCTATCTTGCTGATGTTTGGCTATTCTGGCCGTCATTTCATCATCTAAAGCTGTGGCAGTAGCAACGTAAACACAACGAAAACCTTGCTCAGCATACTGCTTTGCAATAGACTCACCGTATCGACTTTTCCCTGAACGGGCTCCGCCTAAAACTAGATGGATCATGTTGATAAACCTATGGTTAAAATAATGCAGTAGCAGACAATTTCGCTAACTTGCTGCGCAGCCCCTAACGTGTCGCCAGTGTAACCACCAATTTGACGATTAAATCCCCATACCAGTAATTGTCTTGTGGCCACTAACGCTAATAATAGAACAAACGCCAATACACCGTTTAAACAAGCCAGCACGACAAAGCCGCTTAAACATAAAATCAATAAATCATTAATGTGCTGATATTGAGCCAAAGGCTTTGACTTACTGCCGTCATCTTCGGTGACATATTGCTCCGAAAAAATCATGCTTGCTGCAACAACTCGACTTAAAGGATGCGCTACAATCAGTGCAATTGCTGCTTTAAGTGGGCTGTATAGGGCAATTTCAACCAATAGTTGCCATTTTAACAATAAGGTTAACCCGATGGCTAAAGTGCCATAAGTCCCTATTCTAGAGTCTTTCATAATGCGTAGCTTATCAGCGACTTTCCAGCCGCCACCAAAGCCGTCAGCCGTATCAGCAAGGCCATCTTCATGAAAGCCTCCTGTCATTAATACGCTGGCGATAATCGCCAAGATCACTGCAACACCGTTAGGCAGCACTAATTGGCTTAACCAAAACACGCTCGCACTCATTGCGCCAACCAGTAACCCCACCACACCAAAATAACGACTGGCTTTATTTAACTTTTCACTGTCAAATTCAACCCAATTAGGTATAGGAATACGAGTAAAAAAACTCACCGCAATGAGCAATAGGTTAAGCTGTTTTTTCAACCAACTGGCACGATTTACAGAGCCTGATTGCAACGACATTCATCATCCTTTGTTAGTTAAGTGTAATCTTGACTTAGCTAGCGTTGCTTCATTAACTGAGCACAGGCAAAGCCATAACTTAAACCACATTACTGACACCAGCTTTGTCAAAACTGGCCATATCATTGTAAAAATTGACCGCCGCTTGAATCATAGGTAATGACAACGCAGCGCCTGTGCCTTCACCCAAACGTAAACCCAGCGACAATAAAGGTTTAGCATCTAACGCTTGTAGCATTTTTGGGTGGCCTTGCTCATCGGATTGATGGGCAAAAATAAGGTAGTCTCTAGCACTTGGGTGTAATGCCACCGCAACTAACGCTGCCGCCGTTGCGATAAAGCCGTCTATCACCACCAGCATTTTCTTTTCTGATGCCGCTAAAATTGCGCCAGTCATTTGCACAATTTCAAAGCCACCTAAGCAAGCCAGTACATTTACAGGATCATGAATTTTGTCGCGGTGAAGATTCATTGCAACCGTTAATAACTCACGTTTAAGTGCAAAGGACTCATCATCAATGCCAGTCCCACGTCCAACACACTCTTTGACATCTAATTTTAGCATCGCAGCCATTATTGCTGCCGCTGAAGATGTATTACCAATCCCCATTTCCCCTAATGCAATAAGATTGCAGCCAGAATCAAAATGTCGCTGCACTAGGTCATTGGCAAAACTAAAACCATCTTTTACTGCGAGTAAATCCATTGCTTGTTTTTGATGAATAGCCTGAGTACCGGCTCCTAGCCTATGATCAGTCACTTTAGGGTGGTCGCTAGGGGTTAACATACCGCAATCAATGACTTCCAGATTCAATCCCATTTGACGACAAAACACATTAATCGCCGCACCGCCACTCGCAAAATTGTTCACCATTTGCTGAGTCACTGCACTAGGCGCAATCGACACCCCGTGATTTGCGATGCCGTGATCACCTGCAAAGACCAACATTGCTGGCTGATTAATGGCTAACTTTTGGCGGTTATTAAATGGTTCAGTTAACTGTACTTGCGCTATTTGCTTTGCCAACGACTCAAGTGAGCCTAATGCCCCTAGCGGTTTGGTTTTTTGGTTTATTTTATGTTGGATCTGTTCATCATTAAGATGATTAACGGGATCAACTGCGAACATACTTCATACTCCCAAATGCGCCTAGCGGCGGTGACGTAACACAAATAAGAAAAACACACTACCAATTGCCGCAGTAATTATACCGACAGGCAATTCTTGGTTGGACAACAAACAACGAGCTAATACATCAATCCACACCATAAATAAGCCCCCTACAAACACTGTTGTAAAAATAGGTTGCTGGCCAGGAAAGAGTAACCTTACAGTATGAGGGATCATCAAGCCTACAAAGCCGATACCACCACAACTGGCGACTAATGTTGCTGTAATCAGCGAGCACAGAATCAGCATATATAGCCTTAATCTGGCGACATTGACCCCTAGTGAGTGGGCAGTTTCATCCCCAGCTTGTATCGCAATCACTTGACGCTTGAACGCCAGAATAATTATCACGCTTGAGCACACTACAACAGCTGGGATAATCAAACCTGACCAACTGGCTTTGGCAAAACTTCCAAGGCTCCAGAACAAAACAGACGCCGCTGCTTGAGGGCTTGAGAAATACAGCACTAAGCTAGTTAATGCGCCAAACATAAAAGAGGTAGCGACCCCTGAGAGCAGCATTCTTTCCACCTGACTTGCTCTGCCAAAACCCGATAACGACAGCACTAATAGCACTGAAAAAAGCGCACCGATAAATGCCCCGACAGGAAGACTTAATGATGACCAAGACCACCACGCATCATGACTAAATAACCCTGACCGGTAAATCGCGCCAGCCCATAAGCTATCGGACTTTGAAAGCCATTGCTGCACTAAGCCTTGAGTGCCGAAAAAACTCAACACCAACACAGCGCCAAAAGAGGCACCAGAACTTATACCAAATAAATAGGGATCAGCTAATGGGTTTCTCGTAACAGTTTGCAACACGCTGCCAGCCAAAGCTAAGCCGGCACCAGCAATAAACGCCAATATAATCCGTGGCATACGCAACTCAAACACAATACGTTCAGTTATTGCCGTTACGCCATCAGTGCTTGCAGAAGCGCCCAACATGGGTTCTGTAAAAAGTAAAAAAACTTGTCCGAAACTAATATTTGCTGCACCAAAACTGGCTGCTGCAATTGGGGTAATTAAGGTCATCAATGCTGTCAATGCCAATAAGCATTTATGGCGAAGGGAATAAGTCGCAAACATTAAATCCCCTCCTTGTTATCTTGTTGCCGTGTTTGATGATGGGGATGCTCATCTTGATAACCGTAAAAATAGGTAATCAATGGCTTACCATGTTGGGGATGGCGATTAACTTGGCAGCAAACACCAAACACATCGCCGATAATCTGCTCGGTTAACACTTGATCTGGTAACCCTTGAGCTATACACGCGCCCTGATTTAACAATAACAACCTATCACACACTGCGCTGGCTAAGTTCAGATCGTGAATTGACGCTATAACACTGATCCCCAACTGGCGCACCAATTCTAAAATTTGGATCTGATAACGAATATCTAAATGATTAGTTGGCTCATCAAGGATTAACAACTGCGGTTTTTGTACAATAGCTCTGGCAATAAGTGCACGCTGCTTTTCGCCTCCAGAAAGCTGTTCATATTGTTGGCTTGCTTTTAACGCCAAACCGACTTTATCTAGCGCTTTCATCACATTATGTTTATCAGCTTGAGTATCTGTTTCAAATAGCCCTTTATGAGGCGTTAATCCCATTGCCACGATTTGTTCACAGCTCATTGCAAAATAATGCGGAGTCTCTTGTTGAACGACAGCAACTTTTGTCGCTAAATGCTTTTGGCTGATGCGGCTAATATCTTCACCAAACAAGGTGATCTGGCCTCTATCTGGTGAGATATAACGATACAAGCAGCGCAATAAACTGGACTTGCCTGCGCCATTTGGACCAATCAGTCCCAGCATTTCACCTTGTTGCAGTGAAAAGCTGACATTGGAAAGAATCGCCTGTTGTTGCACTGACCAATAAAGTCGAGTCACCTTAAGCGCCTCACCCATTGAGCCATCTCGTTGCTGCTGATTTTGAGTCATGAAGCCGTCGCCAGAAAAGCAGACTTAATACGTAAAGCACACACACTGACGCGTTGAGCATCTAATGCGACGTGACCTGACAAGCAATGACCTAATCTAGCTAGGTTCTGACACATAAGCGCAATACAATCTAATGCAGCGCCATGTATTACAGTGGTATAAAACATGAATTCTCCGCCTGAGTCACCCGCTCAGGTTGATTAAAGGCACTGGATAGTGAATAAATGCAGTGCGTAAAAGGCTGTGAACCATCATAAAAAAGCTAGGTATCTGACTTAGTTATTTGTAAAAAATAACATTACAGTTGCGGGTACAGTTCATGCTAATCAATCTGACCTTAAGTCAAGTTGAACCATGATTCCCTATTCATCCGTTAGTATGACAAAACAGATTAACTTTATTTATACTTAAACGATAGCGACAATAATCCATCTGCGATCGCGACCTATTTTATGCTTTCTTACAGATTTAGATAACACGTAAAAAAGTATGTAAAGATTGTACGCTAAATTAAGGGCTTGTTCAGCAAAAACGCGCTGATGTGCCCCCTATTATTGACTCTATGCAGACCAATGAAGTTGAAACTTAGGCTCGCTGCTTTCATCTGCCCAAAAAACTGAAATAGAAACCGTCGCGGCGTAATCAATGGATAAGGTGTTATATATGCCTTGGCATTGTTCAAGACCAAGCACCAAAGCAATAATGGTGCGTATGACACCACCATGAGTGACAATAATAGCCAACGGTTCAGGGGTATTTGTTGCTAACTCAGAACGATTTACGTTAAGCTCAGGGCTGTTACCTTTAAGCTCAGGGCTGTTCGCCACCTGACGTAATTGCTGACACACCTTGTTAAAACCAGATGCGACACGCGTTTCAAATTCACTCATCGACTCTGCATTCGGTGGTGTATGTTGCCAAGGATTGTCCCAGTATTGATTAATCTTATCGCCAAACTGTTCGTATAAAGAATCAAATGACACCCCATCCCAGTCACCAAAATCAATTTCGGCCAACTCAGGCATCAACTGCACCGCAGGTAATGGCGTGTTGACTGACTGATGAGCCTCATCATTCATTTCACTTAAGGCAGTGTTAGCAGTATTTAACTCAGTAAATAACCCATGAGTAAAATGCTGGCAGCGTTGTAAAGGTGAGCTTATCAAGCTTACTTTCGGAAAATGAGGCACAAAATCAATCTGCTTAATACGATTTAGCATCGTAGCCGCACCGAGTTCGCTCAAATTAACATCCGTTTTTCCACGCAATATATTGCCGCCTTCACATTGTCCGTGTCGCAGTAATACTATCTTAGCGTGTGATAATCTAGTCACTCTAGGCTCCCTTTTTATACATCCCTGCACGTTTACCGTTCACAAAACCTGTTATCTGCACCAAGTTCAGCATTATTCATCATACTGGACTGACTTAGTGCATTCTGACACTTGCTCTTGGAAACAAACTTCACGTATTATGGACGTCTATACGTTTAAATGTCCAAACAAATATTAATGCTGAATACTTTTACGAAGCGAGTTTGACTTAGGCCGCCTTTTATATAGTGCAAAACAAGGTATGCTAATTTCTCAAGTTTCGAATATTCACATAATAAGAAATAGCTAATAGCAACTGCTAGCATAGCAATAAAGGTACTCAAATATGGCGAAGTCGACTTCCTACAGTCAGGTTCTTGAACAACTTACCAATACGCTAAAAGAGCGTATCGTGATCCTCGATGGTGCCATGGGGACAATGATCCAAGACTATAAATTGGAAGAAGAAGATTACCGTGGCGAGCGCTTCAAAGACTGGCATTGCGATGTGAAAGGCAATAATGACATGCTGGTATTAAGCCAGCCTCAGATTATTAAAGATATTCACACTAAGTACATGTTAGCGGGCGCTGACATTATCGAAACCAACACCTTTAACGCCACAACTATTGCGATGGCTGATTACGACATGCAAAGCTTGTCGGCTGAAATCAACCTCGAAGGCGCTAGAGTTGCCCGCGCCGCCGCTGACGAAGTAGAAGCACAAACAGGCATTAAACGTTATGTTGCAGGTGTTCTCGGGCCAACCAACCGTACTTGTTCGATTAGCCCAGATGTGAATGATCCCAGTTTTCGTAATGTCAGTTTCGATGAGCTTGTTGATGCCTATGTCGAATCCACCACTGCATTAATTGAAGGTGGCGCAGATATCATTATGGTAGAAACCATCTTTGATACTCTCAATGCCAAAGCCGCCCTATTTGCCATTGAAACCGTGTTTGATACTTTAGGCGATCGCCTGCCAGTAATGATATCAGGCACGATTACCGATGCCTCAGGCCGGACATTAACCGGACAAACCACTGAAGGTTTTTATAACTCACTGCGCCACATCAAACCGATTTCTATTGGCCTTAACTGTGCATTAGGCCCTAAAGAGTTACGTCCATACGTAGAAGAATTATCTCGCATTGCAGAATGTCATGTCTCAGCGCATCCCAACGCCGGCCTGCCGAACGAATTTGGCGGTTACGATGAAACGCCAGAAGAGATGGCCGAGGTTATTATCGACTGGGCAGCAGAAGGCATGCTGAATATTGTTGGCGGTTGTTGTGGTAGCACACCAGCACATATCAGCGCGATTCGTGATGCCGTTATCACCCATGCACCTCGCACTATCCCTGACATCCCTGTTGCGTGTCGTTTATCTGGGCTTGAACCGTTAACCATCGATGGTGACTCATTATTTGTTAACGTTGGCGAGCGCGCGAACGTCACAGGCTCTGCTAAATTCTTACGTTTAATTAAAGAAGAAAAGTTTGAAGAAGCCTTAGATGTAGTACGCGAGCAAGTTGAAAACGGCGCGCAAATCATCGACGTCAACATGGATGAAGGCATGCTTGATGGCGCAGAGTCGATGAAAAAGTTCTTAAACTTAATCGCCTCAGAGCCAGACATTTCTCGTGTGCCTATTATGATTGACTCATCTAAATGGGATGTCATTGAAGCAGGCCTTAAATGCGTACAAGGCAAATCCATTGTTAACTCAATTTCAATGAAAGAAGGCGAAGAAGCCTTTATCAAACAAGCCACCTTAGTGAAACGCTATGGCGCTGCTGCTATTGTCATGGCCTTTGATGAAGACGGCCAGGCCGATACCCGAGCCCGTAAAACTGAAATTTGTACGCGTGCTTATCGTGTATTAGTTGATGTGGTTGGCTTTCCACCTGAAGACATTATTTTTGACCCTAATATTTTTGCGATTGCCACCGGAATTGAAGAGCACGACAATTACGCTGTCGACTTTATTGAGTCGATTAAAGACATCAAAGCCACGTTACCCTATGCGATGATCTCTGGCGGTGTATCGAATGTGTCTTTCTCGTTCCGTGGCAACAACCCAGTGCGTGAAGCCATTCATGCGGTGTTTTTATACCATGCGATTCAAGCAGGTATGGACATGGGGATTGTTAACGCGGGTCAATTAGCCATTTATGATGATATCGACCCTGAACTTAAAGAAAAAGTTGAAAACGTGGTGCAAAATTTACCTTGCCCCGTTGCTGATTCAACCAATACAGAACAACTGCTTGATGTCGCTGAAAAGTTTCGTGGTGACGGTAAACAAGTCGCGAAAAAAGAAGATTTAGCATGGCGAGGTTGGCCTGTTGAAGAGCGCTTATCCCACGCCTTAGTTAAAGGGATTACCGAATTTATTAACCAAGACACTGAAGAAGCACGCCTACAAGCAGTCCGTCCACTGGATGTGATTGAAGGGCCATTAATGAATGGCATGAATGTCGTCGGTGACTTATTCGGCGCAGGTAAAATGTTCTTGCCGCAAGTGGTGAAATCCGCCCGAGTGATGAAAAAAGCCGTGGCCTATTTAAATCCATTTATTAAAGCCGAAAAAGTGGAAGGTCAATCCAACGGTAAAATCCTCATGGTGACCGTTAAAGGTGATGTGCACGATATCGGTAAAAATATCGTTGGTGTGGTATTAGCTTGTAATGGTTATGAGGTGATTGATTTAGGCGTAATGGTACCCGTTGAGAAAATCATCGAAGTCGCCATTGCTGAAAACGTTGATATTATTGGCATGTCGGGACTGATTACCCCAAGCCTTGATGAAATGGTGCATAACGTTAAAGCCTTCCATAAAGCAGGTTTAACCATTCCATCCATCATTGGCGGCGCCACTTGCTCAAAAATTCATACCGCCGTAAAAATTGCCCCACACTCACCAACAGGGGCCATTTACATTGCCGATGCGTCTCGCGCCGTGCCAATGGTGTCAAAACTCATTAGTAATGACACACGCCAAGCCACCATTGATGAAGCGTATAACGAATACGACATGATGCGAGAAAAACGTTTATCACAGACTAAGCGTAAAACCATTGTGTCAATTGACGCTGCCCGTGAAAACCGCTGCCAGCATGATTGGGACAAGTACACACCATTCACACCTAATGTATTAGGTCGACAAGTATTTGATGACTACCCATTAGAAGACTTAGTTGATCGTATCGACTGGACCCCGTTTTTCCGAAGCTGGGAGCTACACGGCCGCTTCCCAGACATTCTTGATGATAAAGTCGTTGGTGAAGAAGCCCGTAAACTCTATAAAGATGGCAAAGCCATGCTTGAAACCATCATCAGTGAAAAATGGCTTACGGCCAAAGCCGTCATCGGCTTATTCCCAGCAAACACCGTCAATCATGACGACATTGAGCTTTACACAGACGAGACTCGCACCGAAGTTGAAATGACCACTCATCACTTACGCATGCAGCTTGAACGTGTGGGCAATGACAACTTCTGTTTGTCCGACTTTGTTGCGCCAAAAGACTCAGGTGTGGCCGATTACATGGGCGGCTTTGCGGTAACCGCAGGTCACGGTATCGACGAACATGTCGCACGCTTTGAAGCAAACCATGATGACTACAACGCGATTATGCTCAAATGTTTAGCTGACCGTTTAGCAGAAGCCTTTGCCGAACGTATGCATGAACGTGTACGTAAAGAATTTTGGGGTTATGCAGCAGATGAAGTGTTAGATAACGAAGCCCTCATCCGTGAAAAATACAAAGGCATTCGCCCAGCTCCAGGTTACCCAGCTTGCCCAGATCATACAGAAAAAGGCTTGCTGTGGGATTTACTCAAACCTGATGAAACTATTGGTTTGAACATCACAGAAAGCTACGCCATGTTCCCAACCGCAGCGGTATCAGGCTGGTACTTTGCCCACCCTAAATCACGCTATTTTGGTGTAACGAATGTAGGTAAAGATCAGGTTGAAGATTATGCTGCTCGTAAAGGCATGAGTATTGAAGAAACCGAACGTTGGTTAGCACCGGTTTTGGATTACGACCCTGAATAAGAGTGATCCAGAATAGAGAGTGATGTTGAGTAATCACTGATTACTCTGTTTCCAAACTTCGTTTGGATGATGGCGCTGCCATTTCAGCCTAACGGCTGGTTAACGTCGTGGCGCTTCGCCCACACCCGACGAAAGGGAAACAACAGCATTTCCCTTTTCGATATCCCTTGCCGCCCCAAGCAAGTTATTCTTTCAAAGCGAATAAGCCTCATACTCCAATAAAAATACCTAACGCCTCAGACGGGACATCCATGTCCCCCTGAGCCTTAGCCATCATCCATGATGGCTATACGGCATTTTTATCTGCGTATTTCAGCAACTTGGAATGGGGAATTAACTGTAGGCTGCAGCGAAGTTTGGACGTTCAGTATTAATAGTTACTTATTTCTATATGCTGCCATATAGCATTGCAAAGCTCACTTAATTCTTCAGTCAAATACCACTCCTCAGTTTTCATTAGCTCAACTGCTTTAAGGCAAAATTTAACTTTATCTTTAATCGTTCCACTTTTATCTTTAAAAAATTTTCGTTCAGGGTTTACGGCTTCTCCAATGACAAAGTTTTCTAGAAAGGTGCCTATACCAATATCTGATTTTTGATAATCACTTGAATTAATGGCGTCGATGATAAGCTTTGAGTCACCTCGTTCCTTGAAAGTATCCCAACGCTCTAAAGCTGTAGTTTCAAGAATCTTAGATGGTAAATAGTTTTCAATTTCTTTGAATTCTAGTAGGTAAAAGTTATCGCCTAGCTGGTCTGTAAGCTCTTTAACACGATCACCTTTATTTGCAATATCATTGTCGGCAATAAGAAGGATTTTAGAAGAAAATGCTGTGGCTGCAGTTTGAAGTTCACCTTTTATTATTTCCCTACCAAAGTTCCAATGAGTAATGTTACTTCCCTGGTACTCAGTAAATACAAAATGTAAATCCTCTTGGAAGCTTCTTAGCTTTTTTGATCGTGCAATATCATCAACTTCACTTGACTCAAGTTCTAACAGGTACTTTTCCATATATGCTTTTAGATATAACTTATCGGTAACACCTTCAACCCATATGGAACAATTAGCAAGAAGCACTGAAGATGCTCTGACGCCTAAATCTTCGAGCAACTGCACATTAGGTAAAATACTTTGAAAACGAGTTTTGTCTTCACCAGCCTGCCAAACTCGCTGAAGCCCAATCTCTTTCTTCTCGCGAGCGATATCAATGAAATGGTTTGAGTGTGTCGTCATGAAATACATATGTTGCTTATGTGAACTCATTAACTCTACCAAAGCACGCTGCATACCAGCATGAAGATGTTGCTCAGGCTCTTCAATACAAAACATCGTTGGCTTATCAGCCATAAAAATAGCGAAAGTGATAATAATTAATGCCTGTAGTCCATCTCCCAAATCATAAATAGGTCTCTCGTCTCTATCGCCTATTTTAAAATGCACAACATCATCATTGAATCTGGGGACAAGGGATAAATCAGTACCTTGAAAAAAACTGGTTGAAAGGTAATTTTCAAACCCCCTTACTTTCTCTCTTTCCGAGTAGCTACCTAACAACGCATTTTTTAAATCTTCATACAAAGAATGTCCAGTAAAAATTAACCCACCTTGCTCTTTCCCATCAAAGTAATCTTTCATCGTTCTAGCTTTATAGTGATCTTCATTTTCACTAAAATTTCTCAACCCTCGTAACATAGGAATATAGTACTTTTCGAAACTTCTATTTTCGAGAGCTACTAGTTTTGATAATGTTTCATTAGTAACCAGCTGATTCGAAATATACTCAATTGGAGCATCGACCATAACATTTCTATACCCGCCTTTTTTGGAAAATAGAGCCTCGAGCTCTCGCTTTAACTCTTCAATTAAAGCGGAATATTTAAACTCTCGACCTTCAGCTATCAATTTATCCAATATAGGTAAGACATGAGCATATTCTGTTGACTTAAAGTTCTTTCTCATTGATAAAATTAAGTCGCCGAAGCCATCAACGTCAGAATCAGCCTCTTGAAAATGATTCGAAAATATCTCTCTTAATAGCCTGCTTTTTCCTGAGTTATTAGACCCGATAAAAAAGTTAAGCGGTTTTAGATTATAAATGCACCACTGACTAGTATCTTCATCTACAACTTCAAAAGTTTCCGCCAAAGGTGTTCTGAACCTAAGTTTATTGATAATTTGAGCGTACTCGATATTTTTATTCGAAGAAGACATCCAATGGTCACTTATTAATACATGATTTTTAAATAAGTTAACCATAGAATTGTTGTACGTAAAGCAATATCAACAAGTTAAATAAATGGAGTCAAAACAAACTTATCCAAATTCCAAAAAATTGAAGCCAGACGCTGGATAACTCCCCGTTGGAAGTTGCTGAAGTGTATGCAGATAAATAGCGTAAACCTGACATAGATGTCAGGTTAGCTTTCGCGGGGCATGGATGCCCCATCGGAAGCGTTAGCTATTTTCAAAATACATAGAGGATAACTAGTACATCAGGGCAATGCGGGGGTGTTAAGGGGATTCGCACTATTTCCCTTAAACCCAGAGTGATTGAAGTATCACGGCTTTCTATAACAAGAAGCATCACGGCTTCTATTACAACAAGTGCGTGTCAGACAAGAAATGAGTGAAAATAATTCCTCATAGCACTCGCAAATGTCGTTTGAAATGAAATAGCCTTACTGGCTTTGCTCTATAGCTAAGCGACGCTGAAAGCTTGGCTTTGACTCTACTCTTTTTTGATGTGCTAAAAGCGCAGGAAAATCATCCAAAGAAAAACCGCCTCTTAACGCTCTTGTGTAGCACCAATGTAGATATACATCAACAATTGACCATTGTTCTCCGTACCACCAATTTGACGCTTTCAACCTTTTTTCAGCCTTCTCAAAATGACTGGTTAACATGTTACGACCACTGGCTACGACATCACAGACATCTTTACTAACGGTGTAATATGCGGGCATACAGACATGACGCACAGATGGGTGAACGGTACTGGAAAACCACATTAAATCTGAAGCATATACACACTTTTGATATTCATCTTCAGTTTCTGGCAGTAATTTAGAGCCTGGAACCAAACTATTTAAATACAGTAAAATAGCTGGGTTTTCAGTTAATAACTTACCTTCGATTACAAGCGCAGGCACCTTGCCGAAAGGGTTAATTTGTAAATACTCTGGCGACTTTTGTTCGCCAGAAGCAAGATTAATTCGCTTAAAATCACACTCTAGCCCCAATTCTTGGATCGCATTAATTGTGACACCAGAGCAAGCTCCTGGAGCATAAAATAACGTTAAAGCCATTGATATTACCTTTAATAAAATAAGCCGCGATGCTAATGGTTTAGATAAAGAACAACTGAATTAACCTAAGACACGGTTTTCAGTACATACATTACACAATTGATAAAATAAAACTAAATGGCAAAACCCATGCTTGTTAGCACCTAGGCATGGCCTTTCGCGATTGATAATCACATAAACAAAAAGGGTTAAAGCAATTGGCTTTAACCCTTCCCTGTATTCATTGCTTTATTAACTTTTAGCCATTCCAAAGGTGTCACCTAAGGACTTATCAAAGTGACTAATATCGACTTTGTTACCTTTTATACGTTCAACTACAAGGTAGTTTACTGGCACTAATATCAAGGTGATAAAGGTGGCGAATATAATCCCGAAACCTAATGAAATAGCCATTGGGATTAAGAACTGAGCCTGAGTCGATTTCTCTAGTAGCAAAGGCATTAACCCAATAAACGTGGTTAAACTGGTCAACATAACCGGTCTGAAACGTTTAGCTCCAGCGGTTAATACCGCCTCTGCGATTTCCATCCCTTGGGCACGTTTCTTATTAATAAAGTCCACCAGTACCAATGAGTCATTCACCACGACCCCAACCAGCGCCAACATACCTAATATACTGAAAATCGTCAGTGGTGAGCCCATAAACCAATGGCCTAACACTGCGCCAATCAAGCCAAATGGAATGACGCTCATAACAATTAGCGGCTGAATATATGACTTAAACGGTATCGCAAGTAAGCTATAAATCATAAACAACACAAATACTAAGCCCCATTGGAGCGAGCCAAAGCTGTCACGCTGCTCACGCGCTTCGCCTTCAAGTGAATGCCTTACGCCAGGGTACTGCTGCACTAAACCATCAAGAAACACTTTTAGGTCGGCTTGTAGTACGGTCATGTTGGTATTGTCTTTATCAACATCAGCAGTCACATTGAGCACGCGATAGCGATCGATACGTCTTATGCTAGAAGGACTTTTACCTGATGTCATTTTAGCCACGTGGCCAAGAGGAACCTGCGTACCTTGGCTTGTTGTAATCAATACTTTTTTCAAATCGTCTAGTGATTGGCGTTCATTTAATGGTAAACGTAGCATCACCCGAACATCATCACGACCACGCTGGATGCGTTGCACTTCAGAGCCAAAATAGAAACTTCTCACTTGGCTTGACACTTCTTGGCGAGTCAATCCGAGTGCTTTACCTTGCTCTGTTAGCTCAATTAACAGCTCTTCTTTACCGTTAGATAAACTATCTGCGATATCAAATACTGTTGGGTAGGTTTTGAGATGTTCTTTAACCTGATCTGCAATTTCGCTTAACGTCTCTAATGAGTTTGCACTGAGCTGTACATCAATTGGATCTGAACTACGGCCAATTTCAGCACGATAGGTCATCGACTCTGCCCCAGGGATTTCACCCACACTCTTTCGCCACTCGGTTAACAATTCTCGAGATGTGATATCAGACTCACGCTTTTCAGCAGGGGTCATTTCAAAACGAACACTACCCGCATTTGAAGCACCACCTCGGCCACCTGTTGTGGCTAAAATATTAATAATGACGCTTTCGCCGGTGTCTTCATCACGATACTTTTCCTGCAATGCCTCAGCTTTGGCGGCAATGCCAATAATATGCGCATTGGTCACTTCAAATGGCGTGCCTGCAGGCATCGTCAGACTCAATCGCACAGTTTCACTTGGAATACGTGGAAAGAAAGTAAACTTAGTCCAGCCCGTTGCTAACAAAGCAGCTATGACTAACAACACACTTAAAAACAAGCTCAAAGTTGCTGTCTTATGTTTTAGAGCAACACGCAAGAAGGGTTGATAAAATTGAATAATCGCACGCTCAAACCCATCGGCAAACTTCTGCTGAAAAATCTCAAATCGATTGTATTTTTCTTTCTCACTTCGCAACTTAATGTGTTTTAAATGAGCTGGTAATACAAACTTAGACTCAATTAATGAGAACATTAATACGGGGATCACCACGATGGCAATCTGCCCAAATATCGCCCCACGTGTGCCCTCAATAAACAACATAGGTAAAAAGGCGGTGACAGTGGTTAAAATCCCGAAGGTAACAGGCGCTGCAACTTCTTGAGTACCTAAAATAGCGGCCTGCTCGCCACTTGGTGCTGTCTTTAAGTGGGTATATATATTTTCACCAGTCACAATGGCGTCATCCACCACAATCCCCAGCACTAAAATAAACCCAAACAAGCTCATGACATTTAGAGATACACCAAAAAATGGCATAAAAATGAAGGCCCCCATAAATGACACTGGGATACCAATAAACACCCAAATGGCAATTGATGGACGTAAGAACAAGGTCAGTAATAACAGCACCAATATACCGCCTTGCAACGCACTGCCAGTTAAGGTTGCAATACGGTTTTTAACGATTTCAGAATCATCATCCCAGTAACTTAAGCCATAGCCTTCTGGCAATGTCGCTTGTCGTGAGTCAATGTACCCTTTGACTTTATCAGCCACATCAATAGCGCTTTGCTGGCCAATACGGTAAACATCAATAAATGCTGCTTGCTGGCCATTAAATCTTGTTCTTACTGGGGTTTCTTCAAAGCCATCATCCACATCAGCGACATCGCCTAAGCGGATAATCGTGCCATCGGCAGCTGATTTAATCGCAATATTGGCAAACTCATCTTTATAATAAGCTTGGCCTTTTGAGCGAAGTAAAATGTCACCGCCTTGGGTTTTTAGGTTACCAGCAGAGATATCGGTACTGGAGGCATTAATGGCTTTTGATACTTCGCTCAACGTTAGGTTGTATTGGCGTAACTTGTTTTGCGATAAGGCTAATGACACTTCATAGTTACGTACTCCGCTTAAATCTAGTTGGGTAACACCTTCAAGACGTAATAACTCATCACGCACGACTTCGGCAAATTCAAGGGTTTCTTTTTCACTGTATTTACCCGTTACCGTTACAGCAATCACTTCACGCTTACGTTGGGCCAACGCAATAACCGGCTTTTCTGCATCGGCAGGAAAAGTATTAATCGCATCGACTCGGCTTTTAATATCTGCCAACATCTCACGAGGATCATAACCACTTTCCACTTCGATGGTCACTTGCGAAGATGATTCTGATGAGCTTGAAGTAATTTTCTCGATACCTTCAAGATCTTGTACAGCTTCTTCAACTCGAATAGTAACGCCTTTCTCGACATCTTCAGGCGTTGCACCACGCAGCGAGATGCTGACCGAAACGCGTTCAGATTCAACCGTTGGAAATACTTCAAGAGGAATGCGAGTCGATAGTGAACCTAACCCCAATACCAGCAGCATCAGCATTAATAGGTTGGCTGCGACATGATTTTTAGCAAACCAAGCAATCATGGTTGTGCCCCCTCTTTCGCTGCTGGTTTGTTGTGTTTGCCGTCAGGTTTAGGGCGGCGCTTTCCATCAAGGTTAGCTTTAGGTCCACCTTGAGGGCGGCTTGTTGTTGGCTCAGACCCCATTATCGTAACAGGAGTACCAGAGCTGACTTGACCAAGTGAGGTAGTGACTAGTTCGTCGCCATTATTAAGCCCCGCTCTCACAACTGAGTCTTGACTATTTTGCCATCTGATTGAGACGTCTTTACGTAATAACACGCCATCATTGACGACATAAACATAAGAGCCCTGATAAATCGATTTCGTAGGAATAACTAATACCTGACTTAGCTTTTTACCCGCAATGTTTGCTGTTAGGTATTGGCCAATTTTCAATGGCATTTTTTGATTACTTTGATAATCGAATGGGTCATCGATTTGCGCTACAACATAAAGCTGCTGTGAGTTACTATCAATCGCACCTTCAGTGCGGATCAGCTGTCCTTCCCATTTTTGTAGTCCAATTAAATCAGACTCAAAAGAAACTTTAGCCACCGCAGACTTACCTTGCTCAGGCAATTCGACTAAGGCCAAATCGCTGTTATTGATCGGTAGGCGAATTTCTACATAATCGGTTGCATAAATTGTCGCAAGTTGGGCGTTGGTTGATACAACACGGCCGACATCGACATGCTTTTCTAAAATACGGCCAGAAAACGGTGCGACAACTTGGGTACGCTCAAGCGCAAGGTTGGCTTTTTCAAGTGATGCTTGGTTTGACAACATTGCGGCTCTTGCTGCGGCAAGTTGTGGCTCGCGCAACACCAATGCAGTTGGCTCACGGCCATTACTGAGACGTTGCCAATCGACTAAAGCTTGATTGGTTCGGGCTTGCTCTTCCAGCAATTACTGCCTTGCAAGTAGTAACCCTGCTTCGGCTATTTTCACTTCTGCTTGGTAATCTCGATCATCAAGTTGCACCAGCACTTCATCTTTTTCAAAAAAACCACCCTCACGGAAATTAGGGCTAATGGTCAGGATTTGCCCTGATGCTTGAGTAACCAAAGAGCTTTGAGTTCTAGGTTTAACCACACCAAAACTGCTCACCTGAATTTGATAATCTTGTGGTGTTAACGTTAATGTTTCAACCGACATCGGTGCTATTGCCATAGGCTTGCCACGTTTGGTTGAAGGCGGGTTAAATGTAATCGTCGCAATAGCAATCACAGCTACAGCAATTATGCCAACAGGGATAAGGTATTTCTTGTTCATCATATTATTCTTCTTCTGTAACACTCGCATCCAGATCGCCACCTAAAGCAAGGTGCAATCCAATACGGTTGGCAATGATTTGATTTTTTAAACTTATGACTGAGCTTTGCGCGACAAAAGCACGGTTCTGAGCGTCTAACACAGTCGTGTAGCTCACAAGTCCGCTTTGATATTGCTCAAAAGACAAAGTTTCAGCTTGTAGCGCATTCTCCTGAGCCTTTAACGTTGAGCGATATTGTTGCTGTAAACTTGCATCTAAATCTAAGTTATTTTCAACCACTTCGAAGGCGTTAAATAAGGTACTTAGATACTGCTGCTCTTGTTGCTTCAATTTCAGTTTTTGTTGTTCAGTTTGCGACGCTAATCGGCCCGCATTAAATATCGGCGCGGTAATGCCACCAAAGACTGACCACGAGCTGTAATCACCGCTCAGTAAGTTAGCAATGTCGCTGCTAGACGTGCCAATATCAGCACCTAAGCGAAGGGCTGGGTAACGTTGTTTTTGGGTATATGCCACTAAGGCGTCTTGAGATAACAGCTGATACCACGCAGCTTGTAATTCTGGCTTGCGTTTAACTAACTCACTTGGCACACCAATCTTGATCCCTTGAGGCAGTAATGGCAGCTTTTCATCAATGAGTAATTTACCCGCAGGATATCCGCCCAGTAACCTTTCTAGGGTTCGGATATCTTGGTTATGCTGGCTTCGTTGGGATAACAGATTGGATTTTTCACTGTGATATTCATTTTGCGTCAGGTAGACATCAAGAGATTCGTTCAATCCCTGTAAATATCCTGACTCAATAATCTCAAAGTTTAACTTGGCATTTTCAGTTCGGCGTTCAAATAACTTCACTAACTCAGCTGAGGTTACCACCTTGTAGTATGCAATAGCGACGTCAGCTACCAAGGCATCTCTTGCTTGTTGGTAATTGGCTTCCGCTGTAAGTAAATTGAGTTTAGAGGCTCTAGCATTGTCAGATAATTTGCCCCAAATATCCAACTCATAACTTAGGTCTAAGCTCAGGTTATTGAAACTGGTTGAGTCATCACTGTCACCACTACGACCACTATTAGCGGACAAATCAAGTTCTGGCCAAAAGCTGGAGTCACTGACATTGAGTTGCTGCTTTTTGACCTCAACTTCAAGTGCTAACTGCATCAATTCTTGGTTGGTATTTAGGCCAATACTGATAAATTCGAGTAATTGATCTGTTGCAATCGGCGTCACCCAGCTTTGATTATCTTTTAACGATTCAGCATCAGTGTGCCAAGACGCTGGAAGTTGCGGTGTCACCAAAGGTTCGTCCAGATATGAGGAAGAGCTGCAAGCAGATAAAATGACTATCGAAGTTGCCACAGCGACCTTGGTAAAACGTCTTTTCATTAATGGGAAGTCCATTTTCATTTATTATTTTGTCGAATTGTTACGTAATTGATTTTAAATAGTTCACTATTTAATTCAAATAGCCACGGGGCAACTTTGCACAGTTTTACACTAGAGTTGTGATGTCTCTCGGTTAAAGCATCATCCTTATGCATCCATTGGCGATATTTGTATCATTTTATGTATTTTTAGCTTTTATTTTAATTCTGTGAACTATGCACCTACTTTCAGCGAACACTTGTACCCATAATAAGCCAACAGCAATTTTGACTATTGGAGTTAGTGATGCAAGACGTAACCTGCCCTCAATGCAGTAACAATATTGACCTGAACATTATCACTTGTCCACATTGCCAAGCTGCTCAAGGATTAGATGCGCTTAGTGGAGTAGACCCAGATATTCGTATTAAAAATCAAAAACTCGCAATACTCTTTGGTTTTGTACTAGGTGGATTTGGCCTGCATAAGTTTTACTTAGGGCAGCACATAAAAGGAAGTGTATACCTTTTATTCTGTTGGACATTGGTGCCAATGGTCGTTGGTTGGGTGGATGCTATACGTACCTTAAAAATGAGCCCGTTTAATTTCCAGCAACGATACAGTCGTAAACCAAATCACAGCTATATTTAACATCTAAGTCATTACACGACTGTCGGCGCTGACTTAAATCACTCTAATAAACGTGGCTGCTCTGCCACGTTTATCTATTTTTCATAAAGACTAAGCCTATTCAATATTATCGAGTAAACGACTCAACCTGTTTATATTTGATCTCTCTTTTCGGCTAAGTTTAGCAAACCTATTGTTAACTTTTTATTTCAACAGACTAGACATCACCTGGTAACTCCCATAACCTAAGTGTGATATAGATCACATTTATATAAATGATATCAGTCATGATAATGAAAAGGAGATGTCTATGAATAAGTTACCTTTAAAGGCACTTGCCACAGTGATGTGTGTGTTCAGTGGAAGCGTATTAGCTGAAAGTAGCGTTATTGAATGTAATGACTGCACTGCTATGCAAAAAGTTAATGCTGTAGCAGGCTACGAAAATGGTGTGGTATTCGTCGCAGACTTTGTGAACTATAAACTGAATAAGTTTGTCATATCTGACGACAAGAAAATCAAACAGGCTCAGCTTACTGCCAGCGAAGTTCAACAAGTAAATCAGCAGTTTGATTACCGTAAAACCACACTTATTGCAGCAAAATAAAAAGCCGCAAACAAATAGAAGCAAAGTGGTTAATATTTCAGTCGTTAGCAAGCGACAAACGACTTAATAACAAAGTCACTTTTGTTGTTTTATAAAAAGCAGCCTGACTACAGTTTGGCTGCTTTTGGTTTAAATGAAGGCATGTTTACTTATTAAGGTGCTTGACTATGGTGTCTTGTGCTTGTTGCTGAGTCGCGACTTTTGCAGTGGTTTCAATTTTAGCTGTCGCCTTATGGCCTGTCATATCTTCAGCAATATGCAACCAATCAGGATGCCAATAAAAAGAATTACCCGAAACCGTATTCCAGTTATGTACGCCTGCTTTCTCACCTTGGTAGATGAGATCGCTCATTGAGTATTTCATCACGTCTCCTTATCAAACGAATAAAGCCATATATTCACTTGTTAATTGTTCATATCTACAAGCAGAAAAGTTGCTTATATTACGTTCAATTAAAGCATTAGAAGTGATACTTCACCAATAAATTAGTCACGCTTTGATCGGTATTAAATCCTGAACTGCTTTTAATGCCGTATTTATTCTTCCAATAGTCATACTCAATACCCACGAATAACGCGCTATCTCGCATGCCGACTTGTTTACCTAAATCATATTTAAGCTGCGGGTTAAAATGGATGTTTTTTTCGTAACTGCCATCAGAATCAACCACCCAATCAATAAAGCCATCAAACACAATCGTCGACTCGCCAACTGGCCAACTCATCTTCCAAACTGGGGTAATTTGCCAAGTGTCACCATCGCGCCCATCGGGCAAACGTTTGTACATATTGAGTTGGAAAAAATCGAACCCTGGAATGGCTAAATCTATCCCCGCACCAATTAAAAATGACTCAACATCACCTTCACCAAACTCTATAGTTGTTGCCAGTAAGACATCTTTAATCATGCCAGCTTCTACGGGTTTATCTAGCATTTTACTGAAGCTAAAACGCGGACTAAACTCGCCGTAATAGGTGTTTTTACCGTTTAGGAAATCTTCTTCACCGTTATATTTAGTGAAGTCGACAAACATAAATAAGTCACCAACATTCCAACCACTTGCGTGCTCATAAGTAATAGTTTGCTGAATTTGTGGGTTAACTTTAAAGTTATCGCCATAAAGGTAAGACAGGCTATTATCTTGCCAATGCACTATATCATTTGAAGTCATATCATTTGCTGCAACAACAGGAGCCTGACAAAGCAGTATCAGGGCAAGCAAGCGTTTCATATTCAGTCCTTGTAGGTATCATTGTTATTAATTATCAACGTAGCTGTTTCTTCAGAAGATAAAAAACGATGTAGATATTATTATCCCCATAACAAAACAGTGGTAACTATTATGACAGTTTGTTTACAGATAATTAAGGAATAGATAACGCCTAGGGCACGTTTTATTGTTTTATTGAAGCAATTATCTCAATGAGTACCCCTAGCCCATGAACAATTCCTTCCCTTCTGGCTCGTTTAGTTCTAAATAAGACAGCTTTCAACTATATACAAATCCTTGATTCTGTTTCATTGCTGATGATATTTATCTCAAAAACCAACTGTACTAGATTTGGACTCATGAAAGATTCACCCAAGGAATGAATATTATGCGACCTAATCAATTACAGCGCGCTCGCGCCACAAGCCTACCTTCTCGAGAAGACATGCTTCAACGTTCGCCTTCTGTACAGCAGTTTTGGGATGACAATACCGAATTGTTCAGTGAGGCTTGGCATGAATGGGAAGCGAGCGAACAGACTAATCTGTTACCGCTCAATGATGCTTTGCTCGATAGCAAACTGCGCGAGGCTGTTACTCAAGCATGGCAAGATCCCAACAAAGAAAAAGCCGTTCGTGAACTCCTGTATGAAGTAGCGCCAGGTGTGTTTAGCTTCCAGCTGTTTGCGCCTGAAAAACTTGCCATATTGCGCGACTTTTTAACTAAAGCGGCCGATGCTGAGATCCCATTACGACCTCCATATGGCATAGTGCTCAACCGCGGAGGAGCAATGTTAGATCCTCGCTCTGAAGGTTATCTCGCAGCGCCAGAATTTCAGCACTTTTATCGCAGTCTGTTAGATAACTACATGCGCCCTATTGCACGCTTGTTATTTCCAGAAGTCACTGGCTACGACACGCAAACATTTGGGTTTTCAATTCAGTATCAGCCCAATAAAGATACCTCGTTGCGTATGCATTCGGATGCATCTTCCGTCACACTGAATATCAACCTCAACTTGCCTGAGGAACATTTTACTGGATCTGGCGTGAATTTTTACGATGCCAATACTGGTAAAATGGTTGAACAAGTATTCGAGCCTGGCATAGCGTTGATCCATCGAGGTCATGTACCTCATGCAGCGCAGCCTATCATCAGTGGTGAACGTACTAATATGGTATTGTGGTTATACGGTGACAATGGCCAAATTCCCATGCAAGGTATCAATAATACCCAACACGATGCAAAACAGCGTTGGACTACGCCAACAACAAACTTTGATCGTTATGCGCCCTTTTAATCACAGTAAGCAGATGCTTAGGTGATCCCCCAAGCTCATGAATATTAAAAGCGCTAGAAGTTCTGGCTACTAGCGCTTTTTGATCAATGCCAGTTAATCGACAACTCAGTAGAGTGATTTAGCCAATTCAATTAGAGCAAGTCGGTTAAATTGATTTCAAGTAGACTCAAGTCGACAACAAGGTTCAATTAAGCGCACCCTATAAAAACCAGCTCTTTAGAACTGAAAAATCTAATCAAGTTTTGTGGCACAACCCCAAATATGAATAGATGCTCTGACATCTACAAACGACAAAGCAACAATAAAAGTGAATCTTAATTCACAAAAATGTAGATTAATAAATCAAAGCCTTGTATTCTCTTTGCCCAAAAGTAATCCGCTTACTCAAAAATCGCAGGTTACTCAAAAATAATAGCTAATTCAGCTACACATTTGCTTATAAAATGAATAACAAAGGCGAGTCATGATAAAACCAATAATAATCACAACTTGTTTAACCATAGTGTCCACCTCAGTATTTGCCAATCCAGCCTATCATAATGAAGCTGCAGCCAATAAAGCCGTGGAGTTCGCTCCAGGGGTGATTTCAACAACTGAGCACTTTGAAATTAATACCGTGTTTAATCAATCTGGCGATAATGTCATTTTTGCCCGTTGCAATGATGATTTTAGCCATTGCACTATGATGCAGTCTTCATTTGATTCAGGTAACTGGCAATCCCCTACACCACTAGCGATATCAGGCGAATACTTAGATGCCGATCCTTATTACAGTGCTGATTACTCACAGCTATACTTTGTGTCTAAAAGGCCATTAAAGGGTGAGAAAGAGGAAGCAAAAGAAGTCAATATATGGCGCTCAACGTGGAAAAATGATCAATGGCAGCAACCTGAGTATCTCGATATCAATTCAAATGCCGCCGATCTATATCCATCACTAACAGACAAAGGCGAGCTTTACTTTCCTTCATTTAGGGACAATGGCCGACATATGTTTGTTGCTCAGCCTAAGGGCAATGGATTTACGACACCAAAACCTTTACCAAGCCATATTTATGGCGTGAACGGTAATATTGGTGACTCAGCAGTCTCACGCGATGGAAAAACCATCGTATTCAGTATAAAAGATCGCCAAGACAGTTTAGGAAAAGGCGATCTTTATATATCACACCTCGTGGGCAATGAGTGGACAGTCGCTAAAAGCTTAGGCGATAAAGTTAACACAGCAGATCATGAGTTTACGCCGATTATTTCTCCCGATGGTAACTACTTATTTTTTACTCGTATTGAGAACGGTAAAGGCAATTTATATCAAATTCGTTTATCTGCATTAATGGCTGATTAGCCATCACAAGTTTTGATTTTATCAATCAATAATTAAGGCGCCATATGGCGCCTTAATTATCGCAAAAATCAGTTCACACGCATTAACCATATGGCGTGAATACGCTATATTTTATTTTTTATCAGAAACTTAGTTAATATTTGATAACAAAGCAGGATTAATAACCAAATTCCTCACGCCATGAGCATGGTCTTCTTTAAACTCATTCCCACGACACCATTGGCCCACAGAGTCGATATTGACCTTAGCCACCTTTGGCCTAACACGCCAAGAAACCTGCAATGGCGATCCTTTTTCGTTATAACCCGGCCCTGTTGTCGAACCGCTATATTCAATAGGATCGCCCATATTGTTGAGCATATTAATCGCTTGGTATTTACCTTGTGCTTGTTCAACTTTCGTCAACTGATTAAAGTCTAAACCTTGACCGCCGCCAACAAGCACAAAGACTTGGGTTTCAACTCTCAACTGCGGGTTAGCAATGGCTTCATTCATGCAAGCAGCCAAACTTTCTCCTGGAGTGACCTGTGCAGTTGAATGAACATAATGTAGCTCGATAGTATCACCTGCGTTTAACCCACCATTTTTACTTGGACATACAGCCATACGTGTTTGCATCATTTCTTTGTCAGTTAAAACACCATTATATTTATAACCTGACTGATACCCTTTGCCATCTCCATTACCCGCATAAGTCGTAAACTCGCCACCTGAATGCTCTGCATTTTTATGAAAATGAATATTACACAGATTCATCTTGCTATAACTTGGGGCTGCGCTAAAGTGAATGGGGTTATTGCCTTTGACTTGATTGAGATCTCTTGGCGATTGCGGACCAAATCCCTGCCCTTGAGTTTGACTTGCAAGTTTTGCTCTTTGATCGCTAATAACCTGATCTGATACTGCCGCTGTCACCCCACATGTATGTAGCAATAAACCACTCGCTGCGAGTGTGACAATTAACCTGTTGTTCATAGAATATCCTTTTCAATAATTAACCAAAATATCGAAGTCAGTTCTGCATCCATTTGTAGACTTTGGCCTCTGCAGCACTCGTCTAACAACCAAATTCAGCAATCACTAATTAAAGGTAATAATAGTCACAAGTTCAAAAAACGGTCAACTTTGGAAACATACTGCTCGATCTATTTTTAGCTTCACAACGTATGAAGATTAATCAATTAGGTAAAACATTCATGTCACCTAGTTAATTTTCACTTTACTGCTATCTTTACAACATCAAGCAGTAAACATGCACTGGTATTAACCAGTTGGTATCTCAGTCACTTTTATACTCAATCGTGATTCAACGTTCAGCTATATAGTGACACCGTCATTATCAACAGGGTGAAACCATGCAAAAACTCAAGATGTTACTTAACACCGTCTGGCAGACAATTAAAAAGCCCAGTGTGCATTTCAGTTTAGGTTTTTTAGTTATCGGTGGATTTATTGCAGGGATAATATTCTGGGGAGCTTTTAACACTGCCCTTGAAATGTCGAGCACTGAGGAGTTTTGTAGTAGCTGTCATCAAAATGTTTATGAAGAAATGAAGCTCACAATTCATTACACCAATCGTAGCGGCGTGCGAGCCACTTGTCATGATTGCCATGTCCCTCATAAATGGACCGATAAAATTGCCCGTAAAATGCAAGCATCTAAAGAGATTTGGGCACACCTTGTCGGCTCGATTAATACACCGGAGAAGTTTGAAGCTAAACGACGTGAACTTGCCGAACATGAGTGGCGCCGTTTAAAAGCAAATAATTCATTAGAATGCAGAAATTGTCATGAATTTGATTATATGGATTTCACCCGACAATCTGAGCGGGCAGCAAAAATGCATTCAACCTACTTAGAAAGTGGTGAGCAGACCTGTATTGATTGTCATAAAGGGATTGCGCATCATCTGCCTGACATGGCTGGAGTGGAAGGCTTTTAACTAGGCTGAGCAGTCAAAATGACTGATATAAAATAACTGGCATTATCTTGCGTTACTTTTACGTTAATCTATTAAGGCTCTAACTTTCAAAGTCTTAAATAGTTAAAGCCTTAAATAGTTAACGTCCTAAATAGTCAAAGCCTATTATGACTCAACAAAATTAGTTTTTAAACTAACAAGTTTTTCAGTAAATAGCTTTTCTATGATTAGCTTTTCAAAAGCAGCGGCGTTCCAGTAAAACGAATACCAGCCCATCCATGTTGCATAAACTGGCGAATATTCTGATGATCCGCACCTTGAGGCGTGGCTAACACATCTTGGTAGTATTGGCCAAAAAGCTTAAGCGTTTGCGATTCCGACAATTGATGTCGCATTGCAAATGAAAACACTTTGCAAGATCCTAAGTTTTGTTCTGCACTGTTTTGCTGCTGACCATTAGTAAATGCAGTCGGAGTAAACTCATAATACATGTCGATGATCGCCATTGTATCTTCAAAACGGCGCTCTTCTTGGCGATCAATACCGCTAATAAAACGGACTAACTCTGCTTGATGCATTAACGCTTCCTTATAAAGTAGGTTAACTTCATTGTATTCATCATTGAATTAACTGCAGCTTAAAAGGAGGCTATAACAAGGTCAACTGAAACATTTTCTTATTCATCAGCGTTTAAATGACCAACTTTAACTAGAATAACAGTGTCTTGTTCAACATACGGATTATGCTGGCTTAAATGCGGGCTTCTAATCCAACTTCCAGCAGGATACCGTCCATGCTCATCGATAAATTCACCGCTAATCACGTATATTTCTTCTCCGCCAAAATGACGGTGGGGCTGAAATTGACATCCAGCTGGCCAAAAGACTAAAGCGGTAGATTCAGTTAAATGTTGATGCAACGGCATGACCTGTAATTCGCCTTGGCCAGGCAGCCAATCAGTATTACGAGTATCAACTCTGACTTGCTCTTTATCACTTGGTAAAAATTGATGTAACTTTACTAATAACTCACAGCCTTGCTCGCTAAAAGGGGCATGACTAAAACCTTCAGGATTACGAATATACGTGCCAGCAGGATAGTCACCTGTTTCATCTGAAAATACCCCTGACAATACAAAGATTTCTTCACCTAATGGGTGTGGGTGAGATTTAAAACTTGCGCCAGCATCATACTTAACCACACTGGTAGCATGACCTCGCTCGGCTTCCTCGCGAGCCAAACGTTTACGCCAAACGCCTTTAGCTGGGCTTTTATCCCAATTCAGCTCATGAGTATTTACCACGACGCGTTGGCTAAAATCCATATTGATAGTGTTCATTTATAACCTATTAAACCTTGTATTGTATCTCTAGGGTTATCATAGGGGGATTAGCCAATAAAACCTAGTGGGCACAAAACCGTACGCTAGGTACTTTTTGGTACTATTTATTGATTAATAAGATAAAAAATAAAAAGCCTGTTCAATAAGTTGAACAGGCTTTGCTGGGGGAGTGCAACAATATTCAATTAGGCGATGAAACTAATTGAAAATTCCTTACTTAAACGGCACTGGGCGTGGCGTATTTTCATTTGAAGGCGGTAAAATCGGTAACATAATTTGTGGCTGTTCACCGGTTAAGCTCTTCAAGAAATCAACCATTTGCTTGGTTTCTTTTTCACTCATTTCCTGACCTAATTGGATATCAGCCATGGTGTTAACCGCTTCTTCAAGTGTCCAAACACTGCCATCGTGGAAGTATGGATAGGTCAGCTCAATATTACGTAGTGTTGGTACTTTAAAGACGAACTTATCCGCTTCTTTACCTGTTACGCCTTTACGGCCAACGGCTGGGTTATCGGTATGGAATGGTTTAACTAAGCCCATTTTCATGTACATAGTACCGCCAACAGCAGGACCGTTATGACAAGCTACACAGCCTTTATCTATAAATAATTGATAACCCGCTTGAGCGTCGGCTGTAATGGCTTTCTTATCGCCTTCTAAATACTTATCAAATGGGCTGTTTGGTGTTACTAACGTCTTTTCAAATACCGCAATGGCGTCTGTAATTCTGTCGATGTTAACTTCTTCAGAACCATAAATTGCTTTAAAACGTTCAACATAGCCAGGCATTGAAGCAATAGTACCAACAGCGAGTTCATGGGTATAACCCATTTCTTTAGGGTTATCGATAGGACCCGCAGCTTGCTCTTTTAAGTTTGCCGCACGACCATCCCAAAACTGCGCTAGCATGTAGTCAGCATTTAATACTGTAGGCGAGTTAATTGGACCTTCTTGCCACTCATGACCGATAGACGTTGGCAATGCATCCACACCACCTAACGATAAGTTATGGCAAGAGTTACAAGAAATAAAACCAGACATAGATAAACGTGGTTCAAAGAACAACATTTTACCTAATTCTACTTTTTCAGGTTCGGTGATAACAGCAGGTTTAATCACCTCAATTGGCTCACTTGCTTGAGCTGTAGAAATTGAACAAATTGAAGCAATAATAAAAGCAACAGAGGTTAGCTTGAACATAACGAATAACCTTTTAAAGTATGTGGTTTAATTGCAGCTATCTTATCCTCGCTTTTTTAAGAGATAAAATGACAAAATCCGATTGAGTCTATCGCAGATTTGGATAATAAAAACGAGACTTAAATCACTGTTATTTTTAGCAAATAAGGTAGGTTAACAACTAAATTGATTAGCATTGCTAATTAGGATTAAAATCTCGATTAGAATGGAATGAGATCACACTAATTTGTATCAAAAAAGTGACTCATTTAGCCCCAATTATGACAATTATCTTCTAACTTACAGCGCAAATACGCCCAGCCTTTCCAATTTCCGCCCCAATCAAGCTTGTTAAAGACGGTTTTCCAGCGTTAACTCCACCAGCATAGCTCAACTAAAAACAACATCATTGTGCATTTTGCTTTCAGCATATTAGCCACTTTAATGAAACAACTATGCTAGAGTTAAGAAGCCTTTAGAGACTAAATAAATGGAATAACTCGCTTTTATTAAGCGTGACGAGGTAAAACGTAAAATGGATGTGCAACTACCACAAATCACCCAGGCTTGGACCAAACTGAAAGCCCTGTTAATGGGTCAGCCTGCTATTATTGCTGATGCAGAAAGTGCTGAAGGAAAGTTGTCACTGAAGGATATCGCTAGAATTTACCCCCACCACCATCCAAAGGCGACAGTGGAAAAAACCTTACTGTATAACCCTATAAAAGCTGATCTGGCTATAAATTATCATGCAGCCGATAAAGACGTAGCGGCGCTACCTGAAGCAAAAAATGCTAAACATAGGATAAAACAACAAGTCGATATATCGACATTATCCGAGCACACTCGCTTTATTGGTCGCGAACATCAATTTATTCAATTAACCGACTCAGTTACTCGTTGGCAGCAAAATAAAGGCGAGTTAACTGCTGTTACAGGCCCTGCTGGTTCAGGTGTTAGCTCTTTTCTCAATCAGTTTCATCATTGGTTTTTAACCCAGCAAGCAACTCGCCAAACAGAAGCGGTACATATCACTTATCTTAGTTTTTACCATGCAGCATTAACCACAAAAGAAACCATTGCTAACCTTTGTTACTGTTTCAATATTAACGATGCTCCAGCATCGATTACCGCAGCGATAGCCTTAATAAACAAACAGCCTGCACATGTGATCATTATTGATGATCTGCATAAGCTAATGCTCAGAATGATGGGTAATTATCAAGCCTTAGTCACGTTTGCCACCATATTAATGGAAACCCGACAACGTCATTGCTGGGTACTGGGTTGCGAAACCTATGTTTGGCACCGCTTATCATCACAGTACGCGATTACCAATTTTGTAAAGTTCGTCATTAAGCTCGACTATTTTGGCCTGTCAGAATTTCGCGATGTGATACAAAGCAGGATTGCACAAATCGGACTGCACATTACTGATAATCAAGATGATGACGCTGAAAAGTTAGCATTTGAGCAACTCACAAAACAATTGCACCAAGCCACAGGTGGCCATAGTAAATTGGCTTGTGTATTGATATTTCATGCCTTGATTCAAGACGACAACCACCCGCTAACAATAGCCCCGCTTTGCCTGCCAGATTTAACCAGCTTAAAACAATGCAGCGACGACGATCTGTTTAGCCTTGCAGAATTATACGTTCACGGTGGGTTACGGATTTTTCAGCATGCTGAAATTTTTGCCTGTAGTATCGAGCAAAGTGCACTTAAGCTTGAGTATTTATGTCGCCAAGGATTGATAAAAGCGCATTATTCAAAACAAGATTTTGCCCAACATTATTATGTTATCACTCCCACTTTAACACGACTGATTGCCAGCCACTTAGTCAATCACAATAAGCTCTACCTGTAGGAGATAGTATCATGGAAGACTCACGTAAAGCCCTGCAAGCCATATTAGATATTATTTCATTCGATAAGTTATTCGCCTTTGCCTTGGTGTGTTTCTTTGCTTGGTTATTGCTCGTGGTTGTGCAAACTTTGCTGACTCATTTAACCGTAAAATTACCCAAATACCGCTTACTGTGGAGCCGCTTATACCCATTTGTAAGGCTATTTATTTGGGCTACAGTCATTATCTACACTATTGCCGAAATCATTAACCCACACGAAAACCTGGTACTCGCAGTGATTGGCTCCATTGGTATTGTGCTCGGTTTAGCAACCCAAGAACCAGCTAAAAACATGATTGCTGGGCTGATAATCATGATAACTCCACCCTATCGTGTAGGGGATATGGTGACGTTATCAGGCCATTACGGCGAAGTGATCCAACTCGATTGGAGCGTCACTTGGCTTAGAACTTTTGATGATAATACTGTGATGGTGCCTAACGCTGAGGCGCTTAAAACTGCCGTATCAAATGCCAATAGCGGCGCATTAGATGAAATGGTTGTCGTTAAATTCACTTTACCGATACAGGTTGATCATCAACAAGCGACTCGATTAGCAAAAGAAGCGACACAATGCTCACCTTATACTTTTTTAGACAAGCCTATTACGGTGAATGTTGCCACTCGCTATGAGTTTGGCGAGCACCTTATTAAGCTAACTGTCAAAGCCTATGTTATGGATATTCGCTTAGAACGTAAGTTTGCCAGCGACATTAATTTGCGCGTCATCAACGCCTTTAAACAGGAAAAATTCTATCCTATGTCAACTTCTGAGACCGCAGAGGTCATTAATTAAATCTCTGCCATATCTTGAACAGCTTGGCATTTGCTATACTCTTGCCAATTTTACTACTTATCATTGCAAAAATAGCCAGCTTAGGATGTTGATATGACTCAAGATGAAATGAAAAAAGCCGCCGGTTGGGCAGCACTAGAGTACGTTGAAGAAAACAGTATTGTTGGTGTAGGTACTGGCTCAACGGTTAATCACTTTATTGATGCATTAGCGACAATGAAACACGACATTCAAGGTGCGGTTTCTAGCTCTGAAGCGTCAACTCAAAAGCTAAAGCAATTAGGCATTGAAGTATTTGATTTGAATAGCGTGTCTGATTTATCAGTGTACGTTGATGGTGCTGATGAAATTAACGCCCACATGGACATGATCAAAGGCGGCGGCGCAGCATTAACACGCGAAAAAATTGTTGCGGCAGTTGCAAAGAAATTTGTCTGTATTGTCGATAACACTAAGCAAGTTGACGTATTAGGCGAGTTCCCACTTCCAATTGAAGTGATCCCTATGGCACGTTCTTATGTGGCACGTGAATTAGTAAAATTGGGCGGCGACCCTGTGTACCGTGAAGGTGTAGTAACGGATAACGGCAACGTTATTTTAGATATGTACAACTACAAAATTCTTGACCCTAAAGCGCTTGAAACTCAACTAAACGCTATTGTAGGTGTGGTGACTAACGGCTTGTTCGCAAACCGTGGCGCTGACGTATTGCTTGTTGGTTCACCAGATGGTGTTAAAACCGTTTTGCCAGAATAAGTCGTCTGAAAGCAAACAGTGTAAACAAATGCGTTTTTAAACAAATACGTTTATTAAACAAAAGCCCAATCTTTGATTGGGCTTTTTTAAATGCATTTTATTAAAGCAGCTTAACGTTAAACTAGCCCACTTTAAATAGGCTCACCGCCTCATGCAGCGCCTCTGCTCGTTGCCTGACATCTTGAGTTGCTGCAGAGTTTTCTTCAGTTGCATTGGCTGTTTCATCGGCAATATCACGGATAATAACCACATTCTTGTTCACCTCTGCAGCCACCATACTTTGCTCTTCAATGGCGGTAGCAATTTGTGTACTCATATCTGAAATAGTTTGCACATCTTGAGTAATAGAATGCAATAACTGCCCAGCACCACCAGCTTGCTCAACACTGTCTGTTCCTTTTTGCTGACTAGTGTCCATTAACTGCACAATCGAATGTGTACGGGACTGTAGTGTGGTAATAATTTTTGAAATTTCCTCGGTGGACTCTTGCGTACGCATGGCTAAACTTCGGACTTCATCAGCTACAACAGCAAAGCCTCGCCCTTGTTCCCCTGCCCTTGCAGCTTCAATGGCTGCGTTCAATGCCAGTAAGTTAGTTTGTTCTGCAATCCCTCTGATCACATCAAGCACACTACCAATCGTTTCACTGTCTCGCTCTAATTCACCGACCACTTCAGACGAGTCACTAAGTTGACTTGCCAAGGTTTGAATTTTTTCAATAGTTTGCTCAACACTCACTAACCCTTGTTGTGCATGTTCATTGGTTTCGTTAGCCTTTAGCGCTGCTTGTTCAGTATTGCTGGCAATTTCTTCAATCGTTGCGCCCATCTCAGTAATCGCTGTAGCAACCATATCGGTTTCGCTGAGTTGCCTTGATACGCCATCAGAAGCGACCACGGCATTTTGAGTCAGTTCTTCACAGGAAATATTCATTGCTTCGACAGACTCATTAACTTGCTCAATTAAGGTCTGAAAACTGAGCACCATGGCGTTAAAATGTTTTGCAATTCTGGCGAGTTCATCATTTCTGGTTTCATCACAACGCAAAGTAAGATCTTTATTTTTCTCAACCTCGGATATCACTTTATTAATGTCATTAATCGGCACCACAATACTGCGTAAAATCAGGTAAGCAAATACGCATAAAATGAGGGTGATTAACACAAAAATAGTAGCGCCTAATATGAGTGCATTATTTTCAGCTTGGCTAATTTCTTGGTGAGTTTGCTGTTGAAGCGTAGATAAATCAATCGCGGTTTTCTTAATCGCTTCTCGCAATATCAACATGTCGCCATCGTAAGCACTTAAGCCAAACTCTTTTTCTTTATCTGTCAGTTGTACAAAACTGCGTTGATAAGCATTCACCAATTCAGTAATCTGCTTTTTTGTTTGATAATCTAATGTGGATGCGTTTAATTGCGTTTTAAACAAGCTAATATTTTTATCAAACCTATCTAAATAACTTTGAGTGCGTCTGAGCATAAAGTCTTTTTCATTTCGACGAAGCTGCAGCATAGTGACCGACAATAGATTTTGATTTTGCTGCTTTAATATGGTTTCAACATTATGGACAGATTGTCTTAAGTCGCCATACAAACCAGTTTTTGGTGTTAAGCCTATCTCAGTTTGTAATGTCACCAATTCGGCAAACAGCCCTTTATATGTTCGTAAACTCTGATTAAAACTAGACAGGCTTTGGGTAGGTAAGCCACGTTCAATTAAAGTCTGATCAAGTTCAGCAATGATGTTATTGATGTCGTTGTAGATATCATCGTGATCTTGAATGTATTTAGTATCTAAACGGGCAAAAAAATCTTTTTCAATCACTCTCAGGTTTAATACTTCTCGCTCAATTTCGGTCACATGATTAGCTGCGCTGGCTAATCGAGACTTCACTTCGCTAGTATAAAGTTGTAAGCCAAACATTGCGGTAAAAGCCACTAAAGACACCACCACGCTCAATATTAACTTGGTACGAATTAACATATAAATCCCTAATAACCTTAAGGTACATTAAAAATATAGATGCACATTTGCTCTTTAGACAATGTTTGCACAAACTAATTTTTCCCAATCAAATTAAGCGATAACTACATTAGCCAACATCGCTATAAATATTTATCGGCTCAAATAGCACGAACTTAATTTATTTTATTGTGCAGTAAACCTTTTGCTAACTTGCTAATGTCTAATCTAGTAACTCACACCCAAACGGATAAAACGGTGAACTTGAATACCAATAACATCACTGACATTGCACCAACGCTTCAAACAAATGCGAATGAAGTGAATGTTGCTATCGACGGGAATACACCCGACGAACAGTTAGTGGCGCAGGCATTGGATGGGAATAAAATTGCTTTTAAGCAACTTTATCAACGTCATCAAGGACGAGTGTATGCGATTTGTTTTCGTTTGAGTGGCAGTCACGATCATGCAGATGAAATTTGTCAGGATTGTTTTGTCAGACTGTGGCAAAAATTAGGACAGTTTAATGGTGAAAGCCAATTCAGCACTTGGTTACATAAATTATGTGTGCATCAAGCCATTAACAGCATGAAAGCTAAGCAACGTTTTTGGCATCGTTTTTTACCCGAAAGCAACTTAACTGAACATGCTGAACAGCAAACCAGCACCCATTATGAATACCATAGGTTAGACAAATTAATACTGACCTTACCTGAACGAACCAGAGTGGTGTTTGTGTTATCCGCAATTGAAGGGTATCAACACCAGGAAATAGCAGAGATGTTGAATATTGCCGTGGGAACCAGCAAAGCGCAGTACCACAGAGCAAAGCAAATGTTACAGGATATGCTGGTATGAAGAATTTATCTCCACAACAAAGCAAAGCAGAAAAACAACTTGATGAGTTGCTCACAAGCTTACCGACTGAGATCAATCCACGCGTAGATCTTTGGCAATGCATTGATGATCAAATCAGTGGTAAAACAACTCATAAATCTTCCTCGGATCAGCAGCAATGGAAAACACTTGCTATCGCTGCAAGCCTCGCTTTTGTGATGGTACTAGGTTGGCAGTTATCTGCTCCAAATATGACTTCAGAACAAGAAACAATCACGGTTGATAACGCTTTATCAAATCAATCGACTGAAGACTTAATTACCTTGGTAGATCAAATTGCAACGACTCATCAGCAACAATTGGCCTCATTTGAAGACAATAAATTCACTGTTGGTATGCAGCTTGATAATCAAATTAACCCATTTAATAAAGGGTTTACTGAGCTTCAACGTGCATCAAAAGAAATCCAACAAGCATTAAAAAATGATCCCAATAACAAACAAGTCTGGGACTTATGGTTATGGGTAATGAAAAGAGAAATTGAATTGTTGCAACAACAGCAACGTACACCAACGAATTCGACTCCATCAACGCAAGGAAATGTAATATGAACACCAAACTTAATCACCTATTTAGCCGTATTGTAATCGGTTGCAGTGTGCTGCTCACTCCGTTGATGGCCCAAGCAATTGAGCAAATTGACCGTGAAATGACCGTGCCAGCGAATCCTCAAGTTGAGCTAAAAGTGCAACGTGGCAAAGTCGAAATTGTGGGCTGGGATAAAGATATCATCAGTGTTAAAGGCCATTTAGATGAACTGTCACAAGGTTTTATATTTGAGCAGAAAGGTAATGAGATTGTCATTGAAGATAAACTACCAAGCAGTTATCGAGGTAATAATAAACAAGGTTCAAATCTTGTTATTCGAATTCCAACCAATTTAATGCTTGAAGCAGAAGGTGTATCTGCTGATTACGAAGTAGAAAAGCTCAACGGAAAAATTCAGTTATCTTTGGTCAGCGGCAGCATGGAAGTTGAAGAAACTGAAGGTGAAATCAAACTAAATACTGTCTCTGGCGACATTAAAGCAGATGAGCTCAACGGTAAAATTGAACTAGAAACAGTATCAGGTGACATTAAAGATAAAAATATCCAAGGCAAAGTACAATATCGCTTAGTCAGTGGCGAGCTTGAATCTGAAAATAACCGTGTAACAGATTTAGCAATTGACCAAGTCTCTGGCGATATTGAAGGTAGCTTTACCTCAGCGCAAAAAGTCAAAATTGTTACTGTGAGTGGTGATATTGAAGTCAAACTCAGTGACGCTGTTAGCAAAGTCGTATTCGATACCGTGAGTGGTGATATCGATGTGAGGTTTTCAGCGATGCCAAACTTATCGTTTGAAATTGATGGCGGCCCAGGTGGGAGAATTGATAACCGCCTAACAAGTGATAAACCAATGAAAACAAAATACACCTCAAGAGAGTCAATTCAATTTAAAACTCAGCAAGGTGATGGCAGCTTTAACGCAAGCACTGTGAGTGGCAAAGTCAGCTTAGAGAAATAGTCCAGCTAATTATAAGATGTATTAGATTTAAAGCCCTTCGTATCCAAATTTACGAAGGGCTTTATTGTTACTAAAACCAGTTATGTTTTTTATTATTAAGATTGATTGAGCAAAAACCTAAAGCAATCTCTAACCTAACGCCGCCTCTTGCTCAAGCTCATTATCTACCGGAGTAAGCCTAACATCCTCGGCTCGCTTAACCAGAAAATCAATAAAACCCTCTGCGGCATTAGAGTGAGACTTTTCCTTTAACGACACCACGCTAAATCGTGCATAAATCAGTGGCATGACATAGGGTGACAATTCAACCAGAACGCCTTTTTCAAGCTGGCTTCTTACCGAAATCTCAGGAGTTAACGCAACTAAATCACCATTAATGATGGACTCTTTAATGGGATGAAATTGATCGAAACGCACCATACCCGAAAAGTCTTCTCGTTGTTGCTTAAACAAGTCCTCAAACGCATCGGCAATAGATTGCGGCATATGACGCGGGATAGCTAATGGATAATCTCTAAATGAAGGCAAAAATAACCGTTGTAGTTGCGTTAATGGATGCTCGGGACGACAGCAAAAAATCACTTTAAATGGCGGTAATTCGGTGACCTTTAACAACTCACTTTTTTCGAGTTCAGTGACCTTGGTTTCAGAAACAAAAAAATCAATATCGCCATATATCAACTGTTGATATAAGTCTTCCCATGGGGCGACCTTTAACTCAACGCTCATATCTGCATAATGGCGTAAAAATTGACCGACAATTGGTCCAACAAGGCTGTTTGAGGGTATTGGACTGGCACCTACTCGTAGTTCTTTATCATCAAACCCTTGAAACAAGGTTACCTCTTGTTCCATTTCTTCGAATTCTTTTAAAATTTTCTGGCCATGTTTGAGTAAGACTTGCCCTAATGCAGTTACCGATACCGATTTGGAGTCTCGGTTAAGTAACTGTCCACCAATCAGAAGCTCCAAACGTTTAATGCTTTTTGATAAAGAAGGTTGAGTGATATTGAGTATTTCAGCCGCTTTATTAAAGTGTTTTACTTCAGCAAGCAATACAAAATGCTTAATATGCCTCAGCTCCATATGCTTGTTCTCCCCGATATTGAACCTCTAAAAATCATTAAATTCAGCTCTAATTTTCAAAATTCAAAACACATTAATTTATTGTTATTTGAGTAACACGACCTTAGCAAAAGCAAATAACTAATCAATCACAAACCAACCTCCAACCTGTGACCATTTGTATCATAAAGAACACCTTAAAATAAAAAACAACATTAACAACAAGTTTGTAACAACCCAAAAACCCTTAAATGCTGAGACAGTTAACTTATTCAAAAACATAATGTTAAACCTGAACAAATCAAATTAACAAGCAGTTAACAACCGTCATTTTGTATCTAGAATTCCATTTATGCATTCCTTGTGAGCATTTATGCATAGCCCAAAGACATTGGATGTGAATTGTTGTGAACGTTAAAAAAGAAACAACAGGATTGTGTTTGACCTGTTCAAACAACAATAATAGGGAAGATATCAATGCAACTAAAAACGACCACTTCGGCTCAATTGGTCTACACGGTTATTGGGGTGAACGTGGTGCATTTGGACCTTCGTTCGGTTACTTGAACGATGGCTTTGCATACAACGATGTTGATGAAAAAGTAAGTGAAGGTATGGTTGTATGTGCAGACTATCGCGGACCTGAGCAAACTGCGGTAACGCTTAAGTTCTCAGCTCGAGTGTCAGCCAATTCGATTGGTACAGACAATATGCTGTCTGTAGAAACACAATACGCTGACTCTGAGTTAGTGTCTGTTTCTCAAACTATCTCTACGCCAAGCAACATCACAATTGCAGATATGGCAGATATGATGATGGAAGAGAATACTACGCTTGAAGGTCTAACAGTGATGTATAACGATGTGAAAGGCACAGCAAATGGCATGATGGTTTCAGGTGAAAACATCACCGCTGAAGTAACGGGTGAAACCTTCTCTATTACACCGGATGCTGACTGGTACGGCACAACCGAAGTGACAGTGACGGTTCATGACATGGCCTACCCTTCAGATAGTGCATCAACCAGCTTTATGCTCACTGTAAACTCTGATGGTGTTGATTCAACTCCACCAGCAGAAGAAGTAGCGCCAGATGAAGCGCCAGCTAAATCTGACTCAGGCGGTAGCATGGGGATCTTTAGTCTGATTTTACTTGGTTTACTAGGCGCAAGTCGTCGCCGTAAACTACACTAAAATAGCGTTCCAAAACTAGTGTTTGGGCCTTCTTTAAAGAAGGCCCTTTTTTATGTTCGCGATTAAATTAGCGGAACCTGTTCAAACAAATCAACGTGGATTAAACTGATTTCACTTCTTCATCAGTAAGGTAACGCCACTCACCTTCTAACAGGTCATCTTCCATTTCAATTTTACCTATGGCTTCACGATGCAGATTAATCACCTTATTGCCCACAGCTGCAAACATACGTTTCACTTGGTGATACTTACCTTCACTTATAGTTAGTCTGGCATGAGTAGCATCAATAATGTCAAGTATCGCTGGTTTAGTTAGGCCATCTTCATTTCGTAATTGGACACCTTCAGCAAAAGTCTCAATTAACGCTTCATCCAGTGGTTCAGCGACTTCAACATAGTAGCGTTTGCCACAGTCTTTTTTAGGTGAGGTAATCTTGTGAGACCACAAGCCATCACTGGTAATTAATACAAGGCCAGTTGTGTCCACATCCAAACACCCAGCAATGTGTAACGTCTCAACTTTTTCGATATCCATTAAACTCAAAACAGACTGGTACTCTTCATCAATAGTTGAGCAAATCGTATCGACAGGCTTATTCATCATAATGTAGCGTTCGCCAATAACCTCGATTTTGCGTCCTTCAATGCAAACCTCAGTATCAGTGCCCACTTTAAAGCTGGCATCTTTAATCACGACGCCGTCACAGGTCACTTCACCTGACTTCAATACTCTTTTTGCTAATGAGCGAGTCAGCTCAGTACTTTCACAGATAAATTTATCTAAACGCATTACTACAACCAATTACCAAGTCTAATGGGTCACTATTATGAGGGCTCAATGAATAAATGAACATCAAATCTTCCACAACCTGTGTTGAGCGGTAATTTTTAGTTACATATCTCCCTGCTAAAAGCTCACATTTTATCAACAAAAGTGGCTAATCCACTTGTTAATTGCCCTTTTGAGCACTTAACATGGACTTCACAACTATAAAGACTGATTTTCTATTTGCACTTTCTTGTTTTAACTCCAATAAACAGAAAGGGTAAATGAAAAGTCAGCATTCAAAGTCCATGAAGGGCTTATTATTACAATGCAAAGGAAACAACATGAAAAAGCTTGTTACTGGAGGGCTTTGCGCCTCTTTGATCGCTGGACTCAGCGCATGTACAAATGAAGTTGAAAATACATCTAAAACGGCGACAGCAGAAGCTGTTCAAGCGGCGTTAACTTCAGGGATTGATTTTCAAAATATCGACAAGTCAGTTCGTCCTCAAGATGACTTTTATGAATACGTAAACGGAACCTGGTTAAAAACGGCTGAGATCCCAAGTGATCGTACTAATATTGGTGCGTTTTACGATTTACGTGAGAATGCCCGTGAAGACGTTAAAGCCATTATTGAAGAAGTAGCAGCAATGCCAACCCTTAAAGCGGGAACTGATGAGCAAAAAGTGGCTGATCTTTACCGTGCCTTTATGGACGTTGAAACCCTCAATAAATTAGGTGTAACACCAATTCAACCTGAGTTCGATAAAATCGCAGCGATTGATTCTAAAGCTGACTTAACCAACTACTTCGCATACAGTCAAGTCAATGGTTACGGCACTCCGCTTGCGTTTTACATCAATGTTGATGCAAAAGATTCAACTCGTTATGCCACACATATTTGGCAATATGGTTTAAGCCTGCCTGAAAAAGACTACTACTTTAATACCGAAGAGCGCTTCGTTAATATCCGTAATGAATTCGTCGCCCATATTGAGAAAATGTTCAATTTAGCAGGTCTTGAAAATGGTAAAGCGGCAGCTGAATCAATTTTAGCCCTTGAAACAGCCATTGCAGAAAAGCATTGGGATGTGGTTGAAACTCGTGACAGTACCAAAACATACAACAAAATGATGGTGTCTGAATTAGCTGAAATAGCACCAAACATTGACTGGAAGCAATACTTAGCCACTATGGGCGTTGCTGAGCAAAAAGATATCATTATCAACCAACCAAGCTATGTTAGCGGCCTAAGTGACGTGATTGGTGAAACTGATTTAGCAACACTTAAAACCTACATGACATGGAATGTGTTAACCCACGCAGCAAGTAACTTATCTGAAGAAATTGACGCCGAAAACTTTGCCTTTTTCTCTAAAACCTTAAATGGTCAAGAGCAACAAGAGCCTCGTTGGAAGCGCGGTGTAAATACCGTGAGCGGCACTTTAGGCGAAGTCGTTGGTAAAGTGTATGTTAAGCGTCACTTCACCTCTGCAGCTAAAGAGCGCATGAGTGAGTTAGTTGAAAACCTTCGCGGCGCATACGGCACAAGTATTGATTCACTGGATTGGATGAGTGCAGATACAAAAGTTGCAGCAAAAGACAAACTGGCCAAGTTTAACCCTAAAATTGGCTACCCTGATAAGTGGAAAGACTACAGTAAGTTAACCATTAAAGGTGATGATTTAGTAGGCAATGCACAACGTGCAAGCGTTGAAAGCCACAATAAAGATATCGCAAAATTGGGCGGCCCAATTGATAAAGGTGAGTGGCACATGACGCCGCAAACCGTTAATGCTTACTACAACCCAACCATGAATGAAATTGTATTCCCAGCGGCAATCTTACAACCGCCATTTTTCAATATGCAAGCTGATGATGCTGTTAACTACGGTGGTATTGGTGCAGTAATTGGTCACGAAATGGGTCATGGCTTTGACGATCAAGGTGCTAAGTTTGATGGCGAAGGCAACATGCGTGATTGGTGGACAGAATCTGATTTAGAAGCCTTCACTGCGAAAGGGAAAGCGTTAGTATCACAATACAACGGTTATCAAGTATTTGATGACTTACACGTGAACGGTGAACTCACCTTAGGCGAAAACATTGGGGATTTATCCGGTGTCACTATTGCCTATAAAGCTTACAAAATGTCGCTAGATGGCAAAGAAGCACCGGTCATTGACGGTCTAACAGGTGATGAGCGTTTCTTCATGGGCTTTACTCAAATTTGGCGAGTAAAAATGAAAGAAGAAGCATTACGTAACCGTGTTGCGACAGATCCTCATTCACCTGGTCATTTCCGTGCATTAGGTGCACTGTCAAACATGCCTGAGTTTTACAGCACTTATGACGTAAAAGAAGGCGATAAAATGTATATCGAACCTGCTAAACGCGTCAAAATTTGGTAATGCTATAGAGCAATTGTTATTCATAAAGGAATAGTAGAATATCTAAAGGACATCTTATAGATGTCCTTTTCTTTTTCTAGAAAATAGAAATTAGATCCCTACGAAAATCCTCCTTCACACTATTTACATTGACTTTGTAAAGAAGCGTAAACCATCCGAAACTCGGCAAAATATTCAGCATTGATTCAGCTTCAACCAGCTAAAGTAATCCCATATCTCAAAAGGGTTAGATGATTAACTCCGTTTACTGAATGCACTCAATGTTATCGAGTCTGTGGTATTGCAAATGAATAGAATTTTTCGAACTTTTTTTATCTTTTTATTATTACTAACAACCCGTAATGCTATTGCTGTAACGGTTGATACTAGCGCAGAAAAACCAATTTATGATGTTAGTCATGCTCTAGTCAATGATTTAGACAGTCTATTTAATTTAGCCAGCACAGCAGGTGCAGCCCCAATACAATATACCGATAACCTAGACCAACTGTATGAACGCGCTCCGCTAGCACAAAATGAACTTAGCCGTTTATTAAACGACATCAGCCAAACTTGCCATACACAAGTGATAATCCCTGAGATAAAAACCTATCAACGTGCGCAACAAAAGATTCAACGTAAATTTGAGGGTGATGCGAGTTATATTACCGATATTGCCAGAGCCACACTGGTTGCAGATGATGTCAGCACCCTGATGCGCAGTTATCACGCCCTTAACCAAAGCACTGAAGTTGTTCAGGTTAAAAACCGCTTTGCTGAGCCAAAAGCATCTGGTTACCGCGACGTAAACCTGCTGGTTAAACTGCCAGAGTCTGAAATGATCGTAGAAGTGCAATTACACTTAGCTAAAATTGCAGACATCAAAAGTGGTCCAGAACATCAGGTATATCAGCAAATTCAACAAATTGAGGATATTGCTCAAGCCGAGCACCGCCCATTGAATGACTTCGAAATGATGCAAATTGTGCATTTACGTCAGTCATCTCACAAGCTTTACCACAAAGCATGGCTTAGCTATAAACGCCAAAGTCTTGCTCAATTTGACCCAACTCATATAGGAGACCAACCCCAAGCGGCTTAAGCCCACTATTTTCCAGTTTCAACGTTTGCCCCCTTCCTTTCGCACCTTACTTTAAGGTGCATTTTTTTGCATTTTTGCCAGTGAGATAATTGGTTAACAGCGTTAATCAAGCTATACTCCCGCCATTATTGCCGATAACGGGAAAGACTGATGAATGACGTCATCGAAATGCTTCAAGAGTTAAGTGAAACGGTTCCTGTGCCACTTGAATTACCGACTTTCGAGCAACTGGTTGAAGTGGAAGAACAGATATTAATTTCACTACCAAATGATTTAAAAGAATACCTGCTTTTTGGCAGTGATGTGATTTATGGCGCCATTGAAATGGTGACAGCATCAGACCCTTACTCGCACACTTACTTACCAGAAGTCACGAGCTACGCATGGTCTGTAGGTATGCCAAGAGAATACATTGCTATCTGCCAGCAAGGGGATAACTTTTACTGTATCGACCAAGAAGCCAATATTCGTTTTTTCAAAAACGGACGTATGGCAGACATCATGTGGGAATCGTTATGGGATTGGATTCAAGACATCTGGCTTAAACGCAAATAGAGACTTGTTGGTGAATACTTTTCCCTTGCAAATTAAGACTGCAAAACAGATTAAATAGGAAATACCATGGCTAAATCAAACGCCCTAAACGCAATTGAAATGAAGTGTTTACGCTTATCATTGGGCTTAAACGTAGAACAAATTGCTGAGCTAACTAAAACTACAGCAGATGCTGTCACTGCATGGGAAGCGGGTGAAGCCGATGCGCCTGAAGTTGCGCAAAAGAAGTTGCTTGAAATCGAAGATACGATTGAAATGCAGGTCCTTAATACCACTGACGGTATTGAAGCTTTATTTAAAACTGAGCCTAAACGCCGTTTAGCGTTTGTGGTCTACCCAACACAAGCGATTTATACTCAGTATAATCCTGAGTTTTTAAGCTCACTGCCTTTCACAGAGCTTTATAATACTGCCGCTTGGCGCATCAAAAAAGAGTGCCAAATTGTACTTGAAGTAGAAGTGAGCCTCGTACCGCTTGAGGTTGAAGCTTACAAAAGCTACCGCACTGACAGCGGCATGAGTGAGTCTCGTGAAAGTCGAGCTAAATGGGCTGCAACGCAACTTTAGTCAGTCTGTGGCATGTAAAAAGGAAGCAATTGCTTCCTTTTTTGTTGTCATTTATTCATGTTAATCGCTACTCTTCTTGCGCAGCTTTAGCAATCTGTTCTGACTTTTCTAAAGCGGATGTCATTGCAGGGCGCTGCTTCACTCTATCGCGATAAGCTGCAAGTTTTGGCGGAATCGTTTGCTCAAATACGGTTGCCCACAATAAAGTTTGCGTCAGTAAAATATCCGCAATAGTTAATTCATCCCCACAAACATAACCAGTCTCTGGCACCCATAATTCGGCAATGTTGGCGGCTTTATCAAATTCAAATTTGGCCACGGGGAGCATCGCATCTAATCGCTGCTCTTCTGGCAATGCAAAACGGTGTTTACCCATACTCCATAACGGCTGTTCTAACTCACAAATCACAAAGCTCACCCACCGATGGTGCAGTCCAGCTTGTTTACTGCCGGGTTCAGGTAAAAATTTACCCTTGCCATATTTTTCAGCAAGATATTGCAAAATCGCAGCGGACTCAGTCATAACAAAGTCACCATCCGAAATAACCGGCATTTTGCCACTTGGATTAAGGCTTAAAAATGCTTCACTCCGATTATCACCTTTGGCAAAATTAAGGAATCTAAACTCCCATTCAACACCTAACTCTTCCAGTAACCATGATACTCTCAGCGCTCTACTTCGGGGCGTGCCATATAAGATGATGCCAGTGCTTACTTCTACGTTCATGTTTTATCTTCCTATGATGAGTTGTCGGTCCGCTTAACAAATGATTGAAAATCAGCTTTCATTAATAGTAAATAAAATAACAGTGCCAGATAGTCCACTTAAAGTAAAAGACGAGCCTGTGGCTCGTCTTACTATTTTCTAGTTTTAAGCTAGCATAAGATCATTAAGTTAAAACTGAAATGCGTTAAAACTGATACGTCACTTTACCGTACCATAAAGCCCCAATGGCCGAATGAGTCGCCTGTTCGTATCCCATGAAATCAGCTGCACTAAATAACGTTTGTAATGACTTGTTCGACCTTAACCAAACTGAGCTAAACCACTCCCATGTTTGTTTGCAATTATAGTTAAACTTTCCAGTAGACTATGCTTTATGATGCATTACTTCACAAGATACTAAACCCAATCGCGCCTCTCCATTTGTTGCGCAAGAGTTTCAAAATTATTTGTAAACATAATGTTACTTTTCCAGTTAAGGAAAATATGACATAGTCGTAAGCTAATATTTATTAACGTTTTATTTCTATTAATTAAAAAGAAAAATCATGCAAAAAAATAAAACCATAACCGATAGCCAATTTTCTACATCGACATTATTGGCCAGTTTAGGCCCTGGAATATTAATGGCGGCAGCAGCAATCGGCGCGTCACACTTGGTTTCTTCTACTCGAGCTGGCGCAGAGTTTGGCTGGCAATTGGCATGGGTGGTTTTACTGGTTAATCTGCTTAAATACCCGTTTTTTGCTGCTGGCGCCCGCTATACCGCAGCGACAAACGAAAGCCTACTACACGGCTATTTAAAACAAGGTCGTGGTTATTTATTGATGTTCACTTGCCTCAATACCATTGCAGCTATTGCCAGTACTGCAGGGGTGTGTATGTTAACCGCTGCCATGTTGACTCAATTTATTCCTTTACCCATCGATATCCTGGCATTTTTAGTTCTTATCAGTTCCCTTGCATTATTAATCCTTGGCCATTATCAACTCCTCGATAAATTGACCAAAGTCATTATGCTAGCACTAACTTTAACGACCTTAGTGGCAGTTGCACTGGCGTGGCAACACTATCAAGGCCCGATAGTCACAGAGCAAACGGTGAGCCCATGGCAATGGGCTTATGTGGGTTTTTTAGTGGCAATGATGGGTTGGATGCCTGCGCCAATTGAAGTCAGTGCGTGGAACTCCCTTTGGTTACTTGAAAAGAAAAAGACCCAAACTATTTCTAGTAAACAGGCTATATTTGACTTCAACTTAGGCTTTGTTGTCACTGCAATTTTAGCGATTATTTTCCTCGCATTAGGTGCGTTAGTCATGCATGGAAGCGGCGAAGTATTTTCAAGTTCTGGTGCTAAATTTGCCAGTCAGTTAGTGGATTTATATAGCGATGTCATGGGCGAAGAAACACGATATTTAATTGGTTTAGTCGCTTTTTTATGTATTTTCAGTACAACAGTGACCGTTATTGATGGTTATAGTCGCACCTTAGATATTGGTTGGCAGCTGTTAAATAACAAGCAGGATTGTACTAAAAGATTAACCAGAGTCATGTTATTGGTGTCCTCATTAGGGCTAGTATTGATTTGGTTCTTCAAAGGGGCACTATTGCCTTTACTTGAATTTGTCATGACATTGGCATTTCTAACCACAGTCATTTTTGCTTGGTTAAATTTAAGATTGATGACCAGTGAGACACTTCCCGAGCAACACAGGTACGGTACAAAAATGAAAATACTCGCTGGGTTAGGCTTAGTCTATCTCGTTGGGTTTTCGTGCCTATTTATATATTGGAAACTCGCCATCCAGTCGTCGTGACCACAATAAATTTTTGTCTATAATGAATGATGTCAATCTCATTGCAGATAATCTGAACTATTTGGCCTTTTTCAGGTATAATCCGCGTCCGATTTTTATTTAACGGCGAAATAACTAATTTTGCCGTTAAAAAACTGCGCAGCCGCGCCCAGAGACTTATATGATTAACAACGATATTATTCGCCGTCTACGTTTTGTATTTGATTATTCAAATGCAAAAATGATCAAAATTTTCGCTCAAGCCAATGTTGAAGTCAGCACAGATGAAATAATTAGCTTATTAAAAAAAGAAGCGGAAGAAGGCTACAAAGCCTGTAATGACAAGGTTATGTGTCAGTTCTTAGACGGACTAATTATCGAAAAGCGTGGTTTACGCCCGGGTAGTAAAGTCCCAGCACCAGTTAAAAACCTCACTAATAATTTAATTTTCAAAAAATTACGTATTGCACTAGAGCTTCGTGAAGATGATATTATTGAAATTTGTGGTTTAGCGGACTTTGTCATTGGCAAGTCAGAATTAGGGGCGTTATTCCGTAACCCTGACCACAAGAACTATAAGACATGTGGCGATCAGATCCTGCGTAATTTCTTACATGGCTTATCAATTAAACACCGTGGCGTGTAATCAAATTAGATAAACATTTACCTTGAAAGCACAGCATTGGCTGTGCTTTTTTGTGGCTTTTTACCTCTTGTTTAATGCCACTTCATCCCAATAAACAACTTGTTCAAATGCTTGAGCTAATAGCGTATTAAGTTGCTCAAAACTTCTCACTTCTGTTTCTTCACCGCTAATACATGACCAAACAAATCGATGACAGTTATTTGTAAATAAATCATAGTCCCGATATTGATAGATGGCTTGCTCTGCTCGAGCCAATGCTTTTGGCGCGACAAGGGGTTGATGTAAATGGTTACCCGCTTGAAAAATACAACTACCGGTTCGTCCTTGTAAAAATCGCTTAGCCGATATCACTCGAATCAAACCGCTTCCGTGCAATTCAACTAAATGGTCATCCCCCACCCAAATACCTGTATGCTCAATCACACCAAAGACGAAACAACATACAATAGCCCCAGGGGCGGCATCAACTTTGGCGTCACCTTTATGCCAAATACTAGGAGTTAACGGGCTCACTGACTTACCATTAGGCACTTTGGGCGCGCGCCCCATACGACGTTCATGCTGAATTGTTTTTCGCTGCTGACGATCATCTGCCAGCATGATTGCACCAATAGCGGCAGTACCGAGCCAAATAAGAGGAAGCGCCATTCTCACCCCATAAAGTTACCATCATGTCTATACACAGCATGGCACTTAACGACCATAATGTCAGAATCAAAAATGTTACGACATTTTGCAATCTTAATACTGCTGAATATGCCTATGCTTCATTTAACAAACACCAAGATGACTCTGACGTCACTATTTTGCTGAAAAAAAGTGTGAAATAGCTCACTTAACAGACCACAAAAAATCTTAGTTGTGTTAACCTTCATCGATAATTAAAAACGTCTATTTTTAGGCAGTCACAATTGGCTATTTATAGATAAAAATAACAGTCATTCGACACTGACAATAAGGTTTCCAATGGACGATAATAAACGCCCCCTCTATCTTCCTTTCGCAGGTCCAGCCATTCTTGAGTCTCCTTTGCTAAATAAAGGCACAGCCTTTAGTGAAGAAGAACGCATTTACTTTAACCTCGAAGGGCTTATTCCTTGGGTCATTGAAACCATTGAAGAACAAGCATCACGTGCTTACGAGCAATATAAAAGTTTTAGTAATGATTTGGATAAGCACATTTATTTGCGCAACATCCAAGACACTAACGAAACCTTGTTCTACCGATTAGTTCGTAACCATATCAGTGAGATGATGCCTATCATCTACACCCCAACTGTGGGGCTCGCCTGTGAGCGTTTTTCAAAAAACTATCGTCGTAACCGTGGATTATTTATCTCATACGATAACAAAGATCGTATTGATGACATTCTCAATAATTCGACTCGCCATAAAGTAAAAGTCATTGTGGTAACAGATGGTGAGCGAATTTTAGGCTTGGGTGACCAAGGCATTGGCGGCATGGGGATCCCTATCGGTAAGTTGTCGCTGTATACCAGCTGTGGCGGTATTAGTCCGGCTTATTGTCTCGCAATCACATTAGATGTGGGCACAGATAATCCTAATTTATTAGATGATCCTATGTACATGGGGTCGCGTCATCCTCGTATTGGTGGCGAAGAATACGCCGACTTTATTGAAGAATTTATGCAGGCGGTGAATCGTCGCTGGCCTGATGCACTGATCCAATTTGAGGATTTTGCGCAGAAAAATGCAATGCCGTTACTTGAGCGTTATAAAGACAGATTCTGTACTTTTAATGATGACATTCAAGGCACCGCTGCAGTTACCGTAGGCTCACTTCTCGCAGCATGTAAGGCAGCTGGAACCCAATTATGTCAACAGCGTGTTGCCTTTTTAGGGGCTGGCAGCGCAGGTTGCGGTATTGCCGAAGCCATCGTGGCGCAAATGGTGGCAGAAGGTATTTCTGACGAGCAAGCCCGTTCACAAGTGTTTATGGTCGACCGTTGGGGCTTGTTATTAGATAACATGCCTACTCTATTAGATTTCCAGAAAAAACTGGCTCAAAAAACGGTGAATGTTCAGCAATGGGATGGGTTTAGCGATCATATTTCATTATTGGATGTGGTTAATAACGCTAAACCAACTGTCTTGATTGGGGTTTCTGGCGCACCAGGTTTGTTCACTGAAGAAATCATTCGAGCAATGCACAGCCATTGCGAACGCCCAATTGTGTTCCCATTATCTAATCCAACAAGTCGTGTTGAAGCAACACCGAAAGACGTTTTGCATTGGACATCCGGTCAAGCACTCGTTGCCACAGGCAGTCCGTTTGAGCCTGTTGTCATCGAAGGTGAAACCTATGAGATTGCTCAATGTAATAATAGCTTTATTTTCCCAGGCATTGGCTTGGGTGTATTAGCCAGCGGAGCAACCCGGGTTTCAGATGAAATGCTTATGGCATCAAGCCGTGCGCTTTCTGAATGCTCTCCTCTAGGTAAAAACGGCACAGGTTCATTACTCCCCGCCCTTGAAGACATTCAAGAAGTGAGTAAATACATTGCTTTTGCAGTTGCTAAAAAAGCCATTGAACAAGAACTGGCATTACCTTGCCCTGATGAGCTATTAACGCAGAAAATTGATAGTAATTTCTGGGAGCCTGAGTACCGTCGCTACCGACGCACTTCTTTCTAGTGCTGCAAATCAGCCACAAAAAAGCCTAGCTAAATTAGCTAGGCTTTTTTATATCTTCAATGGTAAATTTACATCACCACTCTGTCTTCTAAAGACTGAGCTAAGGCTGCATAGTCATTGATATACAGCTTACCTCGAACCAATTCAATTAACCCTTCTTGAGCTAATTTATTCAATACTTCATTGACTCTTGGTCGGCTAACGTTAGCGATTTCGCTAAGTTGTTGCTGGGTAATTTTAATTTCGATTCTAGGAAGATTAGTCGACTTCTTACTTCGTACTAATTCCAATAAAAAGAACGCAATACGCTCTTCAATTCCATAGAAAGACAAATGCATACCTTGAACAATTTTGGGGCTATTTGTACGCATAATACTGTACAAAAGTTTATAAACCTCATTGTTTCTTTTAGCCAACTCATTAAGTTCACTTTTTGGAAAAAACAAACTTTTGAGCGGCTCAAGCTCACAGGTGTATAAATTGATTTTGGGGTATATCTCAATAGCAACAGCACCCACCCACATTTGCTTACCAAAAATAAAGCTCGCTAATGGTCGGTTATCAATACTTGTCGTTGCAAATGTTCCTAATCCTTGAACACAATAATAAATACCGCGTTGTTGGTCACCGTCGATCAAAGTGGAATAACGATCAATTCCATCAATTTCGATAGCCAGATCCATGATTTCAGCTTTAGTGATTTCACTTAACTCACAAGGCCACTGGATCTGCTTAGTTGATAATAAAGACATTTACACTCCCAAAATGCGTAATCACTTGTCTTAAATAGCCATCACTTGTTTAAAGCTATTTAATAAAGAACGGTCAGTTCTTGCTTTCTTTAATTTCTTAATACTTTCTTTGAGTGACTGTTCGGCTAATCGGCCAAACACCCCATCATATTCTTTTTCATCGATCGCTTCGTCTGAGTCTGCTTCATCAGCAATTTCTTGAGCAACACGACTCAACTGCATCCAAGCATTGGCAATATAAAACCCATGAAACTCAGCTTGCGGCATCAATTTTTGCGCACTTGCAGGCAAACTCTGCCAACTTTTTTCAAATAAGCCTGCATTGTCTTGGATCAGTTCTTTAAATAAGCCTTCATAAGCCTCTAAAAGAGTTTCTGGCAACTTATCCATAGGCAAAACTTTATTTGCCACATTAAACGAAATCGCTTTTGCAGTAGCTTGATATTCAGCAGTTCTTTCAATCATTAATTATTTCTCAAGTTAAGATTTTTATTGTATTGCCGAGTAAAAATTCATCTTGCCACCCCAAATTCATCTAAAAAAATCTACTACCATTATTTTATTTTGGTATTTTTTCACAATTATTTAAATGATGTTTGAGAAGGTTAACAAAGTGAATAGACACCTGACTAGTACATTTGTTTTAGTTTATAATAATTTAACTATTATAACCAAAACAAATGTTATTAAAGTAACACTAAGCAACTAATTTAATTAGTTTTAAACACAAACGACATACACTGCATTTACTTTTAGCCACTTGATTGAACAATTATAATTATATGCCATAATGGAATAATATTTATAAACAATATGAGAAAAACCTAATCAACACTCTGCTTAAATATGCACTCGCTTTCGCTATTAGCGTGTCTTTACTAACTCAAGTAGCAACAGCCAGCAGCACCCCTCAACAACGCATAGATCAGTTATTTGAGATATTTTTTTTGGGAGAAGAAGGCGATCTTGAGTTATTAAACAAGTATCTTGCAGAGCTTGATCAATTAATCCCAGCTGACGATATAAAGCAACGTGAAAAGCTTATCCCACTCCAATGTTGGTACCATCCTTCTGAAACGACCGAGGAGTTTCAAAAAGCCATCAAGCATGCCGAAGTATTAATGGAGGCGCATCAAAAAAGCTATCCTTCAGAGCTGCATGCAGATTTATTATTATGTCGCGGTTCACATTACCAATATTCAGGTAAACCGGAACAAGCGAAATTGGATTATGACGCAGCAATTAAAGAAGCGTATTTGATTGAAAATATGCGCTTAATAGCAGATGGCAGAAGCATGAGAGGCACCATGTTATCTTATGAAGGTGACTACACTGGTGCCCTTGAAGACCTAATCCCTGCTCAATCCATGTATGAACAACTCAACCTAGCTTACTGGGCACGGGTTAATTTAAGTGAAATAGCCAATAGCTATCGCCGTTTTGGCGACCCGCAAATGGCACTGACATATCAACTCAAACTTGAAAAAGCATACCTAGACAATAATCAGCTAGTAGAAGCGTTTGATACCAATACGCAAATAGCGTACTCCTATGAGGCATTAGGTGATAATCAATTGGCTTTAGAGCGACATCAAAAAAGTTACCAATATTGGCACCAACAAAAGAATTCACTTTCAGCTGCTGCTTCTGCTGTAGATATGGCAGGAATATTAATCAAGTTGAATCAAGTAGATGAAGCTGTTGAAATTTTAGAGCAAGCAGAAAATACAGTCACAATTGAATTTGATGGCCTTTTTAGTTTCATGAAATTATTCAGTGCTCAAGCTGCACTGATTAAACAACATCCCGAAAAAGCGCTGGAATATGCTGAAGAAGCTGAATCAGGATTTAATGTTAGCAATAACGATCGTGGGTTAAGCCAGCTATACACTCTACGAAATCAAATCTATTTATCCATTAAAGATTACCAATCTGCTCATCAAGCACTAACAGATTATCTCAACGTTCATCATAAGCTTGATCAACTCAGTCTAACGAGTCGAAATAGTGAAATGAGAGCACGGTTTAACACCGATAAAATTGAAGCTGAAAATCAAAACTTACTCTCAATACAGCTCATAAAGGAAAAAGAATTAGCAGCGCTTGAGCAAAACAAACGATTGCAAAACATTATCATTATATTGGTCGCGATCATTTTAATCATCGTGACCATATATGCGGTAAAACAAGTCAAGCGCAAACAAAAATTCAAAGATCTTGCATTGACTGATGAGCTCACGAAACTGGCTAACCGACGCCATACCTACGCGTTAGCTAAAACATATATTAACCAAGCAAAAACCGAGCATAGCCAATTTTCGGTTATTTCTTTTGATGCGGATCATTTCAAGAAAGTCAACGATACGCTAGGACATGACATTGGCGACAAAGTGTTGATAAAACTTGCTAAAATAGCAAAAGAGTTGATGCGTAAATCCGATACTGTTGGTAGAGTCGGAGGGGAAGAGTTCCTGATTTTATTACCTGGGGCAAATGAACAACAAGCTTATGATATCGCAAGTAGGCTTATTGTGAGAATTGCTGACGCTGATTGGGATACTATCGCGCCAGAGCTTAAACAAACGGTCAGTGCAGGCGTCACGCATTATCAAAATGGCGATAATTTTGAAAACATGCTTTTGCGTGTCGATAATGCACTTTATCAAGCAAAATCTGCAGGAAGAAACTGCGTTAAAACGGTATAACACATTGCTGTGTCAACGACATTATTGGCCTTTTATAAACAAGATTATGAGTCCAATTATTAAACTCACTTTTTGTCTATGTTTGATTTTATTAGGTTGTTTTACCCAACACGTTTTCGCTAACCCTATACAAAACCAAGCTGCAGACGATATTTTTAATCAGTTCAATAATGATGAACTGACAGGCACGTTATTCACCGATGAAAAATTGCTGGAGCTTAAAGCCCTTATTGCTCCTAATGACTTACCTCGCCTTCAAGCTCTTGAGACGTTTACATGTAAACAAATTCGTGCACATGAAACTGATAAGTTGCACGCCTTAATCAAATCAACAGACTCAATATCAAACGGTCATTATTATGCGAAAAGCACCCCGATATTATTGAACCTGTGCCGCTCTAAAGCACTACGTTACCTCGGTAAGCATAAGCAAGCTAAAGCAATCAACCTAGCAATGCTAGCCTCAGCGACAGAGCTTAACGATGAAAATGTATTAGCGAGTGTTCATAACTCTATTGGTCAACAGGCGTTATTTGAAAACCAGTTTTTTAATGCTATAGAAAGCATTAGCAAGTCCTATGAGCTTCACCAAAAAATCGGCCATACAAACTCGGCTAATTTGAATATTATCGAATTGGCGAGTGCTTACAGACGCTTAGGCGATAACGATAAAGCACTATATTATTATGGCATTGCCGAACAGCGTCTCATTGAAAACCAAAGTCACATTTTACTGGCGATTGTTCAGCATTCATTGGCTTACATAAAACTTGATAATGGTGAATATCAAACCGCTTTAGCGTATTTTCAAGATGTATTAAACGTCGCCAATAAATCGAACAACCAGCTGTATCAAACGCGTATTAAAGTCGATATGGCTGCACCGTTAATCAAACTGTCACGATTAGAAGAAGCGGATAGGATTCTGACTGATGCACAAACCATTATTGATGAAGAAATGTTCTCTCATTATGGCTATATGCATGCTTATCTATTTGAATTACGTTTCTTGCAATCACACAATGAGCAAGCATTACGTCATTTTTTAGAAGCTGAAAGAAGCTTTAAAAAATACAATAATAAAAAAGGGCTTTCCCTTATTTACCAACTCATTAGTGAATACTTTGCCCAACAACAGGATTACAAAACGGCTAATCATTGGCATCATCAATTTCTGACTATCCATCTTGAACTGGATAAAGCAACACAAGAAACCTATAACTCTGAAATGCGAATACGATTCGACTCTAAACAACTCGAAGATCAACAAGACCAATTATTGCAGTTTCAAGCATTGAAAGAACAACAACTTGAAGCTCTAAAAACAAAGCAGCGATTACAATACATAGCGTTAATGTTAACTGCGGTATTTTTTATTATTCTTGTGACGTTTTTAATAAAGCTAATAAAAAAATCAATTCAATACAAAAGTTTATCATTAACAGATCCCCTCACTGAGCTGCCCAATCGATTATTCGCTTATCAAGTGTTAAATAAGTTATTAGCACAAAAAAACCAATTTTCGATTTTACTTTTAGATGTTGACCACTTTAAATCAGTCAATGATCAATACGGTCATGATGTGGGAGATCGTGCTCTTCAACTCATTGCTAAGCAATGTTTAAGCATACTGAATAAAGATTACACCTTATCTCGTATTGGTGGCGAAGAGTTTTTAATCATCATGCCAAGTACCGATAAAGCGCAAGCTATTCGTTTTGCTGCCAACATTAACCAAAAAATAAAATTAATAGACACGACCTCCTTGGCAATGAATAAACCTTTTACCGCCAGTATTGGTATCAGTAGTGTGACGTCATCAACCACAATTTCAGCTCAGTTAAAGCAAGCCGATATTGCACTTTATAAAGCGAAAAATAACGGGCGTGATAATACGGTTCATTTTCAAGATTGCTCCTCTCATGAAAGGGAGGAACAGCAATGAAGCATTTTTTAAGGCTGCCCGCGTTGCTAATGAGTTGCTTGAGTTTATTAAGCTTATTGGTATCAATCACATCTTTGGCCAATACACTGGAAGCCAATGAATTCAGTAACCCTGAATTTGATGCGCTGTTTACCATCGTTGATCATGGCGATATCAATGATGAACGCTATCCACAAACCATAGAGCAACTCACGCAAATGATCACTAAAGGTGACATGGTTAGAACCCATAAACTGTTACCTAAACAATGCTTAGCTTTTAACTTTTTTGAGCCAGAACAAAATGAGCAGGCAGCAAGTTTCATTATCAATGCCTATGAAAATTACCCAGAAATGCCACACGCCATTCGCATTGAACTATCACTATGTGAAGCAACGCTCCTGCGCTACCGTGGTGAAATAAACAACGCAAATAAATTAATAAAACAAGCGCTAGCTGACGCTAAACAAATCGAACACTTACACTTAATAGCTGACGCTTACTCCATGCTAGGTCAAATTGCTTCTTATACTGGTGACTTTGCTATTGCGTTAGAAAACTTGCTGCAGTCTTATGAAATCTACCAAGGGCTTAACTTACCAACACTTGAACATTTAGGGTTACTTGATTTAGCGATTACCTACCGCAGATTAGGTGAAACTGACACAGCACTTAAATACTACCAGGAAGTTGAACGTCAATTTAGTTCAACAGGACAAACGGCCTTAGTCATGATCGTAAAAAACGATATGGCTTACGCCTATGAAGATTTGCAACAATATCAAAAGGCAGCAGACAACTATTTATCGATTTACAATTATTATCAAAAAGTGCATACCGACCCCACATTCGTCGCCCGGGTTGCTGTTGATATGTCATCGGCACTTATACACCTAGGTCAATATCAGCAAGCACTCAACTATTTAAATCAATACGAAAACATCGTCAGTCCAGCTGTTGATACCCACTATAGTTTCTTGCAACTACACCAAGCCCAAGCTAAACATGGACTCGGTCAAACACAAGCAGCATTACCCCATTTAGAAAAAGCCATTGCGGGATTTGATAAAAATAACAATAAACGTGGCCACGAGATGTTGCTCAAACTACAAGTTGAAATTTATGAATCACTTGAATGGTGGCAACAAGCGTACGAAGCACAGTTAGCCTTATACGACATTCATGTATTGTTAGATAAAGCCCTTAAAAACCAAGCTAGTATAGAGATGCGCGTTCGATTTGATAGCCAAAAATTAGAAGCAGAAAACGCAGAGTTAGTCGCCTTTCATCAACTTAAAGATGAGCAACTTGTTATCAGACAGGATAATGAACGCTTACAGGTTTTGGCATTGATGTTAGGAGTAGCATCAGTACTCACATTAGTGTTATTCAGCGTATTTCTCAATAAAAAGTCTAAGCAATTAAAGTATTTAGCGCTAACAGACTCATTGACTCAACTCCCCAATAGATTGAGCTTTTATCGTAGAGCCAACAGTTCATTTGATAAGCATATTCAAGATAAAACCCCTCTTTCTATTATTTCGATTGATATCGACCACTTTAAAAAGGTTAATGATAACCACGGTCATGTATGTGGTGATAGAGTATTAAAAGCTGTTGCTAATATTATTCGTAAACACATCAAAGAGGATGATATTGCAGGGCGTGTTGGAGGAGAAGAATTTATCATTTTGCTCCCCAAAGCCCGTTCTCAAGCTGCTGTTAGCTTAGCTCAGGAAATTTCAGCAAGTGTTAATTTATACCAATTCTCCAATTTTAGTGACAACCTTGAGGTCACAATCAGTGGTGGCGTCAGCACTAGCCACGGAGAAACCACCTTATCTCAGTTAGTCAAAAAAGCTGATTTGGCGCTTTACAGAGCAAAACACCAAGGTCGAAACCAAATCGTTTACTTTCATGATGATGACTAATGCATAAACACGTATAATATCGATATCATCACAGTTGCAAAGCGTGTTTATGTCATATGTCTAATCTACCTTCGGCTACGAACACTCAGCCTGTTCCAGATCCCCAAGCCACCAGCATACCGCCAGTGTTAAGCCGTGCCCTCACCACACAAGAATCAACCAGCCTTGCGCGGTTAATTAAAGCATGGGCTATCGAGTTAGGGTTTGCTCAATTAGGCATCACAGACACAGATTTAGCAGAACAAGAACCTAAACTACAACACTGGCTAGACCAAGGTTACCATGGTGAAATGAGCTATATGGCCAACCACGGAATGATGCGGGCAAGGCCCCATGAATTGCACCCAGGTACCGTTCGAGTATTGAGTGCTAGAATGGATTACCTTCCTCCGCAGGCCGGATTTGCAACCAATCTTGCTAACCCAAATCTAGGTTATATTTCTCGCTACGCTGGTGGTCGTGACTATCACAAACTCATTCGAAAACAGCTGAAAAAGCTTGGCGATAAAATTGTCGCTCATTGCCAAACACTTGGTGTTACAGGAGTCGACTTTCGACCTTTTGTCGACTCAGCACCTATCCTTGAGCGCCCACTCGCAGAGAAAGCAGGTTTAGGCTGGACCGGTAAGCATTCATTGTTGTTACATCCTGAAGCGGGCAGTTGGTTTTTCTTAGGTGAAGTGCTCACTAATGTGCCATTACCCATTGATATTCCAATAGAGCAAAGCTGCAATACCTGTGTTGCCTGTATTAAATCATGTCCAACCAATGCCATTTTGGACAATAATGTTGTTGATGGTAGTCGCTGTATCTCTTATTTAACCATCGAGCTTCAAGGCGCTATTCCGCTTGAGTTCCGTAAGGCCATCGGCAATCGCATTTATGGCTGCGATGACTGCCAACTAGTGTGCCCTATTAACGCAAGAGCACCGCTGACAGAACAAAGCGACTTTCACATTCGCCAGCAATTAATACAACCGGATTTATTAACTCTATTTTCTTGGAGCGAAAAGCAGTTTTTATCACTTACTGAAGGTAGCCCAATACGTCGTATAGGCCACAAAAATTGGTTACGTAATATCGCTATTGCCCTAGGCAACGCACCTTTAAGTGAGAATATTATTAGCGCACTTAATGCTAAAAAGCAGTCTGAAGAAGTTGATGAAATGGTCATTGAACACATTGAATGGGCACTTCAAGAGCAGCAACAAAACCATGAAAACGCGGTTAACCGTAAAACACAGCGAGTGGTGAGAAGTATCGAAAAAGGCTTACCAAGAGATGCATAGTCACCATTAATAATGGCGCAATATCATCACTGAAATGCATAGCCTCATTAAAGATGAGTAAACAAAATCAGCGACAAATGAGTATAAGATTACCATCCACATTTGCGCTGATTACAGATAAAAACCATTAACTTTGATCTAAGGTAAAGCCCACCTTAATTGTCACTTGCCAATGAGCAATTAACCCTTCTTCTAAATGCCCTCTTGTCTCTACGACCTGAAACCAACGCATATGCTTGATAGATTTATTCGCTGCAGCTATCGCATTTTTAATCGCATCATCTGAGCTAATGGGAGAAGATCCCGTTAATTCAATCAGTTTGTATGTATGGCTCATTATCACTCCGTTACTTAAATAAGAAGATTTATTCAGTATAGGTAATCTATTAAAGTCTGCTTAATTTCAGCATTATCAATGCTACTTCACTCAGCTTAATCAGCATTTGTCACCTACGACATTAGCTTCATAGAACTGTCCAAATTGCTCCCCCTATACAATTCAACCGTCAACAAGCTCAACCATCTGGGTGATGAAATTCATATCAAATGTTATTCAGTGCTCATCTCTTACTCAAAACGGCAAATTATTAAACATTGTAGGGACTTATAAACATTAATCTTGTAATTCTCATATCAAAAACGCCATTTAATTAACAAAAAACACACATTTCTGTAAATTAATTACACAGGCGTCTGGACGTCTAGAAGTTTATTGTGATAGTCTGTCATTAAGCAATCGAATTGATTTCACCCGTAAGTTGAGCAAAATTCATGTGAGGATAATATGATAGAGCTGAGACATCTTCGTACTTTGATGGCACTAAAAGAGAGTGGTAGCCTTGCTGGTGCTGCCAAAAAACGGTTCGTTACCCAATCAGCGCTATCACACCAAATTAAAGAATTGGAAACCCGTATTAATTCAGCCATCTTTATCCGTAAAAGTAAGCCATTATCGTTTACCCAAGAAGGGGCAAGATTACTGAACCTTGCCGAAGAAATTTTACCTAAAGTGATGGTCACCGAATCTGATTTGAAAAAAGGTTTAGATGCAGAATCTCAGTCATTAAAATTGGGGATTGAATGCCACAGTTGTTTTCGTTGGTTAATGCCTGTCACTGAAGCATTTAAACAATTAGCACCTGATGGTCGTATCGATTTGTCGAGCCGTCACTTATTTGATTCTTTAAATGCTTTAGAGCTAGGCGAACTCGATATTGTGCTCACCTCAGATCCTGTGCCAGGACATGCATTAGCGTACCAACACTTATTTGATTTTGAGGTAAAGTTGGTTGTTGCTAACGATAATCCATTAGCAAAAGAAACGTTTATTAAACCTGAACAACTGGCTAAACAAACCCTAATTTCATACCCAGTACCGCTGCAACGCTTAGATATTTATAAGCACTTTTTAGAGCCTGCTGGTGTTGAAGCGGGTGAGCAGAAACAATGTGATTTAACCGCAATGCTGTTACAACGAGTTGCATGCAATGACGGTATTGCCGCATTACCAAGTTGGTCAATTAACGAAAGCCATGGGCTAAACCTATCCTCTGTGAGACTAGGAGCAGAAGGCCTTAAACGGCCATTATTTGCGGCTTACCATCGTAACGCCGCTAACACCAACTTAATTCAAAAGTGGTTGACCCTAGTTGCTGCTGAAGGGTTAAAGTTGCAAAGGTTAGCTCAACAACACTAAAGCAAGAAAGTGTTAGAGACACCATAAAAAATGCCACTGATACAGTGGCATTTTGTTATTTAATAATTGATATTTAAAAACCAGTTGATGAACGAGTTACATCACGAATCGATATCAGATAGTGGATTTATCAAAACATTACGTTTCGCTAAAACATGCCTTAACACCATGCCCGCAGAGTTTGCGTTATCTGTCTGCTTGATATTATGAGCAACCATAAACTCATTACGTAAATCATCATCAAGCCCTAATGCTTCAAATGCTTCTATAGACAGACTTTGTTGTTGAGTATCAATGAGGGTTTTAATCACTTGTAGTGAGATAGCTTTTTCTGATGCGGCATTTAAAAACGCAAATGCACTCAAGGTTATTACCTGACCAAAAACGCTGAATAAGGCTAAGGTTTGTACTTCATCAGCATCAATATCAATCGGTTGATCGCTTTCTTCAATATCACGTAGATGCTGCACCGCATCGACGGCGATACTTTCAGTTAACGCCCAATAGCCTTTGACCAATTTACTGTATGGTTCTTTAAGCTCATCAAGACGTTCTTTTAAATAAAATGAAAACGCGTAACGATAAATATTCACTTGACCTAAACGGATAAGTGCATCTTTAATGCTGCGATTTTTAGTCGAAATAATACCACCAGCTTGAGCCGTATTACTGCGCCATAATAAGTGTGCAGCTAACGCAGGATCGCTAGAAACGATATCAATTAACACACGGATATCAGCTTCATTAATGAGGGCTTTCTTCAAAGGGATCAAAATACCGCGACGACCAATCACTTGTTCTTCGTTACCGATAATAGCTTTGACTTGAGTTAACACTTGTTGCTCAAGATAGGTCATATTGTACTGCTTCCCTTTCAAATTTTTATATTTCTCTAACGAGATTTATCCACATAAGCAGCATAAAGGTCAAGTAATTAATCCTTAATCAAACAAAAAGCCGACAAGCGAGTTGTCGGCTTTAATTTTTCTAGTGTTTTATCCTGTTTGGATTTTTCCCACCGTTTAAAAAACAATCACTTCTAAAAACGGTATCCAGCAGTCAAACGTACAGAGCGGCCATTCCCTGAATAATAACCATTACCCCATGCAGAGTAATAGCCAGCGCTGACGTACTCTTCATCAAATAAATTATCCGCACGCAAACTTGCAGACCAATTATCACGAGTGTAATTCAGTGCAAGGTTAGCTAACACATAGCTGTCTAATTTAGGGTCAACATTGGCATTATCACCTTCGATATAACGCTCACCGGTGTAAATGCCTTCAGCAAACACTTGCCACTCACTTGCAATGTCATAACTGACATAAGCACGTGCATTATGTTCAGCAACCCAAGACAAAGCCTTACCTTCATTTTCACCTTCAGTGAACTCAGCATCAATGTAGTCATATGATGCTCCTAATAACCAATCTTCTGATAATTGAACATCAAAGCTGGTGTTAACCCCAAAACGGCGAGATGCATCCGCATTAACGTTTGCACCGCCACCTTGTGGGCCATCTGTGCGCCCAGCGTCATAAACAATCTCATCTTCTAAATCGAGTACATAAGCGTTTAATTTGAAGGTGTATAAGCTTTCTGTCCAATCCCATCCTGCTTCATATGAACGACCAGTTTGTGGGTCTAACCCTATTGTGGTTACTGGTGTGTAAGCCTGCTCATCAACTTTAGCAAAACGGAAGTTATCGTTAGCACGAATGTAAAAGCGATGTTCGATACTTGGACGATAATTTAAACCTAACTCAAATGCATGGGCGTCATTATCAAGCTCGACACCGTTTGGATATAAAGTTTGATCGGTTAAATCATCAGTCACTTCACTATAGCGGCCACCCACGACGTAAGATAATGTACTTGTTAATGGCACCGAGGCTTGAACGTAAACGCTTGCCATTTTTTGTTCATTGTTTCTTTGAGTGTAAGCCAGATCAAAATCAGCTTCACCAACGCTTAAATCAATACCAGCGACAATGTCTAAATCACCTTGCTCTAACTGGTAATTACCCGTCGCTTTAGGTGAAAAGCTAAATAAGTTACGCTCGATTCGCCCAGCACTCCCCCATAAAAAGTTAGTTGTTAAGGTATCTGAATAATTTATATCAGCGGCTAAAGCCCACTCATTAGTTAATTGATACTCATAACCACTTCGCAGTGCTGTGGTCATTTCATGGGTGTAGTCATCATCTGTGAATGGTGCTGCTTGACTAGGATCATCTTCAAATTGCGCTAAGGTTAAAGCACCTGGTGCTTGACGATTATCGTCATAGTAGCTGGCTTCTACAAAAAACTGCTGTTTATCAGACTGATACTGTAAACGTCCTAAAATAGAACCCGTTTCACTCTCGTTATTATCACGATAGTTATCGCTTTGGTTGTAGCTACCCGCTAAGTAATAACGCCATGCATCATTGATTTGGCCAGAAATATCACCTTTAGCTTCATAGGTATCAAAACTACCAGCGCTTAGCTCAAGACCACCACCTGTTCCGCTAGGAGCTTTAGTGATAATATTAATGACACCACCCACGGCTTGATCACCGTATACGACACCAGCACTACCATATAGCACTTCGACACGCTCAACTTGGTTTAACGCTACCGCATTCAAACTAGGCGCAGAAATATCGATATTATTTAAACGGCGACCATCAATCAAAATAAGAGTGTTACTGGCAGCTTGCGATGCGGTAAAACCACGCATAGCAAAGGTCGTACCTGAATTATTATCAGACACTTGAATACCCGCTTGGCTGCGTAGTAAGTCAGTTAAGCTTACAGCACCGCTCATCTCAATGTCTGCGGGGCCAATGACGTGCACGTTAGCAGCAATATTCAGTGGGTTAGCTTCACTTCGACCTATAACCACAATGGTTTCTGTTTCTGCATTGATAGCAGCAGGCTCAGTAGTTGATGATGTATTAGTCGTTTCAGCATTAGCAGTTGAAACAAAACTTGCAGCAGAAACACTTAATATCAGGCTCAGTGCAGTGGCGATTTTAGTTGGATTAGTACCCATTTACCTTTAACTCCTAAAAGGAAAAATGGGGCATATTTGCCGCAGCATAGGTGCTAGCAATTTGAATGAAATCAAGTTCAATTGACACTCAATGATTCACTCATGGCTAGTAAGGCTACATTTCGAGATCTGCCCACCGAAATCTCAAAATCATTTTTTGGGCCGGTCTCCGGACTCAGGATAAAGTCACCATTGTGACTCACGAAGCTGAATTTTAAACGTTATAGACTTGTCAGTTCTCCAACAAGCCTATTTAACGCACTCAGTTCTCACCATTACCGTTGCGGGGGCAGTACCAGGTTTTCACTGGTTTCCCGATTATCCCAATTCTATTCATCGAATGAAATAGAGGCTGGGCACCACAAAAAATTGACGATAAATTTGAATTGTTTACACGACTGTTCATCAGTTACATATAACAACAGATTACATTATAACGTGTTAATGTTTCTTTTTGATATAAAGAATGATGATCTATCATATTATTCAACTGCTAGCGAAATAAGTTGAATAATATGATTAGAGAAACGGCTTACAGGTTTGCGACAAGCATTTGTGGTGAGGCGCGTTAACGGGAGAACTTTACCGTAAGCATATTCGAAATAAAGTCACGGTGGTTTGAGGCATTGAGTGGCGGGTTAGACTGACTAAATACACTTCCTCGCATTGACTTATGCATTAAATATAAATCGTCAGTGTCTTTAATCACGGCGTAATAACCAATTTCACCTTGCTGCTTACGTGACGTTGCGCTGCCATATAAGTTTTTCATCGCCGTGCAACCAATAATGCCATGATATGCTTCTTTACCGCCGATTTGAGTCATCCCCAACTGGTTATAAACCACTTCTCCTTGGCAACTTTGTTGGTAGGTATCAGCAAAATTATCTAAAAACTGGGCGCTTTCGATATTGTCAGCTAACCCTTCAAAACCTTGAATACAAAATAAGTCAGACCAATCACTAAGAGACTCTCCAGCAGGAACAAACTCCGCTTTATACATGGTGCCACGCTCAGCATTGAAAGCCATTTTCCAGCCAGTGGGTAACACAAAAGAGACTTTATTTGAAAAAATTGACAGTTCTTTCTTAGTTGAACCGCCCTCAGAATCAAGGTTTGCAGTAATAGTATTAAGAAATGGTTGTGGCTCTTTGGCCATTACATTAAATGAAGGGCTGAATGATAACAGCCCCCCAATTATTATTAGGGTAGCGCAAGCTTTCATACCGAAATCATCCTTGGTATTGGTGCTGAAAGGTGAAGTTTAGTTAATTTTTAATAAAATACAGCAAACTATGTCACCAAAATGTTGTATTACTGTATTATTTTAACTACTAATCTTCAAGCTAATCCTCTGAATCAGTTAGATTCAATTCATTTTCATCGTCAATAAGTGCTTCTGCAGCAATCGCGTCTGCAATTGATTTTGCTTTAATTTTCTTTTCTGTTTTGCGTTTGTTGCGCTCAGCCTGTGTGGCCATAAAGCCTGTCAGTTCTTTTTGGCCCCATGCCGTCGCTTCTTCTTCTGTTGCAAAGCCATCATGACTTTTAGATACAACAGTCTTGGTTGCACTCATACGACGGGTGATTTCTGCTTTAAAGGTATCGCCAACGGCTAACACACGAAAATCGTACTTCTTACTTTTGCTCATTACTCGGTTTTCCTAGCTGATTACAGCTTAAATATGTCGCGTTACACGCGAATATGCTCAACTTGGCATTGCTGCCAATACGTAGTTTATTGTTTCACTAACTGGTTTGAACCAACAATCATCATTTCACATTTCTGACAGTCGAAAACCAGCTTTAATCTATCTTTTCCGATATCTAATACCATAGGATCAGCCTTAATACCCTCGACTTCTTTAGGGCATAAATTAAAGCTATATCGTAAACAGTGCTTAGTGACCATTAATGGCGCATCGGTTAACACTTGGTTCTTTTCATAGGTGTCTTCAATTTGAATCACACCGTGCTGCTGATAAAACTCTCGAGATTTATCGTTAGCGACATTTGATAGAAAGCTCAAATACTTCTGTGGGAAGCGCGCTTCTTTGTCGTGCTCGCCTCGAAGAGGTCGTTGATACCCATTAATACGCTTCTCATCTAAAGCAGCAATAGCGTCACGACGTAGTCCATTAATTACCGATGCTGGTAAAAACCATCTGTTGGCACAGTTCACTTGTAACTGCCCTAATACATAATCACTATTACCTAGCTTTCCTAATTGAGTTCGAAGGCTGGCATCGGCTTTTGCATAGTCTTTTGCTGGCTCTTTTGCCCACTCAAGCTCGGTAGTAGCATAATGACCGTGGTTATCGTTAATGGTCAATGCAATGCCGCTATCGGTATCATTGAGTACCATATTCACTCGTATTTTTCTGGTGGCTGAATCTTTAGATAACAACGCATCAAATTGATGATCAAAGTTTCTAAATAGCTCAACACCCACTTTCAAATCTTTACTAACATCAGTTAAAAACAGGGTATTGCCGTCAGCACGATTAACGCGCAGCCCTTTGGTCTTGTTATCAGAAAGACGCTGTTTTTGGTAACCATCGATGAAAAAACATAAACCGTCACCATTATTAAATTCGATGGTTTTACCCGCTTTAGCACTATCAACTTTAATAAAGTCACGACCGACGCCAACAATTGTGCCGACCTTTTCACCTATGTATTTAGGCGAGCTAAAATGTTCAATCAACGCGGTGCGCTGATTAATAAAGTAATCCGTTTTACCACGGTTAAAGCTCTTTTCAGGATCAGGAGTAAACGTAAATTCACTGCGGCCATGGGACATCGACTCTAGATCACTACGACGATCAATGATCGCATCTAACTGTTGACGATAATGAGCCGTAACATTCTTAAGGTAACTAATATCTTTAAGACGACCTTCAATTTTAAATGAAGTCACCCCAGCATCAATTAATGCTTCGAGGTTTTCTGTCTGGTTATTATCTTTAAGTGATAATAAATGCTCATTTTCAGCTAATACTTCACCATCACGGGTCGACAAGTCACAAGGAAGGCGGCACATTTGCGAACACTCACCGCGGTTAGCACTGCGATTTGAAAACGCATGACTGATGTTACATAAACCGCTGTAACTTACACATAATGCGCCATGGACAAAATATTCCAATTTAAGCTTGGTGTTGTCAGCAATTTGCTTAATTTGCGGCAAGTTTAACTCGCGGGCTAATACCACTTGCGAGAATCCCACCTGCTCTAAAAATACTGCTTTTTCAGGGGTGCGATTATCCATTTGGGTACTGGCATGCATTGCAATCGGTGGTAAATCTAACTGCAATAATCCCATATCTTGGATAATCAGTGCATCGACACCCGCTTCATATAATTCCCAAATTAAACTTTGAGCTTGCTCAATTTCGTCATCCATTAAAATCGTATTTAATGCGACAAATACTTGCGCATGATAGCGATGAGCAAAATCAGCTAATCGAGCAATATCTTCAACACTGTTACCGGCATTATGACGAGCGCCAAATGCTGGCCCACCAATGTAAACTGCATCTGCACCATGACGAATGGCTTCAATACCATAGTCTGCGTTTTTAGCAGGCGCGAGTAACTCTAACTGTTTCTTTTCAGTAGACTTAGTTACAGGTGGTGTCGGCGAAAATATCTCTACAGAACTCATAATCGATGTTTATCTTTTTCTAGGTAATAAAAAATGCATCAAGATAGTAGCTAAACACGGACTAAAACCACGTGTATGTCACTATCATTGACGCACTGTTCAGTTTGCTAGTTTAGCAAAAAATAACCAGTTTCGTTGCTTTTACTTAAACAAATGCTGAATATTCTTAAAATCACTTTTCCCTTCAGCGATTTCTTGTGGGTTTAACCCAGACACTTCATGAGGGAAAACCAACCATTCTTCAGACTCATGGATGAAATAATCAGGTTTTAAGTCAACAGCGGTATTTTTGGGTTTGTAGTAAGGGCATGCTACTCGAATATCTGTTGGGATATTCTTGCGCATAAACTTTTGCAGTTTATCAATTAACGCATCCACACTGCGGCCTGAATCAAAAACATCATCAACAATCAATAAACCGTCTTCTGCATTGGCATTTTCAATAATGTAATGTAAGCCATGCACTTTTATTTTTTTGCTTTGCTTATCAGTTCCAATACCATAATAAGAAGACGTTCGTACTGCGATGTGGTCAGTTTCAACATTTTTGAAATCATAAAACTCTTGTACTGCAATACCAATAGGTGCACCACCACGCCAAATGCCAACAATAAATTGCGGTCTAAAACCACTATCGTATACTTGCGCCGCAAGCTTAAAAGAGTCTTCAAGTAACTGCTGCGCACTGATGTAATGTTTATCTGTCATTGGATTGGGCCCCTATCGTTTTTATTGCGGCGAATTTTATACCAAGGATAGCTGCTTGTCTTTGAGCAATGTGACGAAACGTCATATTTGTTACTGAAACTAGACATATTTCAGCAATTATTTAAACCAACCCACCCAAATTGACGCTATTTTCATGGCTCAAGCATAAGCTCATTTTGAATATTTTTTCACCATTGACTCCCTGTGCATCTGTGGCATAGTAAATTAACTGCCCATTCATAGTGAAATAGCCCCTATGCTTGCTGCACACAATGCTAAGCCAGAGTCGTTTTCATCACATGAGTCATTATCTCTTAAAAGTGATAACCCATTAATTTGGCCTCTACTCACTTTACTTCAAGGCCAACATCAAAGCTGGAAGGTGCACCATCTTGCCAGTGCGTTACAAGCCAAAGGCTTGATGCATGATCTTGATCCTTTGCCTGAGAAGGATTTATTCAAACGCAACTTTTTATTGATGAATGCATTGTTTGAATTACAAAGCATGCTGTTACCTAAGCAGTGGCTTCAGGTTCAAGCAATGGATATAAAAATATGTCGTGTATTGCCCCATGACATTGTCCACCAGCAACAACATGATGAAGCGTTAAAAAACTATTACCTTGATTGGCAACATTACGACACTTGTGCCAATGTCGTAAAAGAAATGCTCGAGTCTTTTTGGTCAAGTTACCATGAGTATATTGGGGCTAACCAACAGCTCATGCACGACTCTCATGCCTTACGGATTTTTGAGTTAAACGAAACCGCAACCGACAAAGATATTCGTAAACAGTGGCGAAAGTTAGCCTTAAAACTCCACCCTGATCGCCCAGATGGAGATGCTGAGCAGTTTCGGCAAGTTTGTGAAGCATGGCAAACTTTACGCTCAAAAGCGGGATAACACCGCGTTTTACGCCTATTTATTTTTATAGAAAGCCGTACCACATCACATATTTAACTCTGAAATAAATCATCGTTTAGGTCATAATTCTTGTTAAGATTAAGGCAATTAAGTTTTGGCTTAATTAAGACTATTTTAAGATTTTTCACGACTACCAGCGGGTAACGTGACACTTTTATTGAGGCTGAAATGATTAAGATTAAACCTATAGCATTTACTATGGCACTTGCGGCATTCACAATCGCCTTAACCGGCTGTGGCAAACCTGCTGAAGTAACGAATGAAAAAGCGGTTGAAGTCACGACTGAAGCAGTGGCTGAAAAAGTTGCTGAGATTCCATCTAAGTTTGTTGAAGGACAGCATTACACTAAAATTTCTGATGCACCAGCTTCAAGCGAGCCTAAAATTTCTGAGTTCTTCTCTTTTTATTGCCATAACTGTTACAACATGGAAAGTAAGTACCTGCCAGAAATTAAAAGCAACTTGAATAAAGGCATCAGCTTCGAAACTAAGCACGTTGACTTTATGAACAGTGACATTGGTACAGAAGTCATGCGCTCATTAGCTGTTATCCATGAAGTGGGTAATGCAGCAGTGCTTAATACTGCCATGTTCCAAGCGATTCAAGGTGAAGGTGGTCATCACGATCATAGCGCACCTGGCCACACACATGATGAGCCAGAAATTAATAACCGTGATGACATCAAAAAAGTTTTTGCCGCTCATGGTATTGATGGTGCAACTTACGACAAAATCGCAGACAGTGATACCACCAATAAAAAGCTATCACTATGGCGTCAACAGCAAGTGATGTTCCAAGTACAAAGTGTTCCAACTTTCATCGTCAATGATAAATACGCTATCAACATGAATGAAATGCGCACCCTTGGTGACCTAATTGATGTGATGAATTACTTAGCATTAGAAAAGAAGTAATCACCATCGCCAATCGATAACGCAACTCACTCAATTGCTGTTAATCGGACAACAAAAAGCCCAATCATTTGATTGGGCTTTTTACTATCTAAAATGAGTTTATCAATCGTTACTTACCGCCAGTTTTGATTTCCATAACACTGAGATAACGTCAAACCGCCCTCAAGAATTTCTTACCATATCAATAATATGAAATGCTGCAAAAATGATATGGATAACTAAAAAGCCAACAAAACCTTGAGCAAACATGATGTGATATTTTCGCCACATTAACGCATCGCTCGACCCTTGATAAACAAACCATGCGATGCCTGTAATACTGACCAGCGCCATCAACACTAAGCCTATTCCTTCAACGATACTAAAAATCCCTTTGCCGCCTGAACTGGGTAACCTTCCCTGCGGTATTTGCTTTATTTCTTGAACGAGTTGACCAAAATCCAATGTTAGCCACGGAAAAAACTGTCGCCAATGCCCATTTAACAGGTTCTTCAATAAAAACAATAATCCGAATATGGCTGCAACCAAGCCAAGGTATACATGTAAGCTATCCCAAATACTGGCTTTCGCACGTAAACGACTGCCAATCAATATCCATGGGCTCGTTACCACTAAAAAGATACTCAAGGCCACGACGATAACATGCAGTTTATCTGCAATGGTGCGGCACCATCTACTCACTTGATTCATAACTATCCTCAGTATGTCTTTAGCCAAAAGCACGGATTATCTATTGTCATAAAATTGCTTTAGCAGCTAAAAATAAAGCCAACATTCGATATGTTGGCTTTAAATGATGTTAAGCAGACAGGATTCTTTCGACATAATTGTCGACTTTAGCCCAATCTGTGTATTCCACCTTTGTGTGCGGGTCGGTTGGCCCTTTGGTGATCCACATAATAAAGCGAATAATATTACGATCCATCGGCCCATAGTATTGATAGTCAAGGTTACCACCAAACACTTCTAGTTCTTTAGGCTGCCATTCACTTTGTTTTAGAAATGCCTGCATATACATATTGGTTTCAGGCGTATTTTTACCTGGCTTTCTCGCCACTAAGCTAACTGAAAAGAAACCATTGGGCTTGGTATCAAGTAATGCTTTATTTGCAGCAACATACTGATAGAGCTCAGGGCGATGCTTACCATGGCGAATACTTGCGCCAATAAACACTTTATCAAAAGCCGATAAATCAGGTTTATCTTGCAGTGCTGATAAAGTCACAGTTTCACCTGCAGCCTCAAGCTTTTCTTGCATATAATCACATATCTTACGGGTCTGGCCGTGGACTGTTGAATAAACGATTAAAATATTGCTCACGTTAACCTCTAAGATAAACAAAGAACGAGTTTAAAGATGGGGATAGAATTAACATGTTTCCCCTGCTGTTCGATACGTTAGTTACAGTATCAAAAATGTCTTTTAATAGACTAACTGCATTTAAAGACTAGCTTAATTGAATCTCGAATAAATTTACATGAATCAGATCACGACATATTAGCAATAGCAGCTAATTAAATGATGATTTTTTGTCTCGCTCACAAAAAAGTGGCCATATCTGACGATATGCCCACTTATACATTTTGAAAATCAGCAATTTACAAATACGACATCACGCTTATCTTAATAATAACTTACCGACTAAAGTGACATTAAGAATGACACTAACTGATCACGCTCAGTTTTGCTCAATGCCATGAATGCCTCTTGACTGTTTTGTGCTTCACCACCATGCCATAAAATTGCTTCTTCAACTGTCGCTGCACGGCCATCGTGCAAAAATCCAGCTTGCGGATTAACGGTTTGAGTTAACCCTAAGCCCCATAACGGGCGGGTACGCCATTCATTACCATTAGCCAAAAAGTCAGGGCGCCCATCAGCTAAGTCATCACCCATATCGTGCAATAACATATCTGTGAAAGGATAAATCACTTGGCCCTTTAATGAATCAATGATGTCACTGCCACCAATATCACCGCTAGTTTTAGTGGTAAAACTTGGAGTATGGCAACCACTACAGTTAATTGATGCAAATAAACGGGCACCTTCACGCACATCAGAGTCATCAACATTACGTCTGGCTGGTACAGCTAAGGTTTCAGCATAAAAAACCACAGCATCACTAAGCGCTTGGTCAACTTCAGGCTCACCATTTTCATCTTCACCGGTATCAACAAAACCTGTTCGGGTTAAATAGGAGTCATGAAGGCTAGTACCTGCCACACTTTCATCAGGAAATAACGGGTTAGTAATGCCAATATCACCACGTAATGCTCCTAAAGATTGCACTCTTACACTTGGCGTATTGGCTTTCCAACCAAAACGACCTAGAGAGACAGGGTTGTCATCTCCGTTGCGATCTTTAATCGCATCAAAAACCCAATTCGGACGACCTGAAATACCATCGCCGTTGCTATCATCGGCATCCGCTAGTGCTAGAATGGCAGCTTCAGGTATCGCTTCCAGTAAGCCTAAACCAAATACTGGCATGCCATTACGCCAACCCATTAACACATCATCTTGAAGTAAATTTGAGGTAATGTTGGTGCTTTGTTTTGTCTCACCAGGTGCATCATAAGGATTTTCGACTTCAAAAATCGGCTTTTTAAGTTCAACACTGGTGCCATCGTCATAAGTCACTGTTGTACGCTCGTATGACAAGTAAACGTCTGCTTGGCCGCCAAAGGCATTTTCTTGCCAATCTGCTCGCGCCTTTAGCACGCCGCGATGGAACAATTGGCCACCAAAATCAGGAACAGGGATTGGAGCACAATAATTATTTGCAGCATTGCCTTGGGTACATTCAACATCTGCAGCTTTACTGATCCGCAAGAAAATTCCCGCATCAGACCCTAGCTTGACCCGGGTTTGATCTGCTGACAGGAAAGGCGTTGAGTTACGTCCATCACGTTGATGACACGAGTTACAGTCGGCATTATTGAAAACAGGGCCTAGACCATCTAATTCTGGATGCTCTATATTTGGTGCTGTGGTAAATGAAATTTCAAAGTTAGCATCACCTTCAAGGTGCAGTGCTAAATCGCCCTCTGATAAATTAGGTGCAGGTGTCGAAAAACCATGCCCAGAATTACCGGCATCATAGGTCGTTGTATCGCCACCACTTGCGGTAATATCGGTAAAGTCAGGATAGGTGACAACAGGTGGCTCTGGCGTCGGTGTTGGCTGCTCATCACCACTGCCACCACATGCTGATAATAGTAAGATGCTAACCATGGATGTCAGCACAATGTTGTTATGTTGATTGGGGAATTTTTGAAACTTGTTCATCTTGCACACTCTTAAATCAATAACACTGCAAAAGGCTTAAACAACACAATTTGGGACTTGCCTTGCTCTAACGGCTGGCTTATTAGTCAAAAGCTTAAATCGCTCTGCCCTTATCAAATTTAGAGCAAAGCGATTGCTTATCCGTTATGTGGCTTACTGAGGGTTCCACTCAGATAAAAGTGGGATAACATCTGACTCTAATGAGGTTTGTAAAGTAGTAAGTGCTGTTACTGCTATTTCAACACGAGTACGACCTGCTTCATCAAGAATAGCTTGACGGAAAGGCATATCGTCGTTGCCTGCAATAGCTTGAATTTTCAAGATAGCATCATCAATTTCGCTAGAAATACGTACTGAAAGCGTGCTGTCAGCTGCGGCAACAAAATCAATAATCCCTTGCTTGTCGGCAGAGCCTGTAAACTCGCCATGATATACATTGCGCACACCTTGAATGTTGTCAGCAAAGTCAGTTAATGAATTCCAAGAGTATTGAGACTCAACTTTTGAGGTATCAGCATTGGCTAAAGAATCACCAAATGGATCCGCAATTTTACCGTTACCGACTTCATCAACAATACCAATCATGCCGTTGATCAACTCTTCAATGACAGCAAGTTCAGAAGAGTAAACTGTGTTGTTATCACTGCCTGGTGAAGTTAATAAATCAGCATATGGTAATGCGTTCGCATCTTGCGGGTTATGAGAAATCTGCCAAGCATCATCAAGTTGTTTTGCATAATCTCTAAAGACTTCAGCAAGTGCAATGACATATTCACGTTCAGCCGTCGTTAAATCACTGATAGACTTATTGTTATCAGCGACACCATCGCCAAACAATAGGTATTCCATTGTGTGGAAACCCTGTACATCATCATTCCAGCTTTTAATTGTTTCAGCGTCAAAGCCTGTATTGTTATCTAGCTGAGTCTGTAAATCAGTAGTATTTAGTGGCCAGCTATCCAAATGCGGATCGATACTCAATGAATCAACAGGACCAAAGATGTGAGATTCACCTTGTTCCCAAGGCTTACGTGCCGCTTTCCACGCCTCTTGGGCAGCGGTTAAATCTGCTTGTGATGTGGAATTTACTAGTGCTTGGGTCGCTAATAATAATGCATCACCCTGTGCCGCTAAATCAGCATAACCCGCTACAATGACGTCATTCGTTAAGTTTGTGACCATCTCAGTTGCAGCAAAGCTAAACCCAGTTTCAGGTACTACCGGATCTGGGGTAGAGGAATCATCAGAACCAGAACCACCACAAGCGGTTAATGTACCCATTAAGGTTAGTGCAATCGCTGTATACTTAAAATTCATGTAAAACTCCATTTCAATCAATAATTTTGGCTGATTCATTTCAGCACTTTCATTTAAAAAAACATGTTAATGCACTGGCTTATAGCGAGAACTGGTAACCCACACCAAGTGCAAAAAAGTTAGTATCAGGAATACTGGCTACGGCCACTTGCTGAAGGCCGCCTTCTGCTTTAATGACAATTTCAGGAATTGGGAAGTAGTTAACTCCGATACTGCTCCAGGTATTTTCATAACGCTTAGTCGCAGTACCACTTTCCACTTCCATTAGTGGATTTGAATAATCTATATTGGCAAATACAGTCATAGGAATAGCTAAGTAGTCATCAAGCTTAAAGCCTGCTTCAACAAAGAAAGATTGCGATTTAGAGCCCAATTGCGCGAAGTTACCAGGCTGTAAACCTGGAGTGGTTTTATTCGCTAATGTAATTGCATCAGAGTCACTTAAAGTACCGTACATGTATTGACCACGTAGCACCCAAGGCCCCTCAACATATGCAGCTGCAGCTGTCACTATGCTCAACGTTCCGTCAACATTGAGCTTATTGCTTTTATTTCGATTGCCTGAGGTATTGCCGTAATAGTAAGACACGCCAATAGCACTACCAGTTTTAAAGTTGCCGTAATCGATTCGCCCAGCAAATGCTAAGTCGTCAGCGTTGACATGTTCAAACCGGGTTTGATGTCCTGATGCAACCCAATCATAGGTTCGAAAGTATTCAGAGTTTAAGCCGCTAACAATCTGGGCTTGATAATGAAAATCAGAGATTTCACCGTAAACACCAATACCATTCTCGTTCCACACGGCCGGGATCATGGCAGCTTCACTTTTGTGACGGAGTACAGTGAGGTATTGGTTTGGCTTGTGTAAGGTGCTCGTTAGGCCGATTGGCAAGTGAATATTACCGAACTTAACGCCAAAGGCTTCACTAGGGCGATATCGAATTTCCGCTTTTTCAACGACAACTTCGCCGCCTGCTTCTATTTCAGATTCAAATTCACCAAATTCATCAAAACCATCATACTCCAGCGCAGCGCCAGTTCCGCCATGCTCATATTCAATTTCAACTTCCATGCTCCAGTGCTCAGTAAACTGATAACCAAATTCAGTGACTATGCGCTCTAAGTCGAAACGGTTTCTTCTTTCTGGCGTGGTATCTTGTACATTGTCAAAATACTCATCACTCGTGAAATTCGCAGACCCATAAGATTTGAATGAAAACTGACTGAAACGGTCCTCTGCTGCGGCAACGTTCGTAACAACATCAGAGACTGCTTTTTGCTGTTGATGCTGAGTGACTTCAATTTGCTTTTGAGATTCAGCTTGCTGGGCTTGTTCCTTTGCTATGGTTTGCAATTGCTGTTTTAGCTGAGCGATTTCAGCTTCTTGCTTGGCAATCGCTTTAGCTAAATCTTCTGCTGATATCGCAGCATATGTACTTGCAGAAGTGCCTAAACCAATCACACTGGCTATTGATACTGCCAACAGCGTTAACTTTTTGCTCATCTCATTCCCCACAATATTGCACAACCTTCGTTAATGTGGCGACACAATATATTAAACAAGAATCATTTTCATTATAATTTACATTTATCTTTGCAGCTTTATTTACAACGCATTTACACTTAGCGCAAAAATGTAATCTGTGTAACCATACAAGCACGATATCAAGTTCAGGAAACCTCCCTATGTCAGTCGCCTCCAGTAAGCATCCTCAACAACTTTTATTGTGGATGACTTTCGTTATGTCGATGGTTTTTGCAGTATGGCAGGCGCTGCTAAATAATTTTGTCATTGAAAAGGCGGCATTCACTGGCGCAGAAATCGGCATGCTACAAAGTTTGCGGGAGGTGCCAGGTTTTTTAGCTTTTACAGCGATATTCGTTTTGTTGCTGATCCGTGAGCAATCATTTGCCTTGGTTTCATTAGCCGTGTTATCTATCGGCATTGCTATTACCGGCTTTTTCCCGAGCGTTTTAGGCTTATATTTAACGACGGTGTTAATGTCAGTGGGATTTCATTACTTTGAAACCATCAACCAATCTCTTACATTGCAATGGGTGGATAAAAAAGATACTGCCGGATTTTTAGGTAAGGCGTTGGCATGGCGCTCTGCTGCCGCTTTAATAGGTTATGGCAGTATCTGGATTGTGATGACATGGCTGAAATTAGATTATGTATGGATGTACGCCATTATTGGCGGACTAGGGCTAACTGCCGTGCTGGTAATGAGTATCTATTACCCTCGTTTTGATATCGCCGAACCACAACATAAAAAACTCATTTTCCGCAAACGTTACTGGCTTTACTATGCCCTTACCTTCTTGTCTGGAGCCCGTCGTCAAATCTTTATGGTTTTTGCCGGATTTATGATGGTAGAAAAGTTCGGGTATTCGGTTTCGCAAATTACGGCACTCTTTTTAATTAACTATGTCGTGAATCTAGTTTTCGCCCCTGCTATTGGTCGCTTAATTGGAAAAATAGGTGAACGGAATGCGTTAGTTATTGAGTATGTTGGATTAATTATTGTCTTCGCAAGTTATGCTGTCGTTGAGCATGCTCAATTGGCTGCAGCACTGTATGTAATTGATCACCTGTTATTTGCAATGGCAATAGCAATGAAAACCTATTTTCAAAAAATTGCCGATCCAAAAGACATTGCGGCCAGTATGTCGGTTAGCTTTACCATCAATCACATTGCAGCTGTGATTATTCCTGCATTATTAGGCATACTATGGTTAAGCTCACCACAGTGGGTATTTATGATAGGCGTATTATTCGCACTGTGTTCCTTGATATTATCGTTAAATATTCCAGCCCATCCGCAGGCTGGAAATGAAACGAATTGGGGTAAATCAACTACTCTTACAACGAGTGAGAGATAATTATCACCCGCTTATTCACCGTTGAAGTATGAGAAAACGTTATGGCAGAAAGTCACCCTCAACAAACTAACAAAGACCAAAAAGCGAGTGTGTCTGCACGAAAAAAAGCATTATTGCTCGGAAAAATTCTCGGATTAGCCAGCGAAGATGATTATCGCCCTTCTCAGGCATCGATTACAGAACGTGCCCAATTTAGATTACAAAAACAGCAAGTTCAGCATCAGCTCAATCTTGAAACCATCTTTGCTTTAGCCCTCAACTATACTCCATCTGATGTTACAGGCGAGGACTTAGATCCTGACTGGAGTTACCAGTTTTTCCAGATGGCAGAACAAATTCAATCTCGACGAATGCAAGATTTATGGGCCAGAATTTTAGCCAGCGAAATTGTAAAACCTGGAAAATTTAGCCTAAGAACCCTTGCCACTCTCAAGAACTTGACCCAACGAGAAGCACAAATACTTGAAAAAGCATTAGGCATGTCTGTAAAAATGAATGCAGAAACTCGATATAAGCTATTAAGTGGTTATCGCATCAGTGGTGGTTTACAGCAGTATTTTAGGAAAACATCACAGGTGAATATTGGCTTATCTAAATACGGTTTACCTTACTCAAGTATTTTAACTCTCATGGATGCTGGCATACTGCATAACAGTGAATTCGAAACCGGCCTGCTTGATAAAAATTCCGATATTTTACTGTCGATGACCGAGCAGCAATTCAAAATTAGTCCAAAAAATAATAATTCACTCTTTAGTTACTACCGCTTCACCCCTGTGGGCGATGAGCTTAGTCTATTGGTACAGGCCAATGTAGAGAACGAATATGTGAGAGCATTGAAGGAAACGTTAAAGGCAGGGTTTAGCGTAAAGTAAACTCTAGAATAAATTGGTTTTGGCCTGAGTGAGCGAGTATACAAGCATGACATGCGATAACCGCTCAGAAAACTTAGGCTAATTAGGTTTCACTTTTCAGTGATAGTAATGACTTCTCAGCTCCTTCGATATCTGTCTTATCCGAATCAACCACTCGCTCATATAAGTTAGAGTGCTGAGCTTTATGCATAGAGAATAGAAATTGCCTTAATGTTTCTCTAGATTCATCACTGACAACAATTGTCGCTGCTATAACGCCATTTTCAGAGCGTACAACTTGATATTCAATGTCAAAACTAATGTCTTTGGTTAAAATTAACTTAGCCTGACGAGCCTCTTCAGTATCATCTATATTTGGAGCATATAACGTCAGCCCGGTGCTTGAAAGAGACAACACATCGATGGCGAGATTAGTATCAAAATCAATGATCCTGACATTATCAAGTTCGTTCATTCGCCAGCTTCTGTCAGCGCCTCGCGTATCAACCACCTCGGGGATCCCCAGCTTAGGGACAAACTGTCCAAGTTCATCCATGGCAATATTTAAAGGGAACCATAATCGGTAATGGCTAATTTCAGCCAATAAAGTCAGTTGAGTCTTACCTAGCAAACTAGCTAAAGTTGCAGGTATTTCAGTTGTCACAGAAACGGTTTCATTAGGACCTTCTGGCACTTTCTTAACGGCAGAAGGTGTTTTAGCGAATAACTCACTAAAACAAGCTAACTCTTCTTTGGTTAAGGTGCTGTCCATTATCACTCCTTGAAACTGTATTTGTTATAATTTGTAACAATTCTATCATGTGAAATCTTAGCGTACAATTCATAGCCAACTTTCTTGGCATAAATCCTAATTAAAATAATAGGTTCTACTGCATTCAACATCGCTCAACAAGCTATGTAACGACACGTTTTATGAAGGATCCGCTTTAAAAGTTTCACTCAATTTTGCAGCACACACTTTAGGAGTTTCACATCGTTCAACTTGGCAATCGCAACCCATAAACTTGGTACGAATGAGCGGCAACTTTAGTTCAAAACAGTTATCCCAATTCAAGTCTTAGATAAATTCAAGCAAGTAAAAACCGGCCCTATATATTCAATTCAAAATGAACAAAAAATAATTTTGCGCAATTAGATTGCGCACAACTTACATTTACAGTATTGTATATTTCATTGAGTGAGTAGCTAAGATTAATCCAACTGAATCACTTAATTTAACGTTCATTATTTTTCAATTAGGAGTTTTCATGGATATCATTTATTCAGCATCAGCAACAACAACTGGCGGTCGTGATGGTCAATCAACATCATCAGACAATAAACTATCGGTAAAACTTAGCACACCTAAAGAACTAGGCGGCGCAGGCGGTGAAGGTACGAACCCAGAACAGCTTTTTGCAGCAGGCTATTCAGCATGTTTTATTGGAGCAATGAAATTTGTTGCAGGACAAGAAAAGATAAGACTTAGCCCAGATCTTAAAGTTCGAGCTACTGTCGGCATTGGGGCTAATACCGCTGGAGTCGGATTTGCCATCGATGTCAAACTACGCATTAGTTTACCTGAAATGGATAAAACTGCGGCTGAAGCATTAGTCGAAAAAGCACATCAAGTATGCCCTTACTCTAACGCTACCCGCGGTAACATCAATGTTGAGCTAGTTGTAGAGTAAATTGAATAAGTCAGTTACCATTTTGAGCTAGGCTATTTTTCACCATTTGAAAATAGCCTAGTGATTGTAGAAGTTAGCTATAACTTATTGCACACTTAATTTAAGACCTGGTAAAAACTATGGTTCAAGTCTTTAAGTCCTCAACAATTTACACCTTATCCAATAAAGCAATATCAAAGTCATCGAGGCTAATCGACAAATTTAATTGGGCAATTTGTGATTCAACTTTTTGAATATTTTGATTAACAGCATCGAGGGTCAACGTATTATTATCTAATTCGTACACTTGCTTTTGAGTGTGGTAGTAAAACAATAATATGGTAATCGCATCAGGTTCATTTTTATCAGCCGCAGCGACAATTTTAGTCAATTTTCGATAGATTCGGTTATGTAGCTGTTTCATTTGCCATACCCAATAAATATCATGCATAAATGGTTTAGTTTTAATGATATTCATAATAAGGCTACAAAAGACGACAGCTAAGATAACCCCCATCAAATTTAAGTGAAAATTACCAGTAGACTCACTTCCCGCGACGGGCGTTTGCCCAAAAAAAGCGATTAAAATAGCGCCAAAACCTAACGATAGTAAGGTTAAGCAACTCACCAACCCGATCAGTAATCTATTTAGCTGCTGCCGGTATTGCTGCTTATTGATTGAGATTAACTTCATAATAATCCTAAACGTAAATGTCTAAGGCATTTTATCCCGAAAAATAACATTGCCCAAGAACTGACACACTCGACTTAATCAAGCATGTCATTGTTTTTGACGATACCGCACCACTAACATTATCACCAATGCGGTAATGGCTCCGCCAACATGGGCAAAATGAGCAATATTACCAACAGAATATTTAGTTAATCCAAAGAACAGGTCACCAGCAATAATGAGTGGGACAAACCATTTAGCACTAATCGGCACAGGTAAGAAAATCAGCGATAACTTTGCATCCGGATAACGCATCGCAAAGGCCACTAACACGCCATACATCGCACCAGATGCCCCAACAACAGGCGCATGGTAAATAGACATAAACTCAACCAGCCTATCCTTACCCAAGGCCTGTACTAAGTGACCATCAGCCATACCTTGCTGCAAAATGGTTTGAATATCATTTGTGCTGTAACCTAACGTTAAAATGTCATTGGTGATAGCGGAAAACTGATAGTAATTAGCGGCAGTATAAATCAGTGCTGCCCCCAACCCTGTTACAAAATAAAAAGCTAAAAACCTTGGCGTCTTCCAAGTCTGTTCAAGTGGGGTACCAAATGACCACAGTGCGTACATATTAAATAGAATATGCGCCACACTGCCGTGCATGAACATATGGGTGACTAACTGCCATAGAGCAAACTTTTCATTCAATGGAAAGTAAAGCGCTAAGGGCTGCAAAGGTTCAAACTTTAACCATGTACTCGCAATAAAAATAAGGACATTAATCGCCATTAAGTAAATAATCGACTGATTTTTGGCTGGCATATTAAGTGACCTTATTGTTGATATTGTCATGATTTGACTAAATTCTACTACGTACTTTTCAACGCTTTTTTGATAAGTTTCCCGAACGGCTAATAGCAAGTAATAAGCGCCCTACCAGTAAACTGCCTGCGGCAGTAATCCCCAAACCTATAATAGAAACGCCTTCATACAAAGGCGGTACGCCACTACTTAACACCATACACCCACCGAGAAAAATAGCACCACTTAATACCCCATAAACCAAGCGATTAATAATCGTATCTAAACTTCGATGATTCAAATTAATATCAAACCGACCATTATTAATTTGCTGAGTTAATAACTCGATTTGTTCAGGCAAAGTATTAATGACACGTTGCCATCGATTAGAAGACGCCATGGTTTGTTTGAACATATATTGAGGCGACAACTGGGCAAGTTTCATCTTAATCGCATAAGGACGAATTGCGTCACCAACACTTATGCTGCTATCTAATTGCTTAGATGCTCCTTCAAGCATGATGAGTACCCTCAGGAGCATCGAAACTTCTGTAGGAATAACTAGCTTATGATGGTGAATAATTCGAATAAATTCATTTAATACGGCAACTAGAGGGACTTCATTAATATCCACTTCCAAAAAGTCTTGTACAAAATCGCTAACATCTTTTTCAAGTAAGACTTTATCTAGCTTAGGCTGTGCCTGACACAATTTGATTATATGGTAAGTTAACTCTGCGGGATCTTTATCGGCAAGGGCAACTAATAAGTGCTGAAAGCGTAATTGAACGGCTTGGGTTAATTTTGCTGTCATCCCCCAATCCAATATACCTAACTGTCCAGACTCCAATACCCAAATATTTCCAGGATGCGGATCGGCGTGAAAAAAACCTAAATCAAAAATCATATCAAGATACACCTTGATCCCGGTTTCAGCTAAAGCTCTAGTATCTACCTCAGCAGCATTTAGTTTGTCACCATCGGCAACGCTAAACCCCTTTAAGCATTCCATGACTAAAACATGTTTACCTGAAATGTCACGATAAACATGTGGAATATGCACTTTACTATTATCACTAAAGTAAGCACTAGCACGTTGCATACTGCGAGCTTCTTTCACGTAGTCGAGCTCATTCATTAGTGATTTAGTAAACTCAATAATTAACTTAGTCGGTTGATATAGTCTGAGTTCTTTATTGTATTGCTCAACCAAAGACGCCAGCATTTTTAAAATTTCGACGTCTGCAACAATTTTATCTTCAATACCAGCGTGCTGAACTTTAACGACAACGTCTTGGCCATCCACGGTGACTGCTTTATGCACCTGACCTACCGAGGCAGAAGCTAATGCATCAAAACAAAAGGATTGAAATAAAGTATCGAATGAGCGACCGAACTCAGCTTCAATGGTTGAAATGATCTGCTGTTTATTATCGGCAGGCGTATCAGATTGAAGCTTAGTTAGCTCGTCAGCAATCTCTTGACCAACCAGATCAGCACGGGTACTGAGTATTTGACCAAGTTTAATAAAAGCAGTGCCTAACTCACTGAATGCTAGACGTAAACGAACTGCAATAGAAAGTGACGCAAGTTGCTGACCGCTCTCATTCACAAATACACTTTTAATAAACTCAGGATTACCTTCTTTGACCCAATTAGCTAAACCATACTTTACCAAAACAGTGAGGATCTGTCGCGAACGCGCCGAATGATTCATGAATTGCTTAACGTTAGTCAGCATCGCCCAACTCCCTGTTTACCCGATAAAATAAGCTTTAGTTTTCTAGATATTGATAAGACTTTAAAGTCATTACATCATCTAGCTAAAGCTAAGATAAAGCAACGAAAATCAATTAATGGTGATTCGGATAAAAGGACTGAAAAAGGAATTGTACGGTTAATAAAATAAATGTGCAGAAAAGACAAAGACCTAGCATTTCTGCTAGGCCTTCTAAATTTGGCAGGGGTAGCAAGACTCGAACTCGCAACCATCGGTTTTGGAGACCGTTTGCAAAAACTTTTAAATCAATAGCATAGGTAGATTTCGTAGAATATAAATAGCTAAAACACCTGATTTATTGTATTGATTTCATTGGGTTTGACGAGACTATTTCTACACCTATATTCATTATTTAATCGGTTATTTGAATATGTTAATGCCTAATACCCGACAAGTTTCACTCTATCATGATGAATCAAAATAAAGGTTAGCTTCTGATAGTGACAAATTAACTTATTCTTACCCGTAGTTTGTAAGATATGTCCCACCTTCAAATCCAAATAATGTTTATTGCAAATATCAAGGTTAATTTTTTTACTCATTTATCCCAACCCGTTTCTAGTTAATCAGGACAATTCATCTATATTAACGAGAACAATATGGTTCAACATAAAAACATTCATCAAAAAATCAATAATCTAGCAAATCTGCTCCAGCTTCTTTCTGCGATAATAGAAACTGAAATCGAAATGCGATGTCAGGAGCGTACTCAATATGATATTGATTTGGAAACTCAATTTTTTCACCATCAAGTTAAACAGCATTTGAGTCGCCAAGGAGTGCAAACAGAAGACGTTAATCTAGCAATGGATTTTATTAACCAGTACATAAAAGACAGGTAGTTTCCCATCATTCAAACCTAGTTATTGATAAGGACATTAACACTAGGAATTGTTATGAATAAGTCACAAACACAGCTTATACGGGTCTATAAACGTCAATCTAAATCGCCATGGGATGACCACAGCACTGTATTGCTGCTGGCAGACCATCAACTTGAGAATGATGAGGTTAAAGTAAGCTATAATAAATACATTTATTTACATCGAAATGTACAAGGCCAAATGTTAGGTATCAGTATCAGCAAATCACTACTTGAAGAGAATGCTGAGCTCGAGAGTCAATATCTGACAGGTATTCAGGCTTATATGATGCTATTGATTTACATCGACGACATTGCCGCTTTTTGTGAACGATTCAAAAATGAGTTTATGAGTATTTTTGGGGTATATCCGCATTATTACTTCGAAACAGCTGAACAATGTTGGTCTGATTTGATTATTGCTGCTGACGCACTGTAATCGCCATCTAGCGAACCCAATTGGGTTCGCTTTTCTATTAATAATTTCATGTCTTTTACTCGCCCAATCTTAATTAAAGCAAACAGTAATTCACTGATAAAACGGACTGAGTAGTTAATTATTGCCTTGGTAAACGTAATAAATTATTCACCTAATTGAAAACCAGTTCTATTAACAGTCAAAAATTCCCCAGTCGCAACCTAGTTAATGGTGAGGCCACAAACCATTAATTAGGATCTATATATGGATCAATCTATGATTTTTCGTTTGCATCCCAAGTCTAGAGGCATTGAAAGCTGTTCATTTTTACTATTAGCAAACACTGACAGTACCAATGAATCATCAAGATTATGTTTTTCTCGATACATCTATCTTAATGTCGATGCTAAGTGGAACATGTTGGGGATTAACATTAGTCATTCCATTCTGGATGAGTACGCTGATGTCGGCGAACGATACTTAACAGGAATTGATATGTTAAAGGTACTAATAATGTACAAAGACGAGATAGCCACGTTCTGTGAGTTGCACTGCACTCAATTTTCAAAAATCTTTGGTTTATGCCCAACAGATTACTTTGAATTTGCGACACCAGTCTGGGCAGAACATGTTAATACATTAGAGTAATGTTATTGGCAACCAACTAACGAACCCTTCTGGGTTCGTTTTTTTGGGGGAAACATACTTATCATATCTATCACGTCGAAAATTAAAGATTAGACAAATACCTTATTTCAATATCAAAAGCTAAAAGTTCGTATTGCTCGATTCTATTTATTGATGGGACTAAACAATATAAAATTTGGACCTAAAAAGAACGATGCCCTAATTCTCAAATCTAGTCATTGCTTGTTCCAACTTGGTATCTGAGAAAGCAGCAACACATGGAACATGTTGCCGTTGAATTTTTAAACGAAAGCGTTTTAAATAATTTAGAGGGTAAAGAGCCGCTGGGCAATGACGGAAAGGCACTATGTGCCTTTTTCATGCCTTTAAAATAAGTAATTTACACAGATAGTAAAACTGTTAACAGGTTTTGCTTCAGTGCTGTGTCAAAATCATTTTAAAGCTCAGCTAGAGTTTTTCACATTTTATAATCAGTAACTCCTAACAATAAGTGGCAATTAAATATTAATACATTTTCTTACTTCTAAGCTTGGCTCTTTGTATTAGACATTAACATACTGTTCAAATTAAATTAATTTGATGTATGACCCAAAAAGAAGCATACTTATATCCACGTATTATTCGAATTAAAAACTAAAATGGACAGACTCTCTTACTCGCAGCAGCAGAGACTATATTTTATTGATTTTAGGCTGATGTTTGTTGGTAGTTTTACACGAGCTGAAGTTGTCCAGCACTTTAAGCTCGGCTTATCTGCTGCAACTCGTGATATCAATCTTTATAAAGAATTAGCGGTGCAGAACCTTCACTATGACAACGCAGACAAGCGTTATTTCAAAACTGAAAAGTTCATAGCGTTATTCCCACATGATGGTGAAAGTGTTTTGAAACAGCTCACCAGCACGCAAACCGACATCAATAATGTCTTTCATGGCATAAATCTCCCTTTTGAAGCACCTAGCCAGCTAGTCGTCCCAGATTTAAATGTTCTAGCGGTTTTGACTCAAGCGACATTAAACAACATTACTGTAGATATCGAATATATTTCATTGAGTAGCGGTCAAAGCGCGCGAACGATTGTACCTCACGCCATCATAGACAATGGGCTTCGTTGGCACATTCGAGCTTATGATTGTCAATCCTGTGAGTTTCGTGACTTTGTAATTACAAGAATTACCAGAGCAAGCTTAAGCCAACAATCGACTACAAGAGAACAAAGTGCTCAGTCTGATCAACAATGGATACAAGAAGTGTCATTAGAATTAGTGCCTCATCCAACGAATATTAAATATCCAAAAGCTATAGAATTAGACTATGGCATGGAAAACGGGGTGCTTCACCTTACAATTCGTTCAGCATTGACAGGGTATCTACTGCGACGCTGGAATGTTGATTGTTCCGCAAATGCAACTCAACAAACTGCTGAGCACCACCTCTGGCTACGTAACAATAATCTGTTAAATAGCGTAACGAATTTGAATCTCACTTCAGGTTTCAATTTAAACACTCTTACTTCTGCACAAGGAGCTAAGTAATGTCAGATCACAAACAATATTTAGGCGACCTAATTGGTGGTAGCTTAATGATTAGAGAAAGTCAGATTATCGCCGACTTACTTCTAAAAGAGCCGACCATAGAAGAATGGAATGAAGCAATAGTTGAGCAAAATATTCTTCAAAAGCCGTCTGCGGCCTCAGCTAAGCGCAATGCTTCAACCATAAAGAAACGCCTAGAAGGGCTAAGCAGTGATTTTCTTTCAAAACTCGCCTTCAGCGGGACTGAAGAAGCGACACAATTAATATTTGCAGCGACTTTAATCAACTCGACTTTACTCGCCGACTTTATGCGAAACGTCGTCACCGATGCTAAGCGCATGTATAGAGACTCACTTAACGTTGACGATTGGCAGCACTTTTGGGAAGAACGAACAAGACTATATCCTGCCTTAGCAGATATGACACAAGCTTCAGTTTATAAGGTATCTCAAGTAGCTTTTAAAGTCCTTGCTGACGCAGGTTATATAGAAACGACAAAAAGCAAACGTCTTATGAATGTATACCTATCACCTGACGTAAGACAAATACTCATTACTCTAAATCGTGATGATATTGTTAGAGCCATGGAGCCATAACAGTTTATGCAGACATTACAACAACTACAGCAACGTCTAAGCCAAGTGCAAGATAAATTAGAGAGCGATGAGTTTCTTACCAACAAAGAACTTGGCGGCGAAATTGGTTTCTACATTTTTGATTATCCCCCAGAGCATGAAGTGGCGGTTCGGGAGCACCTTAGCTATTTAACTAAAAAGCTAAAAAGCCGATCAGAAGCTAAAGGTGGGCGTTTTGCCAGTATCAACCTATTTGAAATGGTTATCGAATTACTTAAGTCTAGAAAGCTGCTTGAACGCTCATATAAGATGCAGTTTGAAAAAGGCGATGATGCGCTGTTTAAAGCATTAAAAGGACCGCTAGAGCAAAACCGTTTTGCAGAGTTTATTGTTGAGCAAGCAGACGTTAAAGGTTGTGATTTTATCATGTTACACGGTTTAGGAAGTGTTTGGCCTATTGTCCGAGGTCACGGTTTGCTGAATGCATTACATGCTAAGGTCGGTAATGTACCAACAGTCATGTTCTACCCAGGTGAATATGATGGTGCCGCACTTAAACCTTTTGGCAGGATAGAATCAAATAACTATTATCGTGCTTTTAAGCTTGTGCCATAAGCCATTGAGCTAGTAAGTAAACTTTGTCATCAGTTAGGGACAACAAATGCAAATTGAACAACTTATCAAAAAAAATATTAATCTCTATCACAACGGTATAGTTAAAGCCGAAGAAATCGATAATGAAACGGTTTTTGTTGAGTTAGACAAATATGTAGTTACCAACGAACTAAAAGAGCACATTGAAAACTTTTTTAAGCTTTACATGACACCTACTTCTAGCGCTGAGGCATCTTCCCCTGCGAGTAAATCAGGCATTTGGCTATCGGGTTCCTTTGGAAGCGGTAAATCACATTTCATTAAGATTTTAGCTTATTTAATACAAAACATTGAAGTCACTTGCAATGGTTTTAATCGAACAGCTTTTGACATGTTTGCAGAGAAACTACAGCCAAATGATATTTTCTTAGCTGATATTGAGAAAGCGATCAAAAATGAAAATAAAGTCATTTTGTTTGATATTGATAAGCTCGCCAATACTGATGATAAAGAAGATGTCATCTTAAAAGTGCTATTAAAAATGTTCAACGCACAACTTGGCTACTGTGCCACCCACGCCCATATTGCTCACTTCGAGCGGGACTTGGACAGAAGTGACAAGTTTGATGCATTCAAACAAGCCTTTAACACTATCTCTGGTGAGAATTGGTTAAAAGAACGTGATGCATATGATTTCTACCGTGATGATATCGCTGAAGCATTAACACAAGTTACAGAGCAGTCCTTAGATTCGGCTCAACAACAAATTGATAAACTGGAAGAAAGCTTCCACCTTGATATAACTCACTTCTGTAAATGGGTCAAAGAATACCTCGATGGCAGCCCTAAGCGTCGTCTACTCTTCTTCATCGATGGAGTGGGTCAGTTTATGGGTAACAACAAAGCAATGATGCTGCAATTACAAACTATCACAGAAAGTCTAAGCGAAAATTGTAATGGTAAGGCATGGGTGGTCGTCACTGCTCATGACGATATTGATACTGTAATTGTTCGTATGGAAGAGTCAAAAAGTCAGGATTTATCTAAGGTTAAAGCTCGTTTTGAGCACATTTATTTATCTGAATCGAACACCAAAGAAGTCATTCAAAAAATGACTCAATTGTAAAAAATAACATTACTCAATTTTAAGATTATTAGTCTGTTAGGGACAAACAATGCAAATTAAACAGCTTTTCAAGAAAGACATAGCTCGCCCAATCAATGGTGTCGTCAAAGCAGATCAAACAGAAAATGAGACTGTTTTTGTTGAATTAGATGAATATGTCGTAACTAACGAGCTAAAAGAGCACATTGAAAACTTTTTTAAGTTTTATATGCCCTCTGTTCATAATCCTGAAAAAGCTTCTATCTCTGGTAAGTCAGGGATCTGGGTGTCAGGTTTCTTCGGAAGCGGTAAATCGCACTTCATCAAGATTTTGTCTTACTTATTACAAAATATTGAAGCAAGTAGCAATGGCCTTCAGCGCACTGCTTTTGACTTTTTTGCTGAAAAACTCCAACAAGATGCTTTCCTCGTTGGCGATATTGAAAAAGCGATCCAAAAAGAAAATAAAGTCATTCTGTTTAATATTGATAGCCGAGCCAACACTGACGATAAAGAAGATGCCATCTTAAAAGTGTTTCTAAAGGTCTTTAATGAACAGCTAGGTTATTCAGGTGATCACGCTCATATTGCCCACCTTGAACGAGATTTAGATAGTCGTGGTCACTTTGAATCTTTCAAAGCGGCTTTTAACACTATCTCAGGTGAGAACTGGCTAGAGCAACGTGACTCATTTGATTTCTACCGTGACGATATCGCCGAAGCCTTAACACAAGTCACAGGCCAATCCATAGACTCGACTCGTCAATGGGTAGAAAAACTGGAAGAGAACTTCCCTCTCGATATCGCTAACTTCTGTAAGTGGGTAAAAGAATACCTCGATGGTAACGCTGATCGTCGCTTATTATTCTTCGTCGATGAAGTAGGTCAATTCATTGGTGACAACACCCAAATGATGCTCAAACTGCAAACAATCACAGAAAACCTAGGCACAATCTGTGGCGGTAAAGCATGGGTCATTGTTACATCACAAGAAGATATTGATGCTGTTCTAGGGCGTATGCAAGGCTCTAAGAGTCAAGATTTCTCTAAAATTCAAGCACGATTTGATCGCATATCACTATCAAGCTCCAACACCAATGAAGTTATTGAAAAACGTCTACTCGATAAAAGCGATGCAGCAAAAGCAGAACTGACCGCCTTATATAACGAAAAAGGCGACATCATTCGCAACCAGTTAAGCTTTGAGCAGAGCAACAGTGCCGAGCTAGCTAATTACACAAGTAGCGAAAACTTTGTAAATAGTTATCCATTCATCCCCTACCACTATAACTTAGTGCAAAAAATCTTTACGGGGATCAGCCGTGCTGGGGCTTCCGGTCAACATATGAGTAAAGGCGAACGCTCACTTATTGATGCGTTCCAAATTGCGTCCAATATGTATTCAGACGATAACGTAGGGCGTCTTATTCCCGTTTATAGCTTCTATAAATCAATTAAAAAGTTTCTAGATACCGCAGTAGTACGTGACATAAACCAAGCGGCAGAAAAGTCGTCAATCAATGATTTTACAGTCAATGTATTACAAACTCTGTTTATGATCCGTTATGTCGACGAAATCAAATCGACACTTGATAACCTTGTTACCCTGTGTATCAGTGAAGTGGATCAAGATAAGCGCACGTTGCGTTTAGAGATTGAACAAAGTTTAGAAGTGCTAGAGCGAAACCTGCTTATTGCCAGACAAAACGATGAATATATCTTCTTAACCAACGAAGAGAAAGAGATTCAAAAAGAGATCCAAAATACCGAGATCGAGCCTTCTGATAAAACAGGAGAGCTGAGCCGTATCGTATTTGATGAAATTTTACGTCGAAATAATAACTATCGTTACCCTGAGAACAAGCAGGACTTCCCTATTGCTCGTTTTTGTAATGGCATTCCGTTTGACCGTAACGTTGAAAGCGATGTATTGCTAAAACTAGTATCACCAATTGATGCCAGCTATAACGACTACACCACAGCAGCTTGTGGCAATTATTCTTCTGATTGTATTCTCGTCAAGCTTAACGACCAACCACGGTTATTTGATGAGCTACGCACCTATATAAAAACAGAAAAATATATTCGTAAAACTTCAGCGAGTGGCACTGAACAAGAACAATTGCGTCGTGAAAAAGCCAATGAGAACATGAACCGCCGTAAACGTTTGGTTATTGAGCTTGAAGAACTCATAAAACAATCAGAGTTTTATACATTAGGCAGCCCCTTTGATGCCAAAGGAGGTTCTATTACGGTAATGTTAGACGGTGCATACCGATATATCATCGAAAACACCTTTGGCAAACTAAAGCTTATCAAGCCTTTCCAAGGCAACATCATTTTAGAAACGCAGCAAACACTCGTTGCGGGAGATACAGCTCAATTTGGCTTAGATCTCAATGGTGACGAAGCAAACCCGAAAGCAATTTTAGAAGTCGAGCAGCACATCTCGTTAAGTGATGAACACGGCTACGCTGTCACCGCTGCAGATATCATTAAAAGATTCGCTAAGCGCCCTTACGGCTGGAACACGGATGAAATTATTTTGATCTTGGCTCGCCTAGGGTTAGCCAATAAAATTATCTTCCAAGCCAATCAGCAAGATGTGCCGCTGAAGCAAGCTTATGAACATTTAAGCAAATCGCAAAAACGTTCAAACTTACGCATTCGTAAGATTAAACAGCAATCGGAAGCGAACCTTAAAAAAGCCGCCACTTTATATAAAGACCTAGGCTTTGGCACAGCACCAAACAATGAAAAAGAATTGTTCAACCTAGCAGTAGCCAATAGCGACAGTAAGCTAAAAATTTGGTTAGAAAAACTCAAAAAATTCAAGTCGATGTCATCAACAGGCTCGTATCCTGGTACAAATGAAATCGATGAAGGTATTGAGCTGATTTCAAGCCTTGCAGAACTTAAAAGCAGCTTCCAATTTGTTGACCAATTCATCGCTGCTAGTACAAGTTTATGTGATTTCGAAGAAGAATATGAAGCATTAGAGAACTTCTACGAAACCCAGTTTACTGTGTGGCAAGGGCTTGAACGAGCACTCAATATTACGTTTGCTCAAAACCGCTCATTCTTAGACAAGAGTGCCGATGCTAAACAAGCCATAGACAAGCTAGAAGCTATTTACATCAACCCTCGTCCATATCGTGAAATTCGTACAATCAAACCCTTGATAGAGCAAGTTATCAAGATTGATAAAGAGTTTGTTGAAAAGCAACGTGAGTACACCATTAACAAATTAAAGCTTCGCATTACTGAAGTTGAGACATTAGTTAAAGAGGCTGGCGCAACGGCTGAAATCAGTAACCAAGCCTTATTGCCATTCCAAAGTGCAAAAAAACGAGTTGAAAAAGAAAACACTGTTGCGCAAATTAAGCACGAATTAAGTGAGTCTAGAGAGTGGTTCAAAGAAGCTGAAACCCTAGTGAATAACTATATCCGCCTGCAAAAGGAACTGGCACGCAAAGCAAAAGAGGAAGCGGAAAAAGCAGCTAAAGGCTCTACAAACAATACAACAAGCACCACAAGTGCAACTGGAACTGACGGCACTAGCTACCCAACAGGGGCTACAACTCCCGTAAAAGTTGCTGAGCCTGCTCCAATTAAAGCCAAAGAAACCAAATCTATTGATGCAATGCAAGTTTACAACGAAGTGTGTGAAGCAACGTATATGGAAACCGTTGATGACGTTGAAAAATACATCAGTGCCCTTCGAGGCAAGCTAACTGAATTGGTGGAGTCAAACCACAAAGTTCGTATTCAATAGGAAGCACCGTATGTATCAAAATGGCGGAAGCATAAAGCAACTATTAGACAAAGTGGCAGATCAAACACTTGTGTTACCAGCAATCCAACGTGAATTTGTTTGGAAGCCAGAACAGATCTGTCAACTATTCGATAGCCTGCTGCAAGGCTATCCTGTTGGCACATTTTTGTATTGGAAAATAAAGCCTGAGCATCGTAGCGACTATCAGTTTTATGAGTTTGTTCAAAACTACCATCAAAGAGATGCGAACCATTGTGTTCGCCTCGAAAACATGGGAAACAAAGAGTTTACTGCAGTCCTTGATGGACAACAGAGAATTAGCTCATTGAACATTGGATTAAGAGGATGCTATCACCAAAAAATTGCTGGTAAATGGTGGTCTAGTAATGATGCTTTTCCAGAAAAGCACCTTTATATCAATCTTTTTGGTATGCCTGATGAAGAGGGAAATCAGTACCAATTCGAGTTTCTTACTAAAGAAAAAGCGACAGTAAAAAGTACTGAGCAGTATTGGTTTAAAGTCTCTAATATATTTGATGGTGACATAGACGAGCTGCAAGATATTCTCGTTGACGAACTCGTCGATGAACTAGGCGATATGGTGGATAAAGAGCAGCGCTCTACAGCTAGAAAGTTGCTCCGTAAACTAAACTCATTAATTCACGATAAGCCTGTGATCTCATACTATGAAGAAGCAGATCAAAGCCTAGAGAAAGTGCTTAATATCTTTATTAGAATGAATAGTGGAGGTACACCGCTTTCCTATTCAGATCTATTATTGTCTATTGCCGTAGCGCAATGGGACAACCTAGATGCACGAGAAGAGATCCATTCATTAGTTGACGAATTAAACCAAATTGGCGACGGCTTCAGTTACAGCAAAGATCTTGTCTTAAAAGCGGGGTTAATGTTGTCAGATATCGGTAGCGTTGGCTTTAAGGTAGAAAACTTCAACAAAGAGAACATGTCCGTTTTAGAGGATAAATGGGACTCTATAAAGCAAGCGCTAACTGTGACAACGCAGTTATTTGCGAGCTTTGGCTTCAATGCCCAAAATTTACGAGCAGATAGTGCATTACTGCCTGTTGCTTACTACATCTACCATCAAAACCACGACGAAAGTTATCTATCAAAAAGCATGTATGCTCAAGATAGAGCAAATATTCGACTTTGGCTCGTTAAGTCGTTACTTAAAGCATCGGGGATCTGGGGAAGTGGTTTAGATACCTTGCTAACAGGGATTCGTACTGAAATAAAAAACAGTAATAACGATAACTTCCCCATTCAAGCTATTGAAAACTTGATGGTAAGCCGAGGTAAGTCGCTTAAGTTTGAAGCCGAAGAAATAGACGAGTTAGTCGAACTCGAATACGGTAACAAGCGCACATTTGCTTTACTGTCTGTTTTATTTTTTGGTTTTGATTTTTCGCATCACTTCCACATCGATCACATCTACCCTAAAGGTCTATTCAACCGACCAGCCCTGAGAAAGCTAGGGCTAGATAACGATGAAATTGAACAATTCATTCAGCTCTCTAATAAGCTACCTAACCTACAGTTGCTTGAAGGTTCAATTAACAATGAAAAGCGCCAAAAATGCCGCACATTTGGTATGCACAGCAATGGCCTAACGAGATAGACCGTGCCCATTATCTTGATCGACAAGCAATCACTGAATTACCAGAGTCGCTACTTGCATTTGGCTCATTTTATGATAAACGCAAGCAAATACTTAGAGCGAGAATCGAGCAAGCATTAGATGCACATAACTCCGTTAGCGATGTGACAAATAATTAAAAATTTTTGGATAAACAATGAACACCAATAAACTAAAATCTTACGCCCCAAAAGCTCGTATTGCGTTTATGCAAGCGGTAACAAAACGTGCGGCTGTGTTGGGCTTATATGAAGACCGTATCGCTGATGTCAATATTCAGGGTGATAATGCCATTATTGAAGGCCGAGTATTTACCCGTAAACAGGGCCAGCAGCGTAATCAATTAGAAAAGCGCATTGAATCGCTTGGTACCCATGACGGTAAGCTCGATCTAAAAACAGGTTTTAAGCAGTTTATCAACGAAACCGCTTTTACTTGGTTTAACCGTTTCACCGCCATACGTTATATGGAGATCAACGGCTACTTTGATCACGGTTTTCGAGTGCTCAGCAAACCGCCGCATTCAGATGGGAGCTTTGCCAAATTTGACGAAGGTTTCGAAATCTTATCTCATGCTGCCGACGTAGCAGATGATCTAGGGCTAGATAAAGCCCAAATAGTACAAATGATGCTTGATGGCGATAAAGAAGAAGAGCTGTATCGTGAAATACTATTAGGTCAGTGCCACCAATTAAGCCATATCATGGCTTTCATGTTCGAAAAGCTAGATGATGCAACCGAACTACTGCTGCCTGATAACCTGACTAAAACCGATTCTATCTTAAAAGCATTAATCGATGATCTTCCAGAAGATAACTGGCGTGATATTGAAGGCGAGAAAGGTCAAATTGAAGTCATCGGTTGGCTATATCAGTTCTACATCTCTGAGCACAAAGATGCCGTGATTGGTAAAGTGGTTAAGCGTGAAGACATTCCAGCAGCAACCCAGCTATTTACCCCCAACTGGATTGTAAAATACCTAGTGCAAAACTCGTTAGGTCGCCAATGGCTCGCCACCTACCCTGACTCAGCACTTAAAGACAAGATGGAGTATTACATCACTCCTGCACAGCAGAGTGATGATGTGATTGCACAGCTAAAAGCCATCACCCCAGCCAGCATAGATCCTGAGCAAATCAAGGTGCTCGACCCTGCTTGTGGTTCAGGTCATATCTTAGTGGAAGTGTATGAAGTACTGCGTGAGATCTACCTAGAGAATGGTTATCGTCTACGTGAGATCCCTGAGCTTATTCTAACCAAGAATATTTATGGCTTAGATATTGATGATCGTGCAGCGCAGATGGCGGCATTTGCCGTATCAATGAAAGCCCGTGAAGATGATAAGCGTATCTTTAGCCGCATTACAGATTCAGTTGGCACTGAAAATGAAATCAAACTCAACATCTACTCACTGCAATCAACTGAAAACCTCAATATCAACAAGCTGTGGGCAGATTTAGATTTTGACGGTATGCAGCAAACTGGTGGAATGACAGATCTATTTGCAGCACCACAGCAAGACGTTGCCGAAACATCTTCTGCCAATGCCGAAAATCAGGTTTATCTTAATCTACTGCGTTATCTCAAGACGCAGTTTATCGATGCCAAAAACTTAGGCTCTTTGATTGAAATTGATAGCCAATATCAAGTTACGTTAACTGAACTGAAAGCCAAGCTGCTCGAAAATGCACAAAACAATCATCAACCAACCAGACAAGCTGTAGAAATTTTGTTACCGATTGTTGAACAGGCAATTGTTCTATCACGTCAATATGATGTTGTAGTTGCCAACCCCCCTACATGGGCAAGAAAGCAATGAACTCTATCCTAAAAAAATATGGCAACAATAATTACAAATTATCAAAATTAGATCTATTTACCATGTTTATGGAGAGAGGAGCCAGTTTAATCAAACCTTATGGGTATAATGCTCAAGTGAATATGCAAGCTTGGATGTTTCTTAGTAGTTACGAACAATTAAGGCTTAATTTTGTAGAAAACTATACTTTTATCTCGCTAGCTCATTTAGGTACAAAAGCATTTAGTGAAATAGGCGGGGAGATAGTTAAAACTGTTGCGTGGGTACATACACATAAGCTCCAGAACTACTCATCAACTTTTATCGATTGTTCTAAGTTAATCGAACAAGATAAATCTAAATCCATAAGAATGGACACTGGGAATAGGCATTACAATAATCTAGAGAATTTGAAAGGTATACCTGGTTTACCATTTGCTTATTGGGTTAATACAGATTTTTTAAATATTTTCTCAAACAACCCTAAAATGGAAGAAAAAGCACCAGCTATGCAGGGTTTAGTTACTGCTGACAACGAACAGTTCGTTCGCTTTTGGCATGAGACTGACTTTAATAATATTTCTTTGACTTGCTCATCAAAAGATGAGTGTATCGAATCAGGAAAGAAGTGGTTCCTATACAATAAAGGCGGAAGTTATCGTAAATGGTTTGGAAATCAAGAGCACATTGTTAATTGGTGGTTCGATGGACATGATATAAAACAAAAAAAGTCAACAGATTTAAAACTTGGAAAGATCACAGCTAATAACTCTAAATGCTGGAATCAAAAATACTATTTCAAAACTGCTATTAGTTGGTCAGGAATATCCACAGACAGAAACTCATTTAGACTTTATCCAGAAGGTTCTATTTTTAGTGGCGCAGGGCTTTCTGCCTTTTTTAATCCTTCACAACAAAATAAAGCAATAGGATTACTAAATTCAAATTTATATCGACAACTCATTTCCATAATATCCCCAGGTCACAATTTAACCAGCGGGGAGTTTGGGAAGTTCCCATATTTAGAACTAGACGCCAATATAGAAAATCATGTGGCCAGCTTAATTAGTATTCACAAATCAGATTGGGACAGCAAAGAACTATCTTTTGAGTTTACTTCTAATGGTTTAGTGTCAAATCATTGTGAAAGCATTAAAGATTCGATGATGAAATACATTAATGAGTCTAAAAATATAACTGACAAAACTCATGCGTTAGAATGTGAGCTTAATGACACAATAAATAAAAGTGCAAATATAGTAAACCATGTCAATCCAAATGTGAAAATGTCTGAAATCACCTTGTTTTCAAATATACTTTATCGTTACAGCAACACAAATGATTTACATAGCCTAACATTAAGATATCAAAGCGACTTGACTTCAGAATTAATTAGTTTTGCTATCGGTTGCATGATGGGTCGCTACTCGCTTGATCGTGAGGGATTGGTCTATGCTCACTCAGGCAATAACGGTTTCAAAGAGTTAGTCGCTGAAGGCGCATACAACACCTTCCCTGCTGACGATGATGGAATCATCCCACTAGCGGCAGAAGAATGGTTATTTGAAGATGACGCAACGACTCGTTTCCGTGAATTCGTCAAAACTGTTTGGGGCGAAGAGCATTTAACCGAAAACCTCGACTTCGTTGCTGAAAGCCTATGCTTAGATGCGATTAAAGCTAAGAAAGGTGAAGGCACAATGGATACCATACGTCGCTACTTCTCGACCCAGTTCTACAAAGATCATTTAAAGACGTACAAGAAGCGTCCAATTTATTGGTTGTTTAGCAGTGGTAAAGAAAAAGCGTTTGAATGTTTGGTGTACTTGCATCGTTATAATGAAAGTACCCTCGCCCGTATGCGTACTGAGTACGTCACACCGCTTATGGGTAAAATTGAAACACAACTAGCGATGCGTGCTGAATCTATCAATAACGCCCCTTCTACCACAGAGAAGAATCGCTTGACTAAAGAGCTTAAATCTCTTGAGAAGAAACAAGCCGAACTGCGTGTTTTTGATGAAGAGCTAAAACATCTGAGCGAGATGAAAATCAACCTAGATTTAGATGACGGCGTAAAGGTGAACTACGGCAAGTTTGGCAACTTACTCAGCGATGTCAAAGACATCCATGGTAAAAAGCCAGAGGCAGTGAAGTAATTTTGGAGAAAAAGCTAAGCTTTTCCAAGCAGCAAAAAAAGAGTCTAAGAGCAATCTTAGGCTCTTTACCCGCTTACGATAAACTCGACGGTGCAGAATCATTCTTACTTTGCTATATCGCATTTGAAACACTGACTAGAAAAATCTGGAATTTTCATCGAAGCGCAAAAGCCAATAAAGAGGTCAATGAAACTCATGCACCTTTGACGTTACCTGCTGTAAAATCGGCATTTATGGCTTATAACATCAAAATTTCAGATGACGTTATAACACCTATCCTTAATTCCAATTTAAACAAACGTGGCTCTATGAACGTAAGAAGTCTGCGGAATGGCTTGGTCCATCAATGGAAAGCTAAGGACAGAGAAGAAGTCATCGCTAGATATAACGAGATAATGGCTTACCTCGACAAAGTGATTCAGGCTATTAGAGTAGAAATAAAATGAATATAGACCAAATTTCCCAAGGCCTTTTAACCAAATTTGAGCAATGTCGTATCGTATTGTGGCAAGACATTGATAAAGAGTTCACAACACAACTTGATGAACTGACTATCAATGACGGTGCAGGAAACCCGATTGAGGTTATCCGTTTAGACGATGTCTCGCATTTTCAAGTAAAAGAGCGTATTGAACTACTTGAGCCTGAAACGCCGTTTTTACTGTATAACACAGTCGCACCAAATCAACCTGAGCGTGATTGGCTATACGACATTCGCTTATACGCAGAAAGCTTTTATGCCGACTCTAGTTCAATGATCCTCAATGAATTAGGAATGCGAATGGAGTTTCGCCCAGTTGTGACAGAGCATCGTGCATTTTTTACCAATAAAACCCGCATGAATCGCTTGAAGAAACTTCTGCCAGAAAATGCCAATAAAGAAGAGCTACAACTGGCATTGATCGCTGCCAGCTTAAAGGTTGATTCGCCGACCTTTGTAACGATTTTACAGCACTTAATCATGCAGTTTGCTCAGCTAATTAAAGAAACGGGAAGTTTTTCAGAAGCGGCTCTTTCTATAAGCACAGACTTGCAAGACTCTGCTCCAAAAAGTGATTCGTCAAAAAACAAAAACAGTCTATTTACTGAACTACAGAAATATAACTTAGAAACCGCCTTCTGGCGCTTTGCTAACGAAACACTAGGTTATGATGTAGAGAAGAATGATAGCGATGATGGCGATTCTAAAGACAGCAATACACAGCTTGACTCACAGCAAAAGCTGCAAGATTTAATCATCAAGCTGCTGTTTACTGAGTGCTATCAAGCACTGCAAAATAGCGGTGTTAGCAGCAAAGATCCAATGCTAGAGCGCTTCACTCTGCAATTACTGCCGATTATTCTTGATGAGAAAGGCAAGCGAGTGGTTGCGAGCACTGTGAGTGTCGGTATGAACTCATCCAAACGAGCGATGGCTGTAAACATTATTAAAAGCTTACGTGAAAGCCGCTCAATGGCACAAGATTACAATGCGATAGCGGCAGAAGTTGAGCGTGAGTTTGAGCTGAAAAATATTCTCTCAATGGTGAAACAACCACACCTACTACAGAGTGTTGAAACCTTTGAGTACGCAGAGCAACAGCTCATTATTCTACTTGCTCGCCAAATTAACGAGCTTGAGCAAGTTGATATCAATAAAATCGTTTCACACCGTTTAACGACACATTGGGCGCACACTAGTCATAATAAAAATGGTAGTAAATCCAACTATGCAGCCATTTTAAATGCAATTAAAGCCGCAAAACAGTTCTACACCTTGAAGCAAAAATACATTGATGGCTTTAATTACGACTCTGCAAAAGCAATGTATCAGGCGTATGAGCAAGAGCTTTACCTGTTTGATGCTGCTTATCGTGAGTTCTGTGAAAATGCTATTAAAGTGGCACATAACGGCTCTGACATTTTGAAGAAAACAGGGTTAGTTAATGATATTGAAGCCCTTTATGTCGATTGGTATCTGCACGATCTAGCCATTAGCTGGGGCAAATTGGTTGATAATGAAAACTTACTCGAACAATGGAAGCTTTCAGGAGTTCCTAACCAATATGACTTTTATAATCGCCAAGTAGAAGCGACATTCCAAAGCAGCCAAGTTAAGAAAGTGTTTGTGATCATCTCCGATGCACTGCGCTATGAAGTGGCACATGCTATTAGCGATCAAATCAATAATGAGAAACGCTATTTAAGTGAGATAAAGTCTCAGTTAGGTGTTGTGCCATCTTATACTCAATTGGGTATGGCTGCGCTACTTCCTCATAATGAGTTAACGGCTCATGTTGGCGCAAAAGTAGAGTACAAAGCAGATGGCGTGAGTGTACATGGCCATGAAAACCGCCAAAAAATACTGGCAAAGCGAAATGGCTTGGCATTTAAAGCCTCTGAAGTACTTAACTGGACTAACGAAGAGGGTCGCCAAAAAATACATGATGCTCGTGTGGTGTATATCTATCACGATCAAATTGATGCTATTGGCGATAAAGCGGTAACAGAAAATCAAACCTTTGATGCTTGTGCCGATGCTATTGCTGAGATAAAACAGCTTATTGAGCGTATTATTAACCGTTTAAATGGTAGCCGTATTTTGGTTACTGCTGATCATGGCTTCTTGTTTAAGTCGAGTGATGTAGTCGATTCTGATAAAACTGCTTTAACCGTTAAGCCTCAAGGCAGTGTTGAAGCTAAAAAGCGCTATTTAATCGGTGAAAACCTGCCTGAAGATAATTACTACTGGCAAGGTAAAATGGCTGCTACGGCCAACCTAAGTGTTGAAGGCTGTGATGCTGAGTTTATCGTCCCCCGTGGCTCAAACCGATTTAACTTTGTCGGTGGCGCTAAGTTTATTCATGGTGGCATCATGCCGCAGGAGATCTGCGTGCCAATATTGAAAATTCGGGAGTTAGATAAAAAGCAGCAAACCAAACACGCCAAAGAGCGAGTGTCGGTTGTGCCTTTAAGCAATCCAATAAAGCTTGTTGCACTAGCTGATAAAATTGAACTGTTCCAAGCATCGCCTGTTGGTAAAGATTATCTCGCTCGTGAGTTAGAAGTCTGGATTGAAGATCCTGAAGGCAAAACGGTTTCTCACAAACAAAAAGTGATGTTCGATTCAACGTCCGAGAAAAGTGACGAGCGTAAGCGCAATGTCATTATTATGCTTAGCGGCTCAGGCTTTGATCGAACGGTAGCTTACAAGTTAATGATGAATGACATTACTCAGCCTAATCGACCGAATTTATTGCAGTCACACTCAGTTACGATTGATATCGCTATTGAAGACGATTTCTTCTAAGGACAATGACGATGAATGAACACAAAAACAACGAAGAAAACGCTACAAACCACTCTTCACACTTAGATGAAAGTGACAGCAATATCGAAGTGCATCATTACCACCATTACGGTGATGACAATCATGATATGAGTGATGACAGCGTACATAATGAAGGTGAAGATATCTTCACTGAATCATTAGCTTATGACGAAAAAATTGCTCAAGAAGTTCAACAAGTCCGTGACGTTGACCTTGACCAACTAATGACTACTCAGTTCAAAGGCCGTGTGGTTCGTAAAGATCTGACTAAGCAGTTAAAAGAAGGCGCTAACGTGCCTGTTTACGTACTTGAGTATCTACTTGGTATGTATTGCTCGTCAGCTGAAGATGACCTAATTGATGCTGGCTTAGTCCGTGTTAAGCAAATCTTGACTGATAACTATGTGAGACCCGATGAAGCGGAGAAAGTGAAATCACTGATCCGTGAAAAAGGCACTCATAAAGTTATTGATAAAGTATCGGTAAGACTTAACCAGAAAAAAGACGTTTACGAGGCTAGCTTATCTAACCTTGGAATTAAAGATGCTGTCATCCCTGCCAGTATCATTAAAGACAATGAAAAGTTACTTACGGGTGGTATTTGGTGCATCGTGAGTTTGAGCTACTTTTTTGAAGAAGGGCAAAAAACATCACCTTTTTCTGTTGTGACATTGAAAGCTATTCAAATGCCATCAATGAACATGCAGGAAGTATTTGATGCAAGACGTGCCTTCACTATGGATCAATGGCTTGATCTGTTACTGCGTTCTATCGGTATGGAGCCTGCAAACTTAAAGCAAAGAGCTAAGTGGCATTTGCTAGCAAGGATGATCCCATTTGTAGAAAATAATTATAATGTGTGTGAGCTTGGCCCTCGTGGTACGGGTAAGTCACATGTTTACAAAGAGTGCTCACCCAATTCGCTTTTGGTATCTGGCGGTCAAACAACCGTTGCGAACTTATTCTATAACATGTCATCTCGCCAAGTGGGTTTGGTTGGCATGTGGGATGTAGTCGCTCTTGATGAGGTTGCTGGTATCCGTTTTAAAGACAAAGACGGCATTCAGATCATGAAAGACTATATGGCTTCAGGCTCATTTAGCCGTGGCCGAGACTCCATTGAAGCAAAAGCTTCGATGGTATTTGTCGGCAACATAGATCAAAGCGTTGAAACGTTAGTAAAAACGAGCCACCTGTTAGCCCCCTTCCCTCCAGAAATGATTGATTCAGCCTATTTTGATCGTTTCCATGCTTATATTCCTGGGTGGGAAATACCTAAAATGCGGCCTGAGTTTTTTACAGACCGCTTTGGCTTAATCACTGACTACCTAGCTGAATACATGCGAGATATGCGCAAGCAGACGTTCTCTGATGCAATCAATAAGTACTTTAAGTTTGGTAATAACCTAAATCAGCGTGATGTTATAGGTGTGAAGCGCACCACTTCAGGTTTATTAAAGCTGTTATTCCCGCACGGTGAATACAATAAAGAAGATGTTAGAGTGTGTCTGACCTATGCGCTTGAGTCACGTCGCCGAGTCAAAGAGCAGCTAAAGAAAATCGGTGGTATGGAATTTTTCGATGTTAATTTTTCTTACATCGATAATGACACTCTTGAAGAGTTCTTTGTTAATGTGCCTGAACAAGGTGGTTCTAATTTAATACCTGCTGGCCCTCAAAATGCTGGTGTGGTGCATTTTGTCAGTCATGGTGCTATGGGCAAACTCGGTGTTTTCCGTTTAGAAACACAAAAAACAGCTGGTACAGGCAAACACCGTGCAACAGGCTTTGGTAATGATACACATGCAAAAGAGCAAGTGAGGATTGGTTTTGATTACTTTAGAGGTAATTTAAGCCGTATTAATGCTTCAGCTAAATTCTCAGAGTTTGAATTTAACCTCCATAGTGTTGATTTACAAAGCTCTGGTTGTACACAGACAGCAAGCTTGGCATCTCTAGTCGCCTTCTGTTCAATCCTACTAGCTAAACCTATTCAAGAGCAGATGGTTGTACTTGGTGATATGTCTTTAGGTGGTGTGGTAAACCCTGTGACAGATTTGGCAGGATCAATGCAAGTAGCTCATGAAGCTGGTGCGACTAAAATATTACTGCCGATGTCATCTGCAAGTGATATTCCTACCGTACCGTCAGAAACATTTACCAAGTTTCAGGTAAGCTTTTACAGTGACCCTATAGATGCTGTGTATAAAGCTCTGGGCGTAAACTAACAACACATTGTACGAACTATTCTAATTCACATCACAGCTTTGAACAATATGCTCAAGCTGTGACCAATGCCTTGCAGCTGAAGTTCTTTTAGCAGTAACTCCTCAGAAATAAACTAATAAACCATTGTTATTAAAATATTAAGTACTAGTTAATCACTAGCTCAGCATGATTAGCTCGAATAATAATGCATACTATAAACTTAATTTGAGTAGATCGCGAAACGCCGTTATTTTAGTGTTTTTGTAACTATGGGGTGTTAGGACTGCTACAATAGCGGGGAAAGGCATAGCGCCTTTTTTTCCGTTTGAGCGCCAAAGTAAGATGGCGTAAGTGAACCATTGTATTATGGTTTAGTGATGTAACTTAACACAGATGTGATGCTAGAAGCCTCGTTTCAAAGGCACCTGTCGGTGCCCTCTTTAATTTTATTGATAAAAAATCTTATCTAATTCACTGCAAAAAACCGTTCTGTATATCATTCTGCTTTGTAATAACTCAACGTTAGATTCTGTTAGTAAAGGCTGGCGGGTCTTTTTATCGATTCTGGTACTCAGCTCCTCAAAAAGCTGTCCATGTAATCGTTTTATATCACTGAATATCTGCTGTGATTGCGAGAACAGCATCACTTTATCGTAATAGCCATGATTTAAGCCGTATAGCCACTTTAAGAGAATGGTTTGCCTTGCCGCCTTGGTCTTAAATGAATGCTCCATTTCAATCGCTGTAATGCTGCCAGACACTTCCAGCACAATGCCATCGACGTTTCTCACATCATGAGAGTTAAACAACCTTTTAAACTCCGACTCTGTCACCACAGAGTGCCAAAACACATTATCTTCACCATCCTTACTTTTATTATGTACGCCTCGTAGCTGGATATACTGCATCATCAAATCATGCATCACGGTATTCAGATTGACTCTTAATGATGGGTTATCGCCTGAGCGAAAATAAACGGCCACTGACAGTAACTCCTCAGCATACTTAGCACCTGTATAACCGAGTACATAGACGCGATTATCTAAAGACCGATGAGTGATGACCACATTGAGTAATTTTTCCTTCACGAGCTTGTTTAAATGCTCTAGTGCCTGCCGCTTAGAAATACCGTAAAGCCAGGCAATAATCGTAGGTGACGTCATCCCGAATCTTGCCACTATTTTGATAGTGAGTTCCCTTCGAGCTTTGCCCGTTTGATTATTGTTAGCACCGCAGAAATAACGCATAGGAATAAACAGGTAAGGCTGAAACTTTTCAACCTTACCGCCTGCCTCATAAACGCTTACGTTAATCGCATTCTGTAACGCTTGATGTGTGTGCATAGTGATATCCGAATTCTTTGAATTATTGATATCAATAACTAGTGTCAGGTACTGCAAATTATCACCACAAGTCACGTAATTCATGCCGTTAAGCTGATTTATTCCTGTCGGGATGAAAATAGCGATGAACATCACTACAAAGCCAGCCTTTGGCTGATGAGTGTTTAACTTCGTTAATCCCTCATATGCTCTGAAGCGCCCACCCGCTCTGATGACTCGTCATCGGCGCAGGTTTACGAGCTACGCTCTAGCACTTCACAGCATCAAGCGCGCATGTATTTCGCTACGCTCTGTACTAACCGCATTTTCACCGCTTATGACGAGGGGATGTGTTCCACCTCATTTCCCTCTTTCATCGCTATGATTTTCTGACGAAAACCACATAGGTTTAGCCTTCAATTTGTCCCAAATATGAGGCTAAATTTTGCTGAGGCAAAACTAAAATTCGGTTAGTACAGACCAGCTGTACATGCGCGTGCTGCTGCTCGCCATTACTTCGTAATAACTCACATCCGCGTTTTGAAAGCCTGTTTCACAGGCCGTTTTATTGCAGAAAATCGTGCCGATTTTTGCTAGATAAAGACAATTCTATCGAATAAATGCAAAGAGAATAAAAGCTGAAAAACGATTTTTTTGAGTCTTGAAAGAGTCTAGGTAACCGACGAGGTGAATAAAGAAAGGGCACATTTTTATTGCTGACCTTGCAGATAAATAAGTTTGCAATTCAACTTTATTTCATTAACTTAAATTTAGAACAGTAATTAACCTTCTTTTTAAAGGACACATTATGACTTCTAAAAATAACGCCCCTATTACCAATATTGATGGCACACCAATGGTCTCAGGCTCCAGTGTAGACATCAAAGGTAACCCATTCGGTATCACTGAAAGCAGTAGTTCAATAAGCACTTGTGATACTGATATCTCATCAAGCTTCGACAGTTTTGATTCTTGTTCAAGTTTCGACTCAGGCTTTGATTCGGGGTTTGATAGTGATTTTTAATCAACAAAACGAAGCGTTTTACGCTCGTTACACGCCAGTACTTATTTTACTCATCTCGACTATAGTTTGTGTGACTATGTTTTGGATAACCAATAGCCCTTTTTTCTGTTTACCTTCAAGCTTATTGTATTTGAAATTTATAATCGGAGAATGTGCTTATGATAGAAAGTATAGGGGCAAAGGGCTGCCTGAGGACTCTTGGTTAAAATGTCGCTACTTACTATTTAAGTTTTTTTAAATTCAAAATCAGCAAAGGTATCAGCTTAAATCACCCTAAGCTGATACCTATAAAGGAGGTTCCATGGAATTCTTACTACCCTTAACTGTATTAATCGTCGGATGCATCATTATTTGTAAAAAGTGCAAAGAAGCTGAAAATGTCAGTAATAAGTGATGATAATTTAGGTCTTATCAAGCTAAATCTTATATAAATAAATTAGAGGTTTTTACAGAACTTCTAATTTATTACCCCATTTACCGCAATTACGTCTTCAACACATCTAAGTTAAGTTGTTTAAAACCTAAGAATCAACTGCATTTTCGTGAAGATATCTACAAGCAATAAAAAATCAAAAAAAAATAAATTATTTTTTAAAAAGAAAAACAACCAGAATATCACAATAAAAAACAACAACATAAATCATACTAAATAATTACTCCTTTGTAAGTTGGCATAATCTTTTTTTTGAAATATCGACAATAACGAAAATACTGGCCTTGATTTAAAAAATGTCGATTATTCAAAAGAGGAACAAATGGCACTACTCACAGAAAAAGACTTAGAACAACTTAGTGGTCTCACGCAGCCAGCCGCACAAATCAAATGGCTAATACTCCAAGGCATAAAACATTTTATTCGTAGAGATGGACGACCATCACTAACTTGGGATTTTGTAAATAATTCTAATGGAGCAACGCTTCAACTAGAAAATAAAACTGCTAAACCAAACTTTGGAGCCTTAAATGCGAACTCGTAATACTAATGATTCATGGATGCCACCTTTTGTCTATCTACATAAGCGTGCAGGAGTAGCTGAGAGTTATGTCCTAAAGCGTCATAACTCAACGAAGGTGCTATGTAAGAGTTCCGCTAGTAAAGCTGAAGTTTGGCAAGCATATGAAAGTGAAATAGCAGAAATGAGTACAATCTACACTGTAAATCGATTAGTAATAGACTATCTCAACAGTACAAGCTACTCCGAGCTTGCCCCAAGAACACAGAAAGATCGCGACATAGAACTAAAGCGATTTAGTAATGTCTTTGGTGAAATGAAACCAGATGATATTAGAGCCCCAGATATACGCCAATATATGGACCTGCGAGGACAAGCTAGCAAAACCCAAGCTAACCACGAACTAGCGGCAGCTAGTGTAATGTTTGGGTGGGGGTTCGAGCGAGGAAAATGCAACAGTAACCCCGCCAAAGGGATAAAAAAGTTTAAACTTAAGACACGTGATAGATATATAACAGACACTGAATACAGCGCAGTTTTAGCATGCGCAGAACCGCGCCTCAAAATAGCTATGGAGATAAGTTATTTATGTGCTGCAAGAAAGGGGGATGTGCTAAATCTTACATGGTCACAATTATCAGATGATGGAATTTATATTGAACAAGGAAAAACTGGCAAGAAACAAATCAAGGCATGGTCTAAAAGATTGAGGGTATTGATACAGGAAGCAGAGCTACTGCAGAATGATGCTGCTAGTGCCTATGTTATCAATAAAAAAAATGGTGGAAAGCTTTCTTCTGATGGTTTAAGTAGTGCTTGGAACCGTGCGAAGAAAAGAGTGAAGAAAAAACACCCAGAGATAGAGCTCTCGTTTACATTTCACGATATTAAAGCTAAAGGGATCTCCGACTTTAAAGGAACCTCAGCTGAAAAGCAGCAATTCTCAGGTCATAAGACACAGAGCCAGCTGGGCATATATGATCGCAAGGTGAGTATTGTTCCAACTATAGGCAGTAGTACAAAGACCCTGTAGCAGATGCTGTATAACTGCCAAGTTTATATGTACTCAGGTATTCGAGCTTCAAAGACAATAATAAAGCGATTTAATGCTGGTTTCCGTTTTCCAATCAGCATCGCCCACTTCTTAGAAGCTTGCATAATCGCCAAGTAAACGACTCTCTATGCGGTGTCATCATTTAAAAAAGTTAGGATTCTTGATGACCTTTACAATCACACACTCGATTGCATTGGTTCTATAAATGCAATCGGTTGTCTTGAGCGTGAATTAAACTACGTATTAAGGTTAGACCATTACTGCACTTGATTTCACATTTTGATAGCGATCTATTCTGTGCATCTGATTAAAGGTTTGTCTGGTTTTTAGCCCACTGCAATCTCAGAAGGGCAAAAGCTATAGAACTTCTGATAGAGACTATCCCTACCGATGAAGTCTTCCATGCATACATAGTCTCAGGGAAGATGGCGACCACCCCCTTGTTTAACACCTTAGAAACATGAACAAGAGATGTGTCTACTGAGATCAGTAGTTCTGAGTTGCGAATGATCGGAATGACGCTCTCAAAACTGGTGATTCCTTTTACTAACTCAACATTAGACAAACTCAAATCCTCAACCAACCGTGAGGCTAACTGAACAGAATCAGGAGAGTCCACATGTTGTGTTAACTCATCGCATTCAACTATTGTTACCACCCCTTTGACGTAAAGATGCAATATCTTATCGTTCAAGGAAGTAAAACCGCTCTGAGTTTTTTTACTATTTCAGGCTCGAAACGGCCATTACGATCAGGCTACACCTCAAACTTGAAACTGCCTTCATCGGTCTTTACTTACTTGAAGGAGTGACTAAAACGGTGATAATGAATTGGTGCTTTCTTACTTTTTTGATAAACCATACGATATTCGGGCTCAGCTTTGACTTTGATTTTGATTTTCATGGTTCTGAAATCAGTTAAATCAGGCTCAGTTTTAATACCTATTCGGCTTGGTAATGGAATGTTTCAAGTTCTTTTTTTCAAAAAACCTTGTATTGTTCCGTATAGAATAGTGATTGAAAGGTAGTTAAACAAAATTATTTACAGACAGTACGAAGTGAATATAAATTCGAAAATGAAACCTTTATTTTCTACGCTATATTCTACAGAATTAAAAACGGCTCGCATATTTCTATGCAAGCCGTTGTTTTATTTGGCAGGGGTAGCAAGACTCGAACTCGCAACCATCGGTTTTGGAGACCGCTGTTCTACCAATTGGAACTATACCCCTGTTGACGAGATGCATTATGCTAAAACCACCGACAAAGGTAAAGCATTATTTGCTTCAAACACTACTGACTGTGGGTTTTTCAGCCAAATTAGTAAAATTGAATACGCTTTGGCTTTACCTTATACAAATCTCTTTATCATATACGTTAATACTTCATAAGCAGATCAATCTATAGTGCATAAAAAGATAAGATTAGTTGTGCTATTTGTATTTATCGATTTAATGAGCTGTGGCTTACTGGCTAATGCTTAAATGAGTAACACTAAGTAGAACGAACATATATTGCAAGAGTTGGCCTCGATATACAAGAGTTCACTCTGGTTGCTCTGGCTACTCTGAGATTGATAGATTAAGGCCCAATTACTTATGGATACACTTAGTTAATAGGGTATAAGTTGATAGGGTATAACTCAATAATCACTGGTTCACTTCTGAGTGATACCTAGCATTTACTGAAAGCCTTGATATAAACATTCAGTATCTTATTAAGCGTGTTTAGTTGAGTTAGCATCCCTAAATATTGACTGCAAAAGTATCTTTTATAATGGGGATTGTTGGTAGATAACAGAAATCATTGATAACCAAAACGAAAAAAGCCTCTACATTACTGTAGAGGCTTTCGTCTTTATGTTGGCGGAGCGGACGGGACTCGAACCCGCGACCCCCGGCGTGACAGGCCGGTATTCTAACCAACTGAACTACCGCTCCTTTAGCAAAATGCTTACGCGTAATGCTAAATGCTTTTTAAGTCGCTAACTTGTCAATGTTAGTAGACTCGCTTTATCGTGATAAAGCTACTCTTTCGAGTAAATTAGGCGCTTGGCAATGACCTACTTTCACATGGGGAGACCCCACACTATCATCGGCGCGATTGCGTTTCACTACTGAGTTCGGGATGGGATCAGGTGGTACCACAATGCTATTGTCACCAAGCAAATTCGGGTGTTAATCGCTTATCGCAATTAACTAAATTCGGAAAGCTGTTTGAGTTTTCTACTTTACTAAGCGCTTTATATTCTTCACTAAGTCTTACCTTCAACAGTAAGTAATAAATCTAGTTACCATCAACTCAGATAAAAACTCATCTGGGTTGTATGGTTAAGCCTCACGAGTCATTAGTACAGGTTAGCTCAACGCCTCACAACGCTTACACACCCTGCCTATCAACGTCCTAGTCTCGAACGGCTCTTTAGAGGAATTAAATTCCTAGGGATGACTCATCTTAGGACTCGCTTCCCGCTTAGATGCTTTCAGCGGTTATCGATTCCGAACGTAGCTACCGGGCAATGCTATTGGCATAACAACCCGAACACCAGCGGTTCGTCCACTCCGGTCCTCTCGTACTAGGAGCAGCTTCCTTCAATCATCCAACGCCCACGGCAGATAGGGACCGAACTGTCTCACGACGTTCTGAACCCAGCTCGCGTACCACTTTAAATGGCGAACAGCCATACCCTTGGGACCGACTTCAGCCCCAGGATGTGATGAGCCGACATCGAGGTGCCAAACACCGCCGTCGATATGAACTCTTGGGCGGTATCAGCCTGTTATCCCCGGAGTACCTTTTATCCGTTGAGCGATGGCCCTTCCATACAGAACCACCGGATCACTATGACCTACTTTCGTACCTGCTCGACGTGTATGTCTCGCAGTTAAGCTGGCTTATGCCATTGCACTAACCGTACGATGTCCGACCGTACTTAGCCAACCTTCGTGCTCCTCCGTTACTCTTTGGGAGGAGACCGCCCCAGTCAAACTACCCACCAGGCACTGTCCCGAACCCCGATTAGGGGCCGCGGTTAGAACATCAAAACTACAAGGGTGGTATTTCAAGATTGACTCCACTCCATCTAGCGATTGAGCTTCAAAGTCTCCCACCTATCCTACACATGTAGGTTCAATGTTCAGTGCCAAGCTATAGTAAAGGTTCACGGGGTCTTTCCGTCTAGCCGCGGGTATACGGCATCTTCACCGCAATTTCAACTTCACTGAGTCTCGGCTGGAGACAGCGTGGCCATCATTACGCCATTCGTGCAGGTCGGAACTTACCCGACAAGGAATTTCGCTACCTTAGGACCGTTATAGTTACGGCCGCCGTTTACTTGGGCTTCGATCATGAGCTTCTCCGAAGATAACCCAATCAATTAACCTTCAAGCACCGGGCAGGCGTCATACCGTATACGTCATCTTGCGATTTTGCACAGTACTGTGTTTTTGATAAACAGTTGCAGCCACCTGGTATCTGCGACTCCCAACAGCTTAGAGAGCAAGTCTCATCACCGTCAGGAGCGTACCTTCTCCCGAAGTTACGGTACCATTTTGCCTAGTTCCTTCAGCCGAGTTCTCTCAAGCGCCTTGGTATTCTCTACCCGACCACCTGTGTCGGTTTGGGGTACGATTCCTACTAACCTGAAGCTTAGAAGATTTTCCTGGAAGCATGGCATCAACTACTTCATCACCTTAGTGACTCGTCATCAGCTCTCAGCCTAATGTTCACCCGGATTTGCCTAAGTGAACAGCCTACAACCTTAAACGCGGACAACCAACGCCGCGCTAGCCTAGCCTTCTCCGTCTCTCCATCGCAGTTAGCAAAAGTACAGGAATATTGACCTGTTTCCCATCGACTACGCCTTTCAGCCTCGCCTTAGGGGTCGACTCACCCTGCCCCGATTAACGTTGGACAGGAACCCTTGGTCTTTCGGCGTGGGGGTTTTTCACCCCCATTATCGTTACTCATGTCAGCATTCGCACTTCTGATACGTCCAGTGTGGGTTACCCCTTCACCTTCAACCGCTTACAGAACGCTCCTCTACCGCTTGCTCCTAAGAGCAAACCCATAGCTTCGGTGTATTGCTTAGCCCCGTTAAATCTTCCGCGCAGGCCGACTCGACTAGTGAGCTATTACGCTTTCTTTAAATGATGGCTGCTTCTAAGCCAACATCCTAGCTGTCTAAGCCTTCCCACATCGTTTCCCACTTAGCAATAACTTTGGGACCTTAGCTGATGGTCTGGGTTGTTTCCCTTTTGACGACGGACGTTAGCACCCGCCGTCTGTCTCCCGAGTAGTACTCACTGGTATTCGGAGTTTGCAAAGGGTTGGTAAGTCGGGATGACCCCCTAGCCTTAACAGTGCTCTACCCCCAGTGGTATTCGCTCGAGGCGCTACCTAAATAGCTTTCGAGGAGAACCAGATATCTCCGAGTTTGATTGGCCTTTCACCCCCAGCCACAAGTCATCCGCTAATTTTTCAACATTAGTCGGTTCGGTCCTCCAGTTGATGTTACTCAACCTTCAACCTGCCCATGGCTAGATCACTCGGTTTCGGGTCTACGCCTTGCAA